>NZ_JBEPOX010000010.1:0-193995 GCF_040547025.1 Arthrobacter sp. UYEF36
GCACCCGGGAGGGTGTGGGAGAGTAGGTCACCGCCGGAACATCATTAAACGGTCGAGAGCCCCAACCACACGGTCGGGGCTCTCCCGCATTTAACGGTGAATCAGGGTGGAGCATGCTTCCCCACCTCCCGCAGCCACCGGTTCCGGAACAGCCGCCGGCCACCGGCGCACAACCCCCGCCTGCCCTCACCTCGTAGTGCACAATCCAGCTTCCCAAGTTCCCTTGCCGGCCGCGCTGGAGCTCAGTGGCATCAGACGGGCCTGTGTGGCCCCGCAGCGGCGGGAGGCCGCCGTCGTCGGGCTCCAAGGGAGTCCGGGAGCGCTGCCCCGGATCACGCAGGAACTGAGGGAGCATCAGCTCCGACCACGCCCTAGCTGAGGGGGCGTCCGCTGACGGCGAAATAATGCCCCGAAAGGCGCCGATTCCCGGGTTTTTCCCCAAAAAAGGCCGAAAACACGCGGAATTTGCCACCTCGGCGGCGGCAAGCTGGTAAGTTTTCGAACAGTGGCTTGTGCGCATGCCGTGTGCAGGCTCCAGAAATCATGACCGTCCAGGAGGACATAAATGGCTAAGAACCGTAGTGAACTTGTTGCAGAGGTAGCAGGCAAGGCCGGCACCAGCCAGGCAGCCGTCAACTCCGTGCTGGATGCGATGTTCGAGGTCTTCGAGACCTCTGTCGCCGCGGGCGAAAAGATCACCATCCCGGGCTGGCTTGCAGTTGAGCGCACCGACCGCGCAGCCCGCACCGGCCGCAACCCGCAGACCGGCGAGACCATCCAGATCGCCGCAGGCCACAGCGTGAAGCTGACCGCCGGCTCGAAGCTGAAGGCTGCGGTCTCCAAGAAGAAGTAATCTTCTGCGAACGCTTGAAAGGAGCGGCGACCCTCTGGGTCGCCGCTCCTTTTTCGTTAACTGATGCGTCCGGTCGCAGCGCCCAGGCAGCTGGCTGGTATCGCTCGATTCGGCGGGCAGGCGGGGCGTAGCGGACAATGGAACTGTGCCTTCCGCAGCAAATCCTCGTACCACCGCCGCCGCTCCCACCCCGACAGGGGGACCGCGGGGCGCCGTTGCGGGCTCCGGAGTGATCTCCCGGCCGTGGTTGTTCGCTGGCCTTGCAACCCTGTTCCTGGGGCTTGTTGCCGCGTTGGTGTTCTCCGGCGCCGCAGCCGCCCGCGAGGTCTCCGACCCGGGCGCCCTGGTCCGCTGGGGCTTGCCGGTCAGCAAGGCGGTGCATAACACTGCCCTGGCCACAGTGATAGGCGCCTTGCTCTTCGCCGTCGGAATCCTGCCCCGCACCCTTGCCGGCTCCCGGTCCAAGGACAGGGACGTCCCCGAGCATCCGGCCTTCACCCGGACACTGGCGATCGCCGCCGCCGCCGGAGCCGTCTGGACGCTGTCAGCGATTGCCGTGCTGGTGCTGAGCTACTCGGATATCGCCGGCCAGGGGATCTCCGGGGACGCGGAGTTCACCCGTTCCTTGGTTTATTTCATGACGGACATCGAGACCGGCCGCGCGTGGCTGGCCGTCGTCATTATCGCCGCCGTGGTCACCACGGCATTGTTTGGTGTCCGTTCCCAGGGCGCTTTGGCGGCAACCCTTGTGCTGTCCCTCATCGGGCTCGTCCCGTCGGCGCTGATTGGACACTCCGCCAGCTCCGCCGACCACGAAGGCGCCATCAACTCGCTCGGCCTGCACCTGGTCGGGGTATCGGCCTGGGTCGGCGGCATCATCACGCTAGCCCTGCTTTCCGGCATCTTGGGAGGCGCCGGGTCCGGCCCTAAGTCCGGCAGCCGCCCTGATATCACCGAGCCGACGTTCCGGCGTTTCTCCTCCCTGGCCGGCTTCGCCTTCGCCCTCGTCTTCGCCTCGGGGGTGATCAATTCCAGCATCCGCCTCACGTCCTGGAACGACCTCTTCGGCTCGGCCTACGGGCAGCTGATCCTGGCCAAAGCAGCGGCCACCCTCGTCCTTGGTGGCATCGGCTTGATGCACCGGAGCTGGGTCATCCCACAGCTGGGCAGCCAAGGCCGGGGGCTGTCCGCCCGCCGCGTGCTCTGGCAGCTCGTTGTTGCGGAGCTGCTGATCATGGGGGCGACGTCGGGCGTCGCCGTTGCGCTCGGCCGCTCGGCGCCGCCGCAGGAGCAGGCGCTGGCGCCGGACGCATCCCCGGCCTTCATCATCTCCGGCTACGAACTGCCGCCGGAACTGACGCCGGAACGCTGGCTGACTGAATGGCGCCCGGACTGGCTCTGGGTCGCCGTCGCGGTATTTGGCCTCGTGGCATACGTACTCGGCATGCGAAAGGTCCTCCGGCGCGGGGACTCCTGGTCCTGGTTCCGGGCCGTCAACTGGGTGATCGGACTCGGCGTCCTGACGTACGTGACCTCCGGTCCGCCGGCGGTCTACGGCCGGGTACTGTTCTCGGCGCACATGGTGGACCACATGGCGCTGACCATGGTGGCCCCCATCTTCCTGGTCCTTGGCGCCCCCGTGACGCTGGCCCTTCGTGCGCTCACGGCGCGCCGTGACAGCTCCCGCGGCCCGCGCGAGTGGCTGCTGATCGTCATCCACTCGAAGTTCTCCCAGCTGGTGACGCATCCGCTGTTCGCCGCCGCCAACTTCGCCGGCTCGATCGTGCTGTTCTACTACTCGGACGCCTTCGGCTACGCGATGCGGGACCACATCGGCCATGAGCTGATGAACCTGCACTTTGCACTCACCGGTTACATCTTTGTGCTCACCATGATCGGCACCGACCCGCTGCCACGGCGCGCGCCCTACCCCATGCGGCTGCTGCTCCTGCTGGCCACGATGGGTTTCCACGCGTTCTTCGGCGTCGCGATCATGGGCGGCACCGGGCTGCTGGCCGCGGATTACTTCGGCAACCTCGGCCGGACCTGGGGCCCGTCAGCCCTGCTGGACCAGCAGATGGGCGGCGCCGTGGCCTGGGGTATCGGCGAAGTGCCCACGCTGCTGGTGGCGATCGGCGTCGCCGTCATGTGGTCCCGGTCCGATGCGCGCGAGTCCAAGCGCACCGACCGGGCGGCGGACAGGAATAACGACGCCGATCTCACCGCTTACAACGATATGTTTGCCAAGCTGGCCGAGCGTGATGCCCGGCTGGCCGAACGCAACTCAAAGCTGGAAGGACGCTCATGACCGAAACCGTACGCACCCACCTCCGGGTCCGGGCCTCCGAACTGGTGGGCCGCAACTGGCTCAACACCGGAGGAAAGTCCCTGGACCTGGAATCCCTGCGCGGCAAGATTGTGCTGCTCGACTTCTGGACCTTCTGCTGCATCAACTGCCTGCACGTGCTGGACGAACTCCGCCCGCTCGAGCAGCAGTACTCCGACGTCCTCGTGACGGTCGGCGTGCACTCGCCCAAGTTCGAGCACGAGGCGGATCCGGTGGCCCTGGCCGCCGCCGTCGAACGCTACGAGATCCGCCACCCGGTCCTGGACGATCCTGAGCTGGACACCTGGAAGGCGTACACGGCACGCGCCTGGCCCACGCTGGTCGTCATCGACCCCGAGGGCTACATCGTGGCGCACCTCTCCGGTGAAGGCCACGCCGACGGCCTCGCCGTGCTGATCCCGGAGTTGATCGCCGAGCACGAGGCCAAGGGCACCCTGCACCGCGGCGACGGGCCCTATGTGGCGCCGGAGCCCACGTCGGGCACCCTGCGGTTCCCCGGCAAGGCCCTCTTCCTCCCGGCCGGACGCGGCGTCGGAAGCGCTTCAGAGGCGGGGTCCTGGCTTGTCACTGACACCGGGCACCACCGCCTCGTGGAGCTCTCCACCGACTTCCAGACCGTGCTGGCCACCTACGGCTCCGGCGACAAGGGCCATGCCGACGGCAATGCCGCCTCGGCACGCTTCAACGAACCGCAGGGCCTGGTGCTGCTCCCGGAAGACGTCGCCGCCGAGACCGGCTACGACGTCGTCATTGCAGACTCCGTGAACCACCGCCTGCGTGGGCTGTCCCTTGCGGACGGATCAGTCAGGACCCTGGCCGGCAACGGTGTGCAGCGGCTCCTGGAGACGGGACCGGCCCGGGTGGACGAAGAAGGCGCCGCGTACGGTGCCCGGCTGGAGGCGGATCCGCTGCAGGTTTCCCTCAGCTCGCCCTGGGACGTGGTCTGGTCCACCAAACTGCACGCCGTCGTCGTCGCGATGGCCGGCGTGCACCAGATCTTCAGCTTCGACCCGCGCTCCGGCGCCGTGTCCATCATCGCCGGCAACGGCCTTGAGGGCCTGCTCGACGGCCCGGCCGAGGAAGCGTGGTTCGCCCAGTCCTCCGGCCTCGCCGAGGACGCCGACGGCAACATCTGGGTGGCGGACTCCGAAACCTCGGCGCTGCGCAAGCTCGTAATCGACGACGGCGGCGCCATCACCGTTGAATCCGCCGTCGGCAAGGGCCTGTTCGATTTCGGCTTCCGCGACGGGGAGGCCTCCGAGGCCCGGCTGCAGCACCCGCTCGGTGTCACCGTCCTGCCGGACGGCTCGGTGGCGATCGCCGACACGTACAACGGCGCCGTCCGCCGCTATGATCCCTCCTCGGGCACGGTCTCCACCCTGGCGCGCGGGCTGTCCGAGCCCTCCGACGTCATTGTGGACCACACCCACGTTGCCGGCGCCGAGCCCCTGCTGGTGGTGGTCGAGGCGAACAAGCACCAGCTGGTCTATGTGCCGATTCCCAAGGAAGCGCAGCAGGTGGACGAGGGCGCGGTCCAGACCCACCGGCCCAAGAGCCCCGTGGCCCCCGGGCTGCTGGAGCTGACGGTCCGCTTCACCGCGCCGACGGGCCAGAAACTGGACGACCGCTGGGGCGACCCGACCCAGCTGAAGATCTCCTCCACCCCGCCGGAACTGCTGCTGGCCGGCGGCGGAACGTCGGTGGGACTGCTCCGCACCCTGGAACTCGCCGCCGACGTGCCCGAGGGCGTGCTGCACATCACCGCCCGCGCCGCTGCCTGCGACGGCCCGGAGGACGCGGACGGAGAGATCCCGGACCACGCCGCGTGCCACCTGTACCAGCAGGACTGGGGCATCCCGGTGCTGCTGCAGGCCGACGGCGACACCGAGCTGGTGCTGGACCTGCGCGGAATGGACTGACCTCCGCCGAAGGTGCCCGCTTTTGGCTGCTGTTCGTGACCTCGGTGTCACGGACAGCAGCCTTTTGGTTTTAACCGGGCCCTGGCCCCGCCCCCCGCGCCCCAGGCCCCTTGCCGCTGGTCCGCGGGATTAGTAGCTCAGGAGCGGGGTCACTTTGACGGTGTCTGCGTCGATGTCCAGGCGCGTGGTGAAGCTGAAATCGTGGACGTTGTTGACATACGTCACGGCCCCAGTGAACAGATCCACCTGCTGGGCCTCGATCCGCGCTTTGCCGTTCAGGGGTGCCACGACCCAGCGTCCGCCGAAAGGTTCGATGCTGATGGTGGGGTACTCGCTGATGCTCCAGTCGATGGTGCCGTCTATGACCCGGTTGTTGGTGGTGTGGTAAAACGGGCAGTCCGGCTGGAGTTTCTGCTCCTTGTCGGCGGTGTCGGCGCAGGTGTCCAGGAACTCGTTCACCTTGCTGCCCACCGCCTCCTTCAGCCCATCGGTGGCTTCCGTCATCAGGTTCAGCGGTGCCACGGGGAGCTCCCGGCCGGGCACTGTGGCCGTGGTGGCTGCGGCGGAAAAGTACTCACCGGCCAGGGAGGCCTCGTACTCGCCGGGGTAAAAGACGGCGAAGGAGTTGCGGCCGTTGGGCATGTTCACCGGGACCCCGTTGAGGGTGGCCTCGCTGGCGTTGACCACCGTGACGTCAAGGACTGGAAGTGCGGCGGGAACAATGGCCCATGTGTGGAAGAACAGCCATTCAGTGCCGGACCTCTCCAGCAGGAACTCGGTCCGAAGCTCGCTGCCGTCAATCGTGTAGTCGATCGGCACCATGACCTGGTTGTTGCCGCGGTCCTCGGCCTCGCCGTACTTGATGCCGCTGATCCGGGCGGTGGCGGTCTGCAGCGCCGTGCCGTCCAGCATGGCGGCGTTGCTTTGGGGAACGGAAGCGCGCAGCAGGCCGAGGGCTTTCTCGCCTTCGCCCTTCTGCAGGGCATCGAGATATTCACGGACAGGCTGCTGCGGGCTGGCCAGGGTGTTGTTCACGACGTTGACCGCGACGATGCCTCCGGCCACGGCAAGCATGAGGACCAGCAGCCACGCGGCTGCGATCCTGACCAACGCCTGACTCATTTGCACTTACCTTACGTTACCTGCACCCCACAGGAATCCCCTTGTCACGTGGACCCCATGTGACAGGTCCGCCTAGCGGCGGCGCTTGGGTGCGGTGCCGAAGACTCCGCGCAGCAGTTCGCGGCCGAGCTGGGTCCCGAGCGAGCGGGCCATGCTCTTGAGCCCGCCGCCGAGGGCGCCGCCCAGGGCCCCGGCAAGGTCTCCGGCCATGCCGCCGTCGTCCGCCGGCTGCCGTTGCGGCTGCCGGGGTTCCTGGCGGGACTCCTGACTCGGCTTCTGGCGGCCGGGTGCCGCAGCGGGCCGGCTGCTGGGGCGGCCCAGGATCTCCTCCTCGATCCGGCGCGCCTCGGCGTCGACGTCGGAGGTGCCGGCGGCCGGAGCGGGGGCCGCCGCGCCGGTGTCCGCCGCGGCCTTCCCGGAGATCTTCTCGTAGGCGGAGACGTTGTCGACGGCGGTGCCGTACTTGGGCAGCAACGCCGAGCCCGCCACGGTGCTGGAGATCAGGGCGTCGGCGCTGGGGCCCATCACGGATTCCGGCGCGCGCAGGCGGGTGAGGGCGACCGGCGTCGGGGCGCCCTTCTCGTTCATGACGGTGATGACGGCCTCGCCGATCCCGGCGGAGGTGAGGGTTTCTTCGAGATCGTAGTCGCTCATCGGGAACGTGGAGACGGTGGCTTTGAGTGCCTTGGCATCCTCCGGCGTGTAGGCACGGAGGGCGTGCTGCACCCGGTTGGCGAGCTGCCCGAGGACCTCCGCGGGGACATCCTTGGGGGTCTGGGTGACGAAGAAGATGCCGACGCCCTTGGACCGGATCAGCCGCACGGTGGTGGTGATGGCGTCCAGGAACGCCTTTGAGGCGCCGTTGAAGAGCAGGTGGGCCTCGTCCAGGAAGAACACCAGTTTCGGCTTGTCCAGGTCGCCGGCCTCGGGCAGGTCATCGAACAAGTCGGCCAGCAGCCACATCAGGAAGGTGGAGAACAGCATCGGCTTGGTCTGCAGGGTCGGCAGCTCCAGGCAGGTGATGACGCCGCGCCCGTCCGGGGCGGTGCGCATCAGTTCGGCGGTGTCGAACTCGGGTTCACCGAAGAATTTTTCCATGCCCTGCGCCTCGAGCGTGATGAGTTCACGGAGGATCACGCCGGCTGTCGACTTCGACAGGCCGCCGAGATCCTGGAGCTCGTCCTTTCCTTCCGCGGAGGTGAGGAACTGGATGACGGCGCGCAGGTCCTTCAGGTCGATCAGTTCGAGGTTGTTCTTGTCCGCGAAGTGGAAGACCAGCTGCAGGCTCGATTCCTGCGTGTCGTTGAGCTCCATGACGCGGGAGAGCAGGATCGGGCCGAAGGAGGTGACGGTGGCGCGGACCGGGATGCCGTTGCCGTCGCCGCCCAGGGCCAGGAACTCCACGGGGAACGTCTTGCCGGTCCAGGGCTGGCCGATCCCTGCCGTGCGGTCCATCAGTTTTTCGCTGCCCGTGGCGGCCGTGGCCAGCCCGGACAGATCGCCCTTGATATCCGCCAGGAACACCGGGACCCCGGCAGCTGAGAGCTGTTCGGCCATCATATGCAGGGTGACGGTCTTGCCCGTGCCGGTTGCCCCGGCCACCAGCCCGTGGCGGTTCATCATGGCCAGCGGCAGCCGGACGGGGGCATCCTTGTGGACTTCGCCGTCGACGATCGCGGCGCCGAGCTCAATCGTGGGTCCCTCGAGGGTGTACCCCTTCTGGATGGTGGCGACTTTGTCTGCGGTGGATTTGATGGCCATGCGGACAGCTTAGCCGGGCCCGGCAACCCGGACCCGGCTTCGGCAGGTGGTGTTGCGGCGGTGCTAGTCGGCGAGGGCCTTGAGGACTTCCTTCGCCACGTCCTCGCTGGACTGCGGGTTCTGGCCGCTGATCAGGTTGCCGTCGCGCACCACATGGGAGCTCCACGCGGCGGCGTTCTCGACGACCGCGCCCTTGTCCTTGAGCACGTCCTCCACGAACCACGGCGTGTTGGGGCCGGTACCTCCGCCCAGTTCCTCCTCGTTGGTGAAAACGGTGAGGCGGCGTCCCGCGAAGGCGAACGCACCGGCGTCGTCCGTCGCGCTCAGCAGGCCGGCCGGGCCATGGCAGAACGGGGCGATGATCTTGCCGGCCGTGTTCGCCGCCACCAGGATCCTGCCGAGGGCGGCGTCCCGGTAGAGGTCGGTCATCGGGCCGTGGCCGCCCGGCAGGACGATCGCGTCGTAGCCGGAGGGGTCGACGTCGGCCAGCGCGAGTGGCGCGGACAGCTCGGCGTCGATCTCGGCGAGGTACGTACGGAAGCTGTCGGCGCGGTCCTGGCCGCCGGCGGACTCGGCCGCCAGGCTCACCTCGTCCACCGTGGGCTTCGCGCCGCCGGGCGTGGCGATGTGGACGGTGTGTCCGGCGTTGCGGAGGAGCTGGTGCGAAACCACCAGCTCCTCGGCCCAGTAACCGGTGGGGTGTTCGCTGCCGTCACGCATGGTGAGGGAATCGGCGGCGGATACAACCATCAGAATGCTAGCCATGTGAGGCTCCTGTTCTGCCGGCCACGCGGCCGGCGGTGGTGAGTAGGGGGTTCTAGCGGGCGGCTTCGAGTTCGGCGAAGGTGGTGTCATCCAGGACGATGCCGGCAGCGGCCAGGTTCTCTTCGAGGTGCTGGACCGAGCCGGTGCCGGGGATCGGCATTATGGCGGGGGAGCGGCGCAGCAGCCAGGCCAGGGCCACCTGCGACGTGGTGGCGCCGAGCCGCTGGGCGGCCGCATCCAGCGGCCCGCCGGGCTGAGCCAGCTCGCCGGCGGAGATCGGCGCCCAGGGGATGAAACCGATCCCGTTCTCCTCGGCGTAGTTGAGCACGTCCTCGGAGCTGCGGTCGGTGAGGTTGTAGCGGTTCTGCACGGTGGCGACGGTGAAGAACTTCCCGGCCTCCTCGAGTTCTGCGACGCTGACCTGGGACAGGCCCAGCGCCTTCACCTTGCCCTCCTTCTGCAGGTCACGAAGCACGGTGAACTGCTCCTCCGGATCCACCTTGGGGTCGATCCGGTGCAGCTGCAGCAGGTCGAGCGCGTCGACCTTGAGCTTGCGCAGGCTCAGCTCGGTCTGCTGCCGGAGGTATTCGGCGCGGCCCAGCGGCACCCATTCATGGGGACCGGTGCGCGTGAAGCCGACTTTGGTGGCGATCCGCAGACCGTCCTTGTAGGGGTGCAGGGCCTCGGCAAGGATCTCCTCGCTGATGTTCGGCCCGTAGGAATCGGCGGTGTCAATGAAATCGACGCCGAGTTCGACGGCACGGCGGACGACGGCGATGGCGGCCTTGCGGTCCGCAGGCTCGCCCCAGACGCCGTCCCCGACAATGCGCATGGCCCCGAATCCCAGACGGTGGACGGTTCCCAGGTCCTTGAGATCGATCGTGGCGGATGTTTCCGGATGCTGTGAGGTGTCATGGCTCATAGGGGCGGCAACTCCCTCAGCCTGCTGAGTATTCCAACCGCGGGCCCGCACGGCGGGTTTCCCGACACGGGGCAGGGCCCGGAAGTAAGCTGGGGTATGGCCACCCGGGTATTGAAAAAAGTTGTTTCCGCCGCAGTCACGCTGGGCCTGCTACTGCTGGGTGGAGGGCCGGCCGCGGCTGCCCCGCCCCGAAATGCCGAGCCGGTCGGCATCGACGTGTCCTGGCCCCAGTGCGGCAAGACCCTTCCCAAGCAGCCGGCGTTCGCCATCGTGGGGGTGAATAACGGCCTCGCCAACACCACCAACCCGTGCCTGGCAACCCAGCTCGCCTGGGCAGACACCGCCCCGTCCCCGGCGCTCACCGCGCAGCCTCGAGTGGCGCTGTACGTCAATACGGCCAACCCCGGCCTGCAGGGTTCGTGGTGGCCCAGTTCCAACCAGTACGGCGGCGTTGACGTGCCCAACCCGTACGGTGTGTGCGGCAGCGGGGCAAACGACTTCCGGGCCTGCTCCTATATGTACGGCTACGCGAAGGCCTACGACGACGCCACCATCCGCGGGGTCGAGAATCCGGAGAACTACCTGTGGTGGCTGGACGTGGAGACCGAAAACAGCTGGCAGCCGGATAAGGCGGCCAATGTTGCGGTCCTCGAAGGCATGACCGATTACTTCACCGGCATCAACGCCAAAGTCGGCCTGTATTCCACCGGCTACCAGTGGAGCCAGATTGCCGGCACCGTAGAGGCCAGCAGCCCCCTCGCAGGCTTGCCCAGTTGGCTGGCGGGAGCGAGGTCGCTGACGGGTGCCAAGTCCCACTGCTCTTGGGCGGCGCTCACCCCCGGCAGCCGCGTCGCCCTGACGCAGTACGTCTCCGGCGGGCTGGACTACAACTACTCGTGCCCCTGAGCCGCCACCGGCTGCTACATGGGGAGCGCCACAGCTGAGGCAGAAATAACCCGGAGCCCGGCGTCGTTGTCGACAGTGTGCCCAAGCCGGGATGCGGCGTGGCACCTCAGACTTCCCGCTACGAAAGGCCGGCTTTTCCGTGACTGTTCCGCATTCCATCCTTGACCTGGCAACCATCGGCAAGGGCCAGACGGCGGCAGAGAGCCTGGCGGGGAGCGTCGCGATGGCGCAGCTTGCCGAGAGGCTGGGCTACCGGCGGGTCTGGTACGCCGAGCACCACAACATGTCGGCGATCGCCTCCTCGGCCACCAGTGTGCTGATCGCCCATGTCGCCGCGCAGACCGAGAGTATCCGTCTCGGCGCCGGCGGCGTGATGCTGCCCAACCACTCGCCGCTGACTATCGCCGAGCAGTTCGGCACCCTTGAAACCCTTCACCCGGGCCGGATCGACCTGGGCCTGGGCCGGGCGCCCGGAAGCGACCAGAACACGCTGAGGGCCCTGCGCCGCGACCCGATGTCCTCGGACAGCTTCCCGCAGGATGTACTGGAACTCCAGGGGTACCTGACCGGCCCCACCCGCATTCAAGGTGTGGAGGCCACCCCGGGCAAGGGCACCGACGTGCCGCTGTACATCCTGGGATCCTCGCTCTTCGGCGCCAAGCTCGCCGCGCAGCTGGGCCTGCCCTACGCCTTCGCCTCGCATTTCGCGCCAAACGCGCTGCAGGACGCCGTCGCGATCTACCGCCGCGACTTCCAGCCGTCCGCGCAGCTGGACGCCCCGCATGTGATCGCCGGCGTCAACGTGATCGCGGCGGATTCCGCGGCCGAGGCGCAGGAAATGTTCCACGCCACCAAACGCGCCCGCGTCTCGCTGTTCTTCGGCAACGGCCGGGAGTTCAGCGACGACGAGGCGGACATGATCCTGGACTCGCCGCAGGGCCAGCACGTGGCCCAGATGATGAAGTACTCCGCCGTGGGCACCCCGGACGCCGTGCTGGAATACCTGGAGGAATTCACTGCCCACGCCGACGCCGACGAGCTTATCGTCGCGCACCAGAGCACCGGCACCGAGGCCCGGCTGCGGTCGGTGCAGCTGCTGGCCGACGTCGCCGGGCTGGTCCGGGTCTAGGCGCCACGGGGTCCGTCTGCGCCATGCGTGTTGCTGTACATCGGTTGGCCTGCCCGTGCCGGAGGTTGCGGATGTTACATAGCCGCAACCGCGGGGACACCCGCGGGAAATCGGCCGGGAGGATACTTTAAGTACGTCCTCCACGGACGGTCTCACGCAGGCATTGGGGACTACTCGAAGGACTCCACGCATGCCCACTCCGCTGAACCAGTCCCTGGCCGATTCTGCCCTCCTGACGAAATCCCTGCCGCTGGGTCTGCTCCGCGCCTTTGTGCAGACCAACGCCGCCGACGACGGGCTGACGCCGCAGCTGCTGGCCGAACTCAAGATCCTGGCCCGCACCCCCGGGCTGCTCGTGGCCTGCAACTACGGCGGTACCCTGTGCGCCGCGGAAGGCATCTCCACCGAAACGCTTCCGCTGGGCAGCGCCGCGATTGCCCTCCGGGCGCTGGCTGCCCTGCCGAACACCCACGCTGCCGTCATCTCGGGGCGTTCCCTGCGCGACCTGGCCGCCGTCTCGCGGCTTCCGGCCGAGGTGCACCTGGTCGGTTCGCACGGCGCCGAGTTTGACATGGGCTACGCCCACGGACTGTCCCTGGCCACCGAGTCCGTGCTCCAGCAGGCCAGCCAGGCGCTCGCCGAAACTGTGGGCGCCTACCGCGGCATCACGATCGAGCGGAAGCCCGTCGCCGTGTCAGTGCACACCCGCCCGGCAGCCCCCGACGTCGTTGCGCTGGCCATCGAGCAAGCGGAGGCCATCGCCCGGGCGCACGGGCTGTCCTTCATCGTGGACGGTTCGGTGCTGGACCTGTCCGTGGTGGAACCGGCCAAGGCCACCGCCCTGGAACACCTGCGCTCCATGCTCGGCGTCAGTGCCGCCCTATACGCGGGGGACGCGGCCAGTGATGAGCTGGCAATGGCGACCCTGCGCGGGCCGGACATGGCCCTGCGGGTGGGGGAGGGCCCCACGCTGGCCGCGCACCGGCTGCGGGACCCCGAGTCCTTCGCCCGGGTGCTGGCCATCCTTTTTGAACTGCGGCGGGCCTGGCTGTTCGGGGAGGACGCCGTCGGCCTGGAACGGCATTCGCTGATCGGCAACGGCTCCTCCACGGCGCTGATCACCCCGGACGCCAAGATTTGCTGGATGAGCCATCCGCTGCCGGACTCGGGGTCCCTGTTCGCGCATCTCCTCGGCGGCGACGCGGCCGGCCACTTTTCGGTCGAGCCGGTGAAGGCCTCGCAGGTCCTGGGCCAGCGCTATGTGGACAGCACCATGATCGTGGAAACCCGCTGGGCCGACGTTACCGTCACTGACTATCTGGAACCGGCACCGGAGGGGGTGACCAGCCTGGTCCGGGTGCTCTCGGGCACGGGAACGGCGCGGATAGTCTTTGCGCCCCGCCCGGACTACGCGAACGCGCCCTTCAGCATGGAGGCCCGGGGGGAGGAGTTGCACGTCGTGGGGACCGCTGACCCGATCATCCTGCTCGCCCCCGGCGTCAGCTTCACCATCACTTCGGACGGCCGCCACGCCACCGCCACGGCCGACGTCGAGCTGCGGCACGGCCCGGTGGTGCTGAACCTGCGCTGCGGCGACACGGAACTCCAGCGCGCGGAGCAGCCGGAGGAGAACTCGCGCCGCGCCGCCGTCGCGCATCATTCCCGGCGCTGGGTGCAGGCACTGCAGCTGCCCTCCGTGAAACCCTCCCTGGTCCGCCGGTCCGCCCTGGTGCTCCGCGCCCTGGTCCACGAGCCCACCGGCGCCGTGCTGGCGGCGCCGACCACGTCGCTGCCGGAGGGGATCGGCGGCACCCGCAACTGGGACTACCGGTACTGCTGGCTGCGGGACGGCTCCATGACGGTCAACGCGCTGGTGGACCTCGGCTCGACGTCGGAGGCGGAAGGGTTCCTGGGCTGGCTGGGGCGGATCCTGGCCCATGCCCCCGGCCCGGAGTGGCTGCATCCGCTGTATTCGGTCACCGGGGCGCCGCTGTCCACCGAAGCCATCATCGAGAGCCTCCCCGGCTACGCGGGGTCCCGGCCGGTCCGGATCGGCAACGCCGCGGACCACCAGGTGCAGCTGGACGTGTTCGGGCCGGTCGCCGAGCTGATCGATGCCCTGAGCGCGCGGCAGGGGGCGCTGGATGATGCGCACTGGGAGCTGATGGTCCAGATGGCTTCGGCCGTCCTGGCCCGCTGGCACGAGGCGGACCACGGAATCTGGGAAGCCCGGCGGGCACCCCGGCACCATATCTACACCAAGGTGATGTGCTGGGTGGCGCTGGACCGGGCGCTGCGCACCGCCGCCCGGCACGGCCGGACGCCGCTTCCGGAGTGGGAGCCGACGGCGGCGATCATCAGGGAGGAAGTCCTGCGCGAAGGCTGGGATGAGAGTGCCGCGTCCTATACCGTGGCCTACGACAGCCCGGACCTGGACGCCGCGGTGCTGCATATCGGGCTCTCCGGGCTCCTGGACGTCTCCGACCAGCGTTTCCTGGACACTGTCACGGCGGTGGAACGGGAACTGCGGGTAGGGCCCACCGTGTTCCGCTACCGTTACGACGACGGCCTGCCGGGCCTGGAGGGCGGCTTCCACATCTGCACCACGTGGCTGATCGAGGCCTATGTTGCGGTGGGGCGGATCGAGGAGGCATGGGACCTGTTCGACCAGCTGGTCAACCTGTTCGGGCCCACCGGGCTGCTGCCGGAGGAGTACGACCCGGGCACCGAGACGCATCTGGGGAACCACCCGCAGGCGTACTCGCATCTGGGCTTCATCCGCTGCGCGCGGCTGCTGGACGCGCTGCCGAAGAACTAAGTGGCTCCGCTGGAGTTGAAGCGGAATGTCCGCTATTCGCAGGCGACGCCGTCGCGGTCGCCGTCCATCTGCTCGCGGTAGCCCGGCTGGCCGGCCCGCAGCGGAGCGGCCCCGGCGGCGCGGGCGGCGGCGCAGTTCGCGTAGTACACGGCCGTCGAAGCGGGTGGGGCGGCGGGTGGGGCGGCGGGGGGTGCGGCGTCGGCCGGGGCAGGTGCGGCGGGGGGTACCGGCTGGGGTTCGGCTGGTGCCGGTGCTTCCTGGCCGGCGGGGGCGGTGGTGTCCTGGCAGCCGGCCAGGACCCGTGCCATCGCATCGTGTTCCGCCCGGGTGACCCAGAGCCCGTAGCTGGACTTGACCGAGATCTGGCGGGCCACGTAGTCGCAGCGGTAGGACTTGTTCGGCGGCAGCCAGGTGGCGGCGTCGCCGTCGCTCTTTTGCTGGTTGGTGGGGCCGTCCACCGCGAGCAGGTTCAGCGGATCGTTGGCGAAGGAAAGCCGCTGAGCCTCGGTAAGCTGCTGGGCGCCCTTCTGCCAGGCGTCGCTGAGGGCCACGACATGGTCGATCTGCACGGCGGCGCTGGTGCTGTTGCCGCGGAGGAAGTTGACCAGGCTTGCCGTGTAGGGGTCGTTCAGGATGCCGGAGAGGACAACGCAGTCCCGGGTGCCAGGCTTGAGGGCGAGATCGGTCAGGTCCCGACGGAGCATGTCATTGCGGGTGTCGCAGCCGTTGCGGTCGACGTCGGCCCAGGCCTGGCCGAACTGGTCGCGCGAGTAACCCGTCTTCGGGGCCCGGCCCTTGACCGGGATTGTGGCCAGCACGTCCAGGGCTTTGCTGGCGACGGGGTCCGGTGCGGCCCCCTCGGCGGTGGGCGCGGGACTCTCCACGGGGGCCGGGGCGGTGGAGCTCTCAGCGGGGGCAGAGGCGCTCGCGGCGGGGGCCGGCGCGGCGGCCGGTGCCGTCCCGGGGCTGGCGCAGGCCGTGGCGGAGACCAGCAGCAGCCCCGCCAGCCCGGCCGCGATCCAGTCGACGGCGCCGGACCTGGCGGTGCTGGATCCCGCAGTGTTGCGTGGTGTGACCCTGTGCAATTCTTCCCCACTTCATGCTGTTGCCCCGGGTCCCCGCGGAGCAGCTTGAGACCGGTCCCAGCCTACCGCCGTCCACAGCAACGCGGGGTCACATCGCGCCCATGCTGAGGGCCGGGATGGGCGCGATCTGACCCCGCGTTGCTCCAGGGTTGCCCGCGGGGTCAGCGGAGCCGCGGGCGGGATGCCGAGAAGATCGCCGGTGCGGGACCTTCGCCGGTGGCGAGGTCGGCGAGGATCCGCCCGATCACGGGCGTGAATTTGAACCCGTGGCCGGAGAAGCCCGCGCCGATCACCAGGGGCCCGGTGCGGTCGAGGATGAAGTTCTCGTCCACGGTGGTGGTGTAGGTGCAGCTGATATCCGTAAGGGAGTCCGCATCCACTCCGGGCAGCCAGGACCGCGCGTAGCGTTGCAGCGCCGCCAGCTGCCCCGGCTCCGGCGTGAACGACCTCCGGTCCGGGTCCACCACCGGCCCCACGCCGTGCCAGCCGGCCTTGATGCCCTCCCCGGGAGTCTGCATGCCGTAGACCGGTGAGTACCAGTCGGCGAACTCCGCACCCTGGCCCGGAACATGGTTGAACCCGGGCCAGAGCGCACCCTCGTCCGCAATGGCGAAGTGCGCCGGCTGTTCCTGCGTCACGGTGAGCCTGGGGAGGGACGCCGCCGTGCCGAGCAGTTTCGAAGTCCAGGCCCCGGCCGTGACCACGGCCTGCCGGGCGGTCAGCACCTCAGTGCGGCCCCCGGCGTCGAGCGTGAGCCGGACGCCGCCGCCCTCCACTGCGAGATCCAGCACCTTGACCCGGTACCGGATGTCGGCCCCGCGGACCGCGGCGAGGCGCTGCAGCACCGGCAGGGCGGCATCGGGATTCAGCTGCCCGCCGTCGGGCATGTGCAGCACCTGCTGGTCGAACCGGATGCCGCGCCAGCGTTCGGCGGCTTCCGTGGCACTCAGGAACTCGGCCCGCAGCCCTGCCCCGAGCAGGGCGCTGCGCACCGCGCCCAGCCGCGGGTCGGTGCCGTGGTTCACGACGCCGGTGCGCGCCAGGAGGCGCTCACCGCCGTCAGCCTCGAGCTCGTCCCACAGCCGGACGGCCTCGGCGAGCATGGCCACGTAGTCCGGATCTGCGTAGCCGGGGTTAAGGTTCCGGGTGGCCCCGTGCGACGCGCCGTTGCGGTGTCCGGGGCTGAACTGCTCCAGCAGGGTGACATCCCGGCCGCGGCTGGCCAGGGCCCAGGTGGCCGCCGAGCCCATGGCCCCGGCTCCAATGACGACGGTGTCCAGGCTGGTGGTCATGGGTCCTCCGGAGGGTGTGGGTGCTGACAGGAGCGAGCGTTTTGTTGGGGTGGGCGTCAGGCGAGCAGCAGGGCGACGCCGATCATGCCCGGCACGGCGACGATGGTGGTGATGAGGACGGTGTCCTTGGCGACCGTGAGGCCGGTCTGGTACCGGCTGGCGGCAACGAACACGTTCTGCGCCGTGGGCAGGGCCGAGGTCACCACGACCGCGAAGAGGGCCTGGTCCTCCATGCCGAGGGCGAAGCGGGCAAAAACATAGGCCAGCGCCGGGTGGACGAAGAGCTTGAAGCAACTGGCCAGCAGGGTGTCGAGGCGCCGGCCGGCCGAGGCCTGCAGAGGCCGGGAGTCATTGAGGCTCATGCCAAAGGCAAGCAGCATGGCCGGAATCGCGGCACCGCCGATCAGGTGGATGGGCTGCATCACCAGCTCCGGGACCTGCCAGCCTGTCCCCGCCACCAGGAGGCCAAGGCCGGAGCCCACGATCATCGGATTCCGCAGGATCATGATCCCGAACCCCAACAGTGTGGTCCGGTGGCTGCTGGTGGTGGCGTCGAGGGCCATCAGGAACAGCGGCGTGAAGAAGGCCAGCTGGAAGATGAGCAGCGGGGCCACGTAACTGGCGTCCCCGAGGACAAAAACGGCGATCGGGATGCCCAGATTGGCGGAGTTGGCCAGCGAGGCGCCCATGGAGGACATCAGGGATTCCGGCACCGAGCGTTTGAGCAGGAAACGGACGATGACGAAGAAGAGCGCCGCCGTCGCGATGGCCCCGACCGCTGTGACCAGGAGCGGCGCGGCGAAGACGTCGTGCAGTGTGGCCTTGCTGAGCGTCTCGAACAGGAGGGCGGGGCTGGCGACGAAGAATGTCAGGGCGCTCAGCACGGACCTGGCGTTCTCGCCCAGGATGCCGCGCCGGCCGACGAACATGCCCACCAGGATGATGCACCAGACCACAAAGAAGCCGGCCAGAACCCCTAGCACGCGGCGGTCCGCGGAGTGGAAGGCGGGGAAGAGGCGGCAGTCACCCTCCCAGACTAATCAGCTTTATTAATGCCTGGCGCCTGTTGCAGCGGAAGAACGTCAGCGGATTGAGGCGTCAGTGGTTTGAGGGCGTCAGTTGAGCGTGGCGTTGTTCAGCGCGAACGGCGGTCGCATGATCCCGGGGGTATGGCCCTCCGCCGGGTCGTTGCCGATCTGGACAATTTTGTTGTCCTTGTCCACATGGACCACCTTGGGGCTGTAGGCCTTGGCCTCGTCCGTGGTCATCTGGGCGTAAGTGATGAGAATGATGACGTCGTTCTCGTGCATGAGGTGCGCCGCTGCGCCGTTGATCCCGATGACGCCGGAACCGCGCTCGCCGGCAATCGTATAGGTCTCCAGGCGGGCGCCGTTGGTGACGTCAACGATGGACACCAGTTCGCCGGGAAGAATGTCGGCCGCTTCCAGCAGATCCAGGTCAACGGTGACCGAACCGACATAGTGGAGGTCCGCGTGCGTGACCGTGGCGCGGTGGATTTTGGACTTGAATATTGTGCGATTCATAACGGGACCAGTCTAGCGCCGGCCCGCCGCCGGCGCTGTGAGCCAGCCAACACCGCCGGCCCACACCGCCTTCCCGGTCACGGGCCGGCGGGCGGGATGGAGGCTGCAGTCTCGGCCAGGATCTCCCGGGCGGCCAGGATCGCCGGGCGCCTGGTGCTGGAGCGCCGGACCGAGGTGAAGATGGTCCGGTGCGGATCGCCCGGCAGGGTGATCAGTTCCGACGTCGTCCCCCGCCCGGTCCAGACGAGGTCCGGCATGAGGGCCACAGCGTTGCCGGATTCGATCAGCCGAATCTGGGCCTGCAGGTCAGCCGTCTCGTAACGGACGTCGGGTTCGAACCCGGCGCTGCGGCAGGCCTGCTCGGCCCAGTGCCGTGACGCCGCCCCCCGCGGTTCCATCACCCAGGCCAGCGCGGCGGTGTCCGTGAGGGTCGTTACCGGCGGCCGGCCGGGGGAACGCGGCGGAACGGCGAGGCGGATCGCATCGCTGGTGAGCCGGAGCCGGTCGAGTTCGGCATACCGGGGTGCCGCGTGTCCGGGGTACTGCTCGGCAATCACCAGGTCGAAGTCCCGGGCCCAGGTTTCATGAAGTGCCGTTTCGGGTTCCCGCTGGGTCATCTCAATCCGCACTTCGGGATAGCGCGACGACATCCGGGTGAGGGCGTCCGGCATCAGGGCCAGCGCCGCGGACTGGAAAACGGCAATACGGACCGTGCCCGTCACAGTGGTCAGCGAAGCCGCCAGATCAGCTTCGGCCTGTTCCAGCGTTTCCAGCAGCTGCGCCGTGTGCGCCACCAGGACTTCGGCCTGCGGGGTGAGCTGGACCCGGCGTCCGGTCTTGCGAAGCAGCTCGACGCCGGCCTCCTTTTCCAGCAGGGCCAGCTGCTGGGAGACCGAGGAAGGGCTGTACTGCAGCGCCTCCGCGACCTCGGCCAGGGTGCCCCGGATCTTCAGTTCGCGCAACAGGCGCAACCGCCGGACATCCAGCATCGCTATTCCTTTGTGAATTCTAATGTTTATTGATTAGGAGAATTCACTTTATCTAATGCAATCCTGCTTGCATACTGTTGTCGTTGAGTAACTCCCATCACAGGGTGGATTGATGGGCGCCACACCTAAGCAGGAGACCCTGATGAGCACAAAAGACATAGACCGGTCGATCATGCGGCGCAAGCCCATCGACGACATCGAAGAAGAAAACCTACACAGCGGCCTGATGAAGAGCCTCGGGCTCTGGCAACTGACGGCCATCGGCGTCGGCGGCATCATCGGCGTCGGCATCTTCTCCCTGGCGGGCCTCGTCGCCCACGGCAGCGAATCCGAACCCGGCGTCGGCCCCGCCGTGCTGTTCTCCTTCCTGATCGCGGGCCTCGCCTCCGCGGCGGCCGCCTTGTCCTACGCGGAATTCGCCGGCATGATCCCGCGGGCCGGCTCGGCCTACACGTACGGCTACGTGGCGCTTGGCGAAATCATCGGCTGGTTCATTGGCTGGGACCTGCTGCTGGAATACATCGCGATCGTGGCCGTAGTGGCCATCGGCATTTCCGGCTACTTCGACGCCTTCCTCACCGGCATCGGTATCCAGATGCCCGTCTGGATGACTGCGACGCCGGACGAAGGAACCGGCGGCATCGTCAACATCCCGGCGATCGTAGTCTGTCTGATCGTGACCTGGATCCTGTCCCGCGGCACCAAGACCTTCGGACGCTTCGAACTCATTGCCGTGGCGATCAAGGTCATCCTAATCCTCTTCATCATTGGCCTCGGCATCTTCTACATCGACACCGGTAACTACAACCCGTTCATGCCCAGCGGGTTCGGCCCGGTAGTGGCGGGAGCAGCCACGGTCTTCTTCGCCGTGTTCGGTTACGACGCGATGAGCACCGCCGCGGAGGAAGCCAAGGACGGCAAAAAGCACATGCCGAAGGCAATCATCATGTCCCTGATTGTCGCGATGCTCCTGTACGTCGCTGCCACCCTGGTCCTCACCGGCATGCAGAACTACCAGGAAATCGACCCCAAGGCCGGCTTCGCCTCCGCCTTCAACAGCGTCGGGTTGCCGGTCATCGCCACGATCATCTCGGTCTTTGCCGTGCTGTCCATCCTGACCGTGATGCTCACCTTCCTGCTCGGCGTTACCCGCGTCTGGTTCTCGATGAGCCGCGACGGGCTGCTTCCCGGCTGGTTCGCCAAGACGGACCGCCACGGTACGCCGCAGCGTGTCACCTGGATCGCCGGAATCGCCTCCGCACTCCTCGCCGGAGTGTTCCCGATCAAGGCCGTGGCCGACCTGACCAACATCGGCATCCTGGCCGCGTTCGTCGTCGTCTGTACCGCGGTCATCGTGTTCCGCTACAAGAAGCCCGACGCCCCGCGCACCTTCCGGCTTCCCCTGATGCCGCTGGTTCCGGCCTTTGGTGTGCTGGCCTCGGCGTTCCTGATGTTCCAGCTGCATTGGGAGACCTGGGCCCGCTTCGGCGTCTGGCTCGTCATCGGCCTGGTCATCTACTTCGGCTACGGGCGCAAGCACTCGCTGATGAACCCTGAGAGTCCGCGGCACGAGGAGCTCGTGGAGTTGCACCGCCCCCTCGGCTAGCCCATCACCCCCCTCACTTCTGGCAGCAAATATCGGGACGCTCCCTCAGGTCCGGCGCGTTAGCGACAAACCCTCTCTCACTTCGTGGGAGGGGGTTCGTCGTTTCGGGGCGTCAACTGAGGGAGGGTCGTCCGAAAAGGGACGGGAAGTGAGGGAGGGTCCGGGGGGGATGAGCGGCTGATCAGACAGGCCACCTAGCCTTCGATTTTCCTAACCAGTATTGCTCGGAAAACATCGCTTTATCTTATGAAAATCCGGTCGCATACTGAATCTAGAACGGTCCATACCTTGAGAAAGAACGAGTACCAGCCATGACCAACATTTCAACGGAGTCCGGTGTGAACACCGGCAACGCGGCCGCGCACGCACCCGTCTCGGAAGGCTCACCGGTCCTCGAGGCCGCAGCCCTCGCCGAGGAGACCACCGGGCTGGTACGCCGCTGGCTCACCGAGGCGGCGAAAGTCCCGGTGGACGCCTCCGCCGAGCAGCTCGCCGGCGTCCTGAAGGAC
Organism: Arthrobacter sp. UYEF36; assembly: GCF_040547025.1. NCBI lineage: Bacteria > Bacillati > Actinomycetota > Actinomycetes > Micrococcales > Micrococcaceae > Arthrobacter > Arthrobacter sp. UYEF36. Next base: position 21,568 of record NZ_JBEPOX010000010.1, read on the forward strand.
CCCAACGGCCTGGACTTCACCGTCGGGTTCGTCGACGGCGTCGTCCGCCCCGAGGACCTGGAAGTCGCCGCCCGCAACCTTGCCGCGCTGGCCCCCAAGGTCCCCGCCTTCCTGCCCTGGTACATGCGTGGCGCCGTCCGCCTCGGCGGCACCGTGGCTCCGGCGCTGCCGCAGGTGGTCATCCCGATCGCCCGCCGGGTGCTCCGTGAAATGGTCGGCCACCTCATCGTCGATGCCACCGACGCCAAGCTGGGCCCGGCCATTGCCAAGATCCGCAAGGACGGCATCAAGCTCAACGTCAACCTCCTGGGCGAGGCCGTACTCGGCGAACACGAGGCCTCGCGCCGCCTTGAGGGAACGCACAAACTGCTCGCCCGCCCCGACGTCGACTACGTCTCCATCAAGGTCTCCTCCACGGTGGCCCCGCACTCGGCCTGGGCTTTCGACGAGGCCGTTGAGCATGTGGTCGAGAAGCTCACCCCGCTCTTCACCCGCGCCGCGTCCTTTGCCGCCGACGGACAGAACGCCAAGTTCATCAACCTGGACATGGAGGAATACAAGGACCTGGACATGACCATCGCGGTCTTCACCCGGATCCTGGACAAGCCGGAGTTCAAGAACCTCGAGGCCGGCATCGTGCTGCAGGCCTACCTCCCGGACGCGCTCGCCGCCATGATCCGCCTGCAGGACTGGGCCTCCGCCCGCCGCGCCGACGGCGGCGCCGCGATCAAGGTCCGCGTGGTGAAGGGCGCCAACCTGCCGATGGAACAGGTCGAAGCGTCCCTGCATGACTGGCCGCTCGCCACCTGGGGCACCAAGCAGGACTCTGACACCAACTACAAGCGCGTCATCAACTACGCGCTGCACCCGGACCGGATCCGCAACATCCGGGTCGGCGTCGCCGGCCACAACCTCTTCGACATCGCGTTCGCCTGGCTGCTGGCCAAGCAGCGCGGCGTGGAGTCCGGCATCGAGTTCGAGATGCTGCTTGGTATGGCCCAGGGCCAGGCGGAAGCCGTCAAAAAGGACGTAGGCTCGCTCCTGCTCTACACCCCCGTGGTCCACCCCGCCGAGTTCGACGTCGCGATCGCGTACCTGATCCGCCGGCTCGAGGAAGGTGCCAGCCAGGACAACTTCATGTCCGCCGTTTTTGAACTCAGCGAGAACGAAACGCTCTTCGAGCGCGAGAAGCAGCGCTTCCTCGCCTCCCTCGCCAAGCTCGACGACGAGGTCCCGCCGCCCAACCGCCGGCAGAACCGCAGCCTTCCGCCCGAGCCCATGCCGCACGACTCCTTCGAGAACACCGCGGACACCGACCCCTCGCTGCCCGCCAACCGCGATTGGGGCCGCGCCATCCTGGAACGGGTCCCCTTCTCGACCCTCGGCAACGACGCCGTGGACGCGGCCACCATCAACGACGAGCAGACCCTCAACACCGTGATCAACACCGCGGTGGAAAAGGGCAAGGCCTGGGGCGCCCTCTCCGGTGACGAGCGTGCGGCGATCCTGCACCGCGCCGGCGATGTCCTGGAAGCCCGCCGTGCCGACCTGCTGGAGGTTATGGCCAGCGAAACCGGCAAGACCATCGACCAGGGCGACCCGGAGGTCAGCGAGGCTGTCGACTTCGCTCACTACTACGCCGAAGCGGCCCGCAAGCTCGACGACGTCGACGGTGCCGCCTTCGTCCCGGCGAAGCTCACCGTGGTGACCCCGCCGTGGAACTTCCCGGTCGCCATCCCGGCCGGCTCCACCCTGGCCGCCCTCGCCGCCGGCTCCGCCGTCGTGATCAAGCCCGCCAAGCAGGCCCGCCGCAGCGGTGCCGTGATGATCGAGGCCCTTTGGGAGGCCGGCGTCCCGCGGGACGTCCTGACCATGGTCCAGCTGGGCGAGCGTGAGCTTGGCCGGCAGCTGATCTCCCATCCCGCGGTGGACCGGGTGATCCTCACCGGCGGCTATGAGACCGCCGAACTCTTCCGTTCCTTCCGCAAGGACCTGCCGCTGCTCGCCGAGACCAGCGGCAAGAACGCCATCATCGTGACCCCGAGTGCCGACCTGGACCTCGCCGCCAAGGACGTCGCATATTCCGCCTTCGGCCACGCCGGGCAGAAGTGCTCTGCCGCCTCGCTGGTGATCCTCGTGGGATCCGTGGCCCAGTCCAGGCGGTTCCACAACCAGCTGATCGACGCCGTCACGTCCCTGAAGGTCGGATACCCGGAGGATCCGTCCAGCCAGATGGGCCCGATCATCGAACCCGCCGGCGGCAAGCTCCTCAACGCCCTCACCACCCTCGGCGAAGGCGAAAACTGGGCCGTCGAGCCGAAGCAGCTGGACGGGACGGGCAAGCTCTGGAGCCCGGGCGTGCGCTACGGCGTGCGCCGCGGCTCCTACTTCCACCTCACCGAATTCTTCGGCCCCGTGCTGGGCGTGATGACCGCTGACACCCTGGAGGACGCCATCGCCATCCAGAACCAGATCGAGTACGGCCTCACCTCCGGCCTGCACTCGCTGAACCCGGAGGAAGTGGGCATCTGGCTCGACACCGTCCAGGCCGGCAACCTCTACGTCAACCGCGGCATCACCGGCGCCATCGTGCAGCGCCAGCCCTTCGGCGGCTGGAAGAAGTCCGCCGTCGGAGCCGGCACCAAGGCCGGCGGGCCCAACTACCTTGTTGGGCTCGGCGAATGGGTCAGCAAGCCCAGCACCGCGGCCGGCAAGGTGGCCGCGCATGCCGGCGTCCGCCGGCTGGAGCAGGCAGCCCAGGGCTTCCTGGCCGACGGCGAGCTGGAACCGCTGCAGCGCGCCCTGGCCTCCGACGCCCTCGCCTGGGCCGAGGAATTCGGCACTGCCAAGGATGTCTCCGGGCTCAGCGCCGAGCGGAACATCTTCCGCTACCGGTCACTGCCGGTCACGGTGCGGCTCTCAGAAGGCGAACCGCTCGCCCACCTGGTCCGGACCGTGGCGGCCGGCGTCCTGGCGGGCTCCGCACTGACGGTGTCCACCGCCGTCGAACTCCCGGCCCGGCTGCGCACCGTCCTCGCCGGCCTCGGCATCGAGGTGACCGTCGAGAACGACGCCGACTGGCTGGCCTCCGCGGGCAAGCTCGCCGGCGCGGCCAGGCTCGCAACCTCGCGGATCCGGCTCATCGGCGGGAACGCCGAGGCCCTGGCCGAGGCGACCGGGGGCCGTCCCGACCTGGCGGTCTACTTCCACCCGGTCACCGAAGCCGGACGCGTTGAACTGCTGCCGTTCCTGCACGAGCAGGCCGTCAGCATCACAGCGCACCGCTTCGGCACCCCGAACCACATCTCGGACGGGCTGATCTGACGGGCTGATCCAGGGACCGCCTCCCTGCAGGCGGCACAAAAACGAGCCGGACGGCCACCCTCCAATAGTGGCCGCCCGGCTCGTGTCTTGTGGCTCGGAGCCTGCCGACTCAGCCGAAGTACCAGCCGGGTGGAACCCACGAGGCAGGCACGGCGTGGGCCGAGAAGTCGTCGCAACCGGAGCAGAAGTACGTGACTTCGCCCAGCTTGTTGATGGAACCGTCCCGGTGGTGAGTGGCAGGGACAAAAGTCTCAAGGTAGATGAACTCGTCGGTTCCGCAGCGTTCGCAGTAGGGACTGCCGACGTATTCGGCCTCCACCAGGGCCGGAGGGTGCGGGTCCAAACGTCCGCGGCTGGGGTGGTGGGCTGCGGAGCCGCGGTTCACCACCTGCGAAAGCGGGCCCGCCGGCTTGAGGCTGCGGGCTGATGCTGATGGGTGGGGGCGGTTTACGGCTGGCGTCATTGTCGGCCTATCCCGAACGCCTCCGGAGGGTCGCCGCATGGCAGACACCAAGGACAGCGTTCGTGTTTCGAATCGTTGTCATAGGCCTCTGCTTGACCTGCAACACACTCAGGATATGTCACGAACTCAAGTGGATCAATGGTACGCGTAAGTACGCAATCCGAGTAGGTACATCGGTGAGTACGCAGGTGCCCTCCGGCCGCCTAGGCGGAGCGCTTCAGGGTCCGGCCCGCGATGGTCTGGGTCAGGGCCTCGATCACCTCGGTATTGGCCAGCGGGTTGCGGATCAGGGTGAAATCGACGTCGCCCACCGCCGGCAGGTCAAAGCGCCGGGTAATGATCTTCAGGTCCTCCGGCACCAGCGAGGACGGCATGACGGCCACTCCGATACCGGCGCGGACTGCGGCCAGCACCCCGCTGATCTGCCGGGTGGTGCACGTGATCCGCCAGGTCCGCCCAGCGGATTCGAGCGCGTCGATGGCCAGTTTCCGGCTCAGGCTGGGGGCGGGGTAAGCAATCAGCGGCACGGATTCGGCCGGGTCCAGTGCGGTCTGTTCCAGGCCCACCCAGGCGAAGGAATCCTGCTGCACCACGGTGCCGTCCTTGGCCCCGGCCACCCATTTGACGAAGACGAGGTCCAGCTGGCCGGCGTTGAGCCGCTTGTAGAGCTGGTCGCTTTGGCCCACGGTCAGTTCCAGGTTGATCTGCGGGTAGACCTGCCGAAACTCCCGCAGGATCCTCGGCAGCCCGGTGATCGCGAGGTCGTCGGCCGTGCCGAAACGCAGCCGGCCGCGCATGGCCGATCCGGAGAAGTAGCGGGAGGCGGCGTCGTGCGCGGCCAGGATGCTGCGGGCGAACCCGGCCATGGCGTCCCCGTTGTCGGTCAGCCGCACATCCCGGGTGTCCCTGGCCACCAGGACCCGCTTCGCGGCGGTCTCGAGCTTGCGCACGTGCTGGCTGACCGTCGGTTGCGCCAGGCCCAGCCGCTCCGCCGCCTTGGTGAAGCTCAGTGTTTCAGCCACGGCCAGGAAGGATCGCAGCTGCGCGGGTTCAAACATGCGGTCTCCTGAGCTGCGGCGATCCCGCGCCGCATTGCGTTTCGTAATCCGAGTTATGCGGTGAATAAGCTTCCACAATCTGTTGCGGCCAGCTTAGCGTTAAGGCATCCCCGCTCACCCGCTCCTTTGAGGACTTTCCGTGGCACCCCCTCCGCCGTTAGAGGCCAACGTAACTGCACTGCCGGACACGAACACCGCGCCCATCCCCGTCGTCAGCCAGCGGCTTCCCTGGCGCCACACCTTCATCTCATTGAAAGTCCGTAATTTCCGCATCTTCGTGATCGGCCACTTCATCGCCGTGATCGCCCTGTGGATGCAACGGATCGCCCAGGACTGGCTGGTACTCCAGCTCTCCGGTTCCGTTACCGCCGTCGGGATCACCGTGGCGCTCCAGTTCCTGCCCTCGCTGTTCCTGGGCCCGTGGGCGGGCATGATGGCGGACCGCTTCGCGAAGCGGAAGATCCTGATGCTGTGCCAGTCGGCGGCAGCCCTGCTCGCGGCCATCCTCGCGGTGCTGGCGCTGAGCCATCGGATCGAGGTCTGGCACGTGTACGTGATCGCCCTGGCCCTGGGCCTGGTCACTGTGCTGGACCAGCCCGCGCGGCAGGTCTTCGTCAATGAACTCGTCGGCCCGACCTACCTCCGGAACGCCATCAGCGTGAACTCTACGACGTTCCAGCTCGGTGGCCTGATCGGGCCTGCGCTCGCCGGACTGCTGCTCACCGCGGTGGGGGCCGGCTGGGCGTTCGCCGCGAACGCCGTCGCCTGCTGCTTCACGGTCGCGATGCTGCTCACGCTGCGGAAGGACCAGCTGCACATCAGCGCGCCGGTGCCCAAGCGCAAGGGCATGCTCAAGGAGGGGCTGAACTATGCGCTGAGCAAACCCACCATCTACTGGCCGTGGCTGATGGCCGGCTTCATCGCCGTATTCGCGATGAGCCTGCCGGTGCTGCTGGCCGCGTTCGCGGACAACGTGTACGACGTCGGCGCCGGCGGCTACGGCCTGCTGAACGCGCTGGTGGCCCTCGGGGCGCTGGCCGGGGCCATCACTTCCGCCCGCCGGCGGCAACTGAGGCTGCGCTCGGTGATGCTGGGGGCGGGGATGTACGGGCTGATGCTCTGCCTCGCCTCGCTGGCGCCGTCCATGGTGTGGTTCGGGGCGGCGATGGTACTGGCCGGGTTCTGGTGCCTGATGTTCCTGACAGCGGCTAACCAGCTGGTCCAGATCAGCTCCAATATGGCCATCCGAGGGCGCGTCATGAGCCTGTACATCATGGTGCTGATCGGCGGGCAGGCCATTGGCGGGCCGATGATCGGATGGCTGGCCGAGCATGTGGATCCGCACACCGCCATCCTGGTCTCCGGCGGGGTGCCGGCACTGGCCGCGGCGACGGTCGCCGTCGTGCTGGCACGCCGCGGCCAGCTGATGCTCAAGGTGGACGTGAAGGACCGCCGGCGGCTCGTGAAGATCGTCCGGCGCTAGACGGCCAGCGGGGCGTGCGGGTACTCCGGCTTCCGCTGCTGGAACTGCAGTACGTCCGGGTTGAGGACCACGCCGTCGCGGATTTCGATCGCGCGGCGGATGGTCTCGTTCGCGCTCCAGGCCCCGGGGCCGGTGATCACGGTTTCCAGGAACGGCAGGAGCGCCTCGCTGATTTCCCAGCTGGACGAGTTCCACAGGTAGGAGGGGCTGTGGTCCACCGCGTAGTAGTCGATATGGTCCCCGACCTTGAACATCGGCTCGGCGAACGTGGTGGATTTCGCCCAGCTGAAGCCCATGCCCTCGTCGCAGGACACGTCCACGATCAGGCTTCCGGGCCGGAACGCATCCAGGTCCTCGGAGTGCAGGTACGTCAGCGGCGCGTTGGGATCCTGCAGGGTGCAATTGACCACGATGTCGCTCGCGGCGAGAAATGGCGCGAGCGGCACGCGGCCCCGGTCGGTGATGACCTCGCTGCGGAATGGCGCCTGATCGTCGTGGTCGAACTGCGCGATCCGCACCGAATGGATGGGGGAACCCACCGCGGCAACCCCGCGGTTGGTCAACACCTGGACGTCATGGATGCCGTGGGCGTTGAGGGCCGTGACCGCACCGCGGGCCGTGGCCCCGAAACCGATGACGACGGCGCTGAGGCGGCGGCCGTAGACCCCCGTGGATCCCGTCAGTGCCAGGGAGTGCAGCACGGAGCAGTAGCCGGCCAGCTCGTTGTTTTTGTGGAAGACATGGAGGCCGAAGCCGCCGTCGCTGGCCCAGTGGTTCATCGCCTCGAAGGCGATCAGCGTGAGCTTCTTGTCGATGGCCAGCTGGGTGATGGCCCGGTCCTGGACACAGTGCGGCCAGCCCCACAGGACCTGACCGTCCCGGAGTTCGGCGAGGTCCTCGGGCTGCGGCTTGGGCAGGAGCACGACGTCGGCCTCGGCCAGCAGCTGCGCACGGGGGACGATGCGCCCCACCAGCGGTGCCAGGTCGGCGTCCGAAAGGCCGAACCGCTTGCCGTAGCCCTCTTCCAGGATCAGCTGCCGCCGGAGCTCCGGGGCGATGCGGTCCAGGTGTAGGGGGTGGATCGGGAGGCGCCGCTCGTCAGGTTTCCGCGTGCTGGCAACGACTCCGAGGGTGAGGTGGCTCATGGTGCCGCTCACTTCTTTTTGGGACTCGCCGGCTTGGAGCTGGTGGCCTTGTCCAGGGAGCTGGGCGGCGCTGCAGCGGTCCTCTTGTCGGCCCGTTTTTCCTTGATGGATTTGCCGGATTTCTTGGATGCTGCTTGACGGGGGGATTTGTCAGCCATGATCGCTCCTGTAGCGGAACCGGAAAGGTTCCTGACTTCGAACGATACAGGTACTGACCTAACGGCCCCGGGGACGTCCACCGGGCTGGGTCCGGCCAGTGGCCGTGCGGGAATTGGAGCGGCTGACGGGAATCGAACCCGCGTATCAAGCTTGGGAAGCTAGCGCTCTACCATTGAGCTACAGCCGCAGTGGGACCGTCCGAAAGGCCGGACCTGGTCCCGGTGAAAACAACGAGATTCACATTACCCCAGTCGGAAGCCTTCTCAGAACACTCGAACCGGTTTCGCGTCCCGTCCCTCTCGTCCCTGGGCCGTCAACCCGCTTGGCGCGCCATGTGGCGCGCACCGCGGAGACCGAACACGACGGCGGGTCCGATGGTCGAACCGGGTCCGGGGTACGTCCGCCCCATGACGGAGGCGGCGTTGTTGCCCGCCGAGTAGAGGCCCTCGATGACAGTGCCGTCGGCGCGCAACGCCCGGGCCTCGCCGTCGGTGACGACCCCGCCCTTGGTGCCGAGGTCGCCGATCACCACCTTGAACGCTGTGAACGGGCCCTTTTCGAGCGGACCGAGGCAGGCGTTGGGGTGCACCGTCGGGTCGCCGTAGTAGCGGTCGTAGGCTGAGTTGCCGCGGCGGACGGCGACGTCGACGCCCGACCGCCCGGCACCGGATCCGCATCGTCGGACGGACCCCCGAGCTGCAGAGCAGCACCTCGGCCCCGTTCCGGCTGTGGCGGCAGAGCCTCTATGACTTCGCCGCCGCGCAACCGGGCGTCGACACCCTCCGTGCCCAGGTGTTCGCTTGGTCCGTGCAGAGCACGGCACTGGCCGGGCTCATCTGGTGGGTGACGGAGGAGTCGGGGGCGGCTCCCTGGCAGGCCGTGGATGAGGCGTTCGCGCAACTCAAGGACTGAGCAGGAGCCCGCCGGAGGCGGCACGGCGACGGTTCGCGGAGCGTCCTGGCTGTGGCGGCACGCAAGACCTCTATAGCCTAGATCCATGACTGTTCTGCTGAGGGAAGACCGACGGTGTTAGAGAACCCCGCGACGCCGCTGGGCGCCGGCCTGGATGACGGTCCGGCCGGCGGAAGCGCCGTTCCGCGGCCGACACCGCGGCACCAGCAGCTGATCGTGACGATTTACGGCCTCTACGGGCGCTCCAACGGGGGCGCACTGCCGGTCTCGGTGCTGATTTCCATGCTCGATGACCTTGGCGTCGAGTCCTCGGGGGTGCGCTCTTCCGTGTCCCGGCTCAAGCGCCGCGGAGTGCTGGAAAGCGTCAAACAGGGCGGAGTGGCCGCCTACCGGCTGGCCCCCAGTCTTGAGGATGTCTTCCAGGAAGGTGACCGCCGCATCTTCTCGCCCCGCCGGGCGACGGCTGCCGACCGCTGGCTCCTCATCGCCTTCTCCGTCCCGGAATCGCAGCGCCACCTCCGCCACCAGCTGCGCAGCATGCTGACCCGGATGGGCTTCGGATCTGTCACCCCGGGCCTCTGGATTGCCCCGGGCAACACCTATGACGACATCAGGCACCAGCTTGAGCGGACCGGGCTGACTGAATACGTGGAGTTCTTCAAGGCCGAACACCTGACCGCCGGTGACGTCAAGGACAAGGTTTCCCGGTGGTGGGACCTTCCGGCACTGGAGTCGCTCTACGCGGAATTCATCGAGCGCTTCGCGCCGGTCCTGGCGCGCTGGGAGTCGGCGGGCGCAGCCGCGCCCGGGCCCGATGCCGACCGGGCGGCCTTCGCGGACTACATCCAGCTCCTCACCCAATGGCGCCGGCTCCCGTATCTGGATCCGGGCCTGCCGGCGGAGTTCCTGCCGACGGGCTGGCACGGGCTCACCGCAGAACGGATCTTCGCGGAGCTGCACCGCCGCCTGAACGCCCCGGCCCGCCAGCATGCCGAGCGGCTGCTGGCGGCCACGGGCAGTTCCGGTACTGCCTAGGCTGTGCCGGGCAGGACCCTGGTCCTAACCCTGGCCTGACACCACAGCGACCCCCTGGATTTCGATCAGAGCCTCGGCCTGCCAGAGCCGCGTGACGCCGACGCCGGCCATCGCGGGATAGTCGGTGCCCGCCATCTCGCGCCAGATCCGCCCGATTTCGCGGCCGTTCTTCTGGTAGTCCTCGACGTCGGTCAAGTAGATGGTGACATTGACCAGGTCCGAGGGCGCGCCCCCGGCTTCAGCCAGCGTCGTGAGGACGTTGGAGAAGCACTGGCGGAACTGCTCCACGATGCCGCCGGGAACAATGTCGCCGTTGCTGTCCATAGCCGTCTGCCCACCCAGGTACACGGTGTTGCCGGCCAGGACGCCGTGGGCGAAGCCGGAGGGCTTGGCCAGGGCTGCGGGGTTGATGACCTTGTGGTTCATGGTGGCTCCTCTATGTCGGCTGCATATCAGCGGGTAGTTGGGGTCCGGCGTTCAACCGGCGGGCGGATTCGGAACCGCTGCCGGTCTACCCAAACCGGTGAATTCGTGTTAACTTGAGCATATGTGACGACCGTAAAAATGTCGACATACCCGAATCGGGGATGCCGCAGCGGGCACGTCACCGGAACCGGCAAAGGGGCCGGCTCCGCCGTCGACCCGGAAGTGAAGAATCATGCGCCTTGCGACCGTCATTACGGCAGCCCACGACGCCGAGGGCCCCGCCACCCGCGCCGCCGTGCAGGTGGGGGACCGCTTTGTGCTGCTGGCCGCGCAGGACCTCAGTGAACTGCTGGGAAGTGCCGGCTGGCGGGAACAGGCAGCGGCCGCCGTTGCCGCCGCGGAAGTGGCGGGCAGCGCGGGCGACGCCGTCCGTGCCGACACCATCCCCGCCGACGCCGTCCGCTTCGCCACCGTGCTGCCGCGCCCGTCCAAAGTTATCTGCTGCGGCCTGAACTACGCGGACCACATCGCCGAAATGGGCCGGGAGCTGCCGGAATACCCCACCCTGTTCGCCAAGTACGCGGACACCCTGATCGGGGACGGCGAGGTCATCGACGCCGCCGGACACGGCGCCAAGCTGGACTGGGAAGCAGAACTGGCGGTCGTCGTCGGCGCCCCGCTCAGGAACGCCTCGGTTGAGGAAGCCTCCGCCGCGATCGCCGGCTATACGGTGGCCAACGACATCTCCATGCGCGACTGGCAGAACCGCACCCTGCAGTGGTTCCAGGGCAAGGCTTTCGACCGCACCACCCCGCTCGGTCCGGTGCTGGTGACCGCGGACGAATGCGATCCCCAGGCCGGCGTCCGGGTCCGCTGCCTGGTCAACGGCGCAGAGGTCCAGAACGGCAACACCAAGACGCTGGTCTTCACCGCAGCCGCCCTGCTGTCCTACATCTCCACCTTCACCAGGCTGAGCCCCGGCGACGTCGTCCTCACCGGCACCCCCGGCGGTGTCGGCATGGGCGCCACCCCGCCGCGTTTCCTGCACGACGGCGACGTGGTCACCACCGAGATCGAGGGCATCGGCACGCTCACCAACACTGTCCGTCTCTAAGCCACAACCCCGCCAGTCCGACCCACCATACAGAGAGGCATCACCATGACAGAACAGATCAGCGAGCAGTTGACTGAACAGATCGTCCCCGTCGTTACCCGCAAGGGCGCGGAGCACCGCGACACCGGCCAGTCCGGCGGAGCCGTTAGGATCTCCGGCGTCAGCACCCAGCACACCCCTGCCACAAAGATTTGGTACGGCCAGGTCAGCAACGAACCGGGCTACCGCTCCTTCCCGCACCACCACGGCGAAGCCGAAACCGGCGGCTATGTGCTGCGCGGCCACGGCCGGATCTACTTTGGCGAGGGCTACAAGGAATTCATCGACATGACCGAGGGCGACTGGGTCTTTGTCCCGCCGTACATGCCGCATGTGGAAGCCAACATGAGCGTCACCGAGGAGCTCGTCTGGCTCACAGCGCGCACTCCGGAGAATATTGTGGTGAACCTCGACGACGTCGACGACTCCACGCTCGAAGGGTACCGCCGGGTATGAGCCCCACCTCGGAGATCCTGCTGTCGGCCCTTGCACTGACGGCCGTAGAACCGGAATTCCTCGACGAGGCCTACACCGCCACGACGCAGTACGTGCCCTGGCCCAAAGCCTACGGCGGCGACATGGTGGCCCAGGCCGCGGCCGCCGCAATGCGCTCGGTGGGCGATGACCGCTCGCTGCACTCGATGCACAGCTACTTCATGCGGCCGGTGGACATCGGCGCCGAGGTCCGTTACGAAGTGGAGCGGCTTCGCGACGGGCGGGGCTACTCCACCCGCCAGGTTCGCGCCTACCAGGCCGGCAAGACCGTCTATGTGGCCATGGCATCCTTCCAGGCGGAGGAATCCGGTCAGGAATTCGCCCGTGCCATGCCGGCCGGGATCCCGGGCCCGGAGTCGCTGCCGTCCTCCGCCGACGTGCTCGACGGCGTCGCGGGTGACGCTGCGGCCTACTGGTCCGGCGGCCGCAGCTTCGACATGCGGCATATTCCGGGATCCGTGTATCTCAGCGTTGAGGGGGAACAGGTTCCGTACCAGGCCGTCTGGGTGAAGGCCTTCGACCGGCTCCCCGACGACCCGGACCTGCAGCGGGCGGCGCTGGCCTACGTTTGCGACTACACCATCCTCGAACCTGTGCTCCGGGTGCACGGTTACGCCTGGGGTGACCCGGGCCTGGTCACGGCCAGCCTGGACCACGCCATGTGGTTCCACCGCGAAGGCCGGGTGGACGACTGGCTGCTCTACGTCCAGGAAGCAGTCTCGGCCCAGGCCAGCCGCGGCCTCGCCCAGGGGCACTTCTACGACCGGCAGGGCAGGCTCCTCGCCACGGTGGTCCAGGAAGGCATGATCCGGAAGTCGATTGCTCCGTAACTGCCCTTTTGGGCGGCCAAAACGGCCGTTTCGGAGCAATCGATGGCCCACCACCACCTGACAATGACGATACGAAAGGCTTGCAATGGAACTGACGCCCTCGGCGCACCAGGACACCTTTGCGCGTGACAACCTGCCCCCGGCATCGCAGTGGCCAGAATTGGAGTTCACGCTCCCGGAACTGCAGTACCCGCAGCAACTCAACGCCGCCACCGCACTGATTGACGACGCCGTCCGCAGCTTTGGTGCCGAACGCCCGGCCCTGCTCACCCCCGACGGCACCGCCTGGAGCTACGGGGAGCTGCAGCGCCGGGCCAACCAGGTGGCCCAGGTCCTCGTGGAGGACTGCGGGATCGTCCCGGGGAACCGCGTGATGCTGCGCTCGCCGAACAACCCGTGGCTCGTCGCGGCCTGGCTCGGGGTGCTCAAGGCCGGCGCCGTGGTCGTCACGATCATGCCGGCGCTGCGGGCCAACGAGATCCGGACGCTGCTGGAGCTGACCCGGCCGGCCGCCGCACTGTGCGACAGCCGCTTCCTGGACGATCTGGCCGAGGCTGCCGGCGACGAGGTGCCGGTGCTGGCCATGGGGGGCAGCACCGGCACGGACCTCGCCGCCCGCTGTGCGGCCAAGAGCGGCGAGTTCACGACCGTCCCGACGGCGGCGGACGACGTCGCGCTGCTTGGCCCGACCTCGGGCACCACCGGGACACCGAAAATCACCATGCACTTCCACCGCGACATTCTCGCCAACGCGGACACCTTTGCCCGGCACATCCTCAAGCCGACGCCGGAGGACATCTTCGCAGGGTCGCCGCCACTGGCCTTCACCTTCGGGCTGGGCGGTCTTGTGGTCTTCCCGCTGCGCTTTGGGGCCGCCGCGCTGCTGACTGAACGCGCCACCCCGCTCGAGCTGGCGCAGGCCGTGCACGCGGCGAAAGCCACCATTCTGTTCACTGCTCCGACGGCGTACAAGGCCATCCTCAAGGAGGGCGCCGAGGGGTTGCTCGCCAGCCTCCGGACCGCAGTGTCGGCGGGGGAGCACCTGCCGGCGGAAACCTGGCGCGCCGTCCACGAACGCACCGGCCTGAAGCTGGTCAACGGCATCGGCGCCACCGAAATGCTGCACGTTTTCATCTCCGCGGCAGGGGACGAGATCCGCGCCGGCGCCACCGGCACCGCCGTCCCCGGCTACCGGGCCACGATCCTTGACGATGACGGCAGGGAACTGGGCCCGAACGCGGTCGGGCGACTCGCCGTGATCGGTCCCACCGGCTGCCGCTACCTCAACGATTCCCGCCAGCTGGACTACGTCGTCGACGGCTGGAACGTCACCGGCGACACCTTCAGCCGGGACGAGGACGGCTATTTCTACTACCAGGCACGTTCGGACAACATGATCGTGTCCTCCGGCTACAACATCGGTGCACCCGAGGTCGAGGCCGCGATTGACCAGCACCCGGACGTGATGGAAAACGCCGTCGTCGGCAGGCCGGACCCCGACCGGGGCAGCGTGGTCTGCGCCTTCATCGTGCTGCGCGAGGGCGTCGAGGCCGATGATGCGAAGCGCAAGGAGATCCAGGACTTCGTGAAGCGGACCATCGCCCCGTACAAGTACCCGCGCCAAGTGAACTTCGTCGACGGCCTGCCCCGCAACCCGAGCGGCAAACTTCAGCATTTCCGGCTGCGCGAGCAGCTGGCCGCTGACACCGCTACCCCCGAACACCAGAACGTTTGAGAGGCACCACATGAAAATCGCAATCATCGGCGGCGGCCCGGGCGGACTGTACTTCGCCGCCCTCATGAAGCAGCTGGATCCAAACCACGAGGTCACCGTCTGGGAACGGAACGCCGCGACCGACACCTTCGGATTCGGTGTCGTCTTCAGCGACGAAACCCTCGGCGGCATCGGCAACGCGGACACCGTGATCGCCGAGTACATGTCCCAGCGCTTCGCCCGCTGGACCGACATCGACATTCACTTCAAGGGTCAGCAGCACACCGTCGGCGGCCAGGGCTTTGCCGCCATGAGCCGCAAGGAACTGCTCGAGCTGCTGCAGCGCCGCTGCGCCGAACTCGGCGTCGACCTGCACTTCAGCACCCTGGCGCCGGACGTCGAGGAACTCAGCCGCGACTACGACCTCGTCCTCGCCGCGGACGGCCTGAACTCCGCCGTCCGCTCGCGATTCGCCGAGATTTTCCAGCCCAGCCTCGACGTCCGCAGGTCCAAGTACATGTGGCTCGGCACCGACCTCGTCTTCGAGGCGTTCAAGTTCTTCGTCAAGGACACCGAGCACGGCGTCATGCAGATCCACGGCTATCCCTATTCGGACGAGGGAAGCACCTTCATCGTGGAAATGCACGAGGACGTCTGGCGCAGCGCCGGCTTCGACGCCACCGAACACCAGGCCTTCCGGCCCGGCGAAAGCGACGAGGCGGCCGTCGACGCGATCCGTGCCATCTTCGCCGCGGAGCTCGAGGGGCACGAGGTCCTGGTCAACAACTCCAAGTGGATCAACTTCACCACGGTCCGCAACGAGTCCTGGCGGCACGGCAACATCGTGCTCCTCGGCGACGCCGCCCACACCGCGCACTTCTCCATCGGCTCCGGAACCAAGCTGGCCATGGAGGACTCCCTCGCCCTGGCAGCCTGCCTGCACGAACACACCGAGCTCGAGGCCGCGCTGGAAGCCTACGAAACGGAACGCCGGCCCGTCGTCGAATCCACCCAGCGCGCCGCCCAGGCCTCGCTGGAATGGTTCGAGAACATCGGCATGTACAAGGACCAGAACCCGGTCCAGTTCTGCTTCAACCTGCTCACCCGCAGCCGCCGGATCACCTACGACAACCTCAGGCTGCGGGATCCCGAGTTCGCCGCCCGCGTGGACGAGGAATTCGCACGCACGCAGGGCATCGAGGGCAGTGCCCCTGCCATGTTCCAGCCCTACCGGATCGGCGGGCTGGAACTGAAGAACCGGATCGTCGTCTCACCGATGGACATGTACACCGCCACCGACGGTGTGCCGGGCAACTTCCACCTGGTCCACCTCGGCAGCAAGGCCCTCGGCGGCGCCGGCCTGGTTATGACCGAGATGGTCTGCGTCTCCGAGACCGGCCGTATCACGCCAGGCTGCAGCGGCCTCTACAACGAGGTCCAGCAGGAGAGCTGGCGCGAGATCGTCAACTTCGTGCATCACCGTTCGACGGCGGCCATCGGTGTCCAGCTGGGCCATTCGGGCCGCAAGGGGTCCACCAAACTGATGTGGGAAGGGATCGACGAGCCACTGCCCGAGGGCGGCTGGGAACCGGTAGGCCCCTCGGCGATACCCTACGGCCCGGGCAGCCCGGCCCCGCGCGAAATCGGCCGTGCTGAAATGGACCAGGTCCGGGACGAGTTCGTCGCGGCCACTGTCCGTGCGGCAGCTGCGGGCTTTGACCTGCTGGAGCTGCACTGCGCGCACGGCTACCTGCTGTCCACCTTCCTCTCGCCGCTGGCCAACCGGCGCACTGACAACTACGGCGGATCGCTGGAGAACCGGCTGCGGTACCCCCTGGAGGTGTTCGACGCCGTCCGTGCGGCCTGGCCGGCGGGCAAACCGCTCACGGTCCGGCTCTCCGCGACGGACTGGTCACCCGGCGGCAATGACGAGCACGACGCTGTAGCGATCGCCCGGGCGTTCGTGGAGCACGGCGCCGACGGTGTGGACGTCTCCTCCGGCCAGGTGGTCAAGGAGGAGAAGCCGGCCTACGGCCGGAGCTACCAGACGCCGTTCGCGGACCGGATCCGGCAGGAGGTGGCGCACAAGGCAGGCGTGGCAGTGATCGCGGTGGGGGCGGTGTCCTCCTACGACGACGTCAACTCGATCCTGCTGGCAGGCCGGGCGGACCTCTGTGCCCTTGGCCGCACGCACCTATTTGATCCGCAGTGGACCCTGCATGCGGCGATCGAGCAGGACTATCGCGGGCCCGGCGCCGACTGGCCGCAGCAATTCCGGGCCGGCAGCCGGAAGCCGCCGTCGGCCCGCACCGACGCGGTCCGGCCCCGGCTCGCGCTGGTGCGCGAGCCGGAAATTGCCGGGCTGCCGACGCACCTGCGCTGGACACCGGCGAAAGTGCCGGCGTCGGTCTAGCGCCGGCGGGGGACCGCTGTCCGGCGCCTCGATGGCGCGGTGCCGGGCAGCGGACGGGGCGGTCCGGTCAGTCCCGGCCGGACACGCCGCGGGCGGTGACTTTGGCCGTCAGCTCCGCCGGCCACGGGCTGGCGGCCGTGGCGCCCTGGGCGACGTGGGCCGTGACGAAGGACCCGTGGGCGGCGAGGGCCCGTGGTTCGCCGCGGAATTCCTCGCCCCACACCTCAAAGCTGAACGTCATGGACGTGCGGCCGATTTTCTCCACCACTACGGTGGTGGTGACCTGCTGGCCGAAGTACAACTTCGCCCGGTAGTTGAGTTCGTGGCGAACCCGCGGAGCCAACGGGAAGTACTCCGGCAGATCCAGGTCCCGGAACAACTTGGCCTCGCAGGCCTCGACAAAGCGGAGCACCGCCGAATTGTGCTGGTGCCCCGCGGCATCCGTATCCACCCATTCAATGGTCCGTTCCAGGGTCGCCGTCGTGGCGGTGCCGGGGAGGGACTGAAGGGGGTTCATGGAGGCCGCCTGGAAGTTCGAAGAGCAGTTAGCAACAGCGCAGTAATCAACCGCTGCATTACCCAATGGAAGGTAAGTCCATGGTAGTAGCTTCATATGTTTCCCCCGGCGCCCCCGGCGCCCCGGGCGTCCCGGAAGTGGCCGGCAAGCCCCTCGACACGGACCGGGAGGTCCCCGGCGACCAGGTGCAGCAGTCGTCCGGGACCGTCGCGCAGCTCGTGGGCAGGACCCTGGCGGAGCTCGGCGTCGGCCACGTCTTCGGCGTCGTGGGCAGCGGCAACTTCGAGGTGACCAACGCCCTGCGCCTGGCCGGGGTGCCCTACACCGCGGCCCGGCACGAGGGCGGCGCTGCCACCATGGCCGACGCCTATTCCCGGATGTCCGGCCTGGTCGGCGTGGTGAGCACGCACCAGGGCTGCGGGCTGAGCAACGCCGTCACCGGGATCGGGGAAGCCGCCAAGAGCCGCACGCCGCTGATCGTACTGACGGCCGACACCCAGAGCTCCGCAGTCCGGTCAAACTTCAAAATTGACCAGGATGCCCTCGCCCGGAGCGTCGGAGCCGTGAGCGAGCGGATCCATTCCCCGGCCACCGCCGTCGCGGACACCATCCGGGCCTTCCGTACCGCCCGGAACGAACGCCGCACCGTAGTGCTCAATTTGCCTCTCGATGTCCAGTCGGCCCCGGCACCGGCTGCCGTCCAGGCAGCGGCGGGCCGCCCTGCCGCTGTCGCCGACGCCCAGCCGGTCCGCCCTGCTGCCCCCAGCGTCCGTCGCCTGGCGCACCTGATCAACGCCGCGGAACGCCCGGTTTTCGTGGCAGGCCGCGGGGCCAGGAACGCGCGCGGGGAGCTGCTCAGCCTCGCCTCGCATTCCGGGGCGCTCGTTGCCACGTCGGCGGTGGCGAATGGATTGTTCCATGACGAGGACTTCGCCCTCGGGATCTCCGGTGGATTCTCCTCGCCGCTCAGCGCCGAGCTGATCCAGGGTGCTGACCTGATCGTCGGCTGGGGCTGCGCCCTGAACATGTGGACCATGCGGCACGGGCATTTGATCTCGGCCGGGACCGCCGTGGTCCAGGTCGACGTCGATGACTCCGCCCTTGGCGCCAACCGGCCCATCGACCTGGGCGTGGTGGGGGATTCCGCGCTGACCGCGGCGGATGTCCTCGCGGAACTGCGGACGCTCCAGCCGGCGCCGGCGCTGAGGTACCGCACCGCGGAGAACGCGGCGTCCATGGCAGCAGGCTCGCGCTGGAACGACGTCGAAACGCCGGACCTCTCCGGCGGCGGGCGGATCGATCCGCGGGTGCTGAGCCGCGAACTGGATCTCATCCTGCCCGCGGACCGGATTGTCTCGATCGACTCCGGCAACTTCATGGGCTATCCCAGCACCTATCTCGAAGTCCCGGATGAGTTCGGCTTCTGCTTCACCCAGGCCTTCCAATCGATCGGGCTCGGTCTCTACACCGCGATCGGGGCCGCGCTGGCCCGGCCGGACCGGCTGCCGGTCCTCGGGGCCGGGGACGGCGGCTTCCTGATGGGCATCAGCGAACTGGAGACCGCCGTCCGGCTGGAGCTGCCGCTCGTCTGCATCATCTACAACGACGCCGGCTACGGGGCGGAGGTCCACCACTTCGGCGCGGGCGCGGAGTCCGATGGCGGCCCAGCTGTCGATCGCGCCGTAGACCTCGGTACCGTCACCTTTCCGGACACTGACATCGCCGCGATAGCCAGGGGTTTCGGCGCGGACGCCGTGACGGTCCGCAGCGTGGCGGACCTTGAGGCCGTCCACCGTTGGCTGCAGGCGGGCCCGGCCCGGCCGCTGGTCATCGATGCCAAAATAGCGTCCGACGGCGGCGCCTGGTGGCTCGCCGAGGCCTTCAAAGGCCACTGACTTCAGCGCATAACGCTGACGATCGTTACAGAAACTAAATATGCTGATTTGTTTACTGTCGGAATGAATGCGTGACACAGTGGGCACAGCATGTGATCTGCCACACAAAATCCCTTCGAAATCTCAATGAGAGGTACACCCATGACGCAGTCAATGCCGACTGAGTTGCGAAACGAGGCCACGCCCCGGTGGAAGGGCCACGCGGTCCTGATCCTGTGCTTCGTGGCCATCGTCTTTGATGGTTATGACCTGGTGGTCTACGGATCCACCGTCCCCACGATCCTGAAGTTCCAGGAATGGGGCGTCACCCCCGCGCAGGCCGGCCTGATCGGCAGCCTCGCCCTGGTCGGTATGCTCGTCGGCACGCTCTCCGTCGGCATCCTGACCGACAAGCTGGGCCGTCGCCGCATCATGCTTGCCTGCATCGCGTGGTTCTCCACCTGCATGCTGCTCACGGCGTTCGCGCCGTCCGCCGAGGTCTTCGGCCTCCTGCGGTTCCTGACCGGTCTGGGCCTGGGCGGCATCGTTCCCACCTGCATCGCGCTGACAGTCGAATACGCCCGCAAGGAGCGGCGCCAGATCGCCAACGCCGTGATGTTTAGCGGCTACTCCGTGGGCGGCGTCGGCGCCTCCCTCCTTGCCATCAACCTGTTGCAGCACATCGACTTCCGCTGGATGTACGCCATCGGCGCGCTGCCCCTCGTCACCCTGCTCCCCATCGCCTGGAAACTCCTGCCCGAGTCGGTGGCTTACCTCGCCCGGAAGCAGCGCATCGAGGAAGCCAAAGCGACCGCAGGCCGCTACGGCCTAATCTACTCGGACATCGTCACCGCGGAGGACGTCAAGACCGGGGCAGAAGCGCCGAAATCGGCCATGAAGACCCTGTTCACCCGCAAGTGGATCCGCTCTACCGTCCTGTTTGCGATGGCGAACTTCTGCGGACTGCTGCTGGTCTACGGGCTGAACACCTGGCTGCCGCAGATCATGCGGCAGGCCGGTTTCCAGCTCGGCGATGCCCTGACGTTCCTGCTGGTGCTCAATGCCGGCGCGATCGTTGGCTCCATCAGCGCCTCCGTCCTGGCGGACAAGATCGGCATCCGAAAGGTGGTGACGGCGTCCTTCCTCCTGGCCTTCGTGTCCATCCTTATGCTGAGCCTCCAGCTCCCGCTGGCGATGCTGCTCGTCATCGTCGCCTTCGCCGGGCTCGGCTCGGTGGGAACCCAGATCCTGGTGGGCGGCTACTGCGCCACGCATTATCCGCAGTCCCTGAGCGCCACCGCCCTGAGCTGGTCACTCGGCATCGGACGCATCGGCGCCATCTGCGGGCCGCTGATCGGCGGTCTGATCGCCGGAATGGCCTTCGGCTGGCAGCTCAACTTCTACATGTTCGCGGCCTTCGCCGTGGTCGGCGCCATTGTGGTGTTCTCGGTGCCGAAACTCACCGAAAAATAGGCCACGCATTAGCCCCTGCGAAGGAGTCACAGAGCAGTACACAATCCGGGGAGTCCCATAACTCTTCGATAAAGGCCCGCCCCGCAGCCGCGCGGGGCGGGCCTTGCTGTCTATCCTGAAGGAGTTAGCTGCAGTTCCGGGGAAGCGGGCTACGCCCATCAGCCGTCCGCCGAGCAAGGATTTCCGTGGCAATCGCAGAATACGACGTCGTCATCAAACGGGATGCCATGAGCGTGTATGACTTCCTGCTCGACGCCCGCAACCTGCCGGCCTGGCGTGCCGGTGTCAGCAGCATTGAACTGGAATCGGGCGCTGCCGGAACCAAGGGGGCCGTGTACCGGCAGACCGTCACCGGCCCCGGCGGGCGCGCCATCTGCGGAGATTTCGAGATCACCGAGGCGCGGCCCGGGGCGGAAATCCAATACAGGGGCCTGGGCGGGCCGGAGCGGACCCGCGGCGGCTACTACCTGAGCACCGAAGGCGGAAGCACCCGCGTCCGCTTCGCCGTGGAATGCGAGCCCCGGGGTCTCCTGGCCCGGCTGAAGTCCCCCCTCCGCCGCCGGATGAAGGCCGAGGTCTGCCAATTGGAGCAGCTCAAGTCGGTGCTGGAAGAGCAGACAGAGCCGTAGCGGCAGTGCCGTAACACTCGCCCCGCGCACTGTTGTCCCCGGCGAGTACGGTAATTTTGAGACTGTGCTGATCTCCGACCGCGACATTCGTGCCGAAATTGACTCCCAACGGATCGTTCTGGAGCCGTTTGACCCTGCCATGGTTCAGCCTTCGTCGGTTGACGTCCGGATCGACAAATTCTTCCGGCTCTTCGACAACCACAAGTACGCCCATATTGATCCGGCAGAGGAACAGCCTGAGCTGACCCGCCTGGTCGAGGTCGAGTCCGGCGAACCCTTCATCCTCCACCCCGGGGAATTTGTCCTGGGCTCCACCTACGAAACGGTGACGCTCCCGGACGACATCGCCGCCCGGCTTGAGGGCAAGTCCTCGCTGGGGCGGCTGGGCCTGCTCACCCACTCCACGGCAGGGTTCATCGATCCGGGCTTCTCGGGGCACGTGACCCTCGAGCTGTCCAATATGGCGACGCTGCCGATCAAGCTGTGGCCGGGCATGAAGATCGGCCAGCTGTGCTTCTTCCGGCTCACTTCCGCGGCCGAGTACCCGTACGGCTCCGGCGAATACGGCAACCGCTACCAGGGCCAGCGCGGCCCGACGGCGAGCCGCAGCCACTTGAACTTCCACCGCACGGACGTCTGAACCCGCGGCGCGGTAATACCGCGCTCCTGCACCCGCAGCACGGATGCTGGACGCGGCTCAGGGCGGAGCTAGATGCCGTCCGCAGTCCGCACCGTGGGCGGTTTCGCGGGCCGGCGCAGCATCGCCACCACCGGCTCCACGAACCTGGCTGCGAGCGGGCCCGTCACGGCCATGATCAGCACGTAGGCGGTGGCCAGGGCCGCGAGCTCCTGGGGCACCACGCCGGAGGCGACAGCCAGGCCGGCAATGACGATCGAAAATTCCCCGCGGGCGATCAGCGCGGCGCCGGCCCGGAACTGCCCGGGCCGGCCGATCCCGGCCCGCCTCGCCGCCCAGATCCCCGTGATCATCTTGGTGGCGGCAGTGACGAGGGCCAGCAGCAGGGCCCAGCCCAGCACGGGCGGAATGGTGGAGGGGTCTGTGTTGAGGCCGAAGACCACGAAGAAGATCGCAGCGAAAAGATCCCGCAACGGCTCCAGGATCCTGGTGGCGCTGTGCGCAGTGGCCCCCGAAATGGCAATGCCGAGCATAAAGGCCCCCACCGCCGCGGACACCTGCATGGCCGCGGCCAGTCCGGCCACGAGCAGCGCAGCTCCGAGCAGGTTGAGCAGGAACACCTCGGAGTTCTCGCTGTGCACGGCCTTCGACACGTGGTGCCCGTGCCGCAGTGCCACCAGCAGCACGACGGTGACGACGGCCAGCGAGATCCCGACGGTCTGCAGCCCCACAACGAAACTGACGCCGGCCAGGGTCGCGGTCAGGATCGGCAGGTAGACCGCCATGGCCAGGTCCTCGAACACCAGGATCGAGAGCACCACCGGAGTCTCGCGGTTGCCGATCCGGCCCAGGTCCGTGATCACCTTCGCCGCGATCCCCGAGGACGAAATATAGGTGACTCCGCCCATCACCATCGCTCCCACGACTCCCCAGCCGAGCAGGACCGCCAGCAGGGCGCCCGGCGCGAAGTTCAGGACGAGGTCCAGGACCCCGGCCTGCCAGGAGCGGCGCATTCCCGTGACCAGCTCGGCCGCCGTATATTCCAATCCGAGCATAAGCAGGAGAAGGATGACGCCGATCTCGCTCGAGAGATGCGCGAACTCGTGCATACCTTCAAGTTTCACGATCCCGCCGGCACCGAAGAACAGCCCTCCGACGAGGTACAGCGGGATAGGGGACATGCCGATCCGCCCCGCCAGCCTCGCCAGCAAGCCGAGGCAAAAGACGACGGCCCCGAGTTCAATCAGGGTCAGTGCAAGCGGATCCATGCCGTCAGCCGTTGCGCAGGATGCCGGCTGCTGTGTCGAGGCCTTCTTGCGTTCCTACTGCCACGAGGAGATCGCCGCGTTGCATGATGACGTCCGGTCCCGGCGAGGGGAGTACTTCGCCCTCGCGCATGATGGCCACTATCGAGGCGCCACTCCTGGTCCGGATGCGGGCCTTGCCCATCGGGTGGCCGCGGAAGGGGGAATCGGGGCCGATGGAGAACTGCCGGGTGACGATCCCCGGGACCTCGCGGTGGGCCTCGGAAAGCTGCATGGCCAGCCGCTGGCCGCCCAGCAGGTTCCCCAGCGCCGCGGCTTCATCGGCGGTCAGGGGGATGGACGCCTGGCAGGTGTCCGGGTCGTCCCACGTGGAGACGATCAGCTCGGTTTGGCCTTCGCGGTATTCCACGACGCCGATCCGCCGCCCGGAGGCGGTCATGAAATCCTTGCGCCGGCCCAGCCCCGGCAGTTCCGTCTCATCCACGTTCATGCCTCCAGCCTAGTGCGCCGGACGGCTTTCCGGGCAGCCTCAGGCCGCGGGGACCACCGCGATGTCGGTCTTGTCCGGTGCCTTGACCGGGAGCAGGAGCAACAGCCCGGCCAGCAGCACCACCATGATGCCGAGGATGCCCCAGCGCTGGGCCTCGCCGGGCCCGACCAGCGGGGCGGCGACGGCGATGCACAGCGTGAAGAGTGCGGGGGCCAGGAAGCTGACGGCCCGGCCGGTGGTGGCATAGAGCCCGAACAGCTCGCCGGACTCGCCGTGCGGGGCGAGCCGGGCCAGATAAGCCCGCGACGAGGACTGCGCCGGCCCCACAAAGAGGCACAGGAACAGGCCGAAGATCCAGAACGTGGTGGTGCCGGCCCAGTCCATGCCGAAGAAGGAATGGCTCGCGTTGCCAAGCACGAGAATCATCGAGCCGGCGATCAGCAGGCCCACCAGCGACCCGGTGATGACCGATTTCGGCCCGATCCGGTCGTCGAGGAAGCCGCCCAGGATGGCTCCCACCGCGGCGACGACGTTCCCGAAGATCGCGAAGAAGATGACGTCCTTGAGTTCGAAGCCGAACGTGCCGGCGGCGATGATGCCGCCAAAGGTGAACACCGCGGCCAGCCCGTCCCGGAACACGGCACTGGCGAGCAGGAAGTAGATGGTGTGCGGGCTGGTCCGGTAGATCGCTTTGATCCGCCGCACCAGCAGGCCGTACGACGCCAGGAATCCCAGACCGGCGCCCTGCTTCGTCCTGGGAAGCTCCGGCACGGCGAACAGCACTGGCAACGCGAAGATGAAGAACCACAGGGCCGAGAACACCGCGACCAGGCGGATGTTCAGGCCGTTTTCCGTCGAGGCGCCGAACCAGTCGAAGCTGGGCTGGACGAAGAGCTGGAGCACAAGCAATAGCGCTGCGATCCCGCCGAGGTACCCCATGCCCCAGCCGAAGCCGCTGACCTTGCCGATGTTCTCCGGGGTGGAGATCTGGGCGAGCATGGCGTTGTAGTTCACGCCGGCGAACTCGAAGAACACATTGGCCAGCGCTATCAGCGTCACGCCGAGCAGCAGGAACTCCGGACGCGGGAAGACGAAGAAGCACAGGGCGGTCAGGAGCGCCACCGCGGCAGTGTTGACCCCCAGCCAGAGCTTGCGGCGTCCGCCGGTGTCCGAGCGCTGCCCGGTGACAGGGGCCAGCAGCGCGATGGCGGCACCGGCGATGGCCAGTGCGCCGCCCAGGACCGCGGAGGCCTGGTCCTCGCCGCCGAAGGCATTGGAGGTCAGGTACACCGTAAAGACGAACGTTGTCATGACCGCGTTGAAGGCAGCCGAGCCCCAGTCCCACGCTGCCCACGCGAGAATGCGGCCCTTGTGGGTGACCTGGCTTCCGGATTCCAGTTCCGAGGCGGGACGCATGGCCTCGGGGGCAGCAGCGGAGTTCATAGCGTGAATAGTATCCGCAGGGCGCCAAGGTCTCGGCGCACCGAGCGAAAAGAATTTGTCCACGCTTGGTAAACTGTCCGGACTGAACCTAACGAATGCCCCGCCTGCTCCAACTTCTTGACAATCGAATTCCAGACGTTGCGGAGATACCAGTGATCACAGTCCTTGCCGTGCACTTTGCGGTGGCTGCTGTGACGCCATTTCTCTTCCGGAAGTTCGGCCGGAATTCGTTTTACGCCCTCGCGGCGGTACCCGCTGGCTCCTTCCTCTGGCTGCTCCTGCAGCACGGCGCCGTCTACTCCGGCGCCGGAGCAGCCCAGGGCGGCGGTGGTGCCGGCCCGGGCCTTGCCGAGGTCCTGCCCTGGATCCCCGAGCTGAAAATTGAGCTTGCCTTCCGGATGGACGCCCTGGCCTGGATTATGTCCCTGCTCGTCCTTGGCGTGGGGGCGCTGGTCCTGGTCTATTGCGCACGGTACTTCAAGGACAAGGACGACTACCTCGGCGGATTCGGTGCCCAGCTGCTGGCCTTCGCCGGGGTGATGTTCGGCCTGGTGACGGCAGATGACCTGCTCCTGCTGTTCATCTTCTGGGAACTGACCACAGTCCTGTCCTACCTGCTGATCGGCTACGCCCGGACCAGGCTCTCAGCGCGGCGTTCCGCCTTGCAGGCCCTGATCGTGACCACCGCCGGCGGCCTGGCCATGCTGGTGGGCCTGATCATCCTCGGCTTTAACGCCAGGACCTACCGGATCTCGACGCTCCTCGAGCTGGCGCCCGGCCTCGTCACCGGGCCCGCCGCGGGAGCCGTGGGCGCCGCCGTCGTGCTCATTCTGATCGGTGCGATCACCAAATCGGCGCTGGTCCCGTTCCACTTCTGGCTCCCCGGCGCCATGGCGGCCCCCACCCCGGTGAGCGCCTACCTGCACGCCGCGGCGATGGTGAAGGCCGGCATATACCTCGTGGCGCGGCTGGCGCCAGGATTCGCGGACACCGCGTTCTGGTTGCCGGTGGTCCTCGGCCTCGGCCTAGCCACGATGCTGGTCGGCGGTTACCGGGCGCTGCGGCAGACGGATATCAAGCTCATCCTGGCCTACGGGACGGTCAGCCAGCTCGGCTTCCTGACCATGGTGGTGGGCCTCGGCAAACCCGATGCGGCGCTGGCCGGCCTGGCCCTGCTCCTCGCCCACGGACTGTTCAAGGCCACCCTCTTCCTGGTGGTGGGGATCATCGACCACCAGGCCGGAACGCGTGACATCCGCAAGCTCTCGGGCGTCTACCGTTCCTCCCGCGGCCTCGCCATCGTGGCCGCCGTCGGCGCCGCATCGATGGCCGGCATCCCGCCGCTGGCCGGCTTCGTCGCGAAGGAATCGGTCTTCGAAGCCTTCGTCCACTACAGCACCGACCCCACCGCCGGCCCGTGGGGACTGGTGATCCTGATCGGCCTGGTCCTGGGCTCCATCCTGACGTTCGCCTACAGTGCACGGTTCATGTGGGGCGCCTTCGCCGTCAAAACCGGCGTCGAAACCACCCCGTTCAAACCGATCAAGCCGGCCTTCCTGGCCGCCCCCGCCATCCTGAGCCTCCTGACCATCGTCTACGGGCTGTGGCCGGCCCCTGTCGACGGCTGGATCCAGCCCTACGCGGCGCTGTTCGTGCCCGACGGCGAGGACGCGGCGGACGCCGCCGGACACCTGGCGCTGTGGCACGGCTTGACCCCGGGCCTGGGACTGACCGCCATCACCTTCGCCCTCGGCCTGGCCATGTTCTACGGCCGCAACGCAGTCTCCCGGCTCCAGGGGCTGGTCCCCGGCTGGATCGACGGCGACCGCAGCTACCAGCTGACCATCGGTGCGCTCGACGACGTCGCGGTTTGGATCACCGGCCGGACCCAGCGCGGCTCGCTGTACTTCTATTTGACCGTCATCCTCGCCGTGGCGTTCGTCCTGCCGCTCACCGCGCTGGTGCTGGCCAACAAACCGCTGCCGCAGGACCTCTACTTCATTGATCCCAATTCCCCGCTGCAGATCGTCGTGGGTGCCGGAATTGTGATCGGAGCGCTGGCAGCGGTACGCGCCAACAAGCGCTTCCTGGCCGTGCTGATGGTGTCCGTCACCGGTTACGGCATTGCCCTGATGTTCGCGCTGCAGGGCGCCCCGGACCTCGCGCTGACCCAGATGCTGGTGGAATCCATCATCCTGGTGGCCTTCGTCCTGGCCATGCGCAGCCTCCCGGCCGAACTGCGCGACCGGACCGGCGGGAAGTACCGGGTGGTGCGTGTGATCATCGGCGCCGCCTTCGGCGTCACCATGGTGTTTGTCGCCATCTACGCCCTGGGCGCCCGGGTGGCCACTCCCGTGTCGCTCGAGTTCCCCAAGCTGGCCTACGAGGGCGGCGGCGGATTGAACATTGTGAACGTGACCCTGGTGGACATCCGGGCCTGGGACACTTTCGGGGAGATCGCGGTGCTGGCCCTGGCGGCCACCGGCGTCGCCAGCCTGATCTTCGTCCGGGGCCGCGGCGAGGGGATCCGGGCCTCCTCCACCGTGGCCGAGGGGACCGTCGGACGCCGAAACACCGGTGCCGGCCGCGGGAACACCCGTGACGATGCCACACTGGCCATGAGCCGCCGGTTCGCCGCCTCCAGCCGGGACGCCTGGCTCGTGGCCGGCCGGACCATGGCGCCGGAACGCCGTTCCATCATTTTCGAAGTCGTCACACGGCTGGTCTTCCACTCCATCATCGTCTTCTCCATCTACCTGCTGCTGGCGGGCCACAACTTCCCCGGCGGCGGCTTCGCCGGCGGCCTCACTGCCGGGCTGGCGCTCACCGTCCGCTACCTCGCCGGCGGCCGGTTCGAGCTGCGCGAAGCCACCCCGATCAGCGCCGGCACCCTGCTGGGCATCGGCCTGGCCACCGCGGCCGCCTCGGGTCTGGTGCCGCTGCTGCTGGGCGGCCAGGTGTTCCAGAGTGCCATTATCGAGTTCTGGCTGCCGGTCTTCGGCGACATCAAATTCGTCACCTCCACGATCTTCGACATCGGCGTGTACATAGTCGTCGTCGGCCTGGTGCTGGACGTGCTGCGCAGCCTCGGCGCCGAAATCGACGAACACTTCGAGGAACACCCGGCGGTACAGGCCGGCGGGCAGGCCGACGGGCAGGATACTGCCGGGGTTCCCGCCGAGACCACAGCCAGGGGGAAAGTATGAGCGTCAACCTGACCCTGCTGACGGTCATGGGTGCCCTCTACGCGTGCGGCATCTACCTGATCCTGGAACGCAGCCTGACACGGGTCCTGCTGGGCCTGATGCTTCTCGCGAACGCCACCAACCTGCTGATCCTCGCCACCGGCGGCTACGCCGGCCTGGCGCCGTTGTACAGCAAGGACACCGCCGCCGGGGAGTACAACGATCCGCTGCCGCAGGCCCTGATCCTCACCTCGATCGTGATTTCTTTCGCGGTGACGGCGTTTATGCTCGGCATCATCTACCGGACCTGGGTGCTGGCCCGGGAGGATGAGATCCAGGACGACGCCGAGGACCGCCGCGTCGCGAAAACTCCCAGCTTCGACGTCGAGGACGACTCCGTGATCCCGGTGGAGACCTCCGAGTTCCCGCTGACCATGATCGGCTCCGACGGCCGATCCGTGTCTGACGTTCCCGACGGCGCCGAGGCCACGGTCAAGGTCGCCGACCGCAAGCTGGACGCCGGGGAAGCGGCCTCGGAAGAACAGCCCGGATCCCTGAATGTTGCCCCACCCAAGGAAGGAGGCGGACAGTGAACATTGCCAGTTTCGCCCCGCTCGCCGTCCTCCTTCCCATCCTCGGCGCTGCCCTGACCTTCCTGCTGATCCGGCACTCACGGGCTCAACGGACCGTGAGCATTGCGCTGCTCTCCCTGACGCTGCTGCTGGAGTGCTGGCTGCTGGCCTCCGTCTGGGACGGCGGAACGTCGGCGGTCAACCTCGGCGGCTGGCTCCCGCCGTGGGGCATCGTGATGGTGGTGGACCAGTTCTCCTCGCTGATGCTGGTGGTCTCCTCCTCCGTGAGCCTCGCCGTGCTGATCTACGCCACCGGGCAGGGCATGGCCGACGGCGACCGGGACGCGCCGGTGTCGATCTTCCACCCCACCTACCTGATCCTGGTGGCCGGGGTGTCCAACGCCTTCCTCTCCGGGGACCTGTTCAACCTGTATGTCGGGTTCGAGATCCTCCTGACCGCCAGCTACGTGCTGATGACCCTCGGCGGGACCGGGCCGCGGATCCGGGCCGGCGTGACCTACGTGGTGGTCTCCGTGGTGTCCTCTGTGCTCTTCCTGATCGCGATCGCGATGATCTATGGGGCCACCGGCACCATCAACATGGCCGACCTCGCCGTCAAACTCGCCGACCTGGACCAGGGCACGCAGAACCTGCTGCACGTGATGCTGCTGGTGGCGTTCGGCATCAAAGCGGCCGTGTTCCCGCTGTCCTTCTGGCTCCCGGACTCCTACCCGACGGCACCCGCCCCGGTCACGGCGGTGTTCGCCGGCCTGCTCACCAAGGTGGGCGTCTACGCGATCGTCCGCACCGAAACACTGCTGTTCCCGGGCGACACGTTCAATACCCCGCTGATGGTCGCGGCCCTGCTGACCATGATCGTGGGGATCCTGGGCGCCCTGGCCCAGAGCGACATCAAACGTCTCCTGTCCTTCACCCTGGTCAGCCACATCGGCTACATGGTGTTCGGCCTCGCGATGTCCTCGGTGGCCGGGCTGGGCGCCGCCGTCTTCTACGTGGCGCACCACATCACCATCCAGACCAGCCTGTTCCTGGTGACCGGCCTGATTGAACGCCGCGGCGGCAGTTCCTCGATGGACCGCGTCGCCGGGCTCGCGAAGCTGTCCCCGGTGCTGGCGGTGCTGTTCTTCGTCCCGGCCATGAACCTGGCCGGCATCCCGCCGTTCTCCGGCTTCCTGGGCAAGCTGGGGCTGCTGCAGGCCGGTGTCCAGCTGGGAACCCCGCTGGCTTACGCCCTCGTGATCGGCGGGGTGCTGACCAGCCTGCTGACCCTGCTGGCCATCGCCCGCGTCTGGAACCGCGCCTTCTGGCGCAAGCCCGAGGACGCCGAACACCCCGATCCGGTGCTGCTGTCCGCCCCCGAGGATTCGGCCACGGGGGACCGGGCCGGCAAGACCAACGTCACCCTGTTGCCGCGGACCATGGTGGGCTCCACTCTGGGCCTGGTCATCTTCGGCGTCGGGCTGACCGTTTTCGCCGGTCCGCTGTACAAGGTGGCGGACCAGTCCGCCGTGGACATGCTGGACCGGACCTCGTACATCCAGGCGGTCCTCGGCGAGGAAACCCAGGTGCCCGCGATCGCCCAGCCCGAGCCGCCGGTGGTGTCCAAATGAGCCGGAAACGGATCTCGCTGCGGCAGGAACTCCCGCTGCTGGTATGGCTCGTGATTGTCTGGGGTGCCCTCTGGCGGGACTTCAGCCCCGGGAACCTGCTCTTCGGCGCCCTCATCGCCGTCCTGGTGGCCCGGCTGTTCTACCTGCCGCCGGTGGAACTCGGCGGGCGCTTCAACGTGCTCCGGGCGGTTCCGTTCGCCCTGATGTTCCTGGCGAAAGTGGCGGCAGCGAGCTTCCAGGTCCTGTATCTGGCCGTGGCCAAAGGCCCCAAGGTGATCAGCGCCGTCGTCGCCGTCCCGCTCCGGAGCCACTCCGACCTGCTGGTCACCGCGACCGGCCACATCACCGCGCTGATCCCCGGCTCGCTGGTGGTGGAGGTGGACCGCTCCACGTCCACGCTCTATATCCACGGCATCAACATCCGCAACGCCGCAGACGTCGCGCAGCTGCGCAGGCACGTTCGCGACACGGAGGCCGGACTGATCAGGATCATGGGAACCAAAGCCGAACTGTCCGCGCTCAACCGGGAGGTGGCGCCATGATGCAGCTGGTCCTGACCGTCACCGCCGTGGTGCTTTCCCTGGCCGCCGGAGGCGCAATTATCCGGATCGCGCGGGGCCCGTCACTGCTGGACCGGGTGCTCGCCGCGGACGTGCTGCTGGCCATCGTGGGCGCCGCCTTGTGCATCGACATGGCTGCGAACCGGCACCTGAACAACCTCATGCTGCTGGTGGCGGTGTCCCTCATCGGGTTCGTCGGCTCCGTCACGGTCGCCCGCTTCGTTGCCGACCGTCGGGAGAAGACCCGTGAATCCTGAGACATTTTCTGCCGATACCGTGATTGACGCCGTCTCGGCGGTCTTTATGGTGATCGGCGCCCTGATGTCCCTCGCCGCGGCGGTGGGCCTGCTCCGCTTCCCGGACCTCATGACCCGCATGCACGCAGCCACCAAGCCGCAGGTGCTGGGGCTGTTCCTGCTGCTCTTCGCGCTGGGCCTGCAAATGCGCACCTGGTGGGTGTGGCCGGTGCTGGTGGTGGCGTGGATCTTCCAGCTGCTCACCGTGCCGGTGTCCGCGCATATGGTCGGACGGGCCGGTTACCGGACAAAGCACCTGCACCCGGAGCTGCTCAGCACGGACGAACTGGAGGCAGTGGTGCAGCAGGCGGCCGGCAAACGCGGTTTTACCGACGACGACGGCGGCGCGGCCACCGACGGGCGCTGAGGGCTAGACGACGCGCCTTAAACCAGGTCCTGGGACTTGGCGAAGCGCGTAATCGCGCGCTGGGTGCCGCGGTTGGCGAGGACCTGGATGATCGCGCTGACAGACGCCGAGATCAGCGCGAAGGTCAGGGCTGACCGAAGCGTGGTGGGCACGTCGTCGTCGTGGCCCTTGGGCGGCTTGTTGCCCGTGGATTTCTCCCAGACGGTGTCAACGAGCTTGGTGCCGACAAAGCCGGCGAGCAGGCTGATGCCGGTGCCGAGCAGCTTGATGAAGATGTTCATTCTTCGGACTCCTTGTGGGAGGAAACAGGGCTTCCCCTAGCCTAGCGTTCCTGGCCAGGCGGTTCAGCCAGGGACGCGGGACCGCCGCCGGGGGCCGGGACCAACGCCCCTGTCGGGCGGGTCGGGCCCGGACCTACCTTCAAACATGGACCAGCCCAAAACCCGGCCGCGTGGCCACCCCGCGCCTCAGGCCACCCCATCGTCCGACGGCCAGACCTGGCGGCGGCTCTATTTCTGGGCCGGCATCTCCTCGGTGCTTTTCGTGGCGCTGCTGATTCTCGCCCTGGTCCTGGACTTCGCCGCCCCGCCGCCGGTCCACGGAGGCGCCGAGACGCTGGAATTCATCGCGCGGAACAAGGGGATCTACGTCGCCGAACAGCTGTTGTGGATCGTGCCGAACGTCCTGCCGGTGCTGGTGTTCGTGGCGCTTTTCCTGGCCCTGGCCCCACTCGATAAGAGCCTGGCCCTGCTGGCCGCCGTGACCGGTGCCCTGTCGTGGGGGCTGATCCTCGCCGTCCCGGTCACCAGCAGGGGCTCCCTGGTGCTCGCCTACCTCAGCGATCGATACGCGGCCGCGCCCGACGACGCCGCCAGGCTCCGCTACGCGACCGCCGCCGAGGCCATCGTGGCCGAGAACAACACCCCCGCCGCCGTCGGCGTTCTGTCGGCGCTCGGCATCCTGCTGATCTCCGTCGTCATGCTGAAGGGTGTGCTGCCACGGGCCCTCGCGTGGCTGGGGATCGTCACCGGCGGACTGGGCAGCATTGCGGAGGCGCTCCGGCACGCGGTGCCGGAGTCCTACTGGGGTTACGGGGTGCTGATGTGGGTCTGGTTCGTGGCGGTAGGGGTTGCGCTGATCCGGCTGGCGGCGCTGACACCCCGGGGCAGGGGCAGGAGCAGCAGGCTAGCCTGACGTCCCGGAGCGGCCGAGGATTTCCGACAAGGCTTCGACCACGAGGTCGTGATCGGCTTTCTGCGGCAACCCCGACACTGTGACCGTGGCGACCATACCGGTTCCGCGCAGATAGATGGGGAAAGCACCACCATGCGCGGCGAACTCCATCTCGTCGAACCAGTCGTTGTCCTCGATCCTCCGCCCGGCCGCCCGGGCCCGAAGACCGACCAGCAGCGACGGGACTTCGTACCGCACGGCAGTACGCTGTTTGGCCCGGATCCAGCGCTCGTTGTCCGGAGTGGCGCCCTCCAGTGCCGCGTGGAAAAGCACCTGCTCACCCTTGGTGATGTCGATGGCGATCGGATGGGAGCGCTGCCGGCCAAGTTCAACCAGGAGAAGTCCGAGGTCCAGGGCGTCGTCTTTGCTGAATGACCGGAACTGCAACTCATCCATTTCGGCCAGGATGCGGCCGATGAGCGCCGCCAGGGATCCGTGCGGCTGCGGTTCTGCCGAGTCCGGGTCGTAGCCGGGGGAAGACACTGATGAGTTGGTCAAATGATTCAGCTTCCGTTGGTTAGCCGCCGTTGGTGGCCTGCGGACCGCGGCGTCCGGAGTTCCGATGCTGTGCCGACTCTACCAAGCCGGCCGTTGCCGGTCACCGGGGCCGAAGCCGGCGGATTGTGACGGACGGCCCCGGAAAACAACCCGCCACGGGTGTAAACTGGGCCACGCCCACAAGGGCGATATTTACATACGACAGGGGAGCGCCGCCGTCGGGCATCACCGGAGGAATCCGGGGAACCACAGGTGGGCGCTGAGAGTGCGGACAGCCGCAGACCCTCGAACCTGATCCGGTTAGTACCGGCGCAAGGGAGTCGAGTTCTCAGAGTGCGCGGGGCGGCGGCGGAAGCTGCGGGACCCGGGTCACTCTCCCCTCCTGTTCCTCAGGAGGACGATATGACTGACACATCAGCCAAGCACGAACCCGCCGGGCACGAACCTGCCGGGCACGAATCTGCCACCACGCCCGCCCGACGCAGCCATAACTGGCGTGTGGTGGACATTGTGGTGGCCGCGTTGATCGCGGTGGCCGGCGGCGTGATTTTCTGGGCCTGGTCCCAGGGCGCCAACCTCATTTCCGCCCCCGTGAACGCGTTCTACCCGCCGCTCACCGGGCTTTACGCCGGCGGCTGGATGATCCCCGCGGTGCTGGGCATGCTCATCATCCGCAAACCGGGCGCCGCGCTGTTCTGCGAAGCCGTGGCCGCCACCGGCGAGCTGATCATGGGCTCGCAGTACGGCACCACGGTGCTCATCTCCGGCCTGTTGCAGGGCCTTGGCGCCGAACTGGTCTTCGCCGCCTTTATGTACAGGAAGTTCAACCTGCCGGTGTCCCTGCTGGCCGGTGCCGGGGCGGGCCTGTTCTGCGGTCTGAACGATTCATTCATGCCCTGGGGCTGGAACATCGCCTACGCCGGCGGCGACAAGCTCGCGTACATCATTTTCACTGCCATCTCCGGCGCCGTGATCGCCGGCGGGCTGTCCTGGCTCGCCACCCGCGGCCTGGCCAGGACCGGGGTGCTGAGTTCCTTTGCCTCCCGCAAGGCAGCCGCGGAGCCGGTCTTCTCCTGACGTCCGCACACTGATCATGACAACCTCCGATACAGTCCGCCCGGCCGCAATCACCGCCCGTGGCTGGGGCTGGCGGCACGCCGGCCGGTCCCGGCCCGCCGTCAGCGGCCTGGACCTGGACATCCGGCCCGGGGAGCGCGTGCTGCTGCTGGGACCCTCGGGTGCCGGCAAATCCACGCTGCTCCACGCCCTGGCCGGTGTGCTCGGTGACAGCGCCGCGGGCAGCACTGAGCGCGCGCCTGCCGCGGCGGCGGACCCCGAGGACGCGGACGAGGCCGGCAGCCTGCTGATCGACGGCGCCCCGCCGCGGGCCCGGCGCGGCCGGGCCGGGCTGATGCAGCAGGACCCGGAGACCCAGGTGGTGCTCTCGCGCCTCGGCGACGATGTCGCCTTCGGCGCGGAAAACCTCTCCGTGCCCCCGGCGGATATCTGGTCACGGGTAGCGGAAGCGCTGGACGACGTCGGGCTGGGACGGCTGCCGCTGGACCACCCGACGTCTGCGCTTTCCGGCGGGCAGAAGCAGCGCCTGGCGCTCGCCGGCATCCTGGCGATGCGCCCCGGGCTGATCCTGCTCGACGAACCGACCGCCAACCTGGATCCTGCCGGCGTCCTGGAAGTCCGCGACGCCGTCGGCCGCTGCCTGGAGAAGACCGGAGCCACCCTGGTGGTGGTGGAGCACCGGGTTTCGGTCTGGAAGGACCTTGTGGACCGGATTGTGGTGCTGCAGCCGGGATCGGCCACTGACTCCGCCGTGTTGATCGACGGGCCGCCGGACCAGGTCCTGGCGCAGGCACGGGACATGCTTACCGCGGCGGGCGTCTGGGTGCCGGGCTACGTGCCGCCGACCCGGGCGCGCGGCGGTGCGCGGGATGCCGGCGCGTCCGGCGCGCCGGGAGGGAACGCAGCCGGCGCCAGCACCGCGGGGCGGCTCCTGCTGGCCGCGGAAAGCCTGGCCGTGTCGCGCGAACGGCCGCGCCGGGCCGGTCTCCGCGGCGGTTTCCGGCCCATCCCGCCGAAACCCGTGCAGTCCGGCATCACGGCCCAGGTCCGGGCCGGGGAGGCCCTGACCATCACCGGCCCCAACGGCTCCGGGAAGTCCACCTTCGCCCTCACGCTCGCCGGCCTGCTCGCGCCCGTGTCCGGCACGGTTTCTGCCACGCTGGATCTCAGCGCCGGTGCCGGGATCGATCCGTACCGGTGGAAGGCGCAGCAGCTGATCGCCAGGATCGGCACCGTGTTCCAGGAACCCGAGCACCAGTTCGTCACCGGGCGGGTGCTCGATGAGCTGATGTTTGGGCCCCGGCATCTGGGCCGCGGCGAGGAACGCGTGGACGAACTGCTGGAGCGGCTGCGGCTCACGGAGCTGGTGGACGCCAACCCCTACACGCTCTCGGGCGGCGAAAAACGGCGCCTGTCGGTAGCCACCATCCTCGCCGCCCATCCGCAGGTGCTCGTCCTGGACGAACCCACCTTCGGCCAGGACGCCAACACCTGGGCGGAACTGGCTTCCTTCCTCTCCGAGCTGCTCGACGACGGCACCGCCGTCGTGTCCGTGACGCACGATGCCGAATTCAGCGAGGTCCTGGGCGGCACCGAGCTGAGCCTCCGGGCCCCCGAACACCAGGAACCCGGGAAGGTCGCCGCGCCATGAGGCAGGAACTGATGCTGCGCGGCAACCATGCCCTGCTGACCCGCGCCAACCCGCTGGCAAAGTTCGCCGCCGTGATGCTCATCACGATGGTGCTGGCGCTGTCCATCGACTGGGTGTCCGCCTCGGTGGCCCTGGCCTTCGAGCTGGCGATCCTTCCGCTGGCCGGGCTGACTCTCGGCCTGCTCTGGCAGCGCGGCTGGCCGCTGATCCTGGCCGCCGCACTGGGCGGCTGGAGCACCACGATCCTGGCGCCGGACAGCGGGAGCATCCTGTTGGACGCCAGGATCTGGTCTATCAGCGAAGGATCCCTTGAGCTCGGGCTGGGGTTCATGCTCCGCGGCCTGGCCATTGCCCTGCCGGCAGTGCTGCTGATGAGCTGCACGGACCCCACGGACCTGGCCGACGCCCTCGCGCAGAAGGCGAAGCTGCCGCACCGCTTCGTCCTCGGGACGCTGGCCGCGATGCGGCTCGTGGGGCTCATGGCCGAAGAATGGCAGACCATTGGCATGGCACGCCGTGCCCGCGGTGTGGGCTCCCACGGGAGTCCGCTGCAGCGGCTCCGCGCCACCCTGGGGCAGAGCTTCGGGCTGCTGGTGCAGGCTGTCCGGCGCGCCTCCCGGCTCGCGGTCACCATGGAGGCCCGGGGCTTCGGCGGCGCACACCGGACCTGGGCGCGGAAATCGACCTTCAGCGGGGTGGATGCCTGGGTGCTGCTGGGAGGGGTGCTGATGGCCGGCGCAGCCGTCGCCGCCTCGCTCGCGGCGGGGACCTGGAACATGGTCTTCCTCGCACGGCAGTAACGGCTGTTATCGCACGGCGCGGGTATTTCTGTGAGCTACACGGCATTTCGGCCGGAACCGCGGAGGAGAATAAATCATCCGTGATATTTTCTGGGAATGACTCAAGAGACTGCTGAAGAAGTCGGAGCCCTGCTCCGCGACGCCCGTGGCCAGAAAGGCTGGACCCAGGGGCAGCTCGCCGCCGAGCTGGGAACCAGCCAGAGCGCGGTTGCCCGCATGGAACAGGGCAAGCAGAACCTGAGCCTGAAAATGATCCAGCGGCTCGAGTCCATCTTCGGCCGGAGCATCGTCAAGGTGGGCCGGCCGGCCATGACGCACCTCCGGGTCGAGGGCGGCCGCACCCTCTCCGGCTCCGTCGACGTCAACAGCAGCAAGAACGCCGGCGTCGCCCTGCTCTGCGCCAGCCTGATCAACCGCGGCACCACCACCCTGCGGCGGCTCGCCCGGATCGAAGAGGTCAACCGGATCGTCGAGGTGCTGACCAGCATCGGCGTCGAATGCACCTGGCTCAACGCCAACGACCTGCAGATCCGCCGCCCGGCCGTGCTGGACCTCGACTCGATGGACGTCGAGGCGGCCCGCCGGACCCGCAGCGTCATCATGTTGCTGGGCCCGCTCCTGGACGAATCCAGCGAATACCGGCTGCCCTACGCCGGCGGCTGCGACCTCGGCACCCGCACCGTGCAGCCGCACATGCAGGCGCTGCGCCAGTTCGGCCTCAGCGTCGACGCCAGCGCCGGCTTCTACGCCGTGCAGGCGCCGCCGTCGGACGGGCACGACCGCTCTTTCGTGCTCAGCGAACGCGGCGACACCGTCACCGAAAACGCCATCATGGCCGCCGCGCACCGCAGCGGCACCACCGTGATCCGCAACGCCAGCCCCAACTACATGGTGCAGGATCTCTGCTTCTACCTGCAGATGCTCGGCGTCGGGATCGAGGGCGTGGGAACCACCACGCTGAAGATCGCCGGGGTGCCCGCCGTCGACGCCGACATCGAATACTTCCCGTCCGAGGACCCGATCGAGGCGATGAGCCTGATCACCGCGGGCATCGTCACGAACTCGGAAGTGACCATCCGGCGCGTCCCGATCGAATTCATGGAAATCGAACTCGCGACGCTGGAACAGATGGGCCAGCGGCTGGAGGTCTCCGGCGAGTACCTCGCCCGGAACGGGCGCACCCGGCTGGTGGACGTCACCACCAGGACCTCTGAACTGCGCGCCCCCGAGGACAAGATCCACCCCATGCCGTTCCCCGGGCTGAACATCGACAACCTGCCGTTCTTCGCGGTCATCGCCGCGAATGCCCAGGGCCAGACGATGATCCACGACTGGGTCTATGACAACCGGGCGATCTACCTGACCGAGCTGAACAAGCTCGGCGCCCAGGTGCAGCTGCTGGACCCGCACCGGATCTACGTCAACGGACCCACCAAATGGCGTGCGGCCGAGGTGGGCTGCCCGCCGGCACTCCGCCCCGCGGCCTGCCTGCTGCTGGCGATGCTGGCCGCCCGCGGCGTCTCGGAACTGCGCAACATTTACGTGATCGAGCGCGGCTACGAGGACCTGGCCGAGCGGCTCAACACCATCGGCGCGAAGATCGAGTACTTCCAAGACTGAACACCCCCAGCAACGCGGGGTCAGATCGCGCCCATTGGGAGGCCCTGCATGGGCGCGGAGTGACCTCGCGTTGTCCTAGAGCGTTTCGGCGGATCGTGTCGCACAATAGAGACATGCGCACCTTCGGCGTGGAGGAAGAACTGCTGATAGTCGACCCGGAAACGGGGATGCTGCTGGCCCTCGCCGACGTCATGCTGCCCAGCCTGGTCCCACCGAAGCAGGACGCCGGTCCGGTCGACCCGGCACGGCTGCATGACATCGGCGAGGGCACCGATTTCAGCTATGAACTCAAACTGGAGCAGATCGAAACCCAGACGCGGCCGTGCCTGGACTACACCGAACTGCTCCGGCAGCTCAACCAGGGCCGGGCCAACGCGGACCGCGCCGCCCGGGTGCACGGCGGCCGCGTCGCCGCCCTCGCCACCTCGCCGCACGGCTCCGCCACTCACCTGACGCCGAATCAGCGCTATCGGACCATGCAGCAGCGCTTCGGGCTCACGGTCCGGAACCAGCTGACCTGCGGCCTGCACGTCCACACCTTTGTGGAGTCGCCGGAGGAAGGCGTGGCCGTGATGGACCGGATCCGCGACAAGCTCGCCGTGCTGATCGCCCTCAGCGCGAACTCCCCGTACTGGAACGGCGCAGAGACAGGGTTCGAAAGCTACCGCACCCAGGCGTGGAACCGCTGGCCGGGGTCGGGTCCCACGATGATCTTCGGCAGCCTGCCGGTCTACCGGCGGCTGGTGACCCGGCTGGTGGAAAGCAACGTCCTGATGGACGAGGGAATGGTCTATTTCGACGCGCGGCTGTGCCGGAATCATCCGACCGTGGAGATCCGGGTCGCCGATGTCTGCCTGCGCGCCGAGGACGCGGCGCTGATCGCCGTGCTGGTGCGCGCGCTCGTGGAGTCGGCGTCCCGGGAATGGAACGACGGCGTCGATCCCGCCCCGGTGCCGACGCTGCTGTTGCGGATGGCGGCCTGGCAGGCCAGCAACTGCGGACTGCGCGGGCAGCTGCTGGACTTTGGGACCTTCACCCCGGCCCCGGCCGCGGAGGTGGTCCACGCACTGGTGGATTTCGTCGCACCGGTGCTGGCGGAACAGGGCGAGCTGGAGCTGGTGCGGGCGGGCGTCGGCCGGATCCTGGCGGAGGGCACCGGGTCGCAGCTGCAGCGGGAGCCTTACCACGCAGGCGGCCTGGCCGCTGTCGTCGAACGTGCGGTCGAGGTGACGACGCGGGGAACTGTCACCGGGGACCCTGTGGACGAGGACTCATCCCTGCGGTGGGTCCGCCGCGGCTGACCCACCGCGGGCCGGAACAGTCTTAGACCTGCTTGAGCGCCTGGCCGAGGTCGCGGGTCAGGTCCTCAAGGTCCTCAAGGCCCACTGAGAGGCGCACCACACCGTCACTGAGCCCGATCGCCGCCCGCCCCCCGGGCCCCATGGCGCGGTGCGTTGTGGTGGCCGGGTGGGTGATCAGGGACTTCGAATCGCCCAGGTTGTTGGAGATGTCGATAATCCGCAGCGCATCCAGCAGAGCGAACGCGGCCTCTTTCGCCGAACGACCGGCGGACGGGGAGAGTTCGAAGGTCAGAACGGTGCCGCCGGCTTTCATCTGCCGGGCAGCCAGATCGTACTGCGGATGGGACGGCAGCAGCGGGTACTTGACCCAGCTGACCGCGGGCTGCTGTTCCAGCCATTCGGCCAGCCGCAGCGCGGAGGCGGAGGAGTGGTTCACCCGCAGGGACATGGTCTCCAGCCCCTTGGTCAGCACCCAGGCGTTGAAGGCGGAGAGCGCCGGGCCGGTGTGGCGCATGAGCTGCTTGACCGGGCCCTCGAT
This sequence comes from Arthrobacter sp. UYEF36, assembly GCF_040547025.1. Classification (NCBI taxonomy): domain Bacteria; kingdom Bacillati; phylum Actinomycetota; class Actinomycetes; order Micrococcales; family Micrococcaceae; genus Arthrobacter; species Arthrobacter sp. UYEF36. The sequence continues at coordinate 61,835 of NZ_JBEPOX010000010.1, forward strand.
GAATTCCTTGGTGCCCAGGATCGCCCCGCCGAGCACCCGGCCCTGGCCGTCGATGTGTTTGGTTCCGGAATACACGATCACATCGGCGCCGAGCTCCCCGCAGCGCTGCAGCAGGGGGGTGGCGAAGACATTGTCCACGACGACCGTCGCCCCGGCGGCGTGCGCCAGCCCGCTCACGGCGGCGATGTCCACGATTTCCTGCATCGGGTTCGACGGCGACTCGAAGAAGACCGCCGTCGTGGGCTCCGACAGCGCCGACCGCCACTGCTCCAGGTCCGGGCCGTCCACGAAGACCGTCTCGACGCCCCAGCGGGGAAGGATTTCGTTGAGGATCACGAAGCAGGATCCGAACAGCGAACGGGCCGCGACCACCCGGTCGCCGGCGGCCAGCAGGGCGCCGAGGGCAGTGAAGACCGCGGACATGCCTGAGGCGGTCGCGAAGCAGGCCTCGGTGCCTTCGAGCAGCCGGAGCCGTTCCTGGAAAGTGGCCACCGAGGGGTTGCCGTAGCGGGAGTAAACGAAGCGCTCGTCCTCGCCGGTGAAGGCGCGCTCCGCGGCGGCTGCGGATTCGTAGACGAAGCCGGAGTTCAGGAAGACCGGTTCGGACGTTTCCTGGAAGCCGGTGCGGTCGAGTCCGCCGCGGACGGCCTGGGTGTCGGCGCTCCAGCCGGCGGCATCAGGGTTGAAGGTCACTTAGTGCTCTCCGAGGTTGGTGGGCAGGCCGCGGTTCTTCCAGCCGTTGACAGTCCGCTCGCCGTGGCGGTCCGGTTCGCCTTCGAAGCCCTCAAGAACGTTGTAGGAGACGAAACCGGCGTCCGTCGCGGCAATCGCCGCGGCAACGGACCGGGCGCCCGAACGGCAAAGGAAGACCAGCTCGGTGCCTTCGCCCCCGGGAGCCTGCAGTTTCAGCTGCTCAACGAACTGCGAATTGGGGATGCCGCCGGCCAGGTTCCACTGGATGAAGAGCGGGTCGTTCCGCTTGCTGCCCGCGGACGCGGTGTCGGGGATGCCGATGTGGGCCCATTCGCCCTCGGTGCGGACGTCCACCAGGATGGCGCCGTCCTCCAGCTTGGCCCAGGCCTCCTGCGGGCTGAGGTCCCCGGCGTAGCTCACGCGTGGCCCCCGCCGTCGAACTCAAGGTCATCCACGGCGTTGGCGACGGCGGCATCGGCGCTGGCGATCGCCGCCGGCAGCACGACGGCCTGCGCCACGATGACGCTGCTGCCGTTGAAGGTGGCGGTCGCGCTGCCGTGCAGCACGTAGCCCTCGGCGAGGGCGGCCGAGACGCGCTCGCAGAAGGCGCGGTCATCGGGGCCGGTGAACAGGCGGTAGGCCAGTTTTTCCTCGGCGGCACCGGGGACTGCGGGGGACGGGGCGGGTGCTGTCCCGGGGACAGCGGGGGCGGACGCGTCAGGCACGACGGATCTCCTTCTTTCTTTCACGCTTGCAGCTCGAATGGTCGATATGCCGAGTATTCACCTGAGGCACCCCGCCGCGAAAGGGAGGGTTGCCGACCGGCCAGTCAGGGCTTGGCGCCGGTTCTCATTACTCACCAAAAAACGTAACACCTGCGACGCCGGCCCGCACCGCCGCCGTCGTCATGTTAAGTAACGCTCCTCCCAGCAACGCGGGGTCAGATACGGCCCATCCGGCGGCCCCGCATGGGCGCTAGGTGACCCCGCGTTGCTTTGGAGGCGGGGAGGACTACTCGATCGTGGCGTAGAGCGCGTTGAGCTCTGCGGTGAGTTGCCGGCGCAGCTCGGGGGTGCCGATTTCCTTGCCGTCGATGCGGTTGACGGGCGCCAGCAGCCGGATGCTGGAGATCAGCCAGACGGCGTCGGCGTCGTACAGGTCGCGGGGCTCCAGCGGGCCGTAGCCCAGCTCCCAGCCGGCGGCCTTGGCCGCGATGAACAGGGCACCCTGCGACGTGCCGGGCAGGATCCCGCTGTCCAGCTGGGGCGTGATCAGCCGCCGGACGGTGCGGACCCCGCCGGCGCCGTCGTCGGAGGTCTCCAGGTGCGCGAGCAACACGGTCGACGTCGGACCCTCCAGCACACGGCCGTCCGCGGAGGTGAAAATAACGTCGTCCGCACCCTGGGCATGCGCGTAGCGGAGCGCGGCCATGTTGACGGCGTAGGACAGAGTCTTGGCGCCCATGAGCAGCCACGGGGCCCGTTCCCCGATGTCGCTGTCGTAGCCGCGGTCCAGCAGGATGACGTCGACGCCGGTCTCGCGCTGGCGCCTCCCGGCGGACCCGGGGGCGGAGGCCTGGACCCAGCAGGTGGGCGTGCCCGCGCCTTCGACGCCGCGGGTCACGAGGAGCTTGACCACAAGCTCGTCGTCCTCGACGGTCCCGGCGCCCGGCACGTGCTGGCGCCGGAATTCGCCGATCGCCGTCGCGATGGCCCGGCGCCAGGTTTCCTCCGCCGGGATGTCCAGCTCCAGCAGCCGGGCCGACCCGGCCAGCCGGTCCAGGTGCGCCTGGAGCTTGCGGGGCTGCCCGCCCACCGCAAGCAGCGACTCGAAAACCCCGTCGCCGCGGGTGGCGCCCTGGTCCGTCGCCATCAGCTGCGGCCGGGTGGCATCGGCCAGCCGGCCGCCGTCGAATGCCGGATCCAGGAAGACCAGCACCGGGACAGGGGCGGGAGCGGCAGCAGGAGAAGTCATGGCTTCAGCTTAGTGCGGCTCACTGCGGCGGGCTGCGGGATAGGATTTGACCGTTGCCCGTTCCGGAACTGTCCCGCGGGTCTGGAACTTGAGGGGTTCGTCTGTGTTGTGGCCATTTTCCCTGACGGAAACTCTCCCGTCCTGGATGATTTTGATCCTGACCGTGGTTGACCTCGCCATCCGGGTCCTGGCCCTCGGCATCATCCCCGGAAACCGCCGTCCCACTACGGCTATGGCCTGGCTCCTGATCATCTTCTTCGTTCCGGCCGTCGGCCTGGTCCTCTTCCTGCTCTTCGGCAACTTCCGGCTCTCCCGCAAGCGCCGGGCGCAACAGGACGCCGTGAACACCCGGGTACGCGCCGGGGCCTCCGATCTGGCGATGGTGGAAAGCCGCTACGAGGGCCCGGAATGGGTGTCCTCGGCGGCGGAACTGAACAAGACGCTGGGCTCGCTGCCGATGGTGGACGGCAACCACGTGGAGCTCCTGCCCGGCTACCCGGACTCGATCAAGGCGATGGCGGCTGCCGTCCGGGAGGCGAAGTCGTTCGTCAACGCCGAGTTCTACATCCTGAGCTCGGACCACGTCACGGATGAGCTGTTGACCGAGATGGAGGCGGCGGCCGAACGCGGTGTCGAAGTCCGCGTCCTGTTCGACCACCTGGGGACCCTGCGCATCCAGGGCTACAGCAAGCTGATCGCCCGGCTCAAGGCCAGCAAGATCCGCTGGCGGCCCATGCTTCCGCTGCGGCCCGTGCACGGGCAATGGCGGCGGCCGGACCTGCGCAACCACCGCAAGATCATGGTGATCGACGGTGAGATCGCCTTTACCGGGTCGCAGAACCTGATCGAGCCCTCCTACAACAACTCCCGGCACCGCAAGATCGGCCGCGAGTGGGTCGAGCTGATGGCCTGCCTGCGCGGACCGATCGTCACCACGCTGAACGTCGTCTTCGCCACCGACTGGCTCAGTGAAACCGACGAATCCCTCGAGGGCCAGCTCGCGCACCGGCCCGAACTGCACGCCGGGAACGTCACCGCCCAGGTGGTGCCCAGCGGCCCCGGCTTCATCACTGAAAACAACCTGCGGCTCTTCAACACGCTGATTTACTCGGCGCAGCGCAAGATCTCGATCTGCAGCCCGTACTTCGTCCCCGATGATTCGCTGCTGTATGCGGTGACGACGGCGGCGCAGCGCGGGGTCGACGTCGAACTCTTCGTCTCCGAAAAGGGCGACCAGTTCCTGGTCCACCACGCCCAGCAGTCCTACTATGAGGCGCTGCTGGAAGCCGGGGTGCGGATTTACCTGTACAAGGCCCCGTTCGTGCTGCACGCCAAGCACTTCACCATCGACAACGAGGTGGCCGTGCTGGGCTCCAGCAACATGGATATGCGCTCCTTCTCGCTGAACCTTGAGGTCTCGGTGATGCTTCTGGGTGAGGACATCGTGCAGCGGATCAGCGCCGTCGAGGACACGTACCGGGACATTTCGCGCGAGTTGACGCTCCAGGACTGGATGAAGCGGCCGATGGGGGTCAAATACGTGGACAACGTCGCCCGGCTGACGGCGACCTTGCAGTAACCGGCATCAGCCGGGCGGGAACTCCGCGCCGAGCGCCGAGAGCACCCCGAAGGCTTTGGTGCGGATCTCCTCGTACTCCTCCTGCGGCGAGGAATCGGCGGTGATCGCCCCGCCGACGCCGAGGCTGAGCCCGGTGCCGCCCCCTGCCTGCTCGGTGAGGACGAGGGTGCGGATCGCGACCGCCAGGTCGGTCGCGCCGTTGAGCGAAAAATAGCCGATCGCGCCGGAGTACACCCCCCGGGGAGCGCCTTCGAGCCGGTCCAGGATGGCCATGGTGCTGACCTTGGGGGCGCCGGTCATGGAACCGGCCGGGAAGCAGGCCGCGACGGCTTCGGCCCGGGGCATCCCGGGCTTGAGCCGGGCATCGATGGTGCTCACCATCTGGTGGACCGTGGCGTAGCTTTCGATCGCGCAGAGCCGGCTGACCGACACCGAACCGGGCACCGCGAAATGGCTGAGGTCGTTGCGTAGCAGGTCCACAATCATGATGTTCTCGGCGCGGTCCTTCGGGGAGGACTCCAGGTCGTGGCGCAGCAGCGCGTCCCGTGCGGGGTCCGCGTCCCGGTGCCGGGTGCCCTTGATCGGCTCCGCGCGCATCCCGCCGTCGGCCGTGATCCGCAGGAAACGCTCCGGCGAGGTGCTCGCCACGGTGAGGTCCCCGAACCGCAGGTAGCTCGCGAACGGGGCGGGATTCCTGCGGCGCAGCGCCAGGTAGGCCTGCCGCGGGTCCAGGAAGCCGGCCGGCAGTTCCGCTGCCAGGGCGGTGGTCAGGCAGACCTCGTACGTGTTGCCTTCGGCGATCTCGTGCTGGGCCAGGGTGATTTTGGATTTATAGGCGGCTTCCGAATCCCGGGCGGCGAAGTCCGGGGCATGGCCGGGGGCGGATGGCTCGACGGCGCCGCTGCCGCCGGCTCCCGCCGGCACGGATGCTGCCGCGGTGGCCGCGTGGGCGGCCTCCAGCCAGTCGCCGGCGTCCGCGGTGTCCAGGGCCAGCAGCCAGACCGTGCCTTCAACATGGTCCAGCACCACCGCGCGGCCGGCAAAGAGCAGGCTGGCGTCGGGGGATTCGGCCGAGACGTCGCTGCCGCCGGTCTCACGTTTGAGTTCGTAGCCGAGGTAGCCCAGCCAGCCCAGGGTGAAATCGCAGGGGTAGTCATCCGGGGCGCGGAGGTCACTGCGGCCCCAGACCCCGTCGAGCCAGCGGAAGAACGGCCCCTCGGTCCTGACGCTGGCGTTACCGACGCTCACCCGGGTGGTGCCCGAGTTGTGCCGGACCGACTGGCCGAACGGGCCGCCGTCGTCCGCCAGGATGCTGAAGCGGCTGCGTTCCGCCGCGGCGCTGGCGTCCGGCGCGAGGGACGAGTCGAGCCAGACGGCGTTGGCTGAGCGGCCGAAGAGGGATTCGAACAGCCGGGCCGGGTCCGGCACGGCGTCGATCCGTTCGGCCCGGAGCTCGAGGCCGCGGCGGGCACCCACTTCGGGGAGGAGCGCCGGGGCCAGCGCCGGCAGGTATTGGAGGGCCTGCAGCACTTCCGCGGGAGCGGCGCCGTCAGCAAGGTTGAGCACCCGAATATCGGCGTGGGCGGGAACGTCGTCCTTGGAAAGCCAGGCCTGCTCCTGGGCGGCCCACTCATCCCAGTAGGGTTCGTAGCTTTCACCGTCGCGGGCCAGGGCCCTGCTGCGCCGGTCATGTTCGGGCGAATCCGCCCAGATGGCCGCGGCCAGGAAAGGACGGGCGGCCTCCGCGGCGGCCCCTACCCCCTCCACCAGGACAATTTCGGCGGGCTGGGTGGTGCGGGTGTCGCCGTCGTAGTGCGCGTTCCAGTCCCAGCTGACCCATTCGGCCGGATCGCCGCGGTGCAGCGGGGCCAGGACAGTCGAGACATAGCGTTCAATGCCTGCCGCGAGGCCGTTCCAGCCGGGGTAGATGTCCTCAAGATGGAAGAGGGAAACCTTGTGGTGCTCGCGGAGCCGTGCCGCCAGTTCGATCGACAGGGTGGTCTTGCCTGCGCCGGATCGTCCGTCGATGGCGATGATGACGGGTGCGGGACTCATGAAATAGAGCGTACCGGCTGCCCTGCATTGGGTTGATCACTGCCGGGTTGTTGCCCGTCCGGCCGTCGACGCCGGGCGAGCTCGGCCCGGACGTGCGCCACGATCCCGGGAAGCGCGGCGTGGATCAGGTTCCAGGTCAGGTCGAAGTCCGCGTGCCCGCCGTACCAGGGGTCTTCGATGCCCTGGTCCAGGGGGTCCTTGCCCGCGACGGCCGGGTCAAAGCTGCGCAGCATGCGGATCTTGGACAGCGACTCGCGGTCCGGTGCCGTCTGCTGCAGCCAGCCGAAATGGTCCACATCCAGGGCCAGGATGAGTTCGCGGTGCCGGAACCAGTCCGCCTCCCATTCGCGGGCCACGTGACGGTCCGAAGAGATGCTGTGGGCGTTGAGCTTGCGGGCGGCCCGCGGGTCAATCGGGCGGCCCACCTCATAGGCCGTGGTCCCGGCCGAGTCCACGACGGCGCCGGACAGGCCTTCGGCGGCGATGGCCTCCGCCAGCATCAGCTCGGCCATCGGGGACCGGCAGATGTTTCCGGTGCAGACCGCGATGATCCGGTACTGGCTCGACGTTGGGGTCATAGTGCAAGCATGAAGGATGCGGGTCCGCTTGGCTAGTTTCCGGGCATCGGATATTACAGATTTTGTCACACTGGTATCTCATGCTGTCACGATGAGTGCGGCGGGGCCTTTGCCCCTACCCGTCCAGGTGCGGACGGGGGAGCATGTCCCCATGACGCTGGGAACAAATGTGCCACCTCCGGTTTCTGCGGTAACTGCGGCGGCGCCTCGTTCGGCGGAAGCCCCGGACACTGTGTTGCGGACCCGGCGGTACGTGTTCGGTTTCTTCCCGCTGCTGGCGATGCTGATGGTGACCGCGCTCGTGGGGGCGGGGGCCGCATTGCTCGTGGCGCGTGCCACCGGCTGGGGCGCCGAGACCATCGTGAACCGGTACATCTCCGCGAACGGCGCGGTGTCCGATCACCCCGTGGACATCAAGGCTCTGCTGGCCGCCGCGCTTCCCGCCGTGGTGTCCGTGAAAGCCACGACGAGCCCGTCCAACCCCCTGCTGGACCCCAGCGGCGGCGGCCGGGTGATGGCGCAGGGGACCGGGATTGTCATTGGCAGCACCGGTGAGGTCATTACGAACGCGCACCTTGTCACCGGCGTGGTCAGCGGAGCCTCGGCCGTGACCGTGACGTTCCACGGCGGGGGCCAACACCCGGCACGGATCGTTGGCTCGGACTGCGGAAACGACCTGGCGCTGTTGAAGGTCAGTGGCGTGAAGAACCTGCCCGTGCTGGAGCTCGGGGACTCCCGATCCACGGTGCCCGGTGACCCTGTCATAGCCATCGGCTATGCGCTGGGCCTGGACGGCGGTCCGAGCGTCACCACCGGGATCATCTCAGCGACCGGACGGACGTCCGTCGCGGATACCGGCCTCGGCACCACCTGCAGACTGACAAACCTGCTCCAGACCGACGCCCCGATCAGCTCCGGCGACTCCGGCGGACCCTTGATCGACAGCGGCGGGCACGTGATCGGCGTCAACACCATGGTGGCCACACCCACCTCGCAGACGACGGTGAACGGGATCAGCTTCGCCATCGCGGCGGACACGGTGAAAGCGCTGCTCCCGAGCCTTCGCGCGGGTGGCTAGGAACCTAGGCGCCCCGGTTCCAGAGCGCCTTGCGGAGCAGCCCCTTCAGCTCGCCGACCTCAGCGTCGCTCAGGCCGGCCAGTGCTGCCGATTCAGCCTCCCGGGCGGCGGCCTCGGCCTGCCGGAACACTGAAGACCCCTCTGCCGTGGCCGAAACAATCTTTGCGCGCCGGTCCTGTTTCCCGGGCGCGCGCATCACGAGCCCGCGCTTCTCCAGCTCATCGATCAAGGCGACGATCTGGCTGGGATCCAGGCTGAGGAATTCGGCCATTTCCCGCTGCGTGGGCTCCAGATCGCTGTTGGCCAGGGCCAGGACCGAGTAGGAACGCTCCTTGAGGCCGAACCCGGCCAGCGCGCGGTTGTTCAGGACCGAGCCGGCGGCATGCAGTTTGGCCAGCAGGAAACCGGCGTCCTGGCTGATGGGGGCCGCCACAAGTTTCTCTGCCGGTTCGGTGCCCGGCGCATCATCAACATCGGTGGCCATATCCAACTCCAATAGTCCAAGAAATAAATCATTGACTTTTTCAACTATCCATAATTTCATGGATACAGAACAGCATCCCACGCCGCAGGGCCGGATGCACAAGGCAGCTAGCAAAGGAGCGGCAATGAGTCTGTCAGGAAAAGTAGCAATCGTCACGGGAAGCGGCCGGGGCCTCGGCCGGGCCTACGCCCGGGAGCTGGCCCGTCAGGGCGCCGCGGTCGTCGTCAATGATGTGGACGCCGCCGTCGCCGCCGAAGCGGTCCGGACCATCCAGTCCGACGGCGGCCGGGCCGCCGCCGTCGTCGCCCCGGTGGGCAGCTCCGAGGTTGCCAGGCAGCTCGTCCAGGCAGCCGTCACGGAGTTCGGCCGGCTGGACATCCTGGTCACCAACGCCGGCGTCCTGCGGGACAAGAGCCTGCTGAAGATGACGGACGACGACTTCGACGCAGTGATCAACGTCCACCTGCGCGGCACATTCACCTGCGCCCGGGAGGCCTTCGGCTACTTCAAGGAGCACGGCATCCCCGGCCGCATCATCACCATCGGCTCGCCGACCGGCCAGCGCGGCAACTTCGGCCAGACCAACTATGCTGCCGCCAAAGCCGGAATCGTGGGCATGGTCCGCACCTGGGCGCTGGAGATGAAGAAGGCCGGCGTCACGGCCAACGCTGTCATCCCGGTGGCAGCCACCGCCATGACTAAAACCGTCCCGTACTTCCAGAAGGCCGTCGAAGCCGACGAACGCGGCGAGGCCATGCCGGCCTTCTTCCGCCAGGACCTCGGCTTCGGCACAGCTGACGACGTCGCCGGGCTGGTGGCGTTCCTCGCCTCCGACGCGGCCTCCGGAATCACCGGCCAGGCGATCGGCGCCGGCGGCGACCGCTTGCAGGTCTGGACCCATCCCGAGGCAGCCGCCACCGAATACCGCGAAGGCGGCTGGGGCTACCAGGACCTCGTGGAGAACTTCACTGCCCTCTTCGGCGACAAGTTCCAGAGCGTGGGCGAGGAATTCCTGCCCCTGCCGGAAGAGCTGAAGCCCGAACCGGCCGAGGCCCGCTGACCATGGCCGCCGCCCGCTACGAACTCGGCATCGACGCCGCGAAGCTCGACGCAATCGACATGCACGTCCACCTCGAAGTGGACGGCCACGGCCACGAATCCCTGCCCGCCGCGCTCACCGAAGCCTCGGCCAAGTACTTCAAGGCCGAGGACCGGACGCCGTCGCTGGACCGGATCGCGGAGATCTACCGCGGACTGAACATGGCCGCCGTCGTCTTCACCGTCGACGCCCGCACCCAGCTCAAGCACGAGCCCAACAGCATCCCCGACCTCATTGCCGGGGCGGCGCGGAACAACGACGTGCTGATTCCGTTTGGCAGCGTTGACCCGCGCACCGGCCCCGAGGCTATCCAGGGCGCCAAGCACCAGGCCGTGGACCTGGGCGCGCGCGGGTTCAAGTTCCATCCGAGCCTGCAGGGCTTCGACCCCTCGAATGAGCAGTTCTACCCGCTGTGGGAAACCCTCCAGGACCTCGGCCTGCCAGCCATTTTCCACACTGGACAGAACGGCATGGGCGCGGGCCTCCCCGGCGGCTATGGCATCAAGCTGGCCTTCTCCAACCCGCTCCTGCTCGACGCCGTGGCGGCGGACTTCCCGGAGCTGCAGATCATCATGGCCCACCCCTCGGTGCCGTGGCAGGACGAGGCCAACTCGATCGCCACCCACAAGTCCAACGTCTTCATCGATCTGTCCGGCTGGTCCCCGAAGTATTTCCCGGAGTCGCTGGTTCGGATGGCCAACTCGGTGCTGCAGGACAAGGTGCTGTTCGGCACCGACTTCCCGCTGATTACCCCGCAGAAATGGCTGGGCGCCTTCGCGGACCTGCCGCTCAAGGACGAGGTCCGACCCAAAATCCTCAAGAACAACGCCGTGCGCCTGCTCGGGCTGGAGGGTTGAGATGAGCGTGGACACACCCGTCGCCGCCGCGCAGGAACGGCTCTACGGCATCTGCGACTTCTACGATGCCGAGTCCCTGCTCACCCCCGCCGAACGCCGGGTCCTGGGCCGGCTGCGCACCTTCCTGGATGAAGAGGCCCGGCCGGTGCTCGCCGACTACTGGGAGCGCGGCGAATTCCCGGACCAGCTGGCGCGGCCACTGATCGACTTGGACCTCATGGAGCCGGCCGAACTGACCGGCGCGCCGGGTGCAGGGCAGACTCCGGCAAGGGGGATCTACCAGGGGTTCCGGATTTTCGAACTGGCCCGGACTGACGCATCGCTTGCCACGTTCTACACTGCCCAGGCCGGACTGTTCCGGACCGCCATCCGGGTCGGTGCCTCGGCCGAACAGCAGGCCGAGTGGATGCCCAAGGTCATCGACTTCTCGCTCAAGGGGGTCTTCTCGCTGACCGAGCCGGAATCCGGCTCGGACATCGCCGGCGGTCTGGCCACCAGCGCCCGCCGGCAGGGGGACAGTTGGGTCATCAACGGCGCCAAACGCTGGATCGGGGGAGCGGCCACCGCCGATGTTCTCGCCGTGTTCGCCCGCGACGAGGCCGACGGGCAGGTTAAGGCCTTCCTCGTGGACCGCCAAGCGGCGGGCGTGACCCTACAGAAGATCCACGGCAAAACGGCCCTGCGGATGATGCAGAACGCTCACATCACCCTCGACGAGGTACGCGTCCCGGAGGCAATGCGCCTGCAGAACGTCAACTCCTTCCGCGACGTGGCCGCCATGTTGCGGGCCATGCGTTCCGACGTTGCCTGGATCGCGACCGGCATGGCCGCCGGCGCATTCGAAGCCGCGCTGCGCTACGTCACGCAGCGGGAGCAGTTCGGCCGGCCGCTGGGGTCCTTCCAGCTCGTCCAGGAGAAACTCGCCCGGATGCTCGGCAACGTCACCTCGGCCCTGTCCCTCGTGGTCCGGCTGACCGAGCAGCAGGCCAAAGGCATCTACCGGGACCAGGATTCGGCCCTCGCCAAGATGCAGACCGCCCTGCTGATGCGCGAAACCGTGGCGCTGGCCCGCGAAGTGGTGGGCGGTAACGGCATCACTCTCGAGACCGACGTCGCCCGGTTCCATGCCGACGCCGAAGCCGTCTATTCCTATGAGGGAACGCACGAAATCAACGCCCTGATTATCGGACGCGCCCTTACCGGCCACAGCGCTTTCACCCACTGACCCTTCACTCCACCGATTCAGGCGGGACCGCCCACCCGGGTCCCGCCGTCGTCCCTTTCCATCCACCATCACTAGGAGCCCAAGTTGCCCAACCTCGTCGTCGACTTCGACAAACTACTCACCCTCGCCGGCACCGATCTCGGCGTCACCGAGTACCGCGAAATCACCCAGGAACAAATCAACAAGTTCGCCGATGCCACCGGCGATGACCAGTGGATCCACTTGGACCCGGAACGCGCCAAGGACGGCCCCTTCGGCGCCCCGATCGCGCACGGCTTCCTCACCCTCTCACTCATCATCCCGTTCTGGGGTGAGTTGTTCGACGTCGACGGCGTCACCACCAAGGTCAACTACGGACTCGACAAGGTCCGCTTCACCTCCCCGGTCAAAGTGGGCTCGCGCATCCGCATGCGGGCCACCATTGCCGAGGTCACCGAGGTCAAGGGCGGCGCTCAGATCAAAGTGGCCAACACAATCGAGATCGAAGGCCAGGAACGCCCTGCCGTCGTGGCCGAATTCCTCGCCCGCTTCTACAAGTAGGCCGCGTCCCGGCCGTCTCCGTCAGCAGGCCCACCCACCATCCCTTCTGCCCCAAGGAACAACGATGTCCCAGATCTCGCAGTTGCAGGCCATGGACGCGGCTACGCGTCGCCGTGAAGCACGGACCGTCATCGCCTCCAGCTATCTCGGCAGCACCATCGAGTATTACGACTTCCTGCTCTACGCCACGGCCGCAGCCGTGGTCTTTCCCAAGGTGTTCTTCACCGGCATGGACGAGTGGGTGGGCGTTGTCGCCGCCTACGGCACGTTCGCCGCCGGCTACGTGGCGCGGCCCGTCGGCGGCATCATCTTCGGCCACTTCGGGGACAGGCTCGGCCGCAAGAACATGCTGATCGTCTCCATGCTGGTCATGGGCATCGCCTCCACCCTGATCGGGCTGGTGCCCGGCGCCGCAGTGGCCGGAGCCTGGGGTGCCGTGATGCTTGTGTTCCTCCGCGTCTGCCAGGGCATCGCCGTGGGCGGGGAGTGGGGCGGCGCCGCCCTCATGGCGCTGGAGCACTCGGAATCGGGCAAGCGCGGCTTCGCGGCCTCGTTCGTCAACGCCGGCGCCCCCACCGGCGCGGTGCTGGGCACCCTTGTCATGGGTGCCTTCGCGGCCCTGCCCAACGAGCAGTTCCTGGCCTGGGGCTGGCGCGTGCCGTTCCTGCTGTCCTTCGTCCTGCTGGGGGTCGGCATGTTTGTCCGGCTCAAGGTCTCCGAAAGCCCCATCTTCAAGGCGGCACTGGAACAGGAAAAGGCGGAGCAGGAAGCGGCGCCCGTCCGGCGAGAGATCCCCCTCCTGCAGGTCCTCCGCCGGCCCAAGACCCTCATTTTCACCATGCTGGCCGGTGCGGCGGGCTTCGGGCTGCAGGTTGTTATGGCGACGTTCTCCGTCACCTACGCCGTGTCCAAGGGCGCCGACCGGCAGGGCGTGCTGTACGCCTTCGCCGCAGCTTCCTTCGTGTCCATCATCTTTGTGGTCATGGGCGGCCGGCTCTCCGACAAGCTCGGCCGGCGGCCTGTGATGATCGGCGGACTGGTGCTCTTCATCCTCTACCTCACGCCGATGTTCCAGCTCCTGGCCTCGAACAACATCGGGCTGGTCTTCGTGGCCTTCGCGATCGGCCTCATGATCCACTCCACCCTGTTCGGCCCGCTTGCCGCCTTCGTGTCCGAGCAGTTCGGCACCACCTCCCGCTACACCGGCGCCTCGCTCGGCTACCAGCTCGCCACGCTGCTCGGCGCCGGGTTCACGCCGGCCATCGTGGCCCAGATCTTCAAGGATTCCGGACAGAACACGGCATCCGTCATCGCGTACCTGGCCATCATGTCCGTCGTGTCGATCGTGTTCATCCTGTTGACGCGCGAGCCCAAGAACAACGATCTGACCACTGTCGGGTCCTAAACCGGCCCGCTGGCGCTACCGTCTAACTAGAAAGGATTTTGTCGTGGAGAATTTTGGCATCGGCTCGTGGCTGCAACGGCGCCGCCCGAAGTCGGGCATCAAGACCGCCGTCATCGCAGGGGACAGGGAGCTCAGCTACGAGCAGTTCGCGGACCGTTCCGCCCGGCTCGCCAACGCCTTACGGGACCGCGGCGTCGCCAAGGGCGACCGCGTGGCCTACCTCGGCGAGAACGATCCGGCTTTCCTTGAGACCCTGTTCGCCGCGGGACTCGCCGGCGCGGTCTTCGTTCCGCTGAACACCCGGCTCGCGCCGCCGGAAATCCAGTTCCAGCTCCTGGACAGCGGGGCTGTCCTGCTGGTCCATTCGGCGGCGCTCGCGGGGCTCGCGGAGCGCGGCTCGGCGGGGACCGCGGTGGGTGGGCGGGTCGTCGTCGACGATTCAACAGTGCCCGACGAATCAGTGCCCGGCGGCGGCACTAACGGCAGCGGAATTGTCGGCGGCGGTGCTGCCCAGGGAACCGCCGTGGAGGCTTTTGAGGCCGTGATCGCCTCCGGCGCGGCGCTGCCCCCGGATGAGTCCGTCGGCCTGGATGACGCCGCCATGATCCTCTACACCTCCGGAACGACGGGAAACCCGAAGGGGGCGCTCCTGACGCATGGCAACATCACGTGGAACTGCTTTAACGTGCTGGTCGACTTCGACTTTGCCTCCTCCGATGTGGCCCTGATGATCTCCCCGATGTTCCACGTCGCCTCCCTGGACATGGGCGTCCTGCCCACTCTCCTGAAGGGTGGCACCGTGGTCCTGGAGGCCAAGTTCGATCCCCGCCGGACCCTGGAGCTGATCGAGCGGCACCGTGCAACGACCATCAGCGGGGTGCCCACCACCTACCAGATGCTGTGTGAGCATCCGGACTGGGACCACACGGACCTTAGTTCGCTGAACAAACTGACGTGCGGCGGCTCCGCCGTGCCGATGCGGGTTCTGGAGGCCTACGAACGGCGCGGCCTGCGGTTCTCCAACGGTTACGGCATGACCGAGACGGCGCCCGGCGCCACCACGCTGCCCGCCGCCCGGTCCCTGGACAAGGCGGGGTCCTCGGGGCTGCCGCATTTCTTCACCGATGTCCGGGTGGCCGATCCTCTGGACCCGGCGGCGGGCTCCGCCGCGCCCGGAACGGTGGGGGAGCTCCAGATCAAGGGTCCCAACGTCATCCACCAGTACTGGAACCGGCCCGATGCCTCCGCAGATTCCTACACCCCGGACGGCTGGTTCAAGTCCGGTGACATGGGCTACAAGGACGCGGACGGTTTCGTTTTCATCTCCGACCGGCTCAAGGACATGATCATCTCCGGCGGGGAGAACATCTACCCGGCCGAGGTGGAGCAGGCGATCGCCGAGCTCGACGCCGTCGGAAGCGTCGCGGTGATCGGCGTGCCGGACGAGAAGTGGGGCGAGGTGCCGCGGGCCGTGGTGCTGCTGCGCGAGGGGGCGGGGCTGACCGAAGAGCAGCTGCGCGCCCACCTGGAGGGCAGGCTCGCGCGCTACAAGATACCCAAGTCCGTGGTCTTTGTGGCAGAAATGCCCCGAACCGCTAGCGGAAAGATCCGGAAGGCGGATCTTCGAAAACTGACGTCCGGCGCCGTCTGACGGGCCCGCGGGCGGTATCTGGCGCCAGGAAGCGCTGCCGCGGCGCCTAGTGGATCGCGGCCAGCAGGACGCCGACGGCCATAAACAGCACACCGAACGTGCGGTTGAGGATCAGCTGGCCGCGGGCGTCGTGGGTGAAGCGCTGGAAGGACTTGGCCGCCGCCGCGAAGAAGAACCACATGACCAGAATGTCGATCACGATCACGGTCGCGGACAGGACCAGGTACTGCGGCAGCAGCGGCTGCTCGGGCCGGATGAACTGCGGCATGAAAGCCAGGAAGAAGACCACGGCCTTGGGATTGAGCAGGTTGACCCACAGGCCGCGGCGGAACATGGAGAAGGCCGGCTCGTTGCGCAGCGCGGCGGCCTTCTCCTGGTCCAGGTCCGGTTTATGCAGGAACTGCCGGATGCCCAGGTAAACCAGATAGGCGGCGCCGGCGTAGCGGATCACGTTGAACGCGAGCGGCGAGCTCGCCACCAGCACCCCGACGCCGAGGGCCACGATCACGATGTGCACCACCAGCGCGGCCTGCTGGCCCAGGATGCCCCAGATGGAACGCCGGAAGCCGGAATTCAGGGAATTGCTCATGGTGTTGATGGCGCCCGCACCGGGCGTGAAGCTGATCAGGACGCCGGCGCCCGCCAGGGCCAGCCACAGGGAGGGTTGCACCGGTTCAGTTTACGGTCCCTGCGCCGGCCGGTTCGCTTGATGACGACGGCGGCCGCGGCCGCGCCTGACGCCCGCAGTCAGCCCTCGCGCAGACCGTAACTGAGAATCATGTTGCCCTTGCTGGTCTGCTCGGACGATTGCAGCTCAAGCCGGGTGAGGGGATCGCCGTCGTTGAAGAGCCGCCGGCCGCTGCCCGCGATCACCGGATGGACGATCAGCATCAGATTGTCCAGCAGACCGGCGAACAGCAACTGGCGGACCAGCGAGATGCTACTGAAGACCCCGATGTCGCCGCCGTCGCCCTTTTTCAGGTCCGCGAAGAAGCCCTCCAGCGGGCCTTCGATCAGCCGCGAATTCTGCCACTCCAGGTTTCCGGCCAGGGTCCGGGAAGCCACATATTTGGGCAGCGGGTTGATAAACCCCCCGAAATCGGCGTCCGTGTCGGCCCTCGGCCAGTAGTCCGCCCATTGCTGGTACCCGACCCTGCCCAGGAGTCCGGTATCGATCCGGCCCATCATCTGACCCATCCCCGCCCCGAGTTCCTCGTCGAAGCTGTCGAACTGCCAGCGGAACGGGTCTTCAACCACACCATCCACGGAACTGAACAGGCCGGCCGTCACGTTGCGCATCGTTTCTCCTCGCCGCTGGGTCTTTTAGAGCACCCTAGCGGCACACCGGAGGGTAGGGAATGGCTGGTTGAAAT
Source organism: Arthrobacter sp. UYEF36 (assembly GCF_040547025.1). Taxonomy (NCBI): domain Bacteria; kingdom Bacillati; phylum Actinomycetota; class Actinomycetes; order Micrococcales; family Micrococcaceae; genus Arthrobacter; species Arthrobacter sp. UYEF36. Next base: position 78,426 of record NZ_JBEPOX010000010.1, read on the forward strand.
CCGGAGCAGCCGCAGGCCCGCTGGGGGCCCCGCTGTCTCATCCCTGCTGTTCCGCGTCTGAAAGGGGCTCCAGCACCAGGGGTGGCTACTATTGCGACTGTGAACCTGCGCCGCGCGTTATCCCTCCTGCTGTTCCTGCTTCTGGTCCCAACGTTCGCGGCAGTTTCCGGTGCATCGGCGCAGGCCAGCGGGCCAGGCCCGATTTTCGACGCGGCTGAAGCGGCGGACCGCGAGCCTGCTGCGGAGGCGGGCACCGGGCCGGCGTGGGGGGTGCAGCTTGACTGGTCGACGGACTCGGCCGCCCAGTATGCGCGGCGCCTGGGGAAACCGGCGGCTCTCTACGCCCATGAATTGTCGATGCCCGTTCGGGAGGACGAAAAGAGATTCATCCCGCAGTTCCTGGGACAGGCGGGGTCCGCAGGCGCCGATGCGTTGATCACCGTTAATCCGCGCGTTCCCTTGGCGCAGGTCGACACGGTGACCTCAGCTGAGCTGGCGCAGGAAATCAAAGTGATGGCCGACGGGTTCAAGGGCCAGCTTTACATCCGATTCGCCCCCGACATGAATGCGGGCTGGACGGCCTGGGGCCAAAAGCCGGTTGAGTACATTGGGGCATTTCGTGCCGTGGCTGCCGCCATGCGCGGAGAGCTGGACGAGCCGTTGATGGTCTGGTCGCCGTTCCAGGGAAGGGGCTACCCGTTCGTCCAGGCACCGGACGCTGCGCAGCCCGGCAGCCCGGGCTTCGAGGCATTGGACACGAATTCCGACGGCGTCTGGAACCTTGCGGACGCGGCCTACGCGCCCTACTACCCCGGGGACGACGCGGTGGACTGGGTCGGGTTGTCCGCGTTCCATGACGACTCAGCCGGCGGGCCGCCGGTCAACACTCTCCCTGCCGTGGACGGTCTTACCCGCATGCTGGGACCCGCGCAGCCGGTGCAGACCGCGGTGGACTCAAACTTTTACGCCAGCTATGCCGTGGACAGGGCCAAGCCCCTGCTGCTGGAAACGGGGGCCTTCTACAGCCCGGCCAGCGGCGGACCCGCGGAAGAAGACATTAAAAGTGCCTGGCTGAGCCAGGTACTTTCTTCCCCGGTCTCCGGATATAACCACATTCGGGCAGTGCTGTGGAACGAAACAGTTGAGCTGCGCGTATCCGGTGAGGTGGCCATCGACTGGCGCCTGACGGCGGACCCGGGCACCACCTCGACGCTGGCCAACGGGCTGGAGGGGTCCCACTTCCTGACGGGCACCGCGGCGACGGGCGAGGGTGGAAACGCTGCCAACAGCGCATCGGGCGGCAAAATAATCTCCGGTGGCTGGGCGTGGCTGGCTGCTGCGGCGGGTCTGGCGCTGGCCACCGTGTTATGGGTGCTCCCTTTCCGCTGGGCGGCGGCACGGTCGTGGGCCTACCAGGATGAGAACGTCAGGGACCGGCGCGTGGACATGCTGCGCGGCATGGCGATCCTGTTTGTGGTGGTGAACCACGTTGGCCTCACCTCGTTGTTCCAGTTGCTGACCCAGGAAACGATTGGCGCGGTGTCCGGTGCGGAATTCTTTGTCCTGCTCTCCGGGGCGGTACTGGGCATGGTCTACGGGCCAAGGGTCAGGGACAACCTCGGGGACGTGGTGGACAAAACAACCGGCCGGTCCTGGAAGCTCTACGTGACCGCCCTGACCGTCGTCATGACGGTCTTTGTCATCAGTCTCATCCCGCTGATCCAGAGCTCGGTACTGACCGCCTTCACTGACGAAGGGACCGGTGCTGTGGGCTCGGCGGCGGCGGGCCGCAGCTATGACCTGTATTCGGGGGTGGAGGGGCTGCTGCAGTTCCCGGTCCCGGCCTGGCTGATCCCGAAAATCCTGCTGCTGGAGTTCGGCCCGTGGCAGTTCAACATCATGGGCCTGTACGTTGTGCTCCTGCTCCTCAGCCCCCTGATCCTGTGGGCGCTGTCCCGCAAGCTGGCATGGCTGGTTCTGCTGGTGAGCGGAGCCCTTTACACGGTGGGGGCACTGTCCCGGATCCGTGTCCTGCCCTCCCAGTTCGAAGATTCCTTTCCCTTGCTGGTCTGGCAGGTCCTCTTTGTCGTTGGCCTGACCGCAGGCTACAACCGCCGGCCCCTCGTGGAGTGGTTTTCCCGCCACAAGAGTGTGCTGGCCTTCTGCACGCTGCTGACAGTACTCTTCGCACTGTTTGCCTGGTCCAACCCCTACCTGTCCAACGCCTACGATGTCCGCCTCGCCCTGCTGCCGGATGCCCTGCATCAGACGCTCTACAGCGGCTATTTCGGACGGACCTATCTTGGCGCCGGACGGCTGCTCAATGTCCTGCTGGTGGTCATCACCGCCTACACCCTCCTGACCGCCTACTGGAAGCTGCTGGAACGGGCTCTGGGCTGGTTCCTGATCCCGTTGGGGCAGGCCACCTTGTACGTCTTCATCATCCACGTGTTCCTGATCCTGGCCCTGGCCAACATCCCTGCGCTGCAGCTGGGCAACATCTGGCTGAACACCGGCGCCTATGTGCTGGTGCTGGGTCTGGTGTGGGCGATGGTCAAGACCAAGTTTTTGTTCCGGATCATCCCCCGCTGACCCGGCCCTGCCCGAGAAGTATCCTGCCCGCCACGGCGAGCAGGGACAGCCCGCCTGGCGGGAGGCTGCGACGCAGTCAACCGCACGGCTTTAGTCCCATCCTGCGCAACGCCGGGGGCCGGACCGCCGCCAGCAACCCCGGGGCCCCCGGGACGGGCTGCCCGTTGCGCCGGTCAACGTGAGCGTGCTGGTGACTGAGAACCAAGGCAGGGGGGCCTCCGCCAGCGTGACGCTCCCCGCGCTGCCGGATTAGGCGGCCGCCTCGCCCGGAGCACGTCAGGCCCGGGCGATCACCTCGCCGTTGGGGATCAGGAACCAGCCGTCGTCCGTGGAACCCCAGCGGTGCCAGCCGGCTGAAATCCGGGCCAGATCGGCGGCGTTGGCGAAGCCGTACTCGAGCGCCTGGTCCGCGAACGCAGAATGTAGCACGCGTTCGCCCCAGACCCGGGCCTGCCAGCGGCGCTGCTGGCCGGTGGCGTAGAGCCAGTTGCTGCTGGTGGGGGCGACGTCGGTGAACCCGGCGGACTGGGCCCAGGAGACCAGGCGGCGGCCGGCGTCGGGTTCGGCGCCGTTGCGTCGTGCGATCCGCTGGTACAGCTCCATCCATTCATCCAGCTCGGGGACGGCGGGGTACCAGCTCATGCCGTGGAAATCGGCGTCGCGTACGGCCACGATGCCGCCGGGCTTGGCGACGCGGCGCATTTCCCGCAGGGCAGCGACCGGGTCCGTGAGGTGCTGCAGCACCTGGTGCGCGTGGACGACGTCGAACGTTTCGTCCTCGAAGTCGAGGTCGTAGATGTTTCCGGCGACAAACTCGACGTTCTGCACGCCGCGCTCGGCCGCGAGGGCCGCCGCGTGGCTGATCACCTCGGGCGAGCGGTCCAGTCCGGTGACCTTCCCGGGGAAGACGAGCGCGGCGAAATCGCACGTGATGCTGCCCGGTCCGCAGCCGACGTCGAGCACCGAAACCCCGGGAGCCAGGTGCGGGATCACAAACGCCGCGGAGTTCTCCGCCGTCCGGGAGGCGTGGGCGCGGACCACCGACTCGTGGTGGCCGTGGCTGTACACATCGTCAGGCTGCTGCGCACTCATAAGGAAACGCTACCGCTTCGCGCCGGCAAATCCGCGAAGCGGCGGGAAGCAACCGGCAAGAGGGCAGGATTTCGCGTGTGGCGGGTATCGCCGTCAGGACCCCCGGAAACGCCAACTACTGCGGTGCCGTTGCTGACGGTGCCGTCTGCTGCGCCGCCTCCTGCCCGGCCCTGATCGTGGCATCGATCATCGAGGACATGAACCGGGTGGCGATCTCCAGTTCCTCCGGCGTGAATTCGGCCATCGCGGTAGCCATGTGGCGGGCCAGCGGCTGGAACATGGCGCCGCCGTCGCGGTAGGCCTTGGGGGTCATCCGGAGCTGGACCTGACGGCGGTCCGTGCCCTGCCGTTCGCGGACCACGTGGCCGGAGTTGTGGAGCCGGTCGATCAGCGCCGTCGTGGCAGGTGAGCTCAGGTGGAGTTCCTTGCGGAGTACGCCGGGCGTGACGATCTGGTTCCTCGCGGTGTGCTGCATGATCACGGCCAGGGCATTGAGGTCTGTCCGGTGCATGTCGTTCCGGCCGCCGGCGGAATCCACATAGCGGTTGGCCTCCAGGCTGAACTCCTGCAACAGCCGGACCAACGGCGGCGGCCCGGGAGATTCCGGGCGTCCCGAGGGATCAATTGTCACGGTGCACCGTCCTCTCTCCTGTCGCCGGTGTGGCCTGCTCCGCAGGTGGCGCCCTCCGGAGTTTACTTCAGCGGCACCCGGGGTCCGTGCCCGAAGTCCGGCGATATTCCCAAGATTTCACCCCGACGGGGTTATCTCCATTGTGGAGATAGTCTATTATGGACTCAATTCTACTCCGCCGAGGCAAGCACCAGAAGGAACCATGAACAAGACCCCACACGGCAGTGCCCGCGTCCCCTTCTGGCTGCGCTGGCTGGTACCGGTCCTGCTGGTCATTACCTGGCTGGCCATCGCCGGTATCGGCGGACCAACCTTCGGCCGGTTGGACGAGGTCTCCTCGAACGACCAGGCGTCCTTCCTGCCGGCTGGGGCCGAGGCCACGGCGGTCCAGGACTGGCAGGCAAAGTTCCGGGACACCAACGAGATCCCCGCCGTCATTGTCATTGAGAGCGGATCCGCCTTCACCCCGGCCCAACTCGGTGAGGTGGCGGCCCTCAAGGGCGAACTGGAGGCCGTGGCCGGTGGCAGCACCGTCATCGGCCCCATTCCGTCCGAGGATGGCAAGGCCGTGCAGTTTGTGGTCCCGATCGATTCGGCCGGGGAAGTGAAGGAAATCGTCAGGGAACTCCGCGACGAGGTGCAGGCGTCCGCCCCGGAGGGCATGCAGACCTTCGTGACCGGTCCGGCCGGCCTGACGGCTGACCTGGTCAGCGCCTTTGCCGGCATTGACGGCATCCTGCTGCTCGCGGCTCTCGGCGCGGTGTTCGTGATCCTGCTGATTGTCTACCGCTCGCTGCTGCTGCCGATTGTCGTGCTCTTCACCTCGGTCTTCGCCCTCTGCGCCGCCATCCTGCTGGTCTTCGGCATGGCCCAGCTCGGCTGGATCCAGCTCAACGGCCAGAGCCAGGGCATCCTGTCCATCCTGGTGATCGGTGCCGCCACGGACTACGCGCTGCTCTATGTGTCCAGGTTCCGCGAGGCGCTGACGCACACGACCAACCGCACGGCCGCCGCGCTGACGGCGTGGAAAAATTCGTGGGAGCCCATCATGGCCTCCGGTGCCACGGTCATCATCGCGCTTCTCTGCCTGCTGTTCTCCGATCTCAACTCCAACAAGGCCCTCGGTCCGGTGGCGGCCGCCGGCATCCTCTGCTCGCTCTTCGCCGCCCTCACCCTGCTGCCAGCGCTGCTGGCGCTGCTGGGCCGAGCCGCGTTCTGGCCGTTCCTCCCCAAGCTGCTTCCGGAGGCCGAGCGCGAGCCTGCGATCGTCACCGGCCTTGAGGGGCAGAAGGGCGTGTGGCGCGCCACCGGTTCCCTCGTTTCCCGCCGGCCCCGGACCGTCTGGATCGCCTCCGTCCTGCTGCTTCTGGTGGCCTCCGCCGGTGTCCTGCAGCTCAAGGCCAACGGTGTCCCGCAGACCGATGTCATCCTCACCGCCTCCAATGCTGTCGACGGCCAGGATGCCCTGGCCCGGCACTTCGATGCCGGCTCCGGCAGCCCTGTCGTGATCGTCGCCGACGAGGCGAAGTCGCAGGAAGTGCTGGAACAGACCAAGGCGACCGACGGCGTCGGTGACGCCTACCTGCTGGCCGACGGTGGCGCGCCGATCGTCACCGGCGCACCAGCTGCTCCCGGCGCTCCTGCGGCCCCCACGGCTCCCGCAGTGCGGGACGGCAGGGTCCTGATCAACGCGACGCTGAACTTCGCCGCGGACTCCAATGAGGCCGAAAACGTCGTGGTGGTCCTGCGCCAGGAACTCAAGAAGGTCGACGACGGCGCCCTGGTCGGCGGAGTGACCGCAACGGCCCTGGACACGAACATCACCGCCCAGCGCGACCTCGTCACCATCATCCCGGTGGTCCTCGCGGTTATCCTCGTGATCCTGATGATGCTGCTGCGCTCGGTGCTGGCGCCGGTCCTGCTGGTCGCCTCGGTGGTCCTGTCCTACGGCGCCGCGCTGGGGGTCTCCGCCTTCGTGTTCAACAACGTCTTCGGATTCCCGGGCGCCGATGCCACCGTTCCGCTCTTCGGGTTCGTTTTCCTGGTCGCACTGGGGGTGGACTACAACATCTTCCTGATGAGCCGGGTCCGGGAGGAATCCCTGAAGCACGGCACGCGGCCCGGCATCCTGCGCGGACTGGGCGTTACCGGAGGGGTGATCACCTCCGCCGGTGTGGTGCTCGCGGCCACCTTCGCGGCTTTGGGCGTCATCCCCATTATGTTCCTGGTGCAGCTGGCCTTCATCGTGGCCTTCGGGGTGCTGCTGGACACGGTTCTGGTCCGCTCGCTGCTGGTCCCGGCGCTGGCCTACGACATCGGCCCGCGGATCTGGTGGCCGAGCAAGCTGGGGCGCCCGGAGACCGATGCCGCCGCGCGTGCCCTGCCGTCCGCCCCCGAGCCGGAGCCGGAGACTGCGGGGGCGGGAATCCGCTAACCGGTACCCGCGACCGCAGCCGCCGTCACTGGTCCTGGTCCCTCCACCAGGCAACCGTGGCGGCGGCTGCCACTTTAACCGGGGTGGGACGCAGCCCCAGGGCAGCCTCGCTGGCGCGCGAGTCCAACACGAAGGGGTGCTCGAACTGGTACAGGGTTTCGGCGAGTTCCCGGGCCCCGGGGGAGAAGACCGCCATCGTCCGCAGCACCCAGCCGGGGACCGCGGCCACCCGCGGTGTCCGGACACCGGCGGCGGCGGCGAACTCCTCGGCAATCTTCCGCTGGCTCAGCGCAGGGCCGGTCGGCGCATGCCACACCCGGTTCCAGAGCGCCGGATCCTGCGCGGCCCTGATCATGGCGGCGGCCAGATCCGGCACATACGTGAACGAATGCGGCAGCCCGGCATTGCCAATCACCAGCAGGGACTTGCCTGCCAGGACCGGCTTCAGCATGCGCTCGCCGGCATGCGCGCCGCGGACCCTGGGGCCGAAGAAATCACTCGCCACCACACTCACGGTGTCCGTTGCGGACGCCTGCCGGGCCTTCAGCAGCTCGGTGCGGATGCCCCGCTTGCCGCCGCGGGCCTCCCGCGGGCCCTCCTCGGTCATCGGCCGGTCCGGCTCGCTGTAGGAGTACAGGCTCTCCGGAAAGACGACGACGGCGCCGGCCCCACCCGCCGCGGCAAGGACCGTCTCCTCGGCGCCGGGGAGTTCCTCCGCCCAGGTCCTGGCCGTGTACCGCGAGCCGTGGATGCAGTGGAATACCGCCTTGGCGCCGCGGAACAGCTCGCCGAGCTGCGCCGGGTCGGACGCATCCACGCGCTCCTTCTCGACGCGCGGGTGGTCGGGACCGCTGCCGGAGCGGGTGAGCACCCGCATCCGGTGGCCCGCCGCGGCGAGCTGTTCGGCGACTGTCCACCCAACCGGGCCGGCGCCGGTGACGACGTACAAAGCCGGGGTCTGGGCCGCGGGGGATTCGGGCTGGGACATGGTCTGCTCACTTTCGCTGTGTTCGATCGCTTCGGCTTCGGCTTCGGCTTCGGCTTCGGCTGCTGGGGCTGGGTTGCCCCGGCCGGCCCTGCCCGCCCTGCTCGGTCTTGAGAGCAGTGCTCTCTGAAATCAGGATGCGGCCAGTGCGGATGGAAGTCAAGAGCGGTGCTCACATTTGTTGACAGTGCTCTGCCTTGTGGAATGCTGGAACCATGCCGCAGACCGCCCGTGACCCCTCCGTCAAGCCGTCCACGCCCCGCGAGCGTGCCCGGGCCCGGACCCTTGAGGACATTGTGCGCCTCGGACGCGAGCATTTGGCAGTGCACGGGGCTGCGGCATTGTCCCTCCGCGCCGTGGCCCGGGATCTCGGTGTCGTTTCCTCGGCGGTCTACCGCTATGTGGAGAACCGCGATGAGCTGCTGACGCTGCTGCTTATCGACGCTTACACCGAACTCGGCGACGAAGTCGACGCTGCCGTGGCGGCCCTGCCCGAGGCCGACTATGCCGGACGGTTCAGCGCCCTGGGCTCCGCAGTGCGGCGCTGGGCGCTGCGTGAACCGGCCCGCTACGGCCTCCTGTTCGGCAGCCCCGTGCCCGGATACCGGGCGCCGGCCGAGCGCACCACGGGGCCGGGCACGCGTGTCATCCATGCCCTGATGTCGGTTCTCGACGGCGCCTACCGTGCCGGGCGGCTGGCGGCGCCCGGCGGGCATGCCGCCGTCGCGCCGCTGCTCGCCGCTGACCTCGAGCGCATCCGCGGCGAAATGGGACTGGCTGTGCCTGACCCGCTGCTGGCGCGCGGCGCGCTCGTCTGGACCTCCCTGTTCGGCACCATCAGCTTTGAAGTTTTCGGCCAGTACGGCGCAGGCACCTTCGCCGCGCCGGATGACCTGTTCGCCCACCATCTGGCCGTGTTGGCGAACCTTGCGGGCCTGGGCCCCGCTGCGCACCAGGCCGGCGGGCAGTCCGCCGTTCATCCGAAGTAGCCGCCCGGCCGGACTGGCCGCCCCCTGTTGTCTCCCCCCGGTGCTCGATAGACTGCCCCTGCGCCTGCCTGGGCGCGCCGAAGCTTCCAGGAAGGATCCAACCATGTCCGAAAACAACGAGTTTGATCGAGCGGCAGCCGAATCCGCCGACGAGGCCGCCGAGGGCCAGTACGTCGAGGGGGACTACGGCACGGCCGGCGCCACCGGCGAGAATCCGCCCGAGGCGGAAGAAGGCGAATACGCTGCCGGTGACTACGGAGCGGCCGGCGTCAGTGGCGACACCGCCGTCGGCTCGGAGGAGGGCGACTATCCCGAGGGCGATTACGGCGACGCAGGTGCCACCGGAGCGTCGCCGCCCGCCGCCGTGGAGGGCGAGTATGACGAAGGCGACTACGGAGCCGCTGGCGACGCGGGCTCCCGGCGCGACGGAGGGGCCGAAGCCGCAGCGGCGGGCGAAGCGGCGCGCACGAGGGACGACTCCGCCGGCGAGGCGGATCGCCGGGGCCGCTAGGCGGGAGGCTTCGCGCACAGCGAAACAGGCGGCGGCCCGCGCGGCCGCCGCCTGAAGAATGCCGGAATTCCGGGGGGAGGGGCCGTCTGAACGCCCTGCTGCGCCGCCTCCAAATCGTAAGTTGAGCGTAGGGCGCTCAACTTTGAATTGACATTGAACCGGCCCTGAGTAAAGTTGAGTGCAGATCGCTCAACGGTCGGATCCTCGCGGTCCGCAGCCATCTCAGCAAGTTTCCCCGGAAAGAAGGAAGCAACACATGTCACGTGCAGTAGGTATCGACCTCGGAACAACCAACTCCGTCGTCTCCGTTCTCGAAGGTGGCGAGCCCACCGTCATTGCCAACGCCGAGGGTGGCCGCACCACGCCGTCGGTTGTTGCATTCTCCAAGTCCGGCGAAGTGCTGGTTGGCGAAATCGCGAAGCGCCAGGCCGTCAACAACATTGACCGGACCATTGCTTCCGTCAAGCGCCACATGGGCACCGACTGGAGCGTCGCCGTCGACGACAAGAAGTACACGGCGCAGGAAATCTCCGCCCGTATCCTCATGAAGCTCAAGAACGACGCCGAGTCCTACCTCGGTGAAAAGGTCACAGACGCCGTGATCACCGTTCCGGCGTACTTCAACGATGCCGAACGCCAGGCCACCAAGGAAGCCGGCGAAATCGCGGGCCTCAAGGTCCTGCGCATCGTCAACGAGCCCACCGCGGCCGCCCTGGCCTATGGCCTGGACAAAGGCAAGGAAGACGAACTCATCCTCGTCTTCGACCTCGGCGGCGGAACCTTCGACGTCTCCCTCCTCGAGGTGGGCAAGGATGAAGACAACTTCTCCACCATCCAGGTCCGCTCCACCGCCGGTGACAACCGTCTCGGCGGCGACGACTGGGACCAGCGCGTCGTTGACTACCTGCTGAACCAGCTCAAGGTCAAGGGCATCGACCTGTCCAAGGACAAGATCGCCCTGCAGCGACTGCGTGAGGCAGCGGAGCAGGCCAAGAAGGAACTCTCCTCCTCCACCAGCACCAACGTCTCCCTCCAGTACCTCTCCGTCACCCCCGACGGCCCGGTGCACCTGGACGAGCAGCTGACCCGCGCCAAGTTCCAGGACCTCACCAAGGACCTGCTGGAGCGCACCAAGAAGCCGTTCCACGACGTCATCAAGGAAGCCGGCATCCAGCTGTCCCAGATCGACCACATCGTGCTGGTCGGCGGCTCCACCCGTATGCCCGCCGTCTACGACCTGGTCAAGGAACTGGCCGGCGGCAAGGAGCCGAACAAGGGCGTTAACCCGGATGAGGTCGTCGCCGTCGGCGCTGCCCTGCAGGCCGGTGTCCTGAAGGGCGAGCGCAAGGACGTTCTCCTGATCGACGTCACCCCGCTCTCCCTCGGCATCGAAACCAAGGGCGGCATCATGACGCACCTGATCGAGCGCAACACGGCCATCCCGACCAAGCGCTCCGAGACGTTCACCACGGCGGATGACAACCAGCCGTCCGTGGCCATCCAGGTCTTCCAGGGCGAGCGTGAGTTCACCCGCGACAACAAGCCGCTGGGCACCTTCGAACTGACCGGAATCGCCCCGGCTCCGCGCGGCGTCCCGCAGGTCGAGGTCACCTTCGACATCGACGCCAACGGCATCGTGCACGTCTCCGCGAAGGACAAGGGCACCGGCAAGGAACAGTCCATGACCATCACGGGCGGTTCCAGCCTCTCCAAGGAAGACATCGACCGCATGGTCAAGGACGCCGAGGAGCACGCAGCAGAGGACAAGGCCCGCCGCGAGGCAGCCGACACCCGCAACACTGCCGAGCAGCTCGCCTACTCCGTGGACAAGCTGATCGCCGACAACGCTGACAAGCTGCCGGAAGAGGTCAAGACCGAGGTCCAGGCCGACGTCGACGCCCTCAAGGCCGCCCTCGAAGGCACCGATGACGCAGCCGTGAAGACCGCGTTTGAGAAGCTCCAGGCTTCCCAGACCAAGCTCGGCGAAGCCATCTACGCCCAGGCAGGTTCCCCGGACGGCGCCACCGGCGCCCAGGGTGCCCCCGCCGGTGAGCAGGCAGCCGGCTCCGACGAGGACATCGTCGACGCCGAGATCGTTGACGAAGACGAGAAGAAGTAATCATGCCGCACCACGGTAACGAAGAAGAGCACGGTTCTTCCGAGAGCCGTCGCGACGCTGAGCAGCGGGAGAACGAGCCGCAGAAGCCGATCATCCACGACAACCGCAAGGTTGATCCGAAGACCGGCCAGGCCCGCCACCCCGACCAGGAGCAGCACGCCGATTCCGGGGACGCCCTGTCCCAGGCGGAGGACATCCTCAACAGTGTTGAGGTGCCGGCCGCGGACTCCGTGGCCCAGGGTGCCGGCGGCGCGGAGGCGGAGGAGCTCAGGAATGACCTGCGCCGCCTGCAGGCCGAGTACGTCAACTACCGCAAGCGCGTTGAACGCGACCGTGCCGTGGCAGGGGAGATGGCCGTCATCGGCGTCCTGAACTCCCTGCTCCCGGTACTGGACGACGTCGACGCCGCCCGCCAGCACGGTGATCTCACGGACGGACCGTTCGCCGCGATCGCCGCCAAGCTGGAGAATGCGCTGAAGACGTACGGCCTGGTCCGCATCGATGAGACCGGAGTGGAGTTCGATCCCACGATCCACGAGGCCCTCATCCAGCAGCCCGGAACGGATGTTGAAATCGACACCGTCAGCCAGGTCCTGCGTTCCGGCTATAAGTCCGGCGACCGGGTCCTGCGGGCAGCCCAGGTCATCGTGGCTGTTCCGGCGTAGCAACACGTCGCGAAGCGAGACAAGGGGCCCCGCCCCTACGCGTGGCGGCTTTGGTCCTGCGGACCAAGCCGCCACGCTCCGGTAGGCCCGATGCCACTCCCGGGCCCCTTGTCTCGCTCCGCTCTTGGGGTTCTCTCGCCTTATCACTTTGTACTTTGAAAGGAAACGCCATTGGCTAGCCAGGACTGGGTGGACAAGGACTTTTACAAGATCCTTGGGGTCGCCAAGGACGCTTCCGACGCCGACATCAAGAAGGCCTACCGGAAGCTCGCGCGGCAGCACCATCCGGATACCAATGCGGGGAATGTCGCTTCGGAGAAGAAGTTCAAGGACATCTCCGAGGCCTACTCCGTGCTCTCCGATGCCGACGAGCGCCAGCAGTACGACGCTATCCGGGCCATGGGCGGCGGAGCCCGGTTCGCCCCGGGCGGCGGCGCCGGCGCCGGCGGCGGGGCTGGCTTCGAGGACCTCTTTGGCGGTCTGTTCACCGGTGGCCCCGGACGCCACTCCGGCGGCTACAGCACGTCTGGCGGCATTCCGCCGGAGTTCGCCGATCTCTTCGGCGGAGCGGGCGGCGGCTTCGGCGGCGGCCAGTCATTCCAGCGGGCCCCGCAGAAGGGCGCGGACCGGACGGCGTCGACCTCGATCTCCTTCGCCGGGTCCATCCGCGGCACCACCATTGGCCTGCGTGAACCGGACGGCGAAGTCATCGACGTGCGCGTCCCGGCCGGCATCAAAGACGGCCAGAAGGTCCGTGTCCGCGGCAAGGGCCAGTCCGGTCCGGCCGGAAACGGGGACCTTATGGTCACCGTCTCGGTGAAGCCGCACGATTTCTACGTCCGCGACGGTGACAACCTGCGCATCCACGTGCCGGTCACCTTCCCGGAGGCCGCCCTGGGCGCCGACATTGAGGTTCCGACCATCGACGGCGACAAGGTCAGGGTCCGCGTCCCTGCCGGCACACCGTCAGGTCGCACCCTCCGCGTCAAGGGCCGCGGCGTCAAGCACACCAAGGCCACCGGTGACCTGCTGGTGACCATTGACGTCGCCGTACCGCGGAAGCTGAACAAGGAATCCGAGGAGGCCGTCAAGGCCTTCGCCGCGGCCACCGCCGGCGAGGACGTCCGCGCCGAACTGGCAGCCAAGGCCCGGCTCTAGAAGCGGACGCCTGCCATGGCCATCGAATACGAGCAGCCGATCTTCGTCATCTCCGTTGCCGCGGAGCTGGCGGACATGCACCCCCAGACGCTGCGGCAGTATGACCGGCTGGGCATCGTCTCGCCCAGCCGGGCGCCCGGTAAGTCCCGCCGCTACTCGCAGCGGGACATCAGCATGCTCCGCGAGGTGCAGCGGCTCTCGCAGGAGGGTGTTTCCCTCGAGGGCATCAAACGGATCCTCCAGCTGGAGAACCAGGTGGCAGCCCTGCAGCGGCGCATAGCCGAGCTGAGCGAAGAGCTCGACCGCCGTCCCCGCACCCTGGAATCCCGCATCTTCGCCGCCGGAGCCGCGGGCGACGTCGTCAGCCTGGCCCGCGGCAAGCGCCCCCGCGCCCGGTCCCAGGCGGTCGTCGTGTGGAGGCCGCGGAACGGCGACTGACGAAGCCCCACGTCCAATGTGTCGCCGTTGAGGCCAACATGACGGCAGGCAAGTTTCCTGCAGGTTGACTTTGCTTCCCCTGCTTTCTGCCGTTTTATCAGCGAACTTACAGTTCCCGGACGCCGCATTGGGGATGACCTCCGCGACTGAGTACTTGGGAACGCGGTCCGGGTACTGACCGGAAAATAGAGTACACACTACTCGTGACGGACCGGAGCGGCAGCGGCTTGACTGGGCGCAGCTGGGTCTCACAGCTGGTCTCTGGTCTCTGGGGGTTGTCCGTATGTGTATTTTTTGCCGTGCCGTTATGGCTTGTCCTCGCCCTGTAGCGGGCGGGCCCGCAGCGAAAAACGGCGTCCGATGAGCGCGGGAATGGAATCCGTTGCCATGTTCGCCGGTTCCATCACCGGGCTGGTTCTGCTGACCCTCGGCCAGACGATGGTGGTGGTGTGCGTCTGCTTCGACATGGTCCGTGCACTGTCCGTGCCCAGGTCCCACCGGCGCTATGTGGCCAGTACCGTTTTCCGGTCGCTGGCGGTGCCGTCGATCCTCGTTATGGGCGTCAGCGTGCTGGTGGACGCCGTCTACTGGTCCTGGCTGGACGTGGCCATGGGCGTCTTCGTGATGACGATGATCATCTTCCGCCTGCACCACGACAAGGACGAGGACAACTGGTGGAAGGGCAAGGGCAAGAAAATCGCCCGCTGGGCCCGGAATCAACTGTCCTCGGGGAGATCACTGGCGCCGGCCGCGGCCTGAATTCCCACAACGCGGGGTCACTTCGCGCCCATCCTGAGGGGTTTCACCGGCGCTAGGTGACCCCGCGTTGCTGTTGGGGCGGCGGAATCGCGGACGAGCCCGGACTAGCCGTTGATCACTTGGGGAACGCCGAGGGCCTTGAGTCCTTCCACGCCGAATTCCAGGCCGTAGCCGGATTGCTTGGCGCCGCCGAAGGGGACCCGCGGGTCCACGGCGCCGTGCTTGTTGATCCAGACCGTGCCGGACTGGATCCGGGCGGCGACCTCGCGGGCCGCAACCGGGTCGGAGGACCAGACGGAGGCGCCAAGGCCGACGTCGAGCGCGTTGGCCATGGCGACTGCCTCGTCCACGGTGCTGTAGCGGATGATGGGCAGGGCGGGGCCGAACTGTTCCTCGGCCACGAGCGGATTGGCGTTGTCGATGTCGGCTACCAGAGTGGCGGGGTAGAAGTGGCCGGGCTGGTCTGTGGCCGGGTTGCCGCCGAGGAGGATCTTGGCGCCCGAATCGCGGGCGGCTTCGACCAGCCGGGCCACGATGTCGAACTGCTGCCGGTTCTGCAGCGGGCCCAGGACGTTGTTCTCGTCGAGGCCGTTGCCCATCGGCATGGCAGCGGCGACGGTGGTCAGTTCTTCGCAGACGGCCTCGTAGATGTCGCTGTGGACGTAGAGGCGCTTGAGGGCGGCGCACGTCTGGCCGGTGTTGATGAAGGCGCCCCAGAAGAGGCCCTCGGCGATGGCTTTGGGATCGGCGTCAGGCAGGACGATGCCGGCGTCGTTGCCGCCCAGTTCCAGCGTGAGGCGTTTGACGGTGTCCGCGGAGGACCTGATGATCGCCTTGCCGGTGGCGGTGGAGCCAGTGAACATGACCTTGCCGACCGCAGGGTGTTCGGCCAGCCGGGCGCCGACGTCGCGGCCGCCGGACACGACGGTGAGGAGGCCTTCCGGCAACTCCTCGTTGAGGACTTTGGCCAGCGCCAGGACGGACAGCGGGGTGTATTCGGAAGGCTTGACCACCACGGCGTTGCCCATCCGCAGGGCCGGGGCGATCTGCCAGACAGTGATCATCATGGGCCAGTTCCACGGGCCGATCGCGCCGACGACGCCGATGGGCCGGTAATGCAGTTCGGCGCGGGTTTCGCCGTCGTCCACCACGGTTTCCGGTTCCAGCACGGTGGTGGCGGCGACGCGCAGCCAGGCGGCGCAGGCACCGACCTCGAACCGCGCGTTGGGGCCGTTGAGCGGTTTTCCCTGTTCCCGGGAAAGCAGCCGGGCGAGCTCTTCAGCGGAGCGTTCGACGGCGTCGGCGGCCCTCAGTAACGCGGCGCTCCGGGCGTCGTGCCCCAGTGCCGCCCAGGCCGGCTGGGCAGCTTCGGCGGCGGCAACCGCCCGCTCCAGGTCCTGGACGGTGTGGACCGGCGCCTCGCCGACGGCGGTGCCGGTGGCGGGGTCGAGGATGGTCCGGGTCGCACCAGACGTCGGGGTGATCGCGGCGAGAAGGGCGTCGTAGGTTTCCATTGGTACTCCACATCGAGTAGTTGAGGCGCGGGGTCATTGAAGTACTGCGCGGTGCAGGATGGTTCCAGAGCGGCCGTACTGTCATGTCCGAGTGTCCTCCGATCCCGGACCTGCAGTCTTGTCTTTGCGCGAAGTGCACTTGACCCACTGCGAATGATCGCCATGGCCTGGATGCCGTTGCGCTAGGAAACAACAACCGATCGCTGATCGACAAGAGGGTGATGGGCGCCACCTGCGATGCTGAATTGCACGGTGCCAGGCGCCGCCATTTCCCCGACTCATGACCGTTAAGAAGGATCCGATGAGCATTTCAAATTCCGAGCCCCGGACCGCGGAAGCCAGTCCCCGCCAAGAGCACTCCACTGCGCTGCGCGCCGGCAGCGTCGGCGTCATGGGCATTCTCTTCTTTGTCTTGTCCGCCCAGGCGCCGTTGACCGGAATCGTCGGTGCATCACCGCTGGCTGCAGCCCTCGGCAACGGTCCCGGGGCGCCCGGGGCGTATCTGGTGGTGGGCATCGTCATCATGATCTTCGCCGTCGGGTTCGTAGCGATGAGCCGCAAGATCCAGGCCCCCGGCGCCTTCTACGCCTACGTGACGGCCGCCTTCGGGCGCAAGGCCGGAGCGGGAGCCGCGTGGCTCGCGCTCCTCGCGTACAGCACGATCCAGGCCGCGATGTACGGGCTGTACGGCGCCGCGTTCTCGGGGCTCCTCGGATCCGCCGGCATCGTAGTTCCCTGGTGGCTGCTGGCCGTGGTCACCATGGCGGGTGTGCAGGTGCTGGGATCCCTCAACATCGAACTTGGGGCGCGGGTCCTGGCGTTGCTCGTGGGCCTGGAGGTCGCCATCCTGCTCATGTTCGGCTTGACCGTGCTGTTGCGGGGCGGCGGGCCGGAAGGAATCAGTCTGGCGGCGTCGTTCTCGCCCACGGCGATCGCCACCGGCGCCCCGGGAGTGGCCATCATGTTCGCTGTCGCCTCCATGTTCGGCTTCGAATCGACGGCCATCTACTCGGCCGAGGCCAAAGACGCCCACCGCACGGTAGCCCGTGCCACGTACCTTTCGGTGGGCGTCATCTCGGTGTTCTTCTCCTTCATTTCGTGGATGCTGGTCAGCTACTACGGCCCCTCGCGCGTCATCGATGCCGCGGGTGCAGCCCTCGAATCCGGCGATTCCACGTCCTTCGTCTTGACGCCGATGGTGGAGCTCTTCGGGCCCTGGGCCGGAGTTACCACCGGCATCCTGCTCGTGACCTCCCTGCTGGCCGGCATTATCGCCTTCCACAACGGCATCAACCGTTACCTCCATTCGCTGGCCCTGCGCGGGTCGATGCCCGGCGCCGTGGCCCGGACCAACCGGCACCGGGCCCCGGCCGTCGCCGCGCGGATTCAGACCGTGATCGCGTTCCTGTTCGTGGCACCGTTCGCCGTGCTGTCCCTGGATCCTGTCCTGACCCTGTTTTCCTGGTTCAGCGGGTTGGCCGTGGCGGCTCTCCTGGTCCTGTATATTCTGTGCTCACTTGCAGTCGTCGCGTATTTCGGGCGCGAAAAGGTGGCCGGCCAGGTCTGGCAGACCAGGGTGGCTCCGGTGCTCGCCACCGCGCTGCTTGCCTGGGTGCTGTATCTCGTGGTCAGCAATTTCACGGCACTGATCGGCGGGAGTGCTGAAACGGCCGGGGGCCTGCTGATCGCCGTCCCGGTCGTGTTTGCGGCCGGCGTGCTGGTGGAAATCGGCGTGGAACGCAGGGCTGCGCGGGCGGGACTTCCCGCGTAGCCCGACTATAGAGAGGTGAAGGGGGCGGTCCCGGAAAGATCCGGTACCGCCCCCTTTTGCATCCCCGCTGTCGGGCGCCGTCAACCGCAGATGGGGCCAGGCTCAGGCGCCGCGCCGCCAGTCGCTGGGGGATTCACCGAAGGCATCACGGAAGGAACGGCTGAAATGGGCCGCATCCAGGAAGCCCCAGCGCGCGGCCACTGCCCCGACCGGCATGCCGGCTAGGAGCGGATCGCGCAGTTCGCGGCGCGCCCCTTCCAGTCTCTGTGCCCGGATCCAGCTCGCCACGGTGGCTCCCGATTCATGGAAGACGTTGTGCAGGTGCCGTGTGGAGATGAAATGGGCCGCCGCGATAGAAGCCGGCGAGAGCAGCGGATCGGCCAGGTGGGCGTCGATAAATTCGCGGACAGACGCCGCAAGCAGGGCTTGCGGCCTCATGCGGTCCGCGGACATGTCCAGTTCCGAATGCAGCATCGTGGAGACGAGATCGAGGGCATTCGCGGCGAGGCGGGACCCGCTGGGGCCGCCGAGCGCATCCAGGTTCTCCGCGAGGTGGGCGATGAACGGCCCGACGATCGAGGCGAGTGCCCCGTCGGCGGCCATCCGCACGGCGGAAAGCTGCGCGATGCAGTCCGGCGGCAGGGACAGCGCGTCCCAGGGAAACATCACCACCATGAGCCGGGCGTCCCCCTCGAAGGCAAGCGTGTACGGGCGGCTGGTGTCATAGATGGAGAGGTCGCCCGGCTGCAGGACGGCCTCGCGGTTGTCCTGGATGAGGAGCCCGGTGCCCTGGAGTTGGAGATTGAGCTTGAAATAGCGCTGGTTGGACTGCGCAATCAGCGCTGGCGTGCGGTGGACCTCATGGCTCGTGGAGGAAACCTCAACGACCGCCACACGGTCCAGTCTGCGGGCCCGCATACGGCCGCGGAAGTTATCCGCATCTTTGCTGGAGGCGGCCAGGGGAACAAAGGACTCCGCGACGAGGTGCCTCCAGTGGTCGAAGGATTCTGCCGTGCTGGTATGGACGTCTTGTCCGGCGGGGCTGAGCGATGGGCGGGCTGCAACTGCGGTCATAGAAAGATCCTGACGCCGTCGTATTTCGGGGACTGTGTCATGGAACACAGTCCTTTCAGGGTAGCGCCGCGACCCGCCGATGTCATCTTTTTTCGACAGGCGTCGAATAAAAATAGCCCGCGCGCCTAGCAGCCCAGCAAGGTCAGGAATCCCTCCAGCTGCTCGTTCAGCCCGAGTTCCACCTGGCCTTCCGGGGCGAGTGCCGCCGCGATCTGCGCGCCCAGGAGGAGGTTGAGCAGCTGTCCGGCCAGGGCGGCGTCGTCGACGGGGGTGGTGACGGCGCCGACTTGCCGCGCCTCGGCAAGGTACTGCCGCATCGCCGCAAGCCACTGCTCCATCGAATCCCGGTGGATCAGGGCCTTGTCGGGATCGTTGATGGCCTTCTGCCAGAACGGAATCACAATCCGGGCCTCGTTGATTCGCTCCTCATCCAGGGGCAGAACCTCGACGCAAAATGCCCTCAGGGCCGCGAGCCCGGTCAGCCCTCCGGTGACCTCCGCGATTCGTTCGTTGGTGCGGTTGAAGACGTGTCCGAAGGCAAAGGTCAGCAGGTCGTCCTTGGTGGGGAAGTACGGTTTGAGGGCCCCGTTCGCAAAGCCGGCCTCGAGGGCAATTTCACGCATGGTGGCACTTTCGATCCCGAGGCGGGCGATGATCCGCCACGTGGCGTCGACGAGTTCAAGCCGCCGCTGGTCGTGGTCGACAATCTTTGGCACCGGACAGTTCCCCCAGAATAATTTGCGTCGGACTCTTGTGGCACAGCTTACGTTTCCGTATTCTCTACAACTATAGAAAATAAAGTTTTGACCCGCCAGGGTCCCCGACCGAAGGCCGCCATGATGCCCGTACAAACTGACACCCGCACACCGTTTAGCCAGTACAGTCTGGCCGTGGGCGCGGAAATTACCGCAGTCCAGGGCATCCTGCGCGCCGCGGGCCTGCTGGGCGAGACCAAACGCATCGCGTACCTTGGCCTGGTGGACCCCGCCAGGAACGCGGCGGCAACCGGGGACCGCCGGTTCCGGGTCTTCGTCCACGACGTTTCCGGAGGGCGTCCGGCCGACGTGACCGTCTCGGTGTCCAGCGGCGCTGTGATTTCCGTCGTCGAGCTGGACACGGCGGTGGCCGGCGAGCTGCCCGTCCTGGAGGAGGAGTTCGAGGTGGTCGAGGAGCTCCTGGCCACGGACGAGCGCTGGCTTAAGGCGCTGGCCGCGCGCGGGCTCGACGTCGGCAAGGTCCGCGTCGCGCCGCTGTCGGCAGGGGTCTTCGAGTACCCGGAGGAAAAGGGCCGCCGGATTCTGCGCGGCCTGGCCTTCGTGCAGGATTTCCCCGAGGACAGCGCCTGGGCGCACCCCGTGGACGGTCTCGTGGCGTATGTCGACGTCGTCAGCAAGGAAGTCACGCAGGTCCTGGACCTGGGGGCCGTCCCGATTCCGGCAGAGCACGGCAACTACACCGATCCTGAGCTCACCGGCCCGCTGCGCACCTCACAGAAGCCCATCAACATCACCCAGCCGGACGGGCCCAGTTTCACCGTCACCGGCGGCAACCACGTCGAGTGGGAAAACTGGAGCGTTGACGTCGGCTTCGACGTCCGCGAAGGCGTGGTGCTGCACAACCTTGCCTTCCAGGACGGCGGCCGCAAACGGCCCATCATCAACCGCGCATCCATCGCCGAAATGGTGGTCCCGTACGGGGATCCGTCGCCGATCCGGTCGTGGCAGAACTACTTCGACACGGGCGAATACCTCGTGGGCCAGTACGCCAACTCCCTGGAGCTGGGGTGCGACTGCCTCGGCGAGATCACCTACCTCAGCCCCGTCATCAGCGACGCCTTCGGCAACCCCCGGCAGATCCGCAACGGCATCTGCATGCATGAGGAGGACTGGGGAATCCTGGCCAAGCACAGCGACCTCTGGACGGGCATCAACTACACCCGCCGCAACCGCCGCCTGGTGATCTCCTTCTTCACCACCATCGGCAACTACGACTACGGCTTCTACTGGTACCTCTACCTCGACGGCACCATTGAATTCGAGGCCAAGGCCACCGGCGTCGTCTTCACCTCCGCCTACCCGGAGGGCGGATCCGCCAACATCTCCCAGCTTGCCCCGGGCCTGGGCGCTCCCTTCCATCAGCACCTGTTCAGCGCCCGCCTGGACATGGCAATTGACGGCTTCACCAACCGCGTCGAAGAAGAAGACGTGGTTCGGCAGGCGATGGGCGAGGGCAACGAGCGCGGCAACGCCTTCTCCCGGAAGAGAACTGTCCTGGCGCGCGAGTCGGAAGCCGTCCGGGAAGCCGACGCGCGCAGCGGCCGGACCTGGATCATTTCCAACCCGGAATCGCGGAACCGGCTGGGCGAGCCTGTGGGCTACAAGCTCCATGCCCAGGGCCAGCCCACCCTGCTGGCCGACCCGGAGTCCTCCATTGCCCGGCGCGCCGCTTTTGCCACGAAGGACCTGTGGGTCACCCGGTTCGCGGAGGAGGAACGGTACCCCACGGGAGACTTCGTCAACCAGCACGCCGGGGGAGCGGGCCTGCCGGCCTACATCGCCCAGGACCGCGACATCGACGGCCAGGACATCGTGGTGTGGCACACCTTCGGGCTGACGCACTTCCCCCGGATCGAGGACTGGCCCATCATGCCGGTGGACACGGTCGGCTTCAAGCTCCGGCCCGAGGGCTTCTTCGACCGCAGCCCCGTGCTGGACGTGCCCGCGAGTGCACAGCCGGCCGGCGGCCACTGCCACAGCTAGTCCGGCGCCGTGAGTGTCGCAGCCAGCTTGGGCCGCCGGAACGGCATCGCCGGCATCGTCTTCCATTTCCGGATCTGCGCCGCCGCGACGGCGGCGTCGTGCCTCGCGCACCTGTGGCTTGTCGCAGGGAACCAGCACGGGATCTGGCTGAACGTGCTGATGCTCGCCATGGTGGCGGTGTGCCTGCCGTGCGCCGTGCACATCTGGCACCACGGACGGATGAGCGCCCTTCGCCGGGTCATGGCCTCGGCACTTGCCATGACCGGGGTGCATGCACTGCTGCTCCTCGGCGCCGGAGCGTCGGGCCACCTCCACCATGGCACCGCTGCGACCGCAGCGGCAGCGGTGCCCTCGGGTGCCGGGGAGATGCTGGCGGTCATCGCGCTGGAAATCACGACGGCGCTGATCGCCGCGACGCTCCTGGCCCGGCTCCGGGCACAGCCCGGGGGCTTGAACCGCAGCTGATCCGCGTCAGTCGGTGAACAGCCCGGCCAGGTCTTCGGCCGTCAGCGCGCCGCCGGAGAGGGCGTCGCCCTCCATGACGTCGGCGAAGAGCTGGGACTTCCTCGCCTTGAGCGCCATGACCTTTTCCTCGATGGTGTCCTTGGCGACGAGCCGGTAGACCATGACGTTGCGGGCCTGGCCGATCCGGTGCGTGCGGTCCACGGCCTGCGCCTCGGAGGCCGGGTTCCACCACGGGTCCAGCAGGAACACGTAGTCGGCCTCCGTCAGGTTCAGGCCAAAGCCGCCGGCCTTGAGGCTGATCAGGAACACCGGGGCGGCGCCGTTCTTGAACTCGTTCACGACGTCGGTCCGGTTGCGGGTGCTGCCGTCGAGGTAGCAGAACTCGATGTTCTCCTCGACGAGCCGCTCGCGGACCTTGCCCAGGAAGCCGGTGAACTGGCTGAAGATGAGGGCCCGGTGCCCTTCCGCCACAAGGTCCTCCAGCTGCTCGAAGAGCACATCGAGTTTGCTGGACCGCACCCCGGAGAGTGAGGGGTCGATCAGCGAGGGGTCCAGGCTGAGCTGCCGCAACAGAGTGAGGGACTGGAAAATGGTGAAGCGGTTCTTGTTGACGTCGTCGATCAGGCCCAGGATCTTCTGCCGTTCACGCTGCAGGTGCGTCTGGTAGACCTTCTGGTGCCGCGGGTTCAGCACCACCTCGAGAATCTGCTCCTGCTTCGGCGGCAGATCGTGGATGACCTGCTCCTTGGTGCGCCGCATCATCAGCGGACGGACCCGGCGCCGCAGCTTGTCCAGCTGGGCCTTGTCACCGTTCTTTTCGACCGGCTTCTGGTAATACTCTGCGAACCGCTTCGGGCTGGAGAAAAGCCCCGGCGCAACGATCGAGGTCAGCGCCCAGAACTCCATCAGGTTGTTCTCCAGCGGGGTGCCCGTGATGGCGAGTTTGAACACCGCCGGGAGTTTCCGGGCGCACTGGTAAGCCTTGGACTGGTGGTTTTTGACGAACTGGGCCTCGTCGAGGACCAGGCCGGCCCACTCCTTGGAGGCATAGGACTCATAGTCGATCCGGAACAGGGCGTAGGAGGTGATAACGATGTCCGCCCCTGCCATGGCCTCGGCGGGGCTCGAGCCGCTTTTGGCAAAGGTCTCACCGATGGCGCGCACCGTGAGGCCGGGGGCGAACCGCGCGGTCTCGGCCTCCCAGTTGCCGACCACACTCGTGGGGGCCACCACGAGGAAAGGCGCGACGCCGGGCGCCGTGCCGGGCGCCGTGCCGGGCGCCGCGCCGGCGGGAACCGAGGCGGGTTCCGTGGCGGCAGCACCGCCGTCGGAAGCTGCGGCCGGCCCGCTTGCCGCGTCCTTGGCGGCACAGATCAGCGCCAGCGCCTGCACGGTCTTGCCGAGCCCCATGTCATCCGCCAGGACCCCGCCGAGTCCGTGCCGGTAGAGGAAACTGAGCCAGTTGAACCCTTCCAGCTGGTAGGGGCGCAGTTCGGCGTTGAGCGTTGCGGGCAGCGGCAGGCCCTTCACGCCGCCTTCCAGCAGCCCGCCGACAGCCTCACGCCAGGCCGCGGCCTGCTCATCCACGATGCCCAGTTGCGCGAGTTCGTCCCAGAGCCCGGCCTGGAAGCGGCTGATCTGCAGCGGCGCGTCCTTGTTGTCCTGCAGTTCCCGCGCCTCTTCAATCAGCGCCCGGAGCTGGTGCAGTTCGGGCAGGTCCAGGGAGAAGTAGGCGCCGCTGGGGAGCAGCATCTTGGTCTGGCCGGCCGCCAGGGCGGAGAAAACCGCCGCGAAGGACACCGGCTGGCCCTCCAGGGAAATCTGGATGCCCAGGTCGAACCAGTCCCGCTGCTCGGTGGCTTTTGTGGAGATGGACACCACGGGGGCTTCCTCGGCCTCGCGGTAGTCGGCGATCTCGCCGGCCGTGTCCACGCTGACGCCGGGGACCTCGCGGAGCGCAGGGAGCAGCTCCTCGGTGAAGGCCAGGGTGTCGAGGCCGCTGAGTTCGGCCGAGGCTGCCAGCCGCGGTGTTCCCCAGCCGCCCGTGGCCGATTCGCCCAGCGCCGGCACAACGTCCCAGGGCTGTCCCACGGATTCGAGGATGCGGGCCTCGGCAGGGTCGTCCCGGTAGCCGTGATCGCCGGGATGGCGCCACAGCGGCTGCGCCGTGACGAGGGTGCCGGACTTGTAGTGCCATTCCCAGTGCAGCCGCACCCGGTGGTCGGCGCCGTAGTTCGCCAGCAGCGACAGGGTGGGAACGGCCAGCTGTGGCAGCACCACGGACTGATCGGAGGCCGTGACCCGGGCGCTCTGCTTGAGTTTGGGGTAGAAGCCGGTCAGGAAGCGGCTCTCATCCCGGGCCGGGATGTGCAGCGTGGTTCCGGCCGTGACGAAGGTCAGGAGCTCTTCGCTGAGCCCGCTCTCCAGCGGGGCGAGCGTGATGAAAGAATCCGTCGGGGCGACCCCGGGCAGGGCGTCCGCCCCGGAGGTCAGGAAAATGCCGTGGGCCGGCCGCCCGATGGTCCCCACGCTTGCCGGATCGACCACCTCCCCCTCAACGGTGATGCTCGGGGCGAGGGAGAGGCCGCCGTCGTCCCCGCCGGCCGCGGGGGCGACGGCGCCGTTCCCTTCGTCGGGGACCGGTGCGGCGCCGAAGCGGGTCAGGTTGAGTCCGACGGCGGCCGGCTGCTCCACGAGCCGCACGGGCTCCGGGCCCCGGCTGTGGACCAGCGCGAGGCCGATCTTCCCGGCCTGGGCCAGCAGGCTCCACAGGTTTTTACCGGCATAGGTGTTCAGGCCCAGCCACAGCCCGGTTCCGGCGTGCTGGCGGTTCGCCTGGGCGGTGTGCGCTGCGAGGAACTCCTGCATCCACTCGACGTGGGCCTCGTTGCATTCGCGCCGGTAGCTCAAGTAGCTCAGGGTGTTCCAGGAGACATCGCCGCGGATCCATTTGCCCTTGGCGCCCATGATCACGGGACGGGCCTTCAGTTGGCGCACGCTGCGCAGCGGGTCCCGGCGTCCGGTGTACGAGAAGTGCGGGGCGGGTTCTTCAATTTCGAACTGGAGCGCCAGCGGCACGCCGTTGGTGGACTGCGTGATCCCCGGCTGGGCGATCAGCGGGCTAAGGGCCTGTTCCCAATCCGGGACCTCGAGCACCTGGGCCTGCCGGGACAGCCGGCTGACGTCGGCCGGGGCCAGGAGCTGGACCCGGATCGCCGGGTTGTCCTCGGCCGCAAACAACAGTGCGGCCACGTGCTTGCAGTCTTTCCGGACCGGACAGCTGCAGACACCCACGGTGCAGCTCCAGCCACCCGCCTTCCGGACCAGCTTCGCCGTCGTCGAGTACGGCACATCAGCGCCGCCCCGCACCTTGCCGAGCATAAGTCCGGTGGCGGCGTCGAAGGAAATACCGGAAACTCGGCTCCCCATGGCGTAGGCAAGTCCGGCCGCGAGGGAGCGGTCGTTGATCGCGGGAGTCTGTATTGCCAGTGCCGCACTCTCGTCCGGTTGGGATGGCATGTGCGCACTACTTTCAGCAGTTGGTCATCTGATCCATCTTAGCGAGCCTGGAAGGACTCCCCGTACTGGGTTGTCCGGGCCTGTGGATATCGGGCCACGAGGGACGCCCCGCCCGATACACCCAAACTTCGCCGGACGTTCAGCGCCGCTCAACCCCCGTGCAGGCGGTGCCACGTACCGTGAAGGGGTCGGAGCGCCACCCGCCTGCAGCAGTGAGGACTTTCCATGAGCAACGGCCTTTCCACCACCGCCCTTCCCGCCACCGGTTACGCCACGGTCCTGCCGCGGGAGCTCATCAACGGCAGCGACGCGGAGGTGGTCGACGCGAACGTTGACGTGGTCAATGTGATGTACGCGGAGCTGCTCGACATCGAGGAAATCGCTCCGGACGCGCTGCGCAGCTACTACGTTGACTTCTACCTGACGCAGTCGCTGGGCGGCGGGTTCGCCCAGTACGTCTTTACCGTGCCCGACCGCGAGGACATCGACGTCTACGTCCGGGCGGGGCTGGAACAGATGGGAGCCAGCGCGCACCTGGACCTGTTCAACCGCACCGTGGCCGCCTTCGATGCCCTCTCCGAGGACGAAGCTGACGCCTATCTTGACCGGGACGCGGATCTGGACGACGGCGCGGACGGCATCACGGACGCGGTCCGGCTTCTGGAAAAGCTCGACGGCGAGTTCGAAACGCTGCTGGAGACCGAAGACATCATCGCGCTCAACGCTGCCTGGCTGCGGAGCCTGCCAGACCTCCTCGTCCTAAACGACGAGGAACTGGACCGCCACATTGCCGAGCGTGTGTCCCGGATCCCGAACTTGGCGGAGCGCCAGGCCGAGGCCGCCGAGGATGACCTGCTGGACACGCCGGAATTCGAGGTGATCATCCGCGAGCTCTGCGACGTGGCGGGCCACACGCTCCTGAAAATCACCATGGGCGACCCCAACTACGACCACGACGGCCAGACCACCCTCGCGTGGCATTTCACCACGGACCAGGGCGAGTTCCTGATGCTGGACGATGAACACGAAGCGGTCATGATCCACCCGGACACCCAGGAGATCCTGGCCGCCGTCGAGTTCGAGGTCGAGGACGACTGAGCAGGACATTCCGCCGTCGGCCGCCGTGGACGACTGGGCCGCTAGTAGCCGGCGGCAGCGGTGATCATTTCTCCTGACGGGGCCACGAGGTACCAGACGCTGCCGACGCCCTGGCCCAGAATGTCCCCGGCCGCCAGGTCCTTGGCGTAGTAGTACACGGGCATCCCGTTGATGGTCAGTTGCTTCTTCCCGTCCGGGGTGGCAATCGTGCCCACGGTGCCAGTGACGCCGTCGACCGCTGGCATGTCTGCGGTGGCGAGCACCGGAGGCCACGCTTCGAGGCATCCGGCGGTGCAGGTGCTCGTCCCGGAGTCCTTGACGTCCTTCGTGTAGTAGTAGACGCTCATGCCCTTGCCGTCGACCACAATCCGTCCGGCGCTGGAATCCGCGACCTTGAGGTCCGGGGTGGCTGAGGCCGGTGGGGTGGTCGACGCCGGAGCCGAACTCGCCGTGGCGCTGCCGGGCGGCACCGTGGCGGCCGCCGACGTCGGCGACGTGCCAGTCCCGCTGGTGCCGGCACAGCCGGAGAGCAATGCGGCGAGGGCGAAGGCGGACAGGCCGATGCTGAGGTGCTTTTTCATCTGCTGCTCCTTGACTCGAACCGGCCAACTGGGCAGGCCGGCGCTAACCGTTACGACGCCTCCGGGGGAAGAATGGTTCACAGCAGGCCTTGGACTGCGCCCAGGAATCCGCGGGCGTGAACTTTTCCGGCGATCCGCACGTCATTAGGGTCAGCAGCGCAGAAACCCAGGAGCCAGGGAGGGGCCGTTATGTCGCTGGACGAAGACGTCGTGGCGGCGATCTACCGCGACCACGGGCCGGCGCTCCGGCGTTTTGTCCTCAGCGCTTCCCGGGATCCGCAACTGGCTGATGACGTGGTGCAGGAGACCATACTGCGGGTCTGGCAGCAGGCTCCCCATATCACCGGAAGCCTGCGCAGCTACCTGTTCAGGACGGCCCGCAACATCATGATCGATAACTACCGCAAGGCCCAGCGCCGGCCTCGCGAGACGTCGGACCGGGAGCTGGCAGACCCGGCCGACGGCGCGGAACGCATCAACGAACTCCTCAACCGGGTGCTGATGGAAGAGGCGCTGCTGCGGCTCAGCGCCGAGCACCGGGATGTCCTCGTGGCCCTGCATTACCGCCGCTACACCGTCCAGGAGGCATCGGTCAGCTTGAAGATCCCGAGCGGAACAGTGAAGTCCCGGGCGTTTTACGCCGTGCGGGCCCTCCGCGCGATCCTCGATGAGATGGGGGTGGAACGATGAGCGGGACGGAGCTGCACCAGTTGCTCGGCGCGTACCTGTTGGGCGGTCTGGAGCCTGAGGAGGCCGCTGCCTTTGAGCAACATCTGGGCGGCTGTGCGGACTGCCGGCAGGAGCTCGACGAACTGGCCAGCCTCCCCGCGCTGCTGGACGCTCTCCCGGTCCCTGACGCCGTCGCCCTCTCCGCCGCTGCTCCTGCCGCTGCTCCCGCCGATGCCGGGCGGGAGCCGTCGACGTCGGATCCCGCGCCGGCCGCCGTGCCGCGGCGGATGCTAGACGAACTGTCCACCCGCCGTCGGAAAGGACGACGACGCTGGGCCGCGGCGCTCGCTGTAGCGGCCGCGGCGTGCCTCGCCCTCGGGATCCTGGCTGCGCCGCTGTTCAACCAGCCGCCCAAACCGGACGCCAGCTACTCCGTGCAGGCCAGTGATGGACTGCAGATCACGGTGGGCATGGTGAAGAAAACCTGGGGCACCGAGCTGTCGGTCGATGGCCGGAGCCTGCCGGTGGACGGCACCTTCTCGCTTTGGGTGAAAGACGGCGACGGCGGCGAAGACCGCGCCTGCGCGTGGACGGCAACACCCAGCGGCAGGGTCAGGATCACGGGCGCCACACCCCTGCAGCTCACGAACATCGCCAGCGTCGAGATGCGGAACGGGCAGCAACAGACCATGGCCGTCATCGCCGTGCCGCGCGGATAGCGGAGCCGCGGCACAGCCGCGGGTTTTTGTCGGACCCCGCTGCTCTACTCATGGTGGGGGAGCTGACGGCTTCCCCACCACCTGCGGAACGCACGTCCGCACCGGCGATTGGGGATTCGTTATGGAACAGGCATATGTGGTTGTCACCTCGGGGAAAGACCTGGCGCTGCGCCTGATGGCGTCCGGGCGGACCAAACCGGCTGCGGTGATCTCCTGGCATCCGGAGCAGCGGGAGAACCTTCTCGACGTGGACCACATCGCCCGCGAGGTTGGAGATCTGGCCGAGGTCTATTGGCTTGAAAACGGTCCGGAGAGTTATGCCTTTGGCGACTGCCTGCCGGCGGGGGCCCACGTGTTCGGCAACGCGGCACGGGTCTACTCGGAGGATCTTCGCTGGATGACGGACGTGCACCGCAGCCCGCTGCGGATGGCGCGGGACCGCCAGACGGCCGTCCGCGCGGCCGAGGCACTCATCGAGGATGTGCTGAGCCTGATCACCGTGGTTCCGCCAAAAACTGCGCCGGTCCGCGCCCTGCCGCGGCGCGTGCGGGGCACCGTCAGGGCCTTCGCCAGTGCGGGTTCCCGCGCCATCGTCGGACTGGGCGACGGAAGCTGCTGCACCATCCAGCGAGAGCACGTGGTCCCGCCGGTCCGTCTCGACTGGATGCTGGAAATTGGCCAGTCTGTCGAAGGCGATCTCAACGATGAGGACAGGACGCTCGACATCAACGCGCTGAAGACCGCACCCCGGCTCGCCGAGCTGTACCGCCCCGGCGACCTGGTCCTCGCCCTGGCCGAACAGGTCACCGCCAAGAACGCGAAGCTCACCCTCTACCCGGGATCCAGCTGGAGCGTTGACCAGGCCCGGATCTCCTCCAACCCCCTCGACACCGCGGACAGCCTGGTCACGGAGGGCGAGGTGGTGGTGGCGCGGTTCCTCCGGGAAAACGGGGCGGTGGTGTTGTCCCTGCTCGACGTCGACGATGACGCCGACGTCGTGGACGCGCCCGCGCTGCTGGCTGGCGGTACCCCCTGGTTGCGGCCCGGACGGCACCTCACCGAGCAGCCCACCGCGGGCCGGACCTTCCCGGCCAAGGCGCCCGGTGGCCCCGGCGGGGGTGGGGCAGCGTCGCAGGGCAGCGGTTCCGCGGCCGCGGCGGGGCCCGCTCCGAAGCCGTCGGCTGCGCTGATGACCGTCCAGCTCCAGCTCGAAGCCGAGCGGAGGAAAGTGGCTGTCCTGCAGGAACTGGTCGCCGCCGCCGGCCAGGCCGGGGCCGGACTCGTCAGCCTCCAGCAGGAGCAGGACGCCCTCCGGCGGGAACTTGGGGCGGAGCAACAGATCGCGGAGGATGCCCGGGCGGCGCTGGAGGACGCGGAAGTCCGGCTCGCCCGGCGGAACGAGGAACTTCTGGACCTGAAGGCCCACAAGCGCCGGACGCAGACCGCGCTCAAGCGCGCGCTGGCTGCCGGTTCGGACGCGCTGTTCGAGACGGCAGGAGAACGCCTGCGGCACGATGTGTACCTCGCCTGGGCCAAGAACGTTCCGGCGTCCGACAAGGCCCGGCAGCCGCTGCCCCCGGATTGGAAGGCCGGTCCGGAGTTTGCGGCCTCCCTCTACGGGTTCACCGAGCCCGGCGTCGTGGCCAAGGCGCTGAAGGCAACGGTGGAGGTTCTGACCGGGACGGCGGAGCGGAATGCTGCGCGCGAAGTCCACGCGCTGCGGGCCAGCCTGGGCGCAGACACAGCCCAGCTGGTCCGTGAGGACGGGGCAAAGAGCTACCGCGCGGCGATCGAGCAGAAGGTGGCCTCGGCCCGGCGGCTGCACTACTGGCGCCTGCCGGACGGATCGATTGAGCTCTCGCGCGTTGTGGTCCACGACGACTTCAAGCCCTGACCGCGGCGGGTGCGGCAAGGGCTGGCCGCGGCCCGGTACCCCGGGGTGGCTGCCGGGAGTGCCGGGGATGGGAAGCTCGGGCAGCTACATCTTGGCGAGTTTTGCCCGGACCATCATGAAGATGCCGTAACAGATCAGGCCAATGCCCACGGCGGCCAGCATGTACATGCCGAAGGGCTGGTCGCGCAGGCCCTTCAGGCCGCCGTCGAGCCCGGTTGACTCCTCGGGGTGCACTTTGATGGTGGCAATGATGATCAGCAGGCCGGCCAGCAGCAGGGCGATGCCCTTGGCGGCGTAGCCGACGACGCCGAGGACGGTTACCGCCGTCCGGGCCTTCGCCGACGCGGGGAGCCGGAGGTGCTTGACGAAGGACTGCCGGAAGCCCCGGATGGCATAGACAACTCCGGCGATGGCGATCCCCGCGCCGACGGCGAGCAGGAGCAGGTAGCCGCCGGGGGCCTTCATCACCGCGATACTGAGGTCGCTCGTTGAGCTGCTGTGGTCTTTGCCTGCGCCGGTTGCGAAGGATGCCAGGGTCACGGCGAGCCCGGCGTAGACCACGGCCTGGAGAGCGGCCTTGGCCTTCTTCGCGGCCTTTTTCTTCGTCGGAAGGTGCTCAAAGTCGAAGATGGCATCGCTGGTCTGCCACAGGGCTAGGGCCACACATGCCGCAAACGAACTCCAGAGCAGCACCGGCCCGGCCGGTTGTTGAGCGAGCTGCTCGACGGCGCCACTGACGTCTGCATCGCCCTCGCCGCCCATGGAAAGCCGGATAGCGACCAGCCCGATCAGCAGATGCAGGATGCCGCTGACGGCGAATCCGGCCCGCGCCACAAGCTCCAGCGTCCGTGAGTTGGTGATGTCCTCGGCCGCGTCAGCGACGTCCTTCAGTTCTCTTTTGATGATGGATCCTTCAACTGCCTCGGTGCTTCCGCCGGACCGCTGTTCCGCCCGGATCATGCCTCTGACGTAATCGTGCCACGTCGAGCCCGCCGGGAACAGCACTGCCTGCGGTCAGCTTCGCGCGACGGCGGTTCGCATGAGCGGTTGGCCTAGCGGCGCCGGTAGCTGAGGTCGAAGATGAGCCGGCCGGCGTCGTGCGCCTTGTTCTCGAAACTCGTCAGGATCCGGCCGTCGAACCGCGGCGCCCAGCCGCCGGTCTCGTCGGTGCCCTCGTTGGGGCCCGTGTGTTCGGTGCTCACGGGCGCGCGGCCCTCCTTGACGGGGGCCCCGCCCACAAGGGACTCGACGCCGGATTCCCACACCTGGGTGAGGGGGCTCTCGGCGCCGCTGCGCTCGCCGTCGTGCAGGTTCTCGAAGTCGGCGGAGCCGGCCAGGACCTCGCGCACGTGCACGGCATAGTTGGACCAGTCCGTCGCGATGCGCCAGAGCCCGCCCGGTTTGAGGGCCCGGGCGGCGAGTTCGGCGAAGGCCGGCTGGATGAGGCGGCGCTTGTGATGGCGGGACTTGTGCCACGGGTCCGGGAAGAACACCCACAGTTCCGTCACGGAACCGGCCGGCAGCATGGTGGCGAGCACCTCGGGGGCGTTCGCCTCCACCACGCGGACGTTGCTCAGGCCGCGGCTGTTGATCTTGATCAGCGTGTTGGCCAGCCCCGGGGTGTAGACCTCGACGGCGAGGAAGTCCTTGTCCGGGTTCTCCTCTGCGGCGTGGCACACGGCGTCGCCAAGCCCGGAACCGATCTCCACGATCAGCGGGGCGGTGCGGCCGAATTCGGATTCGGCATCGAAGACGTAGTCCGGGTGCACGGAGGTGTTGGCGATGTGGCGGGGAACCTCGACGGCCCACCGGTCGGAATGTTCCTCCCAGGCGACCTGCCGGCGGCCCTGCAGGCGGGTTCCGCGGCGCACGAAGCTGACCGGACGGCCTCCATAAGTGCCGAAGGAGGCCTGGCTGCCGGGGGTCACCGGGCGCGAAGGCTGCGGCGTTTCGGGGGATTCTGGGGATTCACTCATCCCTTCCAGAATAGAGGAGTCCCGGCATCCGCCAGGCGGGGGCGGGGCACTGCGGGGCAAGGAGATCAGCGACGAACGCTACCTGATCCTGAGCCGGGGCTGACAGGACCGCCGACAGTGGCGACGCTGGCACCGCCGCCGTCACGGACCCTGCCAGAATTGGGTCCGTGACCATACCGAAAAGCTCCCAGGACTCCACCGTCAGCGGCATCGAGGCGGGGGACCGCACCGGCCTGCTGGTGGACGCCGAGATCGACGACGTCCCCGCGGCGGAACCCACCCGGGTCGGCAGCCGCCGCGCCCTGGCCTACCTGGGCGTGTGCCTGGTCCTGATCGGGCTGAACCTCCGCACCGTCTTCTCCAGCTTCTCCGCGGTTCTGCCCGAAGTGACGGCCGACGCCGGGCTGCCGGGCTGGGCGGTGGTTGTCCTCACCACGGTCCCGGTCACCCTGCTCGGGGTGTTCGCCCCGCTCGCTCCCGTCCTGGCCCGCCGGTTCGGTGCCGAGCGGGTCCTGCTGGGCGCGATGGCGGTGCTCACGGCCGGACTGCTGCTGCGGCCCCTCGATGCCGGGGACGCCGGGCACCTTCCTGCCTTGCTGGCCGGGACGGCGGCCTGCGGTGCCGCGATCTCGCTCTGCAACGTGCTGCTGCCCGGACTGGTGAAGCGTGACTTCCCGCACCGGCTCGGCCTGATGGGCGGCCTCTATACCACCGCGATCTGCGCCTCCGCCGCCCTCGGCGCGGGCATCACCTACCCGGTCTTCAGCGCGACGGGGGAGTGGACCGCGGCGCTGCGGTTCTGGGCGCTGCCCGCCGGCGTCGTGCTGCTGCTCTTCCTGCCGCTGGCCAGCCGGCAGCGCCACGGCCGGCACCAGGTGGCGCACGGCGGGGTGAACGTCTGGCGCTCGGCGGTTGCCTGGCAGGTGACCATCTTCATGGTGCTGCAGGCGATGATGTCCTTCAGCGTTTTCGCCTGGCTGGCCCCGATCCTGCGCGAACGCGGGGTGGACGGCGGCACGGCCGGGGTGATGGTCTCCGTCTCGATCCTGCTGCAGATGCTGGGATCCCTGTTCGCCCCGGCGCTCGCCACCAGGTTCCGGGACCAGCGCGCGATCAACACCGTGGTGGCGCTCATCACCGGCGGCGGCTTCGCGCTGAGCATCTTCGGCCCGCTCGAGCTGATCTGGGTGTGGACCGGGCTGCTGGGACTGGGCCAAGGCAGCCTGACCGCCGTCGCGCTGACCATGATCATGGTCCGCACCCGGGACGGCCACACCGCCGCGCACCTGTCCGGGATGATGCAGGGCGTCGGCTACGGGGTGGGCTCCACCGGCACCCTGATGGTCGGCCAACTGCACCAGGCCACGGGGTCTTTCACGGCGGCGGGGATCCTGTTCCTGGTGGTCGGATCGCTGGCCGCGGTGTTCGGCTACCGTGCCGGGCGGAACCGCTTCATCGGTGACTGACGCCTTGCGCCGGGCGCCCCGGGAGCGGCCACTACAGGCCGGCCCTGGCGAAGACCTGGCCGATCATGGCTGCGAGCCCGTCGGCGCCGGACTGCACCTCGGCGTCCGTGA
This sequence comes from Arthrobacter sp. UYEF36, assembly GCF_040547025.1. Classification (NCBI taxonomy): domain Bacteria; kingdom Bacillati; phylum Actinomycetota; class Actinomycetes; order Micrococcales; family Micrococcaceae; genus Arthrobacter; species Arthrobacter sp. UYEF36. The sequence continues at coordinate 112,415 of NZ_JBEPOX010000010.1, forward strand.
ACCTGATGACGCTTGCCTCAACGGTCAGTGTTCCCTTCCGGGCTCCGACCATGACGTGCCGCTCCCCGCTCCCATCGGAGAGCTGGTAGACGACGGCGTAACTCGAGTCCGCGGCGATGTCCACGCTCGGGCGCTTGAGGTCCGACCACGGGCGCGTGCTGCCGCCCGTGCCCTCCTGGATCGTCGCGCAGTCCCGAAGAGTAGCGGCAACGGCGTCGAACGGGTATGGCTGCGTCGCCGTCGTCGGCATGCTCGCCACCGTGAGAGTGATGGAGTCCATTTTGTTGGAGCCCTGGATCTGTCCCTGGCCGACTGTCGAGCCTGGCAGGAACGAGGGAAAGACGCTGTAGGTGCAGGGGGCCTGGGGTCCCTGCGACGGAGAGCCGGGATCCACGCCGGGCCGCTCCGAGCCAATGACGGTGGCGCTCGGCATTTCCACCGTGTTCCCGTTCGGTCCTGTGATGCCTTTGAGCAGAGCCACGAGATCATCAGGGGTGCGGGAGTTCGGCGGAGCCGCAGCGACGGAGGGAGGGTGCTGCACGGCCTGGTCGATGATCTCCTGGGCCAGTCCGGCCATGGAATCGAGGGCCGGCCGGGCGTCGGCCTCGGAGTTCAGTTCGGCGACGGAAAGAGTCAGGCTGACGGACAACGTACCTGCCAGCACCCTGAGCCCGGCCGAGCCGAAGTCCCCGGGCTGCCGGGGCTTGGTGTTCTGCATCCAGGCGAACCTCCTCTCTCCGGCAGGCGGGGCGCCAAGGAGCTGGACCGCGTGCGTCGAGGTTCTGCCGGACTCCGTGTAGGCGAGATCGAACTGGCCGCAGCGGGCAGCCAGGTCATCCGTGTAGTTGAAGTCGGCCTGGGAGATCGCGTCCTTCTCAGCACTCCGGATCGTGAGGGTGATGGTCGTCGTCGGCCCCGACTGTGCCGCGATCGGGATCCCGCCCTCCGCCATGTTCACGCTCTTGTCGGCCCAGACGGCGAACGGGCTCCGGGGCGCGAAGACCACGCAATCACCGGGCGTCGTCTCTGTTGTCGGGAGGGGTTCGGCGCCCGCGGCCACCCCGCTGCGCAGGCGCTGGGAGTCCAATGCCCCACCCTGCACCTGTCGGTTCTGGGCCACGGCGTTGATGATCGCCATGAGCTCCTGGTCCGTGTAGACCTTGTCCGGAGTACCCGCCGGTGGGGCGGTGCCGGACGACGGCGACCCAGCCGCCGTCGTCGGCCCGCCCGCCGGGGGATCGGACGAACATCCACCCAGGGCCAGCAGGGCGATGACGACGAAGGCAAGCCGCCGCCTGTCCCTCGACCCCGGCGCCGCCCGGAACATTCCAGCTGACTTAACTGACCGAGCGGACATCGCAGGCCCCTTTATCTGGTAGGCCACACGCTACGTTTCAGGTGGGAATCCCAAGTAGGGCACTTTGACCTGACATTGAAGGTGCCAGTGCCGGGGCGGTGGTGCGCCCCGCCCGCAAGCTGTGGCATGCTTCCCCTTTAGCCAACATCCCGGCTCCGCCAGGAAGCTCCGCGCGGCAGCCCGCCTTGACCTCGACCCAGGTTGAGGTTCCGTCCCTACCTATCGATCAGGCCACGACCTTGCCCCGTTCCGCCCCCGCCCCGAGTCTGGATTCCGCTGGCATCTTCCACCGCGACTATCTGCTGGTGACCCTGGGCGCCTGTGCCCTCGTGTTCCTGGTCGCGTTCGAATCGCTGGCGGTGACCACGATCATGCCGCTGGTCAGCCGGGAGCTGGATGGGGCCGGCCTTTACGCCCTGGCGTTCGCCGGCCCGCTCGCCACCGGCGTCATCGGTATGGTGGCTACCGGCAACTGGTCCGACCGGCGCGGCCCGGTGGGGCCGCTGTACGCAGCCGTGGCCCTGTTCGTGCTTGGCCTGCTGATCGCCGGAACGGCGGCGACCATGCCTGCCCTGGTGGCCGGCCGGCTGGTCCAGGGCCTGGGCGGCGGCGCCATGACGGTGGCGCTGTATGTGGTGATCGCCCGGGTCTATCCGCCCGTGCTGCACCCGAAGATCTTCGCCGCTTTTTCCGCGGCCTGGGTGATTCCTTCGCTGGTGGGTCCCTTCGCTGCCGGCCTGGTGGCGCAGCTGGTCAGTTGGCACTGGGTGTTCCTCGGCGTGGTGGGGCTCGTGGTACCGGCCCTGCTGATGGTGGTGCCGGCCCTGCGCGGGCTGCACGGCACACCCGACGGCGGATCACGGGAGCCCGCCGTACCGGAGGACATGTCCACTCCTGCACCGCGGACGTCCTCCGGCTCCGGCAGGCTGGCCTGGGCCGCGCTCGCGGCGCTCGCTGTGCTCGGCCTGAACCTCTCCGCCAGGCTTCCGGTGGCGGGCGGGGTCGTTGCCGTGGCGGCCGTCGCCGTGGCCCTCCTCGCCGTCCGTCCCCTGGTGCCGCGGGGAACACTGACGGCCCGCCGCGGGCTGCCCAGCGTCATCCTCACCCGCGGCCTGGCCGCTGCCGCGTTCTTCGGCGCCGAGGTGTACCTGCCGTACCTGCTGGTGGAGCGCTACGACTTCTCGCCCACCTTCGCGGGACTGGCGCTCACGGGCGGAGCCGTCTCCTGGGCCGCAGGCTCGGCGGTGCAGGGCCGGCTCGGGGCGCGTCTGGATCACCGCCGCGCGGTCCGGATCGGCGCGGCACTCGTTCTCGGCGCCGTCATCCTGGTGCTGGTGACCACGGCCCTCAACTGGCCGGCCGCCGTCGCGGTCACCGCATGGGTGTTCGCCGGTGGCGGTATGGGGCTGATGTATGCGCGCCTCAGCGTGATGACCCTGGCCCTGTCCAGTAAGCAAAACGAGGGCTTCAACAGTTCGGCAATGTCCATTGCCGACTCGCTCGGCGGGGCGCTGTCCCTTGCCACCACGGGCATCATCTTTGCCGCGTTCCCCACGACGGCTGCGTCCTTCAGCGGTGTCTTCGCCCTGACGGCGGTGATCGGCGTCGCCGGCGTGTTCGTCGCCGCGCGGGTTGCCGGTCCCCGATAGGTTCTGCCCGGTCCGCTACGCGAGATCGCCGACAACGTGCGGGATCGCGGGAACGTTACGGCGAACTGGAGAGTTTCCGGCGAGGTCGGCGCAGGACATCAGGGCCGGCGCAGGACATCAACGGGCGGCGAGGCGGGTGGCGCGCAGCACGGCGTCCGTCAGCGCGGCAGCCTCGCCGTCGGGCCCGGTGGCGCTGCGGTGCCGGGTGTCCATAACGTCAATCCGCCACTCGGGCTCCGCGATTCCCAGCTCCTGGGCGAGCTGCTCGGCGGTATAGAACCTCTCCTGCGCATGATCATGGTGCTGCCCCCACGGCGGCAGCCCGTCGGGGTGGTGGCCCACGATCAGCAGCGTGCCTCCGGCGCGGACGGCCGCGGCGGCCAGCTGCAGGGCCTGCTGCCAGGGCATCACGGTGGAGTGCAGGAACTGGGCGGTGACCAGGTCGAAGAGCTCCCCGGGCACCCAGGTGGCGAGATCCTGCCGCACCCAGGTGATGTTCCCACCCTGGCCGCGTTCCTGCGCATGCGCTTCGGCCCGCTCCAGGGCGACGCCGGAGACGTCGACGGCGGTGACTTTCCAGCCGCGGCTGGCGAGCCAGATGGCGTCCGCGCCCTCGCCGCAGCCCAGGTCAAGGGCCGTCGCGGGGGGAAGGGGCGCAGCCTCGGCGATCAGCTGCGGATTCGGTTCGCCGCTCCAAATTTTGGCCCGGCTGCGGTACTTCTCGTCCCACACTTGGGCCGCACTGGCAGTGCTGTCGTGCTCGGGGTGCTGGTGATCGGTCATCGTTGTCCTCGCCGGTCCGGGGGTGTCGGGTTGTGGGGCCGTTTCCCACATCATGGCAGGGGAAGGCTCCGGGCGACACCGGCAAAACGGTGGCACCCGAAAATTGACACACGAAGATCACCGTCCGGAAACGCCCCCGAAACCTCGGTGGTGGAGGCTGGAGCCGGAGAACGGAATGACGCTGGGGTGGATCCGGATCCGGGGAAGGAGCAGGCCATGACTGTTGAGGTAGCGGAGCAGGTTCTATCGTGTGAGGAGTTGTCGGTGGGGGACAAGATTGAAGCGTGGCATAACGGCAAACTCTTCCACCGGGGCGAGGTAATCCGGACTGTGGCGGCCACCGACCTTTTTTGGATCCTGGACGAGCGGACCGGCATGCGGAGGCTGATCGACGCCGAGGTATTGGTCATCCGGCGGGTCGCGGTCCCGGCAACCAGGCAGGGCCCGGCAGCGACCTGCGGTTCCGCGGTGCCGGACCGCTCCCAGGCGACGCGAGGTCCGGCGTTCCCGCACGGTCCGGCGGCTCCGCACGGTTCCGCGGCTCCGGCGTCCGCCAGCCCGGCGTCGCACGTTCCGCTGTTCCAGGACCCCCGCCTGGTGCCCTGAGTCCGGAAAGCGGCCCTGGGCCCGCCGGATGATAGACTGAGGGAACTTGATGTGCAGTGATGCCCACTTTGGTCTTGAATGATCGGTCCGGTTCATCAACCGGTTCCCCTGCGGATTCCTTTCGGATTCCCTCAGGGAGTGGGACTTTTTCATGTGAGAGGCACATCCTGCGTCGATGAACGCGTTCTATTTGGTCCCGGTTGCCGCCCTAACTAGCAGCTGGCCGGTTGATCACCTGACTTTTCTTCGGCGAACCCCTGGGCCAACCGGCACCGGGGGCCGATATCCGCACGGATACCGCCTGAAAGACCTTTGAAACATATGACTACTTTCGCTGCCCTCGGCACGCCCAAGGCCCTCGCCGACACCCTCACCGCCCAGGGGATCGTTGAACCGTTCCCCATCCAGGTCAAGACCCTGCCGGACACCCTGGCCGGTCGCGACGTGCTGGGCCGCGGCCGCACCGGCTCCGGCAAGACCATTGCCTTCGCCATCCCGCTTGTAGCACGACTCGCTGAGCGGGAAGCCAAGCACTTCCGCAAGCCCGGCCGCCCGATGGGCCTGGTCCTCGCCCCGACCCGTGAGCTGGCCACCCAGCTCAACGCGACCATCGAGCCGATGGCCAAGGCCATGGGCCTGAACACCACCGTGATCTACGGCGGCATCTCCCAGGCCCGCCAGGAAAAGGCGCTGCGTGCCGGCGTCGACATCGTCATCGCCTGCCCGGGCCGCCTGGAGGACCTGATCCGCCAGCGCGTCCTGACCCTCGAGGGTGTCGAGATCACCGTCCTGGACGAGGCCGACCACATGGCCGACCTCGGCTTCCTCCCGGTGGTCAAGAAGCTCATGGACATGACCCCCAGCCAGGGCCAGCGCATGCTGTTCTCCGCCACCCTGGATAACGGCGTGGACAAGATCGTCCAGCGCTACCTGTCCAACCCGCTGACCCACGCCGTGGACGAATCCCAGGCCGCGGTGACCACCATGGAACACCACGTGCTCGTCGTCAACGACCAGACCGTCAAGAAGCAGCTGATCGTCGAGCTCGCCTCGGGTGCCGGCCGCCGGGTGCTCTTCCTGCGCACCAAGCACCACGCCCGCAAGCTCGCCAAGACCCTGACCGACGCCGGCATCCCCGCCGTCGACCTGCACGGCAACCTCTCGCAGAACGCCCGTGACCGCAACCTGGCCGAGTTCTCCTCCGGCGAGGTCCGCGTCCTGGTCGCCACCGACGTCGCCGCCCGCGGTGTCCACGTCGACGACGTCGAGCTGGTCATCCACGTGGATCCGCCCACGGAGCACAAGGCTTACCTGCACCGCTCGGGCCGTACCGCCCGCGCCGGTTCCGACGGCACCGTGGTCACGCTGACCCTGCCCGAGCAGCAGTCCGACGTCAAGAAGCTCATGAAGGCTGCCGGCGTCGAGGTCAACTTCGAACGCGTCACCGCCAACTCCCCGCTGGTTGCTGAACTGGTCGGCGAAATGGCCGACAAGATCGATCCGCGCACCCGCGCCGCACTGCTGGCCGCCAAGTCCAACCAGGGCGGCGGCAGCTCCACCGGTGCCAACGCCGAGCGCAAGCGCGCCCGCCGCACCACCCAGGCTGCGCCCACTGCGGGTGGCCGGGGCGGCCGTGGCGGACGCGGACGCGTCGGAGCCGAGGCTCCCCGCACCGATCTTCCCCGTGCCGAGCGCCGCGCCGTGGCCTACGAAGGCCAGGCCGCCGCGCGCAACGCCGCAGAGCGTGTCATCGAGCGCAATGAGGACCGGTTGGATGCCGAGCGCGCAGAGCGCCGCAGCGTCCGCAGCCGCTCAACCTCGTATGGCACTCACCGCAACGATGTTCCGGCTGCAGGTGGCCGCGCCTCGGCAGGCCGCGGTTCTGACGGCCGCGCCGCAGAAGGACGCAGCGACGCCCGGGGCGCTTCGGCTCCCCGCAGCGGCGCACCCCGCAGTGGCGCACCGCGTGGCGGGGCACCCCGCACGGGCGGCGCCACCGGCGGCCAGCGCGGCGGACGTCCGGCAACGGGCCAGCGTGCAGCTGCCGGCGCCAAGACCGGTGGCAGCAGCGCCGGCGGGAATGCGGCTGTTTGGTCCTCCAACACCGGCGGCACCTCGGGCGGATCCTACGCAGGCGGCGGCAACGGCCGCTCCGGCGAAGGCCGTCCGGCACGCAGCGGCGGCCCCCGCCGCGCGTCCGCCCCGGCGTCGAACGAACGCCGCAGCCGCTAAGGTAACGGTTTTCCGCTACACAAACGGACGGACGCTACGGGGATTCCCGCAGCGTCCGTCCGAAAGCGCAGCGCCAGTCTGAAAGCGCAGCACAAGCTACCAGCCGCGGGCGCGCCACTCCTTAAGGTGCGGGCGTTCCGCACCCAGGGTGGTCGGCTTCCCGTGGCCCGGATGCACCAGGGTGTCATCCGGATAGGCCCCGAAGAGCCGCTCGCTGACATCGCTGATCAGCTGGGCGAACCGTTCAGGATCGTTCTGGGTGTTGCCCACGCCTCCCGGGAACAGGGAGTCGCCGGAGAAAATGTGTGCCGGGCCCTCCGGGTCCTGGTACACGAGCGCGACCGACCCCGGGGTGTGGCCGCGCAGGTGCACTGCCGTCACGTCGAAGCCGTCGAAGTTGCCGACGTCCCCGTGATCCAGCAGCACATCCACCGGCACCGGCAGCTCCGGGGCGTCATCCGTCCCGGCCGCCGTCTTCACCCCGGTGGCTGCCACCAGGGCCGGCAGCGCACGGACGTGGTCCCAGTGCTGGTGGGTGGTGGCAACCAGCGCCAGCTTCGGCGCCGCGGCGGTATCGGCGGCGGCGTCGGCAAGCAGCCCCTGGATGGCGGCCAGATCATCGGCCGCATCGATCAGGAGCTGCGCACCGGAGGCTTTGCTGGTGAGCAGATACACGTTGTTGTCCATCTCGCTGACCGAAATGCGGCGGATGGTGATGTCACGTAACGAGTGAATGAGCGAGTCCATGGCTTCAGTCTACGGACAGGCTATTCACGGCCCTGGGACACCCACTGGGGGTCCGCGGAACGGGAGCCGACGACGGCGTCCGCAGCGGCGTCGAGAGTCTCGAGTTGCGCTGCGGTGAAGTGAAGCGTCAAAGCCAGGGCTCCCCAGTTTTCATCGATCCGGTCCGCCTTGCGGGTGCCGGGGATGGGCACGACGGGCAGCCCCAGCTTCCGGCCCTGCGCGAGCAGCCAGGCCAGAGCCACCTGGGCAGGAGTTGCAGCCTGCCCGGCGGCGGAAAGTTCAGCCGCGACGGACTGCACGGCCGCGACCACGCCCCGGTTGGCATCCAGCGCCGCCTCGGCGAAGCGCGGGATGTTGCGGCGGAAGTCGTTGCTGCCCAGCTTCGACGCGTCCACGGTGCCGGTGAGGAATCCCCGGCCCAGCGGCGAATAGGGCACAAACCCCACGCCGAGTTCGGCCGCGGCAGGAACAACGTTGCGTTCCACATCGCGGCTCCAGATGGACCACTCGCTCTGGACCGCGGCGATCGGGTGGACGCTGCTGGCTTCACGCAGCTCCTCGGCCGTCACCTCGGACAGGCCAAGATGCCGCACCTTGCCGGCCTGCACCAGCCCCGCCATGGCCTCCACGGTTTCCACTATCGGAACGCGGAGGTCACGGCGGTGCATGTAGTACAGGTCGATGGTGTCGGTGCCCAGCCGTTGCAGGCTGCGGTCCACGGCCTGCCGCACATACGCGGCGTCACCCCGGATGTCCGAGTAGCCGGTGGACGGGGTGCCCACCAGGCCAAACTTGGTGGCCAACTGAACCTCGCCGCGGCGTTCCGCCAGGAGCCGGGCGATGAGCTCCTCGTTGCTGCCCCCGCCGTAGATGTCCGCCGTGTCAAGGAAACTGGCCCCGGCATCCACCGCATGGTGCAGGGTCCGCAGGGCCTCGGCGGGGTCCACCTCCCCGTACACCGGGGTCAGGGCCATGCCGCCGAACCCCAGGGGACTGACCATCAAACCGTCGCCGAGCCGCACTGTCGCTGCCTTCACCGTGGTCTTCCTTTCGCTGTTTCTACGCCCAACCCCGGGGTGCGCGCGGCTATTCCGGCTGCGACGGAGGAATCTCCCCACCTTTGATTGTTGCGCGGCCAGTACGACGGCGCGGGCGCCGGGACACGCCGTCGCACTGCCTTAATCGTGGGGAGTTTCCGCGGGGGCAGGCGGCAGCGCCGGGGAAACCGCGGATTTTTCGGCCGGCAGCAGCTTCAGCCCGGCCGCGCAGCCCACGATCCCCGCGATGAACAGTAATTTCAGCGGACTGGCCGGTTCGACGCCGGTCGCCATCGCCCAGCCGACCGTCAGGGCCGCGCCGATCCCCACCCAGACGGCGTAGGCCGTGCCGAGCGGGATACTTTTCACGGCCAGGCCCAGCCCCGCCATGCTCAGTGCCGCGGTCAGCGCGAACACGAGGGTGGGCAGCGGCCGGGTGAAGCCGTCGGACATGCCCAGTGCCGTCGCCCAGACCGCCTCCAGCACCGCGGAGGCGAGCAGGACGACCCAGGCCAGGGTGGTGGCCGGTGGCTTGGTTGCCGGGTTCGGTGTGCGGTTCGCAGCCATGGTCACGCCACCAGCTTCAGGCCGGCCACGCAGGCGACGATCCCGCCGAGCAGCAGGATCCGCGCCGCCGTCGCGGGCTCCACCTTGGTAGCCATGGCGTAGGCGGAGGTCAGCACCACGCCGACGCCCACCCAGACGGCGTAGGCGGTGCCCGTCGGGATGGACTGCATGGCGATCGCGAGACCGCCGGTGCTGGCGAGCACGGAAACGAGGAAGACGGCGCCCGGTGCAATCCGGCGGCGGCCCGTGGCCTGCGCGGTCCGGTGCAGGGCCGCAGCCCAGACGGCTTCCAACGACCCCGAAAGTATGAGAATTAACCACGACATGGCAGCTCCTGTGGCCAGTCTTGTCGCGTGCCGGGTACTGAACCGTCGTCCGGAGACCCCTTAGACGAGGCCTTCCTTCCAGCCTAGCAACGCCCCCGCGGAGAGGCGAACCCCCGGCATCCCCGCCCGGCACAACCGGCGCACCGCCCGCGCCCATGGACTGCTCCGATATCGCCGTTTTGAGGGTTCATAAGGGCTGTTCTGGGGCACTCGATCGGGGTTTCGGCAGGGTCAGAGCGCCGTAGCTCCGCTCCAAATCTGGAACTTCCGGCCCACGGGATGGACGCTGCAGCCCTCCCTGGCGGCGGCGCGGTCTCCGGCGGCGATGTCCGGGGCGGCCGAGACGATGGCGCGGCCGTCAGGATTGACCAGGGTGGCCCGTTCGCCGATCCGGCGCAGCGCCCGCCGGCATGGCGCCGCGCTCCAGCCGCTGCACGGTGACGTCCACCCCCACAATGCCCACCACCGGACCGTCCGCGCGGCAGAAGACCGGATGCGTGAAGGTCAGGACATATTCGTCCGTGCACAGGAAGTCCACGTACGGCCCGGTCACGTGGGCTTGTCCGGTTTCCACCGGGATGCGGAACCACTCGGACTTGACGTAGCGGCTGATGGAGTTGGGGCTGAAGTTGGCGAGGGCGTCCACGTGCTCCAGCTCCTCGCCCTGCCACCAGGCGATGTAGCTGCGTTCGGGCCCCAGCAGCCCGGCGTTGGCGAGGAATCCTGCGCCGGCAACGTACCCGTCGGGAGTGCGCACCAGTTCCTCGACCACCGGCCGGATGAGCTTGTCCACGGCGGTGCCGGTGACCCTGCCGGAGAGCGCGGCCAGGGCGGCCCCCGTGTCCGCCGCCCACGCGGCAAGCCTGTCCTCGATCCCGGTGATGGCGGCGTCGAGTTCCCCGGCGTGCAGGGCGGTGGTGTCATGGGAGGCGGTTGTTTCAGCCATCGGGGTCTCTGCCTTAGCTCGAAGGAACCTGGGGTGGTCAGTAGCGTTTGGACTGTTCCGTCAGCAGCCAGTCCGTAGTGGCGGCTACCAGCGCTTTCACCGCGGCTTCCGCGGCGGGCGGCTGGTGGGCCTCGATGGCAGCCGCGGCCTCGTGGAGGAGGTTGGTGGTCGTCGCGCAGTAGTCGGAGTCCGAGCACGGCAGCAGTGTGAGGGTGCCCAGGTCGGCCTGCAGCCGGATCAGTTCCCGGGCCAGTCTGGCCGAGCGGGCGATGGCGGCCACCTCGAGCAGGAACTCGGAAAGCGCCAGCCGCCAGTGCAGCGGATCCTCCTCCGCCGTCGGGATGAAGGAACGCAGGGTAGCCAGGTCCGCGGCGTCGGAGCGGCGGGCCGCGACGCTGGCGCAGGCGGCGGCGATGGCCTGGTAGTGCAGGCCTAGGTCGCTGATCTGGAGCCGGGTCAGTTCCCGCAGCTGGTCCAGGGCGCGTTCCCGGGAGGGCAGGACGTCATCGGCGATGAAGCTTCCGCCGCTCCGGCCCCGGACCGTGCGGATGATGCCCGCGGTCCGCAGCTGGGACAGCGCCTCGCGGGCGGTCACCGCGGAGACGCCCAGGGCGGCGGCGAGCTCGGTTTCGTTGGGCAGCCGCTGGCCGCTGGTGAGCAGCCCGGTTTCCACCGCCTGTTCAATCCGGCCGCACACCTCGTCCACCAGGCCCCGGGACTTGATCGGCGTGAACACGGCCGCCAGGCTGCGGGAGGCCCCCTGCGGTGTCAGCAGCATCCGGGCCTCCCTGGCAGTTTCTGGCGTCGCGTCCCTGGCACCTGGCCCTGGCATCCTATAGCCGGCGCGCTGGGGGCCGCCGACGCCCGGTTGATGCCATCCTAATCCGGGCTTTCGTGGGGGTCTATACACAAAACCTATGGAGTAATAGTATTTGGCCCAGCAGCCTGTTGTGGCCTGGATCACACCCCGCTGTGTCGCATCTAAGACGATCCGGCAACGGAGTTAGGCGCACCCCATGACCGAAACCCTCGCCGCCGGAAGACAGGCGCAAACGGACGCGGTTCCGGCGATCCGCCTGCGGAAACTCACCAAAGTCTTCGGGGACACGGTCGCCGTCAACAACGTGGACCTGGACATCCGCCAGGGCGAATTTTTCTCCATGCTCGGACCCTCGGGATCCGGCAAAACCACCGTCCTGCGCCTGATCGCAGGCTTTGAACTGCCCACTTCCGGAAGCATCGAGCTCGAGGGCAGGGACGTCACCGGAATGGCGCCCTTCGAACGCGACCTGAACACCGTTTTCCAGGACTACGCCCTGTTCCCGCACATGTCCCTCGTCGACAACGTCGCCTACGGCCTGCGCGTGCGGGGCATACCCCGGAAGGAACGCCGCGAGCGGGCCCGCGAGGCTTTGGAACGGGTGCAACTGGGGAAATTCCTCGGACGCAAGCCCGCCCAGCTCTCCGGTGGCCAGCGCCAGCGGGTGGCCCTGGCCCGGGCGCTGGTGGTGCAGCCGAAGGTCCTGCTGCTGGATGAGCCGCTCGGCGCCCTGGACCTCAAACTCCGGCAACAGATGCAGGTGGAACTCAAGGAACTGCAGCGCTCCCTCGGCATCACCTTCATCTTCGTCACCCATGACCAGGAGGAGGCCCTGACCATGAGCGACCGGATCGGCGTCTTCAACAACGGGAGCCTGGAACAGATCGGCACGGCGCACGAGATCTACGAGCGCCCGGGCGGTGCGTTCGTGGCCAACTTCGTCGGCACATCCAATATCTTCGACGCCGCGCACGCCCAGAAACTCTACGGCCGGGCGGAGCAGGTCTGCATCCGGCCGGAACGGCTGCGCCTGTCCTGGACGGCGGCGCCGGAACCGCGCGCCGGCGTCACCTCCCGCCCCGGAACCGTCACCGCGCTCGTCTACGTGGGGCACGCCACCCAGGTGCACGTGCAGCTCGACGACGGTCCCGCCGTCGTCGTTCTCGCGCCGGAGACGCTGCCCGGCGGCGACGCGGAACTGCTGGACCGGCGCGTCACGGTGAGCTGGGACGACGCCGCCGCCGTCTGGCTGCCGCCCGGCGGCTCCTGACGCATCAGTGGTGCACCCACACGCGGAATCCGTTTCACCCCCACAACGAAAGGTAAGGATCATGGCATCAAGGAATAGGGCCTCCCTCGTGGTTGGGGTGGCCGCGGCGGCAGCGCTCGTATTGACGGGCTGCGGCACCACCGGCGGGGGATCGGCCACCCCGGCCCCGCAGCCGGTCAAGTCTGAAATCGGCCAGGGCGAAGGGCAGCTCTCCATCCTCGCCTGGCCGGGCTACGTCGAGGACGGCAGTAACGACCCCGCCGTAGACTGGGTGACGCCCTTCGAAAACCAGACCCAGTGCAAGGTGAGTTTCAAGCCCTTCGGTACCTCGGACGAAGCCGTGACCCTGATGCGCACCGGCCAGTACGACGTCGTCTCGGCCTCCGGTGACGCGTCCCTGCGGCTGATTGCCGGCAACAACGTGGAGCCCGTCAACATGGACCTGCTGAAGAACTACGCCGACGTGTACCCGTTCCTGAAGGACAAGGCCTGGAACACCGTGGACGGCAAGAACTATGGGATGCCCCACGGCTGGGGTGCCAATCTGCTGATGTACTCCGCGGATTCCGTCACCCCGGCACCCACCTCCTGGGGTGCCGTGTTCGACGACGCCGCGCAGCACAGCGGAAAGGTCACCGCCTACGACTCTCCGATCTACATCGCCGACGCCGCCGTGTACCTGATGGCGCACAAGCCGGAACTCGGGATCAAGAACCCCTACGCGCTGGACAAGGACCAGCTTGCGGCCGCCGTTGAACTGCTGAAAGAGCAGCGCAAGCACATCGGCGAGTACTGGAGCGACGTCGTCAAGGAGGTCCAGGCCTTCGCCAGCGGCAGCACGGTGGTCGGCACCACGTGGCAGGTCGGCGCCAACATCGCCGTGGCCAACGGGACGAACGTGAAGACCCTGCTCCCCGAAGAGGGCGCCACCGGCTGGTCGGACACCTGGATGATCAATTCCGAGTCCAAGAACAAGAATTGCGCCTACCTGTGGCTGGACTACATCGCCAGCCCCGAGGCCAACGCGGCGGTGGCGGAATACTTCGGCGAATCGCCTGCCAACCCGAAGGCCTGCGAGCTGACCAAGGACAAGGCACACTGCGAGACCTTCCACTCCGGTGATGAGGCCTACGCGGAGCGGATCTGGTACTGGACCACGCCGGTGGCCGAATGCCTGGACGGCCGCACGGACGTCAAGTGCACGGACTACTCGGAGTGGACGAAGGCCTGGACCGAGATCAAGGGCTGAGATGACGCTCCAGACGCAGCACCCGGTCCCCGGGGCGCCGCCGGCAGCGGCCCCCGTGCCCCGGCCCAAAGCCCATAAGTTCTCGGCGCTGCTTCACCGCACGCCGAAGCTTCGGCTGGCGGGACTGATTACCGCCCCCGCCGGCTGGCTGGTGCTCGTCTATATCGCCGCCCTGGCGGCGCTGCTGATCACCGCGTTCTGGACCGTGGACACCTTCACCGGCAAGGTGTCCACGGTCTGGACCACCGACAACCTGGTGACGGTTCTGACCGATCCGGTCTACCAGCGGATCACCCTCCGGACACTATGGATCGCCATCGCCGTGACCCTGATCGACCTGGTCCTGGCGCTGCCGATGGCGTTCTTCATCGCCAAAGTGGCAAGTCCGCGCTGGCAGAAGCTGCTGGTGGTGGCCGTGCTGATGCCGCTGTGGGCCAGCTATCTCGTCAAGGCCTACGCCTGGCGGAACGTGCTGGCCGACGGCGGGCTGCTGGAGTGGCTGGGGGCGCCGGTCCGGCTGGAGTCCCCGGGGTACGGCGAAACCGCCGTGATCCTGACTCTGGCCTACATCTGGCTGCCGTTCATGATCCTGCCGATCTACGCGGGCTTCGACCGGGTACCTGATTCGCTGCTGGAGGCCTCCGGGGACCTGGGCGCGAAACCGCTGACCACCATGCGCCTGGTCATGTTCCCCCTGCTGGTCCCCTCCATCATTGCCGGGACGATCTTTACGTTCTCACTCTCGCTGGGGGACTACATCACGGCCCAGATCGTCGGCGGCACCACCCAGATGCTCGGCACCGTGGTTTACGCGAACGTCGGGGCCGCGAACAACCTGCCCTTCGCCGCAGCGGTCTCGCTGGTCCCGATCGCGATCATCACGCTTTACCTCTTCATAGTCCGGCGCTCCGGCGCCCTCAACAGCCTGTGACCAGTGGCGGCATTTAGCCCGGAACAGCCGGCAGGAGCACCATGAGACTTTCCCGAAGCGCCAAAGTCATCCTCGGCGTCGTCACCGCGCTGGTGTTCCTCTTCATCTATCTGCCGCTGCTGCTGGTGGTGGTGAACTCCTTCAACGCGGACCGGACGTTCGGCTGGCCGCCGCGGGGGCTGACCCTGGAGTGGTGGGGGCGCGCCTTCGATTCCACCGGCGTCCGCGAGGCTGTGGTGTCCTCGCTCTGGGTGGCGGTGGTGTCGACCATCATTTCGCTGGTGCTGGGGACGCTGCTGGCGCTGGCCCTGCTGCGCTACAAGTTCTTCGGCCGGGACGTCATCAGCCTGCTCGTGATCCTGCCGATCGCGCTGCCCGGCATCGTGACCGGCATTGCCTTGAACAACATGTTCACCACCATTCTGGGTGTCTCGCTGAGCATGTGGACCGTCGTGATCGCCCACGCCACCTTCTGCATGGTGACCGTGTTCAACAACGTCATTGCGCGGCTGCGCCGGATGCACGGCGGCCTGGAGGAGGCGTCCGCCGATCTGGGCGCCGGCGTGTTCACCACGTTCCGGCTCGTCACGTTCCCGCAGCTCCGCTCCGCCCTGCTGGCCGGCGGCCTGCTGGCCTTCGCCTTGAGCTTCGACGAGATCATCGTGACCACTTTCACCATCGGCGCCGGGGACACCACCCTGCCGATCTGGATCCTGCAGAACCTCTTCCGGCCCAACCAGGCGCCGGTGGTCAACGTGGTGGCCGTCGTCCTGATCGTCGTCTCGATCGTGCCGATCTGGCTCGCGCAGCGCCTGTCCCAGGACTCGGTGGGGATCGGCGCCCCCCGGGTGAAGGTGACGGAGGGCTAATCCCCGACGCGGTCGATCGACACGACGGCCAGGAAGCCGCGGCCCAGGATCTCGGGGGTGCCGGTATCGGAACCGACGACGGCGTCATAGCGGGCGAGCGGGGTCGGCTCGGCGCCGGGTGTGCCGGGGGAGTCCGCAGCCGTTCCCGGGGCTGTCTCGCCGCCGGACGGCGTGCCCAGTTGGGTGCCGGCGGTGCCGGGCGTGACCGCGGCCTGGCCCTGCAGCAGGATCCCCAGCTGGCCCTCGAACACGGGATGCGCCCGCTTCTTGGAGAGTTCGATGATGGAGGTGTACCCCTTGAACACGCCGCGGCGGGTGATGACGTTCAGGTCGCGGATGTCGCCCGTAGGCAGCGCCCCGGCCGCGGCGGCGTCGCCGGAGAACCGGAACGGGCGGTACTTCTCGAGCGGATGCTCGGCGCCGTCGACGCTCAGCAGCAGCAGTTCACCCTCCAACACGGTGAGGACGCGGTCCATGCCGGGGAACGCGGAGAAGTCGCCCGCCTTGGACACCTCGGCGATGCTCACCCGCCAGTCCCAGCCGCCGGCCGTGCTGTCCTGCGTTGCGGCCGCCGTGGGATGGCTGGCCAGTTCGCGGGTCACCCCGCCGCCGTTGCGCCAGGGGTGGGCTTTCAGCTCGGCATAGCGGATGATCTCCATCCCTCCACCCTATCGGCGCGGGCGGACACGCGGCTCCCGGGGCCAGCGCCGAGGTGAGACTTCGCGCCCATGCTCCGGGCAAACATGGGCGCCAAATCTCACCTCGGCGGCCGTTGGGGCGGCGGACTGCCGAGGTCCTTGCTACCGTCGGAGGCAGAAACAAGGTAAACACAGCAAAAGGAGCGGAATGTTCGTCAAGGTATGCGGGCTCAGCACCCCCGAGTCGGTCCGGACCGCCGCGGAGGCCGGGGCGGACGCCGTCGGCTTCGTCCTGACCCGCAGCCCCCGCGAAGTGACGCCGGCGCAGGCACGGGAACTCCTGGCCCACGTCCCGGCCGGACTCCCCGCCGTCGGCGTCTTCCGGCACGAAGCCGCGGCGGACGCCGTCGCGCTGGCCCGCGCGGCCGGGCTGGGCTGGGTCCAGCTCCACGGCGACCGCACCCCGGCAGACGTGCGCACCGTGCACGACGCCGGACTCAAGCTCATCCGGGCCGTCACCATGGCCGCCGCACCCGAGGCGTTTGCGGACTGGGGTGAGGACCTGCTCCTGATCGACGCCGCCGTCCCCGGCTCCGGTGAAGCCTGGGACTACGCCTCGGTCCGCGCCAAGGGGCTGGCGGGGCGCAACTGGCTGCTGGCCGGCGGGCTCGATCCCGCCAACGTCGCCGGGGCCGCCTCGCAGGCAGGCGCCTGGGGCGTGGACGTCTCCTCCGGCGTCGAGTCCTCCCGGGGTGTGAAGGACCTGGCCAAGATCCGGGACTTCGTGGCGGCGGCAAAGTCCCTCGCGGCGAAACCCTGAACCCCGTGGCAGGAATGCCGCCGGACCCTGCCGTGTTAGCCCTTGCATGTTGCGCATCGGATTCCTGTCCTTCGGGCATTGGGGGCCCGGCGGGGGCTCCCGCACCCGGACAGCCCGCGACGCCCTGCTCCAGGGCATCGAACTGGCCGTCGCCGCCGAGGAACTGGGCGTCGACGGCGCGTACTTCCGCGTGCACCACTTCGCCCGGCAGCAGGCCTCCCCGTTCCCGCTGCTGGCCGCCGTCGCGGCCCGGACCAGCCGGATCGAAATGGGCACCGGCGTGATCGACATGCGCTACGAAAACCCCCTGTATATGGCCGAGGAGGCCGCCGCGACGGACCTGATCAGCGGCGGGCGGCTGCAGCTCGGGATCAGCCGCGGTTCACCCGAACCCGCCCGCGACGGCGCCGCCGCCTTCGGCCATGTGCCGGCGGCCGGCGAGACCGCCGCGGACATGGCCCGGCGGCACACCGCGGTCTTCCGCCGCGCCATTTCGGGCGCCGGGATGGCGGAGGCGGAGCCCCGGTACGCCGGCAGCGGCTCCGGGCTGCTGCCCGTGCAGCCGCATTCACCGGACCTCGGCGAGCGGATCTGGTGGGGCGCCGGCTCGCGTGCCACGGCCGTGTGGACCGCGGAACAGGGCATGAAC
Source organism: Arthrobacter sp. UYEF36 (assembly GCF_040547025.1). Lineage (NCBI taxonomy): Bacteria > Bacillati > Actinomycetota > Actinomycetes > Micrococcales > Micrococcaceae > Arthrobacter > Arthrobacter sp. UYEF36. Next base: position 129,911 of record NZ_JBEPOX010000010.1, read on the forward strand.
CTGATGAGCTCCACGCTGCTCACCGAGGACACCGGTGTGCCCTTCGACCAGCTTCAGGCCGAACAGATCCGCATGTTCCGGCAGGCCTGGGCCGACGCCGGCCATCAGCACGAGCCCCGCGTCTCGGTCAGCCGCAGCGTCCTGCCGATCGTCGACGAGGAGGACCGCCGGTTCTTCGGTCTCAGCGCCCTGCGGGAAAAGCGCGACCAGGTCGGGAAGGCCGACGTCGTGGCCCGCTTCGGCCGGAGCTACGTCGGCGCCCCCGATGCCATTGCCGAGGAACTGGCCGCCGACGCCGCCGTGCGGGACGCCGACACCCTGCTGCTGACCGTCCCCAACCAGCTCGGCGTGGACTTCAACGCCAAGCTGCTGGGCACCGTGGTCCGGCACATCGCCCCGGCGATTGGCTGGGTGCCCAAGCCGCGGCTGTAGGGGCCGCTCGGGTTCCGCGGAAGGCTAGCCGGGCCGCGGCGCCGTGGCTAGCATGGCTCTTTGGGGGAGTACCCCGACTTCCCGGCGGGCCCGCCCGCCACCTGCGAAGGAGACCGTTGTGACCCTGCCCAAAGGTTTGACCCCCGGCGTCTGGACGCTGGACATGTCCCACAGCGAAGTTGGTTTCAGCGTCCGCCACGCCGGCATCAGCAAGGTCCGTGGCCGCTTCAACGAAGCCACGGCGGAGGCCCGGGTCGGCGACTCCCTCGCCGACTCCAGCCTGCATGCCAGCATTAAGACCGCCAGCTTCGACTCCGGCGACGCCAACCGCGACGCCCACGTCCGCGGCGCTGACTTCTTCGACGTCGAAAAGTACCCGGAGATGACCTTCCGCGCCACGGGGATCAGGGGCGACGGCGAGGACTATGTGCTGACCGGCGACCTCACCATCCGCGACGTCACCAAGCCGGTGGACCTGGAGGTTGAGTTCACCGGGATCGCGGTGGATCCGTTCGGCGCGACCCGCGCCGGGTTCAGCGCGGAGGCGGACATCAGCCGCAAGGAATTCGGCCTGACCTGGAACGCCGCGCTCGAGGCCGGCGGGCTGCTGGTCAGCGACAAGGTCAAGATCAGTGTCGAGGCGGCCATGGTGAAGCAGGAGCAGCCGGCAGGGCAGTCAAACGTTTAGAACAGCAGCAGGACGAAGCCGCCGAGCGTGGAAAGGATCCCCACCCCGGTGAGTATCCAGCCCAGGACCCAGGCCGCATTGTCCTGCTTTGCTGGGGTGAGCCCCCAGCGGGACGGATGGCAGACGTCATAGTAGAGGTCGACGTCGGACCCCACCACCAGGCCGTGCGACTCGGCCGCCGGAAGCAGCGACCGGTGGTCGGCGTCGTGGTGGTCCGTCCAGCTGTAACCTGTGAACCCGCCGGCGCTGATCACCTTGCCGGTGGTCCCGGCCCACTGGCAGTGGCGCCGTCGGGAAATCCAGCCCCACACCAGCAGCGGCAGGCCCAGGACGAAACCCACCCACGTCATGACTTCGAGAATGGGGCCCAGAAGGTCCCCGATGTTTGTCATCTGCGCACGTCTTGGGCGGGCGGCGTCAGCGCGTGATGCGCGAGCGGCGCAGGAAGAACAGGATGCCGGCGCCCACCAGGACCAGGAGGCCCACGTAGAGCAGGAACTGCACGGCTTCCACCACCACGCCGACGACCAGCAGGACGAGGGCAACGATCAGGGCAATCTTCAGGAGTGCAGGCATGCTCCCAGTATTGTGCCCTTTCCCGCGTTCGCAAAGCTGCCCGTCCGCCGCCCGCGTCACGGGACACATTTCAGGAAATGTTCAGGGTGAACCCCTAGGCCGGATCGGCCTCCGGCAGGGGAGAATGGAGCCATGAAGACACTGCTCAACATCATCTGGCTGCTCTTTGGCGGACTCTGGCTCGCGCTTGGCTACTTCGTGGCCGGGATCATCTGCTGTCTGCTGATCGTGACCATCCCGTGGGGGCTCGCGTCGTTCCGGATCGCAAACTATGCCCTCTGGCCGTTCGGCCGCACGGTGGTGGACCGCCCGGGTGGCATCGGGGTGTTCTCCCTGCTCGGGAACGTCATCTGGCTGCTCGTCGCCGGCATCTGGATCGCGATCGGCCACGTCGTCACCGCCTTCGCCATGGCGATCACCATCATCGGCATTCCGCTGGCCATCGCCAACCTCAAGCTCATCCCGGTCTCGCTTATGCCGCTCGGCAAGCAGATCGTCCCGAGCGACAGGCCCTTTGTGACGGCCTACAGCAAGGCCTACCGCTAACCGTTGTAGAGGAGAAGTCCCGCAATGTCAGAGCACGTCACCGCTGTTCCCGCCTCGTCCGGCCAGGGAGAACCGCCTGCTCCGGCCGAAGATCTCATGCTGGTCATCACCCGCGAGTTCCAGGCACCCGTCGCCCGTCTGTGGTCCGCCCTGACGGACCCGGACCAGGCACCGGACTGGTGGGGGCCGCGCGGCTTCCACGTTCCCCGCGAGAGCATCGACGCGGATCTGGAGATCGGCGGCCTGTACCGGGCCTGCATGGTCCGGGACAGCACGGGGGAGGAGCACTGGTGGAGCGGCGTCCACACGGACGTCGAACCACCCAATCTCTTCATCTTCACCCACGCCTGGGACAAAGCCGACGGAACGCGCGGCTTTGAGACCGAGGTGACCGTCCAGCTGGAGGAGATCGACGGCGGCACCCGGATGACGTTCTTCCAGGGCCCCTTCGACACCCTCGATAACCGCGACAGCCACGGCGTCGGCTGGCGCGAGTCCTTCGACCGCCTCGCCGAACACCTCCGCCGCAGCCCCTGACCCACCAAAACAACGCCAAGCAACGCGGGGTCACTTAGCGCCCATCCCGGGGGGATTTATGGGCGGTAAGTGACCCCGCGTTGCGGTTCCCCGGCTAACCGAGCTCGGCCTGCAGGTTCCGCCGCGCCGCGTCCAGCCACAGGGCCCGGCCCCGCGGGGTGTGGAAGAGCGGATCCAGCTGCAGCAGCTGGCGGACGACGGCGGCGCGACCGGCGGCGAAGTCGTCGTCGCCGATGTGCGCGAAGTCCTGCCGGACGGCGGCCAGGTAGCGGGCGTAGGCGGCCGGCTCGCCGCCGAGCACAGAGAGGTCGGCGTCGCTGAGCAGGGCGGCGGCCCCGTCGCCGGCCGCCGGCTGGTGGTCGGCCGTCATCCGCACCAGGCGGGCAACCTCGTCCACCTCGGCCGAGGGAAGGCCCGCCCGGGCCAGCCGGTCCTCGGCGAGCCGGGCCGACTCCTCCTCATCCTGGCCCGCGATGCCGCGGTAGACGGCGTCGTGGAACCAGGCGGCGAGCAGCACAGTGCGGGGCGGGTCAACAGGCTCGGTCAGGAGGTCCAGGGCCTCCAGGACGGCCAGCAGGTGGGTCCGGCCGTGGTACTTCCGGTGTTCCTCGCCCCAGCGGTCCAGCAGGTCCAGGAAGAGCGCGTCGTTGCCGGGCAACACGCCGTTCCAGCGCGTCAGCAGAGGGAGTTTGAGTGAGCTGCTGCGCCGCCGGGCCGGGATCCGCAGGCCGCTCGCGATCAGTTTGCGGACCAGGACCCGCCCCTCGACCGGGACGGCCCCGGCTGCCACGAGGGCGCTGTACCGGGCTTCGGCGACATCGTAGTGGTCGCCGTCGAACGCCCGGTCCGGAATGCCGGCCGCCGCTGCGAAGGCGTGCAGTTCCTCCAGCGAGGTGTCCGAGATCAGGTGCGAGAAGTGCGTTCCGTGGGCCGGCCAGAGCGGAGGGTCCAGGTAAATGGCCATGGGGGAAGTCTAATCCGGCCGCGGATCAGCCCTGGCTGGCGTCAGCAGCCGCGGTGTCGGACTGCTCTTCTTCCTGCGTCCGCGCATGGTGCGGCGTGGAGCGCACACCTACGCCCTGTTCATTCAGCTCGGTCTCATGCTCGGCTTCCGCTATGGCCGCGGGAGTGATGTTCTCCGTTGAGTTCCAGGCCTTGATCGCGGCCCAGCCCACCGCCACGAGAGGGACAGCGAGGATCGCGCCGACAATACCGGCGAGGATGGTGCCCGCCGTGAGGGCCAGCAGGATGACGAGGGCGTGGACGTTGAGCGCCTGGCCCATCACCACGGGCTGCAGGAAGTTGCCCTCCAGCTGGTTGACGACGATCACGACAATGATGACGACCAGGGCCGCAACCGGGCCGTTGGCGACCAGCGCGACGAGCGCCGCGATGATGCCGGCCAGGGTGGCGCCGATCAGCGGGATGAAGGCTCCGATGAAGGTCAGTGCGGCGAGCGGCAGCGCGAGCGGCACCCCCATGATCACCAGCGCCAGGCCAATGAAGAACGCGTCCACGAAGGCCACGATGGAAGTTCCGCGCACGTAGCCGCCGAGCACGCTGAGGCTCCGCTCCCCGGCGCGGCGTGCCCGGACCAGCTTCTCGCCCTTGAACGCCCGCAGCGCAAAGGCCCAGATGCTCTCGCCGTCCTTCAGGAAGAAGAACAGGATCACCGCCATGAGCAGGGCGCCGGTGATGAAGTTGCCGGCCGCACTGAGCCCGGAGATGGCGCCCGCGCCGACGGTGCTGCTGGTGGCGAAGTCGATGGCAGCCTCGCGCGCCTGCTGGATCTGCTGGTCATCGATGGGGATGGGGCCGGTGCGGATGAAGTCGTAGACCCGGTCAAAGCCCTGCGTGGCCTTGTCGGCCAGCTCATCCGCCTGGTTCATGACGGCGAAGACGATGCCGGTGATGACGGCCCCGAACGCGAGCAGGAGCGCCACGAACGACACGGTGGTGGCGGCGGTGCTGGGCCAGCCGCGGCGGCGCAGCCAGTGGACGAAAGGTGCGATCGCGGCGGCCAGGATCAGCGCCAGCAGCGCCGGAATCACCACGAGCCGCACCTGGATCAGGGCGTACACCACCACCACGGTCAGGACCAGCAGCAGGAGGACCTGCGCGGTCCTGATGCTGGCGCGGCCCAGGCTGTCGCTCCAGGGAGTTGTCTTATCCGGACTGCCCATGCTGCTTTGTCTCCCACTATCGGATGGTCATGTTACTTACTAACCGTCTCACAGCCGGAGGCCCCAGCCCGGTGGGACTGGCCCGTTTGTCAGGAAGTGGCGGGCCGGATGTTCTGGTTTCCGCGGAAGGTGTTTTCCGGGTCGAACTCCCGTTTGACCCGGGCAAGCCGGTTGTAGTTTTCCTCGCCGAAGGCGGCCCGGACCCGTTCCTGGCCCTCGTCGCCGATGAAGTTCAGCCAGACGCCGCCGTTCGCGTAAGGCGCGATGTCCTGGCGGAACCTCTTGACCCAGGCCTTCGCCTCCTGGCCGCCCTGCGGTGTTTCGCCGAGGCCGAAGGGGTGGGTCACCCAGCTGGCGTTCCGGTGCTGCAGCGGTGTCGCCGTCGCGGCCGGACCGCTCACCGCGCCGCCCCAATGGGCAATCAGCTGCTGGGAGCTCGGCCCCGGCAGGTTCCGGGCGGAATCGACGATGACGTCGAGGGCTTCGTCGGACAGTTCGTCATGGTAGTCCGCGCTCCAGTAGTTGTACTTGCCCGGCGGATCGTCCAGGGAACACTGGAAATCGGCGTAGCCGGTGTCCTCCAGGAGGTCCACGGCCGGTTTGAGCGCCTGATAGGGCTTGGCGTGTTCCGCACCTTCCGCCGCGTTCCCGGCGTAGAGGTAGGCGACGGCGACCGCCATCTTGCCGACCATGTCCGGGGGCACGAAGGGCTCGGGCGGGGCGGTGAGGTAGATGATGGCCCCGGTTTCCTCATTCGGTGCCGCGAGGGCCAGTTCCCGGAAGCCGCGGCTGATTTCCTCCGCCGCGTCGCCGGGCCACAGCATCAGGCCCGCGTGGACCGTCGGACCGAGCTGGTGCAGCCCAAACGTGAAGGACGTGGCGACGCCGAAATTTCCGCCGCCGCCGTGCAGGGCCCAGAACAGCTCAGGGTTCTCCGCTGCGCTGGCGGTGACCTGTTCGCCGGCAGCGGTCACCAGGTCCGCGGAGATGAGATCGTCGCAGGCAAAGCCGAAGGCCCGCTCGAGCCAGCCCGAGCCGCCGCCGAGGGTGAAGCCGGCCAGACCCGTGGTGGAAACGCGGCCGCCGGTGAGGGCGAGGCCGTGCTGCTGGGTGGCCCGGTCGAATTCCCCGCACGTCAGGCCCGCCCCGGCTGTGACCGTCCGGGCGTCCGGGTCCACACTGACGGACTTCATCGGCCGCACGTCGATCACCAGGCCGCCGTCGTTCAGTGACATGCCGGCCACGGAATGACCGCCGGCTCGGACGGCGACAGCCAGGCCGTGGTCCCTGGCATATTTCAGCGCTTCGGCGACGTCGGCCGGGGTGCTGCAGGGGGCGATCACCGCCGGGCGGCGGTCGATCATGGCGTTGAACAATGTCCGGGACTCGTCATAGCCCGGGTCCTCTGGTTTGATCCACTTCACGGCGGTGCTCCTCGGCGACCGCGGCTCCACCCCTCGCAGAAATTTTAAGTCCGGTGGCAGCGCAGCGGCTAGAGGACGCTGCTTCCGGAACGCCAGGGCCGCCATCTCACGGTTTATGGTTTACGGACACTTCTCGTTATATTCTCCGCAAATGCGGACTAGAGTATCCCTATGCCTAATATTCGCGTGTCCGAGGCGGCCCGGCTGCTGGGGGTCAGCGATGACACCATCCGGCGGTGGGCCGAGAACGGAACCCTGACCCCGCTCAAGGACGACGCGGGCCGGCTCGCCGTTGACGGGCTGGAACTGGCGCGGCTCGCCCGGGAGCAGGCCCAGCTCCCGGATGACCCGGCCAAAGCGGGCAGCTCCGCCCGTAACCGCTTCGTCGGCCTCGTCACGGCCATCACCGCCGACACCGTCATGGCCCAGGTGGAACTGCAGTGCGGGCCGTTCCGGGTGGTGTCCCTGATGAGCAGCGAGGCCGTGCGGGAGCTCGGCCTGGAACTCGGCTCGGTGGCGACCGCCGTCGTCAAGGCCACCACGGTGATCATCGAAACGCCCAAAGGAAAGGGGACCGTATGAGGCCCGCCATCCGGTCCGCCGCCGTGCTGGTGGCAGCAGCCGTTGCCGCCGGACTGGCGGCCTGCGCGGCACCGGCCGGGACCGGGGGCGCCGGTGCCACCATCACCGTCTACGCCGCGGCTTCGCTCAAGGCCCCCTTCACGGCGCTCGCCGAGCAGTTCGAGGCCGCAAACCCCGGAACCACCGTGACCCTCAGCTTCGCAGGGTCCTCCGACCTCGCCACCCAGATCAGCCAGGGCGCTCCGGCGGATGTCTTCGCCTCCGCCGACGCCAACACTATGGCCAGACTCAGCGGCGCGGGACTGGTGGACGGAATTCCCCGGGACTTCGCGAGCAATGTGCTGACCATCGCCGTGCCGCCGGAGAACCCCGCGTCCATCGGGTCCTTCGCGGATCTCGCCGGGCCCGGCGTCAAGACTGTCATCTGCGCGCCGCAGGTCCCGTGCGGCACGGCCGCGAAGACTCTCGAGCAGGAAACCGGCATCTCGCTGACTCCGGTGAGCGAGGAATCGTCGGTGACCGATGTCCTGGGCAAAGTCATCTCGGGAGAGGCCGACGCCGGGCTGGTCTATGTCACGGACGTTTCGGCCGCCCGGGACAAGGTGCGGGAAATCCCCTTCCCCGAGTCGGCGCAGGCCGTGAACACCTATCCGATCGCCGCGGTGCGGACCAGCAAGCACAAGGACCTCGGGGCCACTTTCATCGAGTCGGTCTTAGGCCCGGACGGCCAGCAGCTCCTCCGCGGCGCCGGCTTCGGAACCCCCTAGGCCCGCATGAAACGCCGGAGAGACAGTACCTATAACGGGATTCCGCGCTGGGTCATGGCCATTGCCGCCGTCGGGGCGCTGCTGGTGCTGCTGCCGCTCGCGGCCATGCTGGGCCGGGTCAACTGGCCGCAGTTCATCCCGCTCATCACCTCGGAATCCTCGCTCACCGCGCTGGGGCTCAGCCTCCGCACGGCCGCCGCGAGCACGGTGCTGTGTGTGCTGTTCGGGGTCCCGCTGGCGCTCGTGCTGGCCCGCGGCGACTTCCCGGGCCAGCGGCTGCTGCGTTCCTTCGTCCTGCTCCCGCTCGTGCTGCCCCCGGTCGTGGGCGGCATCGCGCTGCTCTATGCCTTCGGACGCCAGGGCCTCCTGGGGCAGAGCCTCGAGATCGCCGGCATCCAGATCGCGTTCACCACGACGGCGGTGGTACTCGCCCAGACCTTCGTGGCCCTGCCGTTCCTCGTGGTCAGCCTCGAAGGCTCCCTCCGTTCTGCCGGCAGCCGGTACGAGGCCGTAGCCGCCACCCTCGGCGCGCGGCCCACCACCGTGCTGCGCCGGGTCACCCTGCCGCTGGTCCTGCCCGGCCTCGCGTCCGGGGCCGTACTCTCCTTCGCCAGGAGCCTGGGCGAATTCGGCGCCACGCTCACCTTCGCCGGCAGCCTGCAGGGTGTCACCCGCACGCTGCCGCTGGAAATCTACCTGCAGCGGGAGACCGACGCCGACGCCGCCGTCGCGCTGTCGCTGCTGCTGGTCGTGGTGGCGGTCGTCGTCGTCGGGCTCTCCTACCGGGGCCCGGCGCCCGCCGGGTCCCGCAGCACAACGGCCCGCACCGGCGCCGGCGGGAGAGTGGCGTCGTGACGTTCACTTTCGACGCCGCCCTCGCCGCCCGCCGCTTTGAGGTGTCGCTGAGCCTGGCGCCGGGCGAGACCGTTGCCGTGCTCGGCCCGAACGGGGCAGGCAAATCGACCCTGCTCGCCGTGATCGCCGGGCTGCTCCGCCCGGACACCGGACAATCCGCAGTGGACGGCCGGGTGCTGTTCGAGCTCGGCGCGGGCGCGCACACCTGGACCGCGCCGCACCGCCGCGGAACCGCCCTGCTGGCCCAGGATCCCCTGCTGTTTCCGCACCTGAGCGCGCTCGAAAACGTCGCCTTCGGGCCGCGGAGCGCCGGGGTCCCCACACGGGAAGCCCGGGAGACCGCCCGGCACTGGCTGGCCGAGGTCGACGCCGCCGACCTCGCCGGCCGCCGGCCCGGGGAGCTGTCCGGCGGACAGGCCCAGCGCGTGGCGGCGGCCCGTGCCCTGGCCGTGAATCCGGATCTCTTGCTGCTGGACGAGCCACTCTCCGCCCTGGACATCCATGCGGCTCCGCTGCTGCGGCGGCTGCTCAAGCGGGTGCTCGCCGGGCGGCGCGCCATCATCGTCACCCACGACGTCCTGGACGCCTACATGCTCGCGGACCGGGTGATCGTGATGGAGGAAGGCCGGATCACCGAGGACGGGCCCACCCGTGAGGTCCTCCGGCGGCCGCGCAGCCGCTTCGCCGCGGGGCTGGCCGGGCTGAACCTGGTGGCGGGGACCGTAACGTCCGCGGGGATCCGGTCCGCCGAGGGCCTGGAGTTCGCGGGTCAGCACGATGCGCCGCTCGTGCCCGGGCAGGCCGGGGTGGCGGCCTTCCCGCCGTCGGCCGTGTCAGTGTTCCTGAGCGAGGCGCACGGCAGCCCGCGGAACTCGTTCCGCGTCACGGTTACGGATCTGGAGCCGCACGGGGACCAGATCCGGGTCCGCGCCGGCGAGCTGTCCGCGGACGTGACCCCTGCAGCGTCCGCGGACCTGGGCCTGGCTCCCGGCCTTGAGGTCTATTTCGTGGTCAAGGCGGCGGCGGTGTCGATCTACCCGGCGTGAGGGACCGGACGGTTGTCCGCGGCTGGAAGCGGCCGGCTGTGGCTGGCTACCCGCGGTCCTTGCGGACGGGGTGCTGGCTGACGATTGACACCCGGTTGAAGGCGTTCATGGTGATCACCAGCCAGCTGATGGCGGAGAACTCCCCGTCGGTGAGGTGTTTCCGGGCGGCAGCGCCCTCGTGCTCACGGGCTCCGGCGTCCGAGATGTTGGTGATGGCCTCGGCCAGGGTCAGGGCGGCACGTTCCTTCTCGGTGAAGAGGTCCGTGTCCCGCCAGGCCGGGAGGACGGCCAGGCGCTGGGCGGATTCGCCGTTTTTCACGGCGTCGCCCACGTGCAGGTCCAGGCAAAACGCGCAGCCGTTGATCTGCGAGATGCGGACGTTCAACAGTTCGATCAGCGTCCGGTCCAGGCCGGCTTCATCCGCGGCCTCCGCGGCTTTCAGGCCCAGTCCGTTGAGGGCCCGCCAGGCGGCCGGGTGCTCCTTGTCCAGAAAGACGGATCGGGTGGTGTGGTGCTTCGTTGCCGGTGTCTCATCCATGGACAAAGACTACCCACGGGAAACCTCAAAAATACACGTGACAGATTTGTCATGTGTGTGACAAGATACTTGAACAACAGAATCCCACGCAGGAGCGGTTCCCTCGACCGTTCCCGGCAGCTGGTCCGCCGACATCGGACCAGCCCCATCAATCGACGGTCGGCTCCTTGGGGGAGCCGACCGTCGAATGAGTTTAACGGGGATCGGCACAGGCCTTCATGTGGGGCCAGTCCAGTGCCCCGGCCCCCTTTTCGCCCCAGTGCCGTTCAGTTCGAGCCCTCTTGGCGTCCGGTCCGGCAAAGTGGCCGAATTCACTTAACTCATCACTTCGTGCTCGAAATTGCTAGCCTCGATGGCCGAGCCAGACCCAACGGGACGCCCGCCAGGCCTCGAACCCGGCTGAAACAGCCAAACCGCGTCATCATGCCGCACTGGCGTCCCGACCGCAGCCTCAACAACTGGAACGGGATCAATGAGCCAGAATGCCACTGTCAGGACCAACTCGACCGCAGCCCCCGGCGAGCCGGATGGAGGTGGGGAGCGAAAGACGCGGGTCAACAAGAGTGTCTTCATCGGGTCTGCCACAGGCGTCGTGGGGATCACGCTCTGGGCCATCCTCGCCAAGGAGAATGCCGAAGCCGTCATTGGAGCCATGGTCGGCTGGGTGTCCGCCAACATGGGCTGGTACTACTTCCTGATTGTGACCGCCGCCTTGGTTTTTGTGCTCGTAGTGGCGCTGTCCCGGGTGGGAAAAACCAAGCTGGGCCCGGACCATTCCAAGCCCCAATTCGGGATGTTCACGTGGGCTGCGATGCTTTTCGCGGCAGGCATCGGCATTGACCTGATGTTTTTCTCGGTCTCCGAACCGGTCAGCCAGTACCTCGCCCCGCCGCGGGGCGAGGGAAGCAACCCCGAGGCCGCTCGTCAGGCCCTCGTCTGGACGTTGTTCCACTACGGGCTTACCGGTTGGGCCCTTTACGCGCTCATGGGGTTGGCCCTGGGCTACTTCGCCTACCGGCACAACCTGCCGCTAAGTATCAGGTCGGCGCTGTACCCGATCTTCGGGAAGAAGATCGAGGGACCGATCGGGCACGCGGTGGACATCGCAGCCCTGCTCGGCACGATCTTTGGTATCGCCACTTCGCTGGGAATTGGCGTCGTGCAGCTCAACTACGGGCTGAACTTCATGTTCGGAATCCCCGAGAGCCTCGCCGTCCAGATCGGACTCATCGCACTCTCTGTGGTCATGGCCACCGTATCCGTGGTCTCCGGGGTGGAAAAGGGCATCCGCCGGATGTCGGAACTCAACGTTGTCCTGGCGTTGGCGCTGATGCTCTTTGTGCTCATTGCCGGGAAGACAAACTTCCTCCTGGACGGCATCGTGCAAAACTTCGGCGATGTCATGAGCCGGTTCCCCGCCATGACGCTTGACACTTTTGCCTACGACCGGCCCACCGACTGGCTGAATGCCTGGACTCTGTTCTTCTGGGCCTGGTGGATTGCCTGGGCCCCGTTCGTGGGATTGTTCCTGGCCCGGATTTCCCGCGGCCGTACCATCCGCCAGTTCGTCATTGGCACCATGACTGTCCCGTTCCTTTTCATTCTGCTCTGGATTTCGATCTTCGGTAACTCCAGCCTCGAGCTCATCATGAACGGAAACGCTGCCTTCGGCGAGGTCGCCATGAGCAATCCGGAGCGCGGGTTCTACAGCCTCCTGGCCGAGTACCCGGGGGTTCCCGTGACGGCCGCCATCGCCACCTTCACAGGGCTTCTCTTCTACGTCACCTCGGCTGACTCCGGTGCTCTCGTGATGGCGAACTTCACCTCGCACCTCAAGGACGCGGACTCCGACGGGCCGGAGTGGGTCAGGGTCTTCTGGGCTCTCGCCACCGGCCTGCTGACCCTCGCCATGCTGATGGTCGGCGGTGTCGTGACACTGCAGAACGCCACGATCGTTATGGGCCTTCCGCTGTCCCTGCTGTTGGTGTTCATCATGCTGGGGCTGTACAAGGCGCTCAGAGTGGAGAATTCGCTCAATGACAGTTACCGCGCCAGCCTGCCCGGAATCATTTCGGGCCGGGCCGGGGGAGAGCAGCGGGGCGGCCGCAGTTGGCGGCAGCGGTTGACCAGGGCAATGAGCTACCCCGGCCGCCGGCAGACCACGCGATTCGTGGAGGGCGTTGCCCTTCCTGCGCTGCAGGAAGTGAGTGAGGAACTCAGGTCACAGGGCGCCGAGACCACCCTGTCGGTCGCCAAGGTGGATTCCTGTGGAATCGACAGCATCGACCTGCAGCTCGCAATGGCGGAGGAGCGTCCGTTCAAGTACCAGATCTACCCCGTGCAGTACGAGACCCCGTCGTATGCCACCCGGAGGGCGGACCCGGAGGACCACTACTACCGGATGGAGGCGTTTTCCCTCGAAGGCAGCCACGGCTACGACCTGATGGGCTACACCAAGGAACAGGTCATCACCGATGTCCTGGACCACTACGAACAGCACCTGGAATTCCTGCATCTGAACCGTGCAGCCCCGGGCAACACCGTGCTGGCTGAAGACCAGATGGCCAAAGACAATTGGGAATCAGATTTTGAGACGCAGGAGGCAACAAAATGACAACCGCAACACTTTTTATTGGCGGCACCTGGAGCGCGGCATCCGACGGCGGAACCCGGGAGATCCTCTGCCCGGCGGACGGGGAGTTGGCCGGCGTCGTTTCTGAGGCCACCGCGGCCGACGCGGTCCGCGCGGTCGACGCTGCCCGGAAGGCGTTTGACGGAGGTGACTGGGCCGGCACGCCTGCTTTGGAGCGGGGCTCCTTCCTGCTCCGTGTGGCGAACCGGCTGCGCGAGCGCAAGGCGGAATTCGCCCGTGCGGAAACGCTGGACACCGGAAAGCGCCTGGTGGAGAGCGAAATCGACATGGACGACATCGCCAACTGCTTCGAGTACTTTGGCAAGATCGCCGGGCAGGACTCCGGCCGGCTTGTGGATGCCGGCAGCAACACGGTGGTCAGCCGGATCGAATACGAACCCGTGGGTGTCTGTGCGCTGATCGCACCGTGGAACTACCCGCTTCTGCAGGCCGCCTGGAAGATCGCACCCGCGCTGGCGGCAGGATGCAGCTTCGTCCTCAAACCGAGCGAGCTCACCCCGCACACCGCGATCCTCATGATGGAAGTCCTTGCAGAACTGGGCCTTCCCGACGGGGTTGCCAACCTGGTGCTGGGCGACGGCAAGACAGTAGGGTCCGTGCTGTCCGGGAATCCGGACGTGGATTTGGTCTCCTTCACAGGCGGGCTGGAGACCGGCAAGACCATTGCTGCGTCCGCCGCGGCCTCGGTCAAGAAGGTCGCCCTGGAACTGGGCGGCAAGAACCCGAACATCATCTTCGCGGACGCTGACTTCGACGCCGCGCTGGACAATGCCCTCAATGCGGCCTTCGTGCATTCAGGCCAGGTCTGCTCCGCCGGCTCACGGCTGATTGTCGAGGAGTCCATAGCGGAACGATTCGTGGATGAGCTGGTCCTCCGCGCCCGGCAGATCCGCCTCGGCGGCCCTTTCGACCCCGATGCCGAGACCGGACCGCTGATCTCGGCAGCGCACCGCGACAAGGTGAGCTCCTACGTGGAAAAGGGGCTCGCCGAGGGCGCGCGCCTGCGCTGTGGCGGGAAATGGGGCGAAGGCGACCTGGCAAAGGGTTACTACTACCTGCCCACCGTCCTGGACCGGGTGCACAGCGGTATGTCCGTGCTCACGGACGAGGCGTTCGGCCCGGTCGTCACGGTGGAGACGTTCACCAGCGAGGAGGAAGCCGTGCGGTTGGGCAACGACACCCACTATGGGCTTGCGGGCGCGGTCTGGTCCCAGGACGCCGGCAAGAGCCAGCGGGTGGCCCGCAAGCTGCGTCACGGCACCATCTGGATCAATGACTTCCACCCGTACCTGCCGCAGGCGGAGTGGGGCGGATTCGGCCAGTCCGGCGTCGGGCGCGAACTCGGCCCTACGGGGCTGGCCGAGTACCAAGAGGCCAAGCACGTTTACCACAACATCGATCCGCAGGTGACCGGATGGTTTGCCGACCGTTCCGCCGCCGCTGAGGGAAAGTAGCACCATGACCAACCTGAACAAGGCTGAATTCGACTACATCGTCATTGGCGGCGGCTCCGCCGGCGCGGCAGTGGCGTCCAGGCTCAGCGAGGACCCCTCGGTGGAGGTGGCCCTGGTTGAGGCCGGCCCCGATGACCGGGGCTTGGATGAGATCCTGCAGCTGGACCGCTGGATGGAACTGCTGGAATCCGGCTACGACTGGGATTACCCCGTCGAAGAGCAGGAAAACGGCAACTCGTTCATGCGCCACGCGCGGGCCAAAGTAATGGGCGGCTGCTCCAGCCACAACTCCTGCATCGCCTTCTGGGCGCCCCGCGAGGATATCGACGAGTGGGAGCAGAAGTTCGGCGCCACGGGCTGGAACGCGGAGATGGCATACCGCCTGTACAAGCAACTGGAAACCAACGAGGACGCAGGTCCGGACGCACCGCACCACGGCGACGCCGGCCCGGTCCACCTGATGAACGTTCCGCCGTCGGATCCCACCGGCCGGGCCATGCTGGATGCCTGCGAGCAGGCTGGCATTCCGAAGGTCCGCTTCAATACCGGTGAGACCGTCATCAACGGTGCCGGCTTCTTCCAGATCAACCGCCGGAAGGACGGCACCCGGGCTTCCTCGTCCGTGTCCTACATCCATCCGATCCTTGACCGGAACAACTTCACCCTCCTCACGGGGCTGCGCGCCAAGGAACTGACGTTCGACGGCGGCAACCGCTGCACCGGCGTCGCCGTCGTGGACAACGCCTTTGCCAAAACCCACCTGCTGGGCGCCCGACACGAAGTGATCGTTTCTGCCGGAACCATCGACTCCCCCAAGCTGCTGATGCTCTCCGGCATCGGCCCGGCCGCACAGCTGGAGGAGTTCGGCATTCCGGTGCGGGCAGACTCCCCGGGCGTAGGCGAGCACCTGCAGGATCACCCCGAGGGTGTCATCCAATGGGACGCCAAGCAGCCCATGACCGAGACATCCACGCAGTGGTGGGAGGCCGGGATTTTCACCACCACGGAAGAGGGCCTGGACCGGCCCGACCTCATGTTCCACTACGGTTCCGTGCCGTTCGACATGCACACCCTGCGCCAGGGCTTCCCGACGACGGAGAACGGCTTTTGCCTCACCCCGAACGTCACGCACGCGCGCTCCCGTGGCACCGTCAAGCTCCGGAGCAAGGATTTCCGCGACAAGCCCAAGGTGGACCCCCGCTACTTCACCGACCCGCACGACATGCGCGTCATGATCGCAGGCATCCGGAAAGCCCGCGAAATCGCAGCCCAGCCGGCGCTTGTCGACTGGGTGGGAACCGAACTCTACCCCGGCCCCGACATCCAGACCGACGAGCAGAT
Organism: Arthrobacter sp. UYEF36; assembly: GCF_040547025.1. NCBI lineage: Bacteria > Bacillati > Actinomycetota > Actinomycetes > Micrococcales > Micrococcaceae > Arthrobacter > Arthrobacter sp. UYEF36. The sequence continues at coordinate 145,533 of NZ_JBEPOX010000010.1, forward strand.
CGCCGACTACATCCGCAAGACGCACAACACGGTCTACCACCCGGCCGGCACCGTCCGCCTGGGTGCCCCCGAGGACCGGATGTCGCCGCTGGATCCCGAACTGCGGGTCAAAGGTGTCACCGGACTGCGCGTGGCCGACGCCTCGGTGATGCCCGAACTGACCACCGTCAACCCGAACATCACCACCATGATGATCGGCGAACGCTGCGCCGAGCTGGTCGAGCTGGCGCGCCAGGCCTAGCGGCCGCTGGCTGGCATCCGAGCGGCCGTACCCGCATGCGCCCCGCTGCGCCCTGGGGACATGCCCAGCCTTGAGCCGGGCCGCTGGGCATATTGGGATTATGTCCAGCGGCTGGCCCGAACGGAGGGCATGTCCAGCACCGCCGCCTCGCGCGAGGGGGCATGTCCACTCGGGGGCCGGGTCCGTTCCTGTGCGCGGAGGGTATGTCCATTGCTTCCCTCCAAGCCTTGGGGACATGCCCACCCCTGGACCCGGGGCGTGGGCATATTGGGAATATGTCCAGCGGCCGGCCCGAGCGGAGGGTATGTCCATTGCTGCCCTCCAAGCTTTGGGGACATGCCCACCCCTGGGCCCGGGGAGTGGGCATATTGGGGCTATGTCCAGCGGCCGGCCCGCACGGAGGGCATGTCCACGGCGGGGTGACGCGGGCGCCCGGGGGGACTCCGGCCCTAGACAGCAGTTTCGCCGTCGGCAAACATGGAGCCAAAGGGACCCCATGCAAAGTTGAGCGGAGTAGACTCAACTTTAATATCAGCATGTTCCCGTAAGGAGCTCTCTTTGGACGCCAAATTCACCACCAAGAGCCAGGAGGCTCTTGCGGCAGCCGCCATGAACGCCTCGACGGCGGGCAACCCCCAGCTCGAACCCGCCCACCTGCTCAAGGCGCTTATGGACCAGCGCGAGGGGGTGGCTGTGGCGCTCCTCCGCGCCACCGGCACGGACCCGGATTCCGTCAGCGTCCAGGCCAGCACCGCGATCAAGGCCCTTCCGTCGACCTCCGGCAGTTCGGTGCAGCAGCCGCAGCTGTCCCGCACCGCCCTGCAGGGGATCAAGAACGCGCAGAACGAGGCCGAGCGGCTTGGCGACACGTTCGTCTCCACCGAGCACCTGCTGCTGGGCCTCGCGTCCGGAAGTGACGCCGTCGGCAAGCTGATGCGCGACGCCGGCGCCTCCCACGAGGCCCTGCTCGCCGCCCTCCCCGGGGTCCGCGGCGACCGCAAGGTGGACACCGCCGATCCTGAGAACACCTTCCAGGCCCTGGAGAAGTACGGCACCGACCTCACCGCGATTGCCCGCTCCGGCAAACTGGACCCGGTGATCGGCCGCGACGCCGAGATCCGCCGCATCATCCAGGTGCTGAGCCGCCGGACCAAGAACAACCCCGTCATCATCGGCGAACCCGGCGTCGGCAAGACCGCCGTCGTCGAAGGCCTCGCCCAGCGGATCGTCGCCGGCGACGTGCCCGAAAGCCTGCGCGGCAAGACCCTGATCGCCCTGGACCTCGCGTCCATGGTGGCCGGTGCCAAGTACCGCGGCGAATTCGAGGAACGCCTCAAGGCCGTCCTGGAGGAAATCAAGGGCTCCGAGGGCCAGATCGTCACCTTCATCGACGAGATCCACACGGTGGTGGGGGCCGGCGCGTCCGGGGACAGCTCCATGGACGCCGGGAACATGCTCAAGCCCATGCTGGCCCGCGGCGAACTGCGGCTGATCGGCGCCACCACGCTGGACGAGTACCGCGAAAACATCGAGAAGGACCCCGCGCTGGAACGCCGGTTCCAGCAGGTCTTCGTCGGGGAGCCGAGCGTGGAGGACACCATCGGCATCCTGCGCGGACTCAAGGAACGCTACGAGGCGCACCACAAGGTCGCCATCGCCGACTCCGCCCTCGTCGCCGCCGCCACCCTCTCCAACCGCTACATCTCCGGCCGCCAGCTCCCGGACAAGGCGATCGACCTCGTTGACGAGGCCGCATCCCGGCTGCGGATGGAGATCGATTCCGCCCCGGAGGAGATCGACCAGCTGCGCCGTTCCGTGGACCGCCTGACCATGGAGGAACTGGCCCTGGCCAGCGAGACCGACCCCGCATCGGTGGAACGGCTGGCCGCCATCCGGGCGGACATGGCGGACAAGAAGGAAGAACTTTCCGCGCTCAACGCCCGCTGGGAAGCCGAGAAAGCCGGCCTGAACCGCGTCGGCGACCTCAAGGCCAGGATCGACGAACTGCGCTCCGCCGCCGAGAAATTCCAGCGCGAAGGCGACCTTGAGGCCGCCTCGCGGATCCTGTACGGCGAACTTCCCGCCCTGGAGCGGGAGCTCAACGAAGCCGCCGAAGCAGAATCCGCCCGCGTGGCCGGGGGCGGGGCCAAGCAGGAACTCATGGTGGCCGAAGAGGTCACCGCCGACGACATCGCCGAGGTCATTTCCGCTTGGACCGGCATCCCCGCCGGCCGCATGCTGCAGGGCGAAAGCCAGAAGCTGCTGGAGATGGAGCACGTGCTCGGCGAGCGGCTCATCGGCCAGACCAAGGCCGTCACCGCGGTCTCCGACGCCGTCCGCCGGGCCCGGGCCGGAATCAGCGACCCCAACCGGCCCACCGGCTCCTTCCTGTTCCTGGGCCCCACGGGCGTTGGCAAGACCGAGCTGGCGAAGGCCCTGGCCGACTTCCTGTTCGACGACGAACGCGCCATGGTGCGGATCGACATGTCCGAATATTCGGAGAAGCACTCCGTGGCCCGGCTCGTCGGGGCGCCCCCCGGCTACGTGGGCTACGAGGAAGGCGGCCAGCTGACCGAAGCCGTCCGCCGCCGCCCGTACTCCGTGCTGCTGCTGGACGAGGTGGAGAAGGCCCACCCCGAGGTGTTCGACATCCTGCTGCAGGTGCTCGACGACGGCCGCCTCACCGACGGCCAGGGCCGCACCGTGGACTTCCGCAATGTGATCCTGGTGCTGACCTCGAACCTGGGCAGCCAGTTCCTGGTCGACCCGGCCCTGGATGCGAAGGCCAAGCGCGACGCTGTCATGGCCACCGTGCACGCCTCCTTCAAGCCCGAGTTCCTGAACCGGCTCGATGAAGTGGTGCTGTTCGACCCGCTGAGCGTCGAGGAGCTCTCCCGGATCGTGGAGCTGCAGGTCAAGGAACTGGGCGAACGCCTCAAGGGCCGCCGGCTCAACCTGGAAGTGACCGAGGGTGCCCGCGCCTGGCTCGCGGTGACCGGCTTCGACCCGGCCTACGGTGCCCGGCCGCTGCGGCGCCTGGTGCAGCGCGAAATCGGCGATCGGCTGGCAAAGGCCATCCTGGCCGGCGAAATCATGGACGGCGACACCGTGCTGGTGGACACCGCGCCTGACCTTACGGAGCTGACCGTGGGCGGCATCGAAGCGTCGCTCCGGCCCGACGGCGGCGCCTCCACCGGCAGCGGGCTCTCGGTCCGCCGCAAGGCATAACGCAGCACTAAACAAGAAACTGCCAGCCTGAGCGTGCTCCGGCTGGCAGTTTCTTTGTGGGCAAAGTCCCCGGTGAGGGGCCGGTGTGAACCCTTTAGGGGACCAGCGTCTCCATGATGACGTTGCCGCCATCCGCGGTCACGTAGCAGTCCACCCGGCGGTCGCCGTTGTCCCAGCTCGAGGCGCTCGGGTAGGCGTTGCGCTGCAGCAGGGTATAGGTGGTGGCGGCAGCGGCCAACTGCGCACTGCGGCACGTCTCGCGGCCCTTGTCCTTCAGCGCGTTCAGGCCGGGGTAGGCCTCCGTTGCCTGATAGTGATGGATCCCGATCAGCTGGGCTGAGTGCCCCGTGCCGCAATCCACGACGGTGGACTGCGGAGCCTCCGGATCGAAGTCCTTGAAGCAGTCGCCGAGCTGGAAATCCAGCGGGCCGACCCCTTCCAGCGGCAGCGGGCCCCGGCTCGCGGGTGCGGCCGACGTCGTGGCGGCAGCAGGGGCAGGGGCGGCATCCGCGACGGGCTGTTTCGGGGCGCCGCCCAGCGAGGTCAGCCACCAGATCAGCAGACCCATGACAACGACGGCGGCCACGGCGCCGCCCATCCGCGCGGCACTCTGGCGGCGTGCCCAGCCGCCCAGCTGGAACGCTTTGTCCGAAGCCACCTTCCCGGCCCCCGCGAGGGCGGCGGTGGCGGCACCGGCAGCGCCGGCTGCGCGCGCGGTCCCCGGGGCGCCCCCGGCGCGGCGCGGGCCCGGCTGCCCGGCGTCGGGCCGGTTGACCGGCGGCACTGACGGCCGGGCAGGCGCTGCGGGCGGGGCCGCTGGCGGCATGAGCGGGGTCGACGGCCGGGCCGACGGCGGCACAATCGGCGTCGCGGACGTGGGCGGCGCCGACGGTTTCGGGGGAACGGCAGACGGTACGGGAGGCGCGGACCGCTCGCCGGGTCCGCCGGCCGGGGGAAGCCCAGGCGTGCCGGCGTTGCCGGGCCTTTCGTTCTCTTCGGTCACTGAGAATTCACCACTTCCGTGCGTCTGGGCCGCGGCGGGACGCACGGCGGCGGGACCCGTTTCCGGAAGTCCACTACGGAACTCTATCTAAGATGCCGGGCGGCCTGCATGCCGCCGGGGCGCCGCCCGGAGCAGCGGCGCGCCCGACGTCGCCCGGAGTGGCCGTCCCGGGGAGCAGTTACCGCTGAAAGCATGTAATCTAGGTGTACGACAAATTGACCAAACATTCCGGGGCCTCACTAACGCCAATGGTGACCACCTCCGGTCCGAGTACAAAAGGGGGTCACGCCATGGGGCGCGGCCGTCAAAAGGCAAAAGCTACCAAGCAGGCTCGGGATATAAAGTACTATTCCCCGAACACTGACTACACAGCCCTTCAGCGTGAGCTCAAGAGCTCTGAGGTCCGGGCACCGAGTCGTTTCTCGAGTGAGCCTGCTGAGCCGGATTATTCGGCCTATGTGGATAAGTACGCGGACGATGTGGAAGAGGACGACGACGAGGTGGATTCCCGTCGGATAGGTTAGTCGACACTTCTTTCCGGCATGCACTTCCGTTAGCGGATTGCCGACCACATGATTTCAGGCCCGCCGGCCACTCCCAGTAATGGGGTGGACGGCGGGTTTTCTGCTGCCCGGAAGTTCCGGCGGGCAGGGCGGGTGGCCCGGCGGTCCGGGCGTGTGTGTTGCCGGGGTCCGCGGCCCGGGGCTACCGTGGACGTGCCGGGAAACCCCGTGCTCCCCTCCCCGGAAGGACTGCCATGACTATTCGCACGGGCTTCACCGAGGGGGAAGTTTGCTGGACGGACCTCCAGACCAGTGACGTGGCGGAGGCCAAGGCGTTCTATGCTGCGGTCTTCGGCTGGCGCTTCGAGGACCTGCCCACCCCGGACGGGCGCAGCTACGCGCAGGCATTCCTGGGCGGGGACCTGGTCACCGTGATCGCGCCGCAGAATCCGTCGCAGCTGGCCGCCGGAGCTCCCTGTCAGTGGAATGTGTACTTCGCATCCTCCGACGCCCAGAAGCTCGCCGCCAGCCTGGTCCATGCCGGCGGAACCCTGGAGTTCGGCCCCGAGGAGGTGGACGGCACCGGCGTGATGGTCTTCTTCGCCCCGCCCGGCGGCGGCACTACCGGTGCCTGGCAGCTCGGCCCAGGCCAGGGCACCGTCCGGAGCGGCGAGCCCGGTGCCCTGGCCTGGGCCGAGCTGCTGACGCCCGAGCCGCAGTCCGCCGTCGGATTCTTCCAGCAGCTGTTCGGCCAGGACGTGACCGAGTACCCGCAGGACGACGGCGGCAAGTACAGCACGCTGATGGTCAACGGCGCGGAGGTGGCCGGAATCGCCGCGGTGCCGGCGGATGCCGAGGGCACGCTCAAGCCCGGGTGGCAGGTGTATTTTGGGGTGGCCAGCGTCGCCGAAGCAGTCGCGGCGGCTGTGGCTGCGGGCGGCATGGTCCTGATCGCGCCGGACGAGTCCGAGGACGCCGGGACCATCGCCACCCTCGAGGACCCGCAGGGCGGAGTGTTCAGCGTCCTGGAGGTCTAACCCCGCTTAAAACACATCGAGTGCTCCATGACCGCCGTTTTGAGGGCCGGTGGGGAGCACTCGATGAACCTTAAGCGTAGGCGTTGACCAGCCGGACGGCGCCGCCGTCGACGCCCTTGGCGCCCTGGACGTAGTCCGGTCCGGTCTTGACGATGGCGTCCGAGTTTTCCTCCACGGTGCCCATGGCCCAGGCCGGGAGCCCGCGCTCGTTGAGCCGGTTCACGGCGGCGTCGGCGGCCTCGGGGGAGACGATCGCCACCATGCCCACGCCCAGGTTCAGCGTGCGCTCGAGGTCGGCCAGCGGGACGTTGCCCAGTTCGGCCACGAGCCGGAAGATGGCCGGAAGCTGCCAGGTGGCGCGGTCCACAGTGGCCAGCAGGCCCTGCGGCAGCACGCGGGCCAGGTTGGCGGCGAGGCCGCCGCCGGTCACGTGGCTGAAACCGTGCACGGCCTGGCCGGCGGCGGAACCGTTCACCGGGAACGTGCGGGCCAGGTCCAGGCAGTCGGCGGCGTAGACGCGGGTCGGTTCCAGGAGTTCCTCGCCGAGGGTGCGGCTGAACTCGGAGACGTGGCGGTCCAGGGCCCAGCCGGCGTGGTTGATGACGCGGCGGACCAGGGAGTAGCCGTTGGAGTGCAGCCCGGAGGAGGCCATGCCGATCACGACGTCGCCGGCGCGGACGCGGTCCGGGCCCAGCAGGTCGGCGGCTTCGACAACACCGGTGGCGGCACCGGCGACGTCGTACTCGTGCTCGCCCAGCAGGCCCGGGTGCTCGGCGGTTTCGCCACCCACGAGGGCGGTGCCGGCCACGGAGCAGGCGGCCGCGATGCCGCGGACGATGTCCGCGATGCGCTCCGGGACCACCTTGCCGCAGGCGATGTAGTCCGTCATGTACAGAGGCTCGGCGCCCACCACGACGATGTCATCGACCACCATGCCGACGAGGTCGAAGCCGATGGTGTCGTGGATGTCCATGGCCTGCGCGATGGCGACCTTGGTGCCGACGCCGTCGGTGGAGGTGGCCAGCAGCGGGCGCTTGTAGGTCAGCAGCTTCGAGACGTCGTACAGGCCGGCGAAGCCGCCGACGCCGCCGATCACCGAGGAGTTGTGGGTCGCCTTGACGGCGTCCTTCATCAGTTCGACGGCGCGGTCGCCCGCTTCGACGTCGACGCCGGCGGAGGCGTAGGTGATGCCGACGGCGTTCTGGGCGGCGTTCATGTCAGCGGCCGGGGAGGCGGAAGTCATACGGGCTCTTTCTTGTCGGCAGCAATGGTGCGATCAATGCGATCGTCAGCGGTGAGCAGTTCTTCGAATTCGGCGTCCGGACCGGGATCGCAGCCGGTGGCACCGGACTTCTCGGCCGGGTCCTCGGTGGCGCTGATACCGGCGGCAGTGTCGGCGGCGGATTCCGACGCTGCGGCGCCGAGGGCTGCATCCCCGGCGGCGGGGAGCCCGCCGAGGTCGGTGCGTTCGAGCAGGTTCTTGCCCAGCTTGTCGGCGCCCGGGAGCGCGATCGGGTACTGGCCGGTGAAGCAGGCGGTGCACAGGCGTTCGCGCGGCTGGCGGGTGGCCTCGATCATGCCGTCTTCGGAGATGTAGGCCAGCGAGTCGGCGCCGATGGCCTGTGAGATTTCCTCGATCGTGGCGCCGTTGGCGATCAGCTCCGCGCGGGAGGCGAAGTCGATGCCGTAGAAGCACGGCCACTGCACCGGCGGGGAGGAGATCTTTACGTGGACGGAGGCGGCGCCGGCTTCGCGGAGCATCCGGACGATTGCGCGCTGGGTGTTGCCGCGGACGATCGAGTCATCCACCACCACCACGCGCTTGCCGCGGATCACGGATTCGAGCGCGTTGAGCTTGAGCCGGATGCCGAGCTGGCGGAGCGTCTGGGAGGGCTGGATAAACGTCCGGCCCACGTAGGCGTTCTTGACGAAACCGTGGGCGAAGGGGATGCCGGATTCCTCGGCGTAGCCGACCGCCGCGGGAGTGCCGGACTCCGGGACCGGGATGACGATGTCCGCTTCCTGGGTGTTTTCGCGGGCCAGCTGGCGGCCCATCTCCACGCGGGACTCGTACACGGAGCGGCCTGCGATGGAGGCGTCCGGGCGGGCGAGGTAAACGTACTCGAAGACGCAGCCGGCCGGCGTCGCCTCGGCGAAGCGCTGGGAGCGGACGCCGTCCTCGTCGATCGCGATGAACTCGCCGGGCTCGATTTCGCGGATGAAGCTGGCGCCGACGGTGGCGAGGGCGGACTGCTCGGAGGCGACCACCCAGCCGCGCTCCAGCCGGCCCAGGCAAAGCGGGCGGATTCCGTAGGTGTCGCGGGCCGCATAAAGGGTGCCTTCGTCCATAAAGACGAAGCAGAAGCCGCCCTTGATCTTGGGCAGCAGTTCCATGGCGGTCTGTTCGAGCGACTTGCCCTCTTCGCCCTCCAGCAGGGCGGTGACGAGGGCGGTGTCCGAGGTGTTGCCCTGCTTCATTTCACCGGTGAGCTGGCCGCCGTTGCGGTCCACGATCATGGCTTTGAGCTCGGCGGTGTTGGTCAGGTTGCCGTTGTGGGCCAGGGCCACGGTGCCGGTCGCGGTGGCGCCCAGGGTGGGCTGCGCATTGGCCCAGTGGCTGGCGCCGGTGGTGGAGTAACGGCAGTGGCCGACGGCCAGGTGCCCGGTCAGGGTGTTGAGCGTCGTCTCGTCGAAGACCTGGGAGACGAGTCCCATGTCTTTGTAGACGTTGATCCGCTTGCCGTCGCTGGTGGCTATACCAGCCGACTCCTGACCGCGGTGCTGCAGTGCATACAGCCCGTAATAGGTGAGTTTTGCAACCTCTTCGCCGGGAGCCCAGACCCCGAAGACGCCACATGCGTCCTGAGGGCCTTTTTCGCCAGAGAGAAGATCATGAGAAAGTTTTCCATCGCCGCGTGCCACTGGTCGATTATCTCACGTTGTGCGGTAGGACTTTCCCGGCTACCGGTTTATGACCTCCTGGGGTTGGCCTCCGGCCGGTCATGCCCCCTGCTGATCCCCGGTGTCGGGAACAGAATCGGGAACGGATTCGACGACGGCGCGCTTGGCCTTGCGGACGCTCAGGCGGTCCAGGATGAGCGCCGCGACGCCACCGAGGATGACGCCGCCCGCGCCGCACAGGATCATAAAGAAGCCGAACACGGAGCCGGCGTCGTAGGCTTCATCGCCCGGGAGCCCGTAGGCGAGGAAGGCGGCCACGCCGAAGCCCAGGAGCCCGCCCAGGACCAGGAACGGCACGTACTTCGGCGCCCGGCGCACGGCGACCTCGCGCCGTTCGGGGACGTGCTGCTCGCCTGCGGTGCCGGGGGTTTCGGGGGTAGACATGCCGTTAAGCCTACTGCCCCGCCAGCCATTGCTCCCGCCGGGGCGGCAGGAGCACACTAGGGGGTGGGGGAGGGTGCGGTCCGGGCGTAAGGAGTCGCACCATGTCAGTCGCAGCGGACAGCATCCGTGACCAGCAGCGCATCATCTGGGACCAGTTCGCGGCAGGCTGGAGGAAATGGGACGCCGAGTTGCTGGCGTGGCACGGCCCGTTCGGGGCTGCCCTGATTGAGGAAGCGCGGCTGCATCCGCGTAGCTCGGTGCTTGACGTTGCGTCAGGAACGGGGGAACCCGGGCTCACAGCGGCGGCCCTGGTGCCGGACGGCCATGTTGTCCTGACCGACATCTCAGCCGGCATGCTCAAGGTGGCCGAGGCTAAAGCGGTGGCCCGGGGGCTTCAGAACGTGCGCTTCGAGGTCTGCGACGCCGCCGCTTTGCCGCTGGAAGACGAATCCTTCGATGCCGTGTTTTGCCGCTTCGGGTTCAACTTCTTCCCCGCCATAGGGCCTGCGCTCCGGGAGATGTTCCGGACGGCCAGGCCCGGGGCGCGGATAACGGCTGCCGTGTGGGGTCGGGCCGCGGAAAACCCGTGGGCCAGCCTGATCCAGGGAACGCTGGCGCACCACACGGAACTGCCGCCGCCGCCCGCAGGGACACCAGGGCTGTTCCGGTATTCCGCGGCAGGGCTGATGTCCCGCATGTTTCGGGACGCCGGGCTGGTCGACGTCACGGAGCGGAGGGCCAGCACGGACCTGGTCAAGGCGTCGCCGGAGCTCTACTGGGAGTTCATGACCGAGATTGCGACCACAGTGGCGGCGGGGCTGGCGCAGACCGACCGGGAGGCCCGGGAGCTGATCCGCTCCGACGTCTTCCAGCTGCTGGGCCGCTACGAGCACGACGGCGCCATCCGGCTCCGCTCCACGGCCACGATCGTGGCCGGGACCCGGGGGTAGCCGGAATCGCAGGGTGCCTAGACGCCCAGCTCTTCCTTCAGCGCGGCGACGTGGCCCTGCGCCTTGACCTGGTACTGCGCCAGCGTCACGTTGCCCTCGGGGTCCAGGACCACGGTGGAGCGGACGATCCCCTCGGTGACCTCGCCGTTGACCAGCTTCTCGCCCCACGCGCCGTAGGCCAGCGCCACAGCGTGGTCTTCGTCGGCGAGCAGCGGGAAGGTCAGGGCGAAGTCGCCGGTGAAGTTCGCCAGGGCCTCCGCTGCGTCGGGGGAGATGCCCAGCACTTCATAGCCGGAACCCTGCAGGGACGCCAGGTTGTCGCGGAAATCGCAGGCTTCGGTGGTGCAGCCCGGGGTGGCGGCCTGCGGGTAGAAGTACACAATGACGTTCTTCCCGCGGTAGTCGGCCAGCGCGACTTTCTCTCCCGCGGCGTCCGGCAGCGTGAAGTCCGGGGCGGGGGTTCCGGGCTGGAGTTTGACGGTCAGTTTGGAGCTCATGGGAATTCCTTAGGGGTCTTTGAGGGGTCTGTCTGCGGAGAAAGCTGCCTGCCGATGCACAACAACTGGTTCAGATGCTGTATTCCGCCGGCCCGCGCACCTTGGCATGGGGTCCGGGCACAAATCGGTAGCCGCCGCCGCGGACCGTCGCGATCGCGTGCCGCCCGCCGCGCAGCTTGCGCCGCACCCGGCCGATGTACACGTCGATGGAACGGGACGCCGCCGCGGGTGAATCAAATGATTCAAGAAACAGCCGGAGCTCTTCCCGGCCCACGGTGTGGGAGCAATGCTCCACAAGGTACCGCACCAATCTGAACTCGACGCCGGTCAGCGGCACCCGCTGCCCGTCCAGCTGCACCTCGCCGGCGGCCAGGTCCACGGACACCAGGCTGGCGGGACCGGCCGACGGCGGCAGGCGGGTGGCGCCGTCGTCGTCCTTCTGCGGGGAGTCCTCCGCAGCGGACGGCGACGGCACGGTGTTTCCGCCGTCGGCGGACGTTGCAGCCCCGGCGGCGGGCCAGAGCTGGACGTCCGCCTCCGGGGCAATCTTCTCGGCGTGCGCAAGCAGCAGTTCCGCCGCCCGCGCCAGCACGGCGCCATCGATGTCCTGGCCGGCGGCCGGCGTTACCCAGACGGCCAGGCCGTGTGCCCGGAGCTGCGCTCCGGAGGCCGGGTCTGGCTCCCGGCGAGCATATATGCCTCTGGGGGAATGGGCCTCGGTTGCCATGGAAGCCGTCAGACTCCACCGCGGCGGAGCAGCTGTCCGCTGGGCGTGCGGCCGTCAATTTCGTGGCCGCGCAGGAAGGTCCGGCGGACCACGCCGGAGAGTGCCTTGCCGTCGTACGGGGTGATGGGGTTCTTGTGCTTGAGCTTGGAGACGTCCACCACGAAGGCCTCGTCCGGCGCGAAGACCGAGAAATCTGCGTCGTAGCCCAGGGCGAGCTGGCCCTTGGTGGTCAGCCGGGCCAGGGCGGCGGGCTTGCCGGCCATCCAGGAGACCACCTGTTCCAGCGGAATACCGCGGTGCCGGGCCTCCGTCCAGATCAGGGACAGGCCCAGCTGGAGGGAGGAGACCCCGCCCCAGGCCACGGCGAAGTCGCCGTTTTCCAGGTCCTTGAGGTCTAGGGTGCTGGGGGAATGGTCGGAGACGATGCAGTCGATGGTGCCGTCCTGGAGGCCCTTCCAGAGCAGTTCCCGGTTGGCGGCCTCGCGGATGGGCGGGCAGCACTTGTACGCTGTGGCGCCGTCCGGGATCTCCTCCGCCATCAGGGTCAGGTAGTGCGGGCAGGTCTCCACGGTGAGCTTCACGCCGTCGCGCTTGGCGCTGGCGATCATGGGCAATGCGTCCGAGGAGGAGAGGTGCAGGATGTGCGCCCGCGCACCGGTCCAGCGGGCCCGTTCGATGACCTCGGCAATGGCCTTGTTCTCGGCGCCGCGGGGGCGAGAGGCCAGGAAGGTGGCGTAGTGGTCGCCGCCGGGGTGCGGGGCGCGGTCGATCGCGTGCGAGTCCTCGGCGTGGACGATCATGAGCGAGTCAAAGGACGTCAGTTCCGCCATGTCCTCTTCCATCTCATCGGCTTCCAGGTGCGGGAATTCGTCCACGCCGGAATGCAGGAGGAAACACTTGAAGCCGAAGACGCCCTCGTCGTGCAGCGGACGCAGGTCCGCCTTGTTGCCGGGCACTGCGCCGCCCCAGAAGCCCACGTCAACGAACGCCTGGTCCTCGGCCACTTCGCGCTTGAGCTTGAGGCCTTCCACGGAAGTGGTGGGCGGGATGGAGTTCAGCGGCATGTCGATGATGGTGGTCACGCCGCCCGCTGCGGCGGCGCGGGTGGCGGAGGCGAAGCCCTCCCACTCCGTGCGGCCGGGTTCGTTGACGTGAACGTGCGTATCCACGAGCCCGGGAAGGAGGGTCTCGTCGTCGGCCAGTTCGATGATCTCGGTGCCGGCCAGGCCGTTGCCCAACGGTTCCAGGGCCACGATCCTGCCGCCGCGGACGCCTACTTCGCGCGGGGCGATCCCGGCGGTGGTGAGGATGCGCCGGCCGCGGATGACCAGGTCAAAACGTTCTTCAGACACGGAGGTCCTCCTTGGTATGGGCGGTGCCGGCGGGCTTTTCAGCCGCCAGCCAGCCGCTGATTCGGGTGCCTAGCTGCTCCAGAAGCGCTCCCGCCTCTGCTATGCACCTGTCTACATTGCTTTCCAGCGCGGTCAAAGCATAAATGTCCTCGAAGCCGGCGGCGGCCGCCTGGCCGGGAGCCAGCGTGGTCCGGCCGCAGACGGCGATCACGGGCACGCCCTGCGCGGCTGCGGCCCGGGCTACTCCGATGGGGGTCTTGCCCAGCAGGCTCTGTTCGTCCAGGCTGCCTTCGCCGGTGATCACCAGGTCGGCGCCAGCCAGGCGTTCGGCCAGGCCGGTGAAGCCGAGGACCACGTCGATGCCCGGGCGCCGGGTGGCGGCCAGGACGGCGATGGCCGCAAAGCCCACGCCGCCTGCCGCGCCGGCGCCGGGCGCTTCGGCTGCCTTAACAGCACGGAATCCGATTTCCCTGGCCAGGACTTCGACAAACCTGGCCAGGGCGGCGTCGAGCGTGTCGACATCCTGTTGTGTGGCGCCCTTCTGCGGGCCGAAAACCGCCGCGGCGCCCTGGGCGCCCAGCAGGGGGTTGTCGACGTCGGACGCCAGCACAAAGCGTGTATCCACCAGACGGGGTTCAAAGTCGGTGAAGTCGATGCTGTGGAGATCGGCCAGCGCGGCACCGCCGGCCGGGAGTTCGTTGCCCTGGCGGTCCAGGAGCCTGGCGCCGAGCCCCTGCAGGAGTCCGGCGCCGCCGTCGGTATTCGCGCTTCCCCCAACGCCCAGCACAATGCGGCGGCAGCCCTCATCCAGGGCGGCGCGGATCAGCTGGCCGGTGCCCCGGCTGGTGGCCGTGGCGGCTGTTTTCGGATCCGGCCGGCCGCCGGCCATGACCTGCGGCAGCAGCGCGAGCCCGGAGGCGGTGGCCATTTCGATGACGGCCTCGTGGTTCCGCACGGCGAAGTCCGCGTCCACGGGTTCGCCGGTGGGGCCGGCCACCGTGACGGTGCGCCGGGTGAAACCGGAGCCGACGGCGGCTTCGAGGGTGCCCTCGCCGCCGTCGGCCACGGGAATCCGGATGACGTCAAGGTTGCCGCCGGCGCCCGCCTGCAGGCCCTTTTCCAGGTGCCTGCAGACGTCCGGGGCGGAGAGAGATCCCTTGAACTTGTCCGGCGCAATGATGATCCGCATGGTTTACGCCTGCAGTGCCAGGATGGCGGTGGGGGCGTCCGCGGCGGTTTCGGCCAGTTCCTCGAACTCGTTCACGGCGTTGATTTCCACGCCCATGGAGATGTTGGTGATCTTTTCCAGGATCACTTCAACCACCACGGGAACCTGGAACTCGCCCATCAGGGCCTTGGCCTTGTCGAAGGCGGACGCCAGGTCGGTGGGATCCTCCACCCGGATGGCCTTGCAGCCCAGGCCCTCGGCCACCTTGATGTGGTCCACGCCGTAGCCGCTGGCGGTCGCCGAGAGGCTGCTGGAGTTGATGTTCTCGAACGCCAGGGACACGTTCTGCTCCATGTTGAAACCGCGCTGGGACTGGCGGATCAGGCCCAGGTAGGAGTTGTTCACCACCACGTGGATGTAGGGCAGGTTGAACTGCGCGCCGACGGCCAGCTCCTCGATCATGAACTGGAAGTCGTAGTCGCCGGACAGGGCCACCACGGTCTCGTCCGGCTTGCCGCGCACCACGCCGAGCGCGGCGGGGCCGGTCCAACCCAGGGGTCCTGCCTGGCCGGCGTTGATCCACTTGCGCGGCCCGAACACGTGCAGCATCTGGGCGCCGGCGATCTGGGACAGGCCGATGGTGGACACGTACGTGGTGTCGCGGCCGAAGGCCTTGTTCATCTCCTCATACACGCGCTGCGGCTTGATGGGGATGTTCTCGAAGTGCGTCTTGCGGTGCAGGGTGGCCTTGCGGTCCTGGCACTCGGCAGCCCAGGCGCTGTAGTCCGGCAGGGATCCTGCTGCCTGGCGCTCGCGGGCCAGCTCCACCAGTCCCGTCAGGGCCGCGCCGGCGTCGGAGGCGATGCCCAGGTCCGGGGAGAACACGCGGCCGATCTGGGTGGGCTCGATGTCGATGTGAACGAACTTCCGGCCCGCCGTGTAGGTGTCCAGGCCGCCGGTGTGGCGGTTTGCCCACCGGTTGCCGATGCCGATGACGAAGTCGGAGGCCAGCATGGTCTCGTTGCCGTAGCGGTGCGAGGTCTGCAGGCCCACCATCCCGGCCATTAGCGGGTGGTCGTCGGCAATGGCACCCCAGCCCATCAGGGTGGGGATGACCGGAACGCCCAGCAGTTCGGCCAGTTCCACCAGTTCCGCGGACGCGCCGGCGTTGATGATGCCGCCGCCGGCCACGATCAGCGGGTGCTTGGCTGCCGTGAGCATGTCCAGGGCTTTCTCCAGCTGCTTGCGGCTGGCCCGCGGCTTCTCAACGGCCAGGGGTTCGTAGGCGTCGATGTCGAATTCGATCTCGGCCAGCTGCACGTCGATGGGCAGGTCCAGCAGCACCGGGCCCGGGCGGCCGGAGCGCATCAGCTGGAACGCCTTCTGGAACGCGCCCGGCACCTGGCCCGGTTCCCGGACGGTCATGGCCATCTTGGTGACCGGCTTGGCGATGGATTCGATGTCGACGGCCTGGAAGTCTTCCTTGTGCAGCTTGGCCACCGGGGCCTGGCCGGTGATGCAGAGCATGGGGATGGAATCGGCCCAGGCCGCGTACAGCCCGGTGATCATGTCCGTGCCGGCGGGCCCGGAGGTGCCGATGCAGAGGCCGATGTTGCCGTCCTTGGCCCGGCTGTAGCCGTCCGCCATGTGGCTGGCGCCCTCAACGTGGCGGGCCAGGGTGTGGCGGATTCCGCCGTGGTTCCGCATGGCGGAATAGAACGGGTTGATGGCCGCACCTGGCAGGCCGAACGCCTCGGTGGCGCCCTCCTTTTCCAGGATGGCGACGGCAGCGTCTACGGTGCGCATCTTAGTCATGGTGTACTCCTAGGAAGTCTGTTTTTGGGTGTGCTGAAGGAAGGCCCGGCGAACCGTCGCGGGGCACTTTGGGGATGGGAGGCCTGGCCTGGCGGGCCGGGCGGCTGCGCTGCCTGGTGGCGGCCTGGTTACTTCCGACCCGAGAGCTGGAGGACCTGCTTGAAGAGTCCTGAGTGGTCCAGTCCGCCGTCGCCCTGGTTGACGGTGGCGGCGACCAGCTGCGCGACGACGGCGCCGAGGGGGACGGCGACGTTGGCTTCGCGGGCGGCCGAGGTGACGATGCCCAGGTCCTTGTGGTGCAGGGCCAGGCGGAATCCGGGGTCGAAGTTGCGGTCGAGCATCTTCTGACCCTTCTGCTCCAGGACCTTGGAGCCGGCAAGGCCGCCGCCGAGGACCTTGAGGGCCGCGTCCGTGTCGACGCCGTAGGCCTCGAGGAAGGCGATGGCCTCGGCCAGGACCTCGATATTGACGGCGACGATCAGCTGGTTGGCTGCCTTGACGGTCTGGCCGGAGCCGGCCGGGCCGACGTGGACGATAGTCTTGCCCACCGCGGTCAGGACATCCTGGGCGGCTTCGAAATCTGCCGCGTCGCCGCCGACCATGATGGACAGGGCGGCATCGATGGCGCCCTGTTCACCGCCGGACACCGGGGCGTCCAGGGCGCGGATGCCGGCGGCCTTGGCGTCGTCGGCCAGGCGCTTGGCGACATCCGGGCGGATGCTGCTGGCATCGATCCACAGGGCGCCCTGCTTGGCGTGGGCGAACACCCCGTCGGGGCCGCTGACGACGCCCTCGACGTCGGGGGAGTCCGGCACCATGGTGAGAACGACGTCGGCGTCCTTGACGGCGTCGGCGACGCTGGAGGCACCCCGGCCGCCTTCGGAGACCAGCTTGTCGATCTTGTCCTGGCTGCGGTTGAAGCCGGTCACGGTGTGGCCGGCGTTGACCAGGTTGATGGCCATGGGCAGGCCCATGATTCCGAGTCCGATGACTGCAATATTGCTCATGATGGTTCCTTTACTGAAGTCTTTTTAGCGCGGGTGTGCTGCTGGGTTGCGGCGGGTGCGGGTGGCTAACGGGCGATGCGCTGGCGGATGGCCCAGGCGAATGCGGTTTCCGCCGGTGCCTTGTACTCGAGGCCGATGTAGCCCTCATAGCCGAGTTGGCGGCTGCGGGCGATCCACTCGCCGAGGGGAAGCTCACCGGTTCCGGGAGCCCCGCGGCCGGGGTTGTCGGCGATCTGGATGTGGCCGAAGTCTTTGGCGTGCTTTTCGATGACGGCGGCGACGTCGTCCCCGTTGACCGAGAGGTGATAGAAGTCGGCGAGGAGTTTGATGTTGCCCGCACCGGTTTCCTCCTTCACGCGGGAGATGACCCGGACGGCGTCGTCGGCCGTGAGGAGCGGGTACCTGGGGGCCCCGCTGACCGGCTCGAGCAGCACGGTGCCGCCGATGCCCGCCACTCCCGTGGCCGCGGCTGCGAGGTTCTTGACCGCCAGTTCGTCCTGGGCCTCCGGGGTCTGCCCGTCCTGCCGGTTGCCGTAGAGGGCGTTGAAGGACGTGCAGCCGAGCCGTCCGCCGATGCCGGCCACCACGTCGATGTTGTCCTTGAACTCGGCGCAGCGGCCCTTCCAGGACACGAGGCCGCGGTCACCGCCGGGCATGTCACCGGCGTTGAAGTTGAGGCCGGTGAGCTGGACCCCGGCGTCGGTGATGGCCCGCTCGAAACGGGTGACCTCGGCGTCGGCGGGGACTGATGCCGAGAAGGGCCACCAGAACTCGACGGCGTCAAAGCCGGCAGCCTTCGCCGCGGCGGGCCGCTCGAGGAGCGGCAGTTCGGTCAGCAGGATGGAGCAGTTCACGGTGTACGTCATGGTGGGTTCTTTCCGGTGCGGGCGGGAGCTGGCGGAGGGGCTTCCTCGCCTCTCGCAACTTCCGCTTGGTGGAATAAAGATTCTGCTTTATGAAAAGTGTAGGGAAAGTGGGGCGGGTTGGTCAAGGGGTGAATGGTGAAGGGCGTGGCTGCCGGGTCCTCAGCCGGGACCATGATGTTTCCGGGCACAGCCACAGCTGGTGGGACGTCAGGGCCAGGGGCGTCAGGGCGCAGCCTCAGGGCCCGGGGCCATCATTGTCCGGGCAGTCCAGGGCGGGGGCTGCCCTACCCTTTCGAGGGGTCTTTCCGGGCCGCCAGGCCCACCAGCGCACCGACGGCGACGCCGATCAGCAGGCCCGTGAACGGCTTGTCGGCGGTGGTCACGCCGATAGCGAAGCCGAGGGCTGCGCCAACGAGCATTCCGATCCACAAGCGTTCGTACTTCACAGCCTCAGGCTAGCAAGCGCCGCCAAGCCCCACCGTAACGGGAAAGGGCCCGCCCCGTCAGGCGGGGCGGGCCCAGTGTTCCGGCCGCGCCTAGGTGAGGCGGATCTGCCGGTTGACGTCCTTGTAGAGCAGGTAGCGGAACGGACCCGGCCCGCCGGCGTAGCAGGCCTGCGGGCAGAAGGCGCGGAGCCACATGAAGTCGCCGGCCTCGACCTCCACCCAGTCGTCGTTGAGCCGGTAAACGGCTTTGCCCTCAAGGACAAAGAGCCCGTGTTCCATCACGTGGGTTTCGGCGAACGGGATGGAGCCGCCGGGCTGGAACGTAACGATGTTCACGTGCATGTCGTGGGCCAGATCGTCCGGGTCCACAAAGCGGGTGGTCGCCCAGGCGCCGTTGGTGTCCGGCATGGGCCGCGGTTCGACGTCCTGGTCGCGGGTCACGAAAGACTTCGCGGTGAAGCCGTCCAGCGGTTCGTAGGCCTTGCGGATCCACTGGAAACTGGCAGCGTCCGAGGCAGCATCGTTGGAGACCTTCCAGTCCGAGCCGGCGGCGAGATAGGCGTAGCCGCCGGACTCGAGGTGGTGGATCTCGCCGTCGAGCGTCAGCGTCAGTTCGCCCTTGGTGAGGAAGATGACGCCTTCGACGCCGGCCTCCGCCTCGGGCTTATTGCTGCCGCCGCCCGGCGCCACTTCCACGATCAGCTGCGAGAACGTTGTGGCGAAGCCGGCGATGGGGCGGGCGATGATCCAGGCGCGGGTTTTGGTCCAGCCGGGGAGGTTGCTGGTGACAATGTCACGCAGCACCCCTTTGGGGATGACCGTGTAGGCCTCCTTGACCACGGCGCGGTCGGTGAGGAGCTGGGTCTGCGGCGGCAGGCCGCCTTCGGGGGAAAAGTAGTTGCTCATGGGTGCACTCCTTTAAGGGGTCAGTGGTTGTGGGAGGCTGCCGGCTGCGCCAGCCGGGGGTGGGCCAGGACGGTCAGCTGGGGCAGCCCCAAGCCGGTCAGCCCGCGGACTTCCTCGGCGCCGGCGGCACCGCACTGGATGCCGCGCAGCACGAAGGCAGCGAGGGCCCTGGCCGTGGCGGGTTCGTCCATCACGCCGCCCTCGGTGCGCTCCACATAGTTGCGGAGCCGTGCGGCGGCGGCGGGAAGGCCCTGCCGGTAGAACGCGTAGGTGGCGGCGAAACGGCTCGGCAGCTGGGCCGGGTGAAGGTCCCAGCCCTGGTAGTAGCCGCGTTCCAGCGAGCGGCGGACCAGCCGGCCATGAAGCCGCCAGGCGTCCTGCACCCCGTCGCCGACCGGGATGACGTTGGTGGACCCGTCGGAGAGCCGGATGCCGGTGCCGGCGACGGCCAGCTGCATCACCTCTTTGGCGTAGTCCGCCACCGGGTGCTCCATCGACTGGTATTCCGCGGAGATCTGCAGGGAGGCCGAGTAATCGTAGGTGCCGTAGTGCAGGGCACTGATCCGGCCCGGAACGGCGTGCGGCAGCTGCGCCACCGGGGAGGTGCCGTCCGGGCCCAGGATCAGCTGCGGTGTTTCCACCTGGACCTCGAAGCGCAGGCGGCCGGCGGGCAGCGAGTGGACTTCCTCCAGCCGGGACACGGCGTAGTCCATCGCCTGCACCTGGGCCACGGTGGTGACCTTGGGCAGGGTGAGGACCAGCCCTTCCGGGAGCTCGCCGGCGGCGGCCAGGCCGGAGACGAACAGGTCCAGGGTGCGCAGCCCGCGGGCACGGGTGGGCGCCTCGAAGCACTTGAACCGGATCCCGATGAACGGCGGGGCACTGCCGTCCGCCACCGCGGCGGCCACGGCGGCTGCAGCAGCGACCGCGTCGGCGTCCTCGGCGTCGTCACCCCGGTCCCCGTAGCCGTCCTCGAAGTCCAGCCGGAGGTCCTCGATCGGTTCGCTGCCGAGCTTCGCGGCGACGCGGGATGCGACGGCGGCGGCCAGCTCGGGGTCCTGGCCCAGCAGGGTTCCGAGCCGCTCCAGCCCGCCGTGGGCTTCGGCGACGGCCAGCGCCTGGGCGCCCCAGCCTTCGGCGAAGCCCGGCGTGAAGCGGTCGGCCGGGACGTAGACGGTGTGGACCGGCTGGCGGGTGCCGTCGTCGCCCGGGTAGTTCCGCTCGAGCATCAGGTCGGTCGCCGCGAGCTGGGCATCGATCCGGCCCAGGTCGGCGCCGGAGAGTGCCCCGGAGGGAGACACCGAGAGCGGCCCGGAGGGAGGGACATTCATGGCTCAGCCCACCAGTTCGTAGGCCGGAGTGGTGAGGAAGTCCGTGTAGTCCTCGGAGAGGCAAATGTCGCCGATCAGCTTGCTGGCGGGCAGGTAGTGCTTGGCGAAGGCGTCCTCGCCCACCTCGCCGCGGAGCTTCTCGGTTTCCTCGGCCAGGATTCCGGACACCAGTTCGCGGGTCACGGTCCGGCCGGTGTCGGCGAGGACCACCTGGTTGCGGATCTGCTGCCACACCTGCGAGCGGGAGATTTCGGCCGTTGCGGCGTCCTCCATCAGGTTGTGGATGGCGACGGCACCGTTGCCGGAGATCCACACCGCGGTGTAGGCGACGGCGACGTAGAGGTTCAGGCGCAGGCCCGCCTCGGTGACCGTGCCGTTCGCGGAGGCGATGTCCAGGAGCTGGTCCGCAGTGACCGAAACTTCCGGGCGCTGCTTGTCCAGCTGGTTCGGCCGCCCGCCCAGGACGGCGTCGAAGACGTCGCGGCAGACCGGAACCAGGTCCGGGTGGGCCACCCAGGACCCGTCGAAGCCGTCGTTCGCCTCGCGGGTCTTGTCCGCGCGCACTTTCTCGAAGGCCTGGGCCGTCACCTCGGGCTCGCGGCGGTTGGGGATGACGGCCGCCATGCCGCCCATGGCGAAGGCGCCGCGGTGGTGGCAGGTCTTGACCAGCAGTTCGGTGTAGGCGCGCATGAACGGCGCGGTCATGGCCACGGTGGCGCGGTCCGGCAGCACAAAGCGCGATCCGGCGTCGCGGAAATACTTGATGATGCTGAACAGGTAGTCCCAGCGCCCGGCATTCAGGCCGGAGGCGTGGTCGCGGAGTTCGTAGAGGATCTCATCCATCTCGAACGCCGCCGGGATGGTCTCGATCAGGACGGTGGCGCGGATGGTGCCCTGCGGAATTCCGAGGTAGTCCTGCGCAAAAACGAAGATCTCGTTCCAGAGGCGGGCCTCGAGGTGGCTCTCCATTTTGGGCAGGTAGTAGTAGGGGCCCCGGCCGTTCTCCAGCAGCTGCTTGGCGGTGTGGAAGAAGTGCAGGCCGAAGTCCACCAGGGCGCCCACGGTGTGCTCGCCGCCGATCAGCAGATGGCGCTCGCTCATGTGCCAGCCCCGCGGGCGTGCCACGACGACGGCCAGCGGCGCGTCGGTCCGGAGCGTGTATTCCTTCCCCTCGGGGGAGGTGTACGCCAGGGTGCCGGCCGCGGCGTCGCGGAGGTTCAGGATCGATTCGATCACGTTGGACCAGGTAGGCGTGCTGGCGTCCTCGAGGTCAGCGAGCCAGACCTTGGCCCCGGAGTTCAGGGCATTGATGGCCATCTTGGCCGGCGCGGCCGGGCCCGTCATTTCCACCCGGCGGTCCTGCAGGGCTGCCGGGGCGGCGGCAACGGACCAGTCGCCCTCGCGGATGTCGCGGGTCTCCGGCAGGAAATCGAGCCGGCCGGTGCGGGCCACCTCCTCGCGCTTGACCGCGCGGGCCCTGAGCAGATCCCCGCGGGTGGCGGCGAAACGCTGGTGCAGTTCCTCAATGAAGGCCAGGGCCTCGGGGGTAAGGATCTCCTCCGCACGGTCAACGGGGTGCTGGGCTGAAATGGTGAGAGCCATTGTGGTCCTTCCTGTTCGGTGAATCAGGGCTGCAGATCGGAATCAGGCGTGCGCGAGCGCGGCGGCCGGGGCCGCTGCATGGGCCGCCGCGGCTACGGCGGCGGCGACATCGGCGGCAACGTGGGGGTCGAAGACGCTGGGAATGATGTAGCTGGCGTTGAGCTCGTCGTCAGCCACCCGCTTCGCGATCGCCTCGGCGGCGGCGACGAGCATCTCGGGGGTGATGTCCGCTGCCCCCGCGTCCAGGAGCCCGCGGAAGAAACCGGGGAAGGCCAGGACGTTGTTGATCTGGTTGGGGAAGTCGCTGCGGCCGGTCGCCACCACGGCGGCGTGCCGTGAGGCGATGACCGGATCGATTTCCGGTGTGGGGTTGGCCATGGCGAACACAATAGCGTCCTTGGCCATGGATGCCACCTGCTCTTCGCCGATCACGTGCGGTGCGCTGACGCCGATGAAGACGTCGGCTCCCTTGAGCGCCTCGTGCAGGGTGCCGGAGAATCCCTGTTCGTTGGTGTTCTCGGCAATCCAGGTGCGGTGCTCGTCGTTGTACTGTTCGCCGAAGTGGATCGCGCCCGAGCGGCCGGCGGCAATGATGTTCCGGGCCCCCTGCGCCTTGAGCAGCGCGATGATGGCGGAGCCGGCCGCCCCGACGCCGGACACGACGATCCGGACGTCGGGGAGCTTCTTGCCCACCACGCGCAGGGCGTTGGCCAGGGCCGCGAGGGTGACGATGGCGGTTCCGTGCTGGTCGTCGTGGAAGACCGGGATGTCGAGTTCCTCGCGGAGCCGGGTTTCGATCTCGAAGCAGCGCGGCGCGGCGATGTCCTCGAGGTTGACGCCGCCGTAGACCGGGGCGAGTGCCTTGACGATCTTGATGATTTCCTCGGTGTCCTGCGTGTCCAGGCAGACCGGCCAGGCGTCGACGTTGGCGAACTGCTTGAACAGCGCAGCCTTGCCTTCCATCACCGGCAGCGCGGCGGCCGGGCCGATGTTTCCCAGGCCCAGGACGGCGGAGCCGTCGGTGACGACGGCGATGGTGTTGCGTTTGATGGTCAGGTTCCGGGCGGCCTCGGGGTTTTCCGCGATGGCCATGCAGACGCGTGCCACGCCGGGGGTGTAGGCGCGGGAGAGATCGTCGCGGTTGCGCAGGGCGACCTTCGGGACCACCTCCAGTTTGCCGCCGAGGTGCATCAGGAAGGTGCGGTCCGAGACGTTGCGGACGGTGACGCCGTCGAGCGCGTTAAGCGCGTCCTTGACGCGTGCGGCGTGGTCGTCATCCGTGGTGTTGCAGGTGACATCGACTACCAGGGTCTCGTGGTGTGACTCGGTGACGTCCAGGGCGGTGATCGCGGCGCCGGCGGCGCCGACGGCTGCGGCCAGTTCGCTGGTGGCGGTGAAGCTGGACGGTGCCTCCACGCGCAGGGTGATCGAATTTCCGGGGCTCGGATTCGCCATTGAATTTTCCTCCTAGTCGGCCCGCTGACGGGCGCTTGCTGCCAGCACTAATTTCGTATTATGGATATTATTATCTACTTCGTGGAAACACAAGCCCTGCGTGAAGGCATCCCGGGCGTGTCGGCGCGGCCTGGGCCTCATTGACGATGGCCGGGGGTGCTGTATCTTGGGTCTACAAAGCACTTTTTTCACGATGCGGATAAAAGTTGTCGCAAGCGATCCCTCAGGAGACCCAAGCTATGGCCGAAAAAGCCCCCGGAGGCGTGCAGTCCGTTGAGCGCGTTTTCGAACTTCTGGAGCTGATCACTGATGCCGGCGGGGACGTCACACTCAGTGAACTGTCGTCCTCCACCGATCTGCCGCTGCCCACCATCCACCGGCTGCTGCGCACCCTGGTCACGCTGGGATACATCCGGCAGCTGCCAAACCGCCGCTACGCCCTGGGTCCGCGCCTGATCCGCCTGGGCGAGGGGGCGAACAAGCAGCTCGGTGCCCTGGCCCGGCCGCAGCTCCAGTCGCTCGTGGAGCGGCTCGGCGAAACCGCCAACATGGCGGTGCTGGATTCGGACATGGTCATGTACGTGGCCCAGGTCCCGTCCCTGCACTCCATGCGGATGATCACCGAGGTGGGCCGCCGCGGCTACATGCACGCCACCGGCATGGGCAAGGCGATCCTGGCGCAGCTGGACGACGAGACGGTGCGCGGCATCGTCACCCGGAAGGGCATGCCCACCCCCACCCCGAAGAGCATCGGCGACGTCGAGTCCCTGTTCGCGGACCTCAAGCTGATCCGGGACCGCGGCTACTCCATCGACGAGGAAGAGCAGGAGATCGGCGTCCGCTGCTTCGCCATCGCCATCCCCAACGCCCCGACCCCCGCGGCGATTTCCGTCTCCGGCCCCGTTTCACGGGTGGACAAGTCCTTCGCGGACCGGGCCGTGCCGCTGCTGCGCGAAGCCGCCCAAGCCATCTCGGACGAGCTCAACCGTAACTGATCCTGCGGCCCGTCACCCAGCGATTGCTGTTGTAACCGGTGCCGGGTCAGGACTCGGTCGGCCTGTGGCGCGACTCATGCTGGAGGATGGCTTTCGCGTGGTCCTGGCCGGACGGCGGATGTGGAGCGGCTCTTCGCGCAGCGATAACGCAATGGGGGAGGGTGGACGTGCTGTTCAACAACGCGGGCGTATTCGGCCCGGCGGCTTCCGTGGACGAGATCAGCCTGGCCGGAGGGATGCGACAGTGGCCGTGAACCTGACCGGCTCCATGCTCTGCGCCGCGGCCGCCGTCCGCGCCATGAAGGCGCAGTCGCCGCAAGGCGGTCGGATCATCAACAACGGTTCCATCGCCGCTCATTCGCCGCGGCCCCGGACGGTGGCTTACACCGTCACCAAACACGGTACTGCTCATGGCCGGGATGCCAGCCTCCGCCAGCGTGGGGTCCCTGGTGGTCACGGCGTCGGGCATGCCGTTCATCGGGCGCGGATAGCCAAAAAAAGCGTTCAGTAATAGAGCTTGCGCATTAAGGTCGATGCCAGGAGCCGCCGGGCCCGCGCGGTTGCGCGTGAGCCCGGCGGGTCAGGCCACCCGGCGGTTATGCCACCTGCGCCGTCAGGCCGGCCGCCTCGATCGCCGTCACAGCCGCGGTCTCGTCGTTGTCGGAACTGTCCCCGCTGATGCCCACGGCACCCTTGAGCGTGCCGTCTTCATCGCGTACGAGGACGCCGCCGGGCACCGGGATCAGGCGGCCTCCGAGAGCGGCGGTCGCGGCGGCGATGAAGTACGCCTGCTGCTCGGCCCGCTCCATAAGTGCACGCGAGCCCATCCCGAGGGCGAGGGCCCCATAGGCCTTGCCTTGGGCAATTTCAAAGCGGTTGTTCGAAGCGCCGTCCTGGCGGGCGACGGCGGTGACGTGCCCTCCTGCGTCGAGCACCACGACGGTCAGCGGCTTGAAGCTGTGTTGCTGACCCGTCGCGAGGGCCTCGGCGATGATCGACTGGGCGGTGGATAGGTCAATGCTCATGAGATGCTCCTGGCGAGGTCGTCGATGTTTTTCTGCGCTGCGCGGCGCCTGTGGAGAACGGGTTCGGTGTATCCGGACGGCTGCGCGGCGCCCTCAAGTACGAGCTCGCGGGCGGCCAGGAACGCCTCGGTGTCGAACGCGGGGGACATCGGCAGGTAGTCCGGATCGGAGGCGTTCTGCTTGTCGACGACCGCGGCCATCCTGCGCAGCGATTCTTCCACTTGCTCCGTGGTAACAATGCCGTGCCGGAGCCAGTTGGCGACATGCTGGGAGCTGATGCGGCAAGTGGCCCGGTCCTCCATGAGCGCCACGCTGTGAATGTCGGGAACCTTGGAGCATCCGATGCCGGCGTTTACCCAGCGCACGACGTAGCCCAAGGTGCTCTGAATGTTGTTGTCCAGCTCGTCACGGCGGGCATCGGCGTCCCAACCGGAGGGGTCCCCGGCCGGGATGGTCAGCAGTTGCCGCAACGTGGACCGGCGTGCCCCGCCGAGCTCAGCCTGCCGGGCATCCACATCGACCTGGTGGTAATGGACGGCGTGCAGGGTCGCGGCGGTTGGCGAGGGAACCCAGGCGCAGTTGGCGCCGGCGAGCGGGTGCGCAATCTTCTGGGCGAGCATGTCCGCCAGGTTGTCCGGCGCAGCCCACATGCCCTTGCCGATCTGGGCCCGGCCGCGGAAGCCGCACTCCAGTCCGATGTCGACGTTGGCGTCCTCGTAGGCGGCGATCCAGCTGGAGGAGCGCATATCGGCCTTTCGCACCATGGGCGCGGCGAGCATCGAGGTGTGGATCTCGTCGCCGGTGCGGTCCAGGAACCCTGTGTTGATGAATACCACGCGATCGCGGGCCTCCCAGATGCAGGCCTTGAGGTTGACCGAGGTGCGGCGCTCCTCGTCCATGATGCCGATTTTGAGGGTGAGCGGGTCCAGGCGCAGGACGGACTCTGTGGCCGCGAGCAGGGCGCAGGCCACAGCCACTTCGCGCGGTCCGTGCATCTTTGGCTTCACGATGTATACAGAGCCGGTTCGCGAGTTGTGGCGGGCGTGCGGCCCGCGCAGGTCGTGCACGGAGCCGAGGCCTGTGAACAGGGCGTCGAGGATTTCTTCCGGTACCGGATCACCGGCCGGATCAAGAACCGCGTCGCTGGTCATGAGGTGGCCAACCTGGCGGATGAGCAGCAGTGAGCGGCCGGACAGTGCCAATTCGGAGCCGTCGGGTGCGGTGTAGACACGGTCAGGGTTCAGCCGTCGGGTATGGGTGCCTCCACCCTTGGTGACCTCAGCGGTCAGCGTGCCCTGCATCAGCTGCAGCCAGTTGCGGTAGCCGGCAACCTTGTCCTCGGCGTCGACAGCCGCCACCGAGTCCTCGAGGTCCATGATTGTTGAGATTGCGGACTCCAGCAGAATGTCCTTCACGCCGGCAGGGTCGCCCGAGCCGATGAGATGCGAGAAGTCGATCTGGATTTCCATGTGCAGGCCGTTATTGACGAGCAGCACAGCCTCCGGCGCCTCTGCGGCTCCGCGATAGCCGCGGAGCTGGCTGCGGTTTGCCAGCTCTGTCGTGCCGTTCAGGGTCTCGGCGACGAAGACATCGCCTGCGATGCGGTAAGAGGTGACATCTGCGTGCGAGCCGGCCGCCAATGGCGCGTGCCCGTCAAGGAATTCCCGTCCGCGGGCGACGACGGCGGCGCCCCGGACCGGGTTGTAGCCGCCCGTCCGCTCACGTCCCTCCGCCTCGTCGATGACGTCAGTGCCGTACAACGCGTCGTACAGCGAACCCCAGCGGGCGTTGGCCGCGTTGACCGCAAAGCGTGCATTCAGCAGCGGCACAACCAGCTGGGGTCCGGAAATCGTGGCGATTTCGGGGTCGACCCGGTCGGTCGCGATGGTGAAATCCGAGGGCTCATCGGCCAGGTAGCCTATCGAGCGCAGGAACTCCTCATAGACATCGGGGTCCGCCAGGCCGTTGGAGCGGTGGAACTCATCGATCTGCTGCTGCAATCGGTCACGGACGCCCAGCAGATCGCGCACCTGCGGAGAAAACTGCCCGATCAGCGCCGCGGCGCCGCTCCAAAATGCCTCCTCTTCGATCCCAGTGCCCGGCAACGCCTCATCCCGGACGAAGGCATAGAGCTCTTCGGCGACGTTAAGACCGTTGGTTTCTATTCGGTTCGACATGTTCCTCGCCCATTCCCACTATTCCGCAAAGCGGAAAGAATATTTCAATAAATAGAACCTAGCCAGCGCAGCGATGCCTGTCAATGCTGCGCTCGGGGAAAATCCCACTCCCGTCGACACCACGGGCGGACGCGCCCCAGACCATTGACCGAGTCGTACGTCACACCTAAGCTCATACCTATTCGACTGGAAAGTTTATTCCACCCTACGAAATATGGTCAGAGAGGACCAATCGTGGACAACCTTGTTGTGCTTAGCCTGCTGGCGCTGGCACCCATACTTATTGTCGGCGTACTCCTAGCGGGATTCAGATGGCCCGCGAAGTATGCGATGCCGGTGGGCTATCTCCTGGTGGTACTGGTAGCCCTGCTCATCTGGAGAATGGATTTCACCAGCGTGTTGGCGGCCTCACTGGAGGGCCTCATCACCGCCGGCACTCTTCTTTACATTGTGTTCGGGGCGCTCCTGCTCCTTTCCACACTGACAGTCGGCGGTGCCATGGCCACCATCCGCGCAGGATTCAACAACATCTCTGCGGATCGTCGTGTCCAGGCCATAATCATCGGCTGGCTCTTTGGATCCTTCATTGAGGGTGCTTCCGGATTCGGCACCCCTGCCGCCGTGGTCGCGCCGCTCCTGCTGGCAATGGGCTTCCCTGCCATGGCGGCAGTAATGGTCGGCCTGATCATTCAAAGTACGCCGGTGAGCTTTGGGGCTGTTGGAACGCCCATCCTGGTGGGCGTGGGCAAAGGGCTGGGCGGTGACCCCGCGGTGGCGGAACGCATTTCGGTTCTCGGTCTCACCATGCCCGAGTTTGTAGCGTCGATCGGATTCCAGGTTGCTGCCATTCATGCAATAGTCGGCCTGCTCATTCCCCTGATTCTGGTATGCATGCTCACCGGCTTCTTCGGTCCGGAGCGCCGGTTCCGGGACGGCCTGGCGATCTGGCCGTTTGCGCTGTACTCCTCACTGGCGATGACCGTCCCGTATGTCCTGGTGGCCCGGTTCCTCGGCCCCGAGTTTCCATCGCTCTTCGGTGGACTGATCGGCCTCGTTCTGGTGATGTACACCTCGAGCCGGGGGTTCCTGATGCCGAAGGATTCCTTCCAGTTCGGCCCGCGGTCCGCTTGGTCAGACCGCTGGATGGGCTCGATTGAACCCGAAGCCGCAACCGAAATCTCCTCCCGCATGACCCTGGTCCGCGCTTGGTCTCCCTATGTGCTGATGGCGGGACTGCTGGTGGCCACACGCGTGATCGCTCCGTTGAAGACCTATCTATCAGGTCTTGCCATAAATTTCGAGAATATCCTTGGCAGCGGGATCACCACCTCAATACAGCCGTTCTACTCGCCTGCCTTCCTGCTGATCCTCGCCTCGGTATTCGCGTACCTGCTTCACCGGATGGATCGCGGGCAAATTGTGCGTACGTTGAAGATATCCGGCCGTCAGCTTGGCGGAACTGCTGTCGCGCTGCTCTTCGCCGTGCCGCTCGTGCGGGTTCTCATCAACTCCGGACCGGACTTCAACTCCTCAGGGCTATCGAGCATGCCGGTCACGCTCGCCGAAGGTGCCGCAGCGCTGACAGGCGATTCATGGCCAGTGATCGCGCCGTGGATCGGCGCACTGGGGGCATTCGTGGCAGGCTCCAACACGGTCTCCAACCTGACCTTCGCCCAGTTCCAGTTCTCAACCGGAGCGGCGATCGGTGTGCCGCCGGAGCAAATTGTAGCGGCACAGGCTGTAGGTGGGGCCGGCGGGAATCCGATCGCCATCCACAACATCGTGGCCGCTGCAGCAACCGTGGGATTGCTTGGACGTGAGGGTGACCTGCTGCGGAAGACAATCCTGGTGACGACCTATTACTGTTTGGCCGCGGGAGCGATTGCATTCATCTTCATCCACGGTCTCGGGTTCAACCTGGGCACCATCATGCTGGTACTGCTCGCAGCAGCCTTGGCCTTCATTGCCCGCTGGATGATGCGGCAGAAGACCGCCGAGCCGCTGGTACTCGAAGAGGAAAAGCAACACTAGCCGCAAGCGACGCCGTCGGTGGTTCGGATCCGTATCCGTCACCGGCGGCGTCGTGCTGACGGTGCCTGCACAATCACTCAGCAGCACAGAGCACTCTGCCCAAAGGGTGGTATCCGAAGGTCCCACGCCGCACAGGAACCCGGCGAACCTCGACAAAGAAGCCCGGCTGGGTGGCACCAGCCGGGCTTCAATGTGATGTACTTACGGGCCGTCTGACCGGCGAGGGTTCAGATGGCCTTGCCGGGATTGAGAATGCCGTGTGGGTCGAGGGCGTCTTTGATGGCCCGCTGCACATTCAGGGACACCTCTCCGAGCTCCGGGAGGAGCCAGTCCCGCTTGAGGAGGCCCACTCCATGCTCACCGGTGAGCGTGCCTCCCAGCCGCTTGGCCAGGTGGAACATCTCGCCCAGGGCCGCCTTTGCGGGCCCCTCCGTAACCGAGTCCTCCGGGTTCAGGACCAGCATGGGATGGAGATTTCCATCGGAGGCGTGCACCACCGAGAAAATCCGGACACCGGTGCGGGCAGAGATCTCGTCCAATCCAACGGCAACTTCAGCAAGCCTGCCGCGCGGAACACCGATGTCTCCGATGGACACCCGGCCCAACTTCTCAAGGGAAGGAATCGCCTCCCGTCGTGCAGTGATGAGTTCATTCGCATGATCCGCATCGGTTGCCTTTTCGTATGACGATGCGTACGGCTTGATTGCCTCGATGAGCACGTCCTGCTCCAGGTACGCACCGAATCCGTCGGTCTGCGCCAGGAGAAAAGCACCGCCCTTTGACCGGTAACCGGTGCCCATCGCCATATCGATTGCCTCAAGGGTCTGGCCATCGATCAGTTCAAGGAGGGACGGCTGGATGCGGGCGGCGATAACCGCCGACGCGGCCGCCGCGGCTGTGGCGAAGTCGGGGAAGTAGGCTGCCACCGTGGCAGTCGCAACCGGCAGCGGACGAAGCCGAACCGTCGCTTCAGCCACCACGCCGAGCGTTCCTTCCGAACCGACAATCAGGGCGTTGAGGTCGTACCCGGTCACGCCCTTGATGGTCTCCCGGCCCGTGCGCAGCATCCTGCCGTCTGCGAGTACTACCTGAAGCGCCAGCACGGCCTCGCGGGTTACGCCGTATTTGGCACACCTCATTCCGCCGGCGTTTGTGGCGACGTTGCCGCCGATCGAACAGATCGCGGTGCTGGCAGGGTCTGGAGCGTAGAAGAGTCCGTGCTCGGCGGCGGCCGCATTAAGGTCGGCGTTGAGAACTCCGGGCTGCACCACGGCGAGCTGTTCCACCGGATCGATCCGCAGTATGCGGTTCATCCGCGATACATCGAGGACCACTTCCCCTGCTCTGGCCGAAGCACCCGCGGCGAGTCCTGTTCCGGCGCCGCGGGGGACTATTGGAGCCCCGTGGGCGGCCGCGAGCCGGACTGTATTTACAATGTCTTCCGCTGACTCAGCGAAGACCACGCCGTCCGGCAACGATGGCGAGACATAACCTGACCGGTCAGTGCTCGCCGCCAGCCGATCCTGTTCTGAAACAGATGCGCCGCGTGAGCCGTCCAGGACAGCTGACGTTGAGCTTGTTGACAGTGACGTATCCACGAAACCCCTTTGTTATGCGATAGACCAGTTCAGAAGATGCTTGGCATTTCGTATAGTGAAAACAAACTTCTGCTGCACGGATAACTTTAGGACGCGCCTGCTGACGGGTCAATGGTTTAACCCGATTCTTCAGGAAGAGGAGTTGTGTGGCTGGGGGTCTGGATACGCTACGCGCATGACTGCTTTCGTGCCCTCGTTGGCCGCCCGCCGCGATCGAGGGTGAACTGGCTGTGCGCCTGGGCAAGGACGGCCGGATCGGTCATCGAGCTGCACAACTACGTCTTCCGCGGGAAGCGGCCGACGCTGCAGGAACTCGTGGCAGGGGCCAATGGGCGGCGTCCCCGGAGGACCGGCGGGATCGCTGCGGTGGCTGGCGCGGCATCTGGAGGACTACGGTCTGCATCTGCGCCCCGGACAACTGATCCTTACTGGCACGCCGCTGGGACTGATCCGGGTACGGCCTGGAGACCACACTCAGGTGACCGCCGGGGAATACGGCTGCGTTGAGGCCGCCATCGCCCCTTGACGTAGACGGTGTGTGTCCTTAGCCCTGCAGTGCCAGGACGGCGGTGGAGCTGCTTCGCCAGGCCCTCGTCCGGCAACCGGCGAGGCCACGGTGCGGCCCCTTTTCCTTCCGGGAAAGGGGCCACACCTGCCATGTTGGGGGTGCCGCCGGCGGTCAGTGCTCGGATTTGGTCGACGTTTCCACGGGAACTTCCTTGCCGTCGCAGTCGATCAGCCTGCCGCCCTCGAAGCGGTCGCCGTCGGCCAGGCACTTGAGGTCCTCCTCGCGGATGACCCGTCCCGTCCCCGCCACAAACACCGACTGGTTCTCCGAGTTGCCTGCCTTCAGATGGTTGAAGAGCAGGTTCAGCAGGATGGCCATCACGGCGGCGGAGCTGATGCCGGAGTGGAAGATGGTGGCGAACCAGGACGGGAACTGGTCGTAGAACGTCGGAGCGGCGATGGGGATCATGCCGAAACCGATCGAGGCGGCCACAATGATCAGGTTCATGTTGTTCTTGTACTCCACCTTGGCCAGCGTGCGGATGCCGCTGGCGGCAACGGTGCCGAACAGGACGATGCCTGCCCCGCCCAGAACCGCTGTGGGCACCGCGGCCACGACGCGGCCCATGACGGGCAGCAGGCCGAGCAGGACGAGGATGACGCCGCCGGCGGCGACCACGTAGCGGCTCTTGATCTTGGTGACGGCGACCAGCCCGACGTTCTGGGCGAACGCGCTCTGGGTGAAGGACCCGAAGATGGGCGCTATCAGGCTGGAGCCCATATCGGCCCGCAGGCCTGCAGCGATCCGCTTCGAGTCCACCTTGGTACCGACGATCTCACCGACGGCGAGGATGTCGGCCATGGTCTCGGTCAGGATCACCAGGACCACGATCACCATGGAGATGATGGCGGCCACCTCGAAGGTGGGTGCGCCGAGGTGGAACGGCGTCGGGAACGCCACGATGGGGCCGTTCCCGACTTTGGAGAAATCGGCCATCCCGGTCAGCACCGCCACGATCGTTCCGCCCAGCATGGCCAGCAGGATGGAGAGGCGGGAAACCGTGGCACTGCCGACCTTGCTGAGCAGAAGCACCAGGGCGAGCGTGATAGCGGCGAGCCCGATATTCGCCATGCTGCCGTAGTCGGCGGCCTTCTTGTTGCCGCCCATGGCCCAGTTGGCGGCCACCGGCATCAGCGTCAGGCCGATGGTGGTGATCACCGTTCCGGTCACCACCGGCGGGAAGAACCGGACGATCTTCGAAAAGACCGGGGCAATAAGGAGGCCGATCGCGGCCGAGACGATGACGGCCCCGAAAACGGCCGGCAGGCCTCCGCCTCCGGTGACGATCGCCACCATGGTTGCGACGCTGGCGAAGGACACGCCCTGCACCAGGGGCAGCTGGGATCCGAAGAACGGCAGGCCGAGGGTCTGGAGCAGGGTTGCCAGCCCGCCCATAAAGAGCGCTGCGGCGATCAGGATCCCGATGTCGGCGGGGGACAGGCCCGCGGCCTGACCGACGATCAGGGGGACGGCAATGATGCCGCCGTACATGGTCAGGACATGCTGGAATCCATACGCGAAGCTGCTGGCGATCGGGAGGCGTTCATCCTCGGGCCGGGTGGACGGTGTTCGGCCGGCCCGGGTCTTGACCCCGGACGGCTTCTTCTTCATGTTCATGGCAGACTTTCTTGGTTCATGGCAGACGTCCTTGTCTGGCTAACGGTGTCTGGCTAACAGATGTGGCTTGTGGGGTGATGGCCTGTTCCAGGGCCGGTGCTGGGGCTGGCCCTGGAACAGGCGGTGGCTCCGAACCGGCTCGCTGAAAAGGCTTGCTAGACCGGCTTGCTAAACCGGCGGGGCGGGGGTCCTAGCAGAAGCCGGTGATACCGGACCAGGCCATCTCGGCCGATGCAGCGTTATCGCGCTGGACCGTCGCCTCGATCAGGCCGTACGGGCGGTCAGCGGCGAAGAAGACCTCGTTGGGGTTGTCGAGGCCAAACGGTGAGAGGTCCACCAGGAAGTGGTGCTTGTTGGGCATCGAGAACTTGATTTCCTCGATCTCGCTATGTGCTTCCAGGACCTTGGTGCCCATGTCGAACAGGGTCTGCTGCAGGGCGTGGGAGTACTTTTCGGTGAAGCCCTCCAGCAGGAGTCCCTTGACGTCCTCGTAGCTCTTGTTGAAGTCGAGCGAGCTGAAATCCGTGCCGGGGCTGAAGCGCCAGCGGGCGGAAACATCGGTGGCGAGGATCCGGTCGGTGGTCTCCTGCAAGGTGGTGTACTTGTCCTGCGGGTAGCCGACGAATCCTGACTGCGTGGACTTCAGGACGGTCAGGTCCTTCAGGCCGGAGATGAGGTGCCGGTCGGATCCGTCGCGGACCAGGACGGCGGTCCGGATTTCCTGGCCGTTGCGCACGAAGGAGTGGTCGTGGGCGGCGCCGTGAGCCTGGATGCGGTCCCAGCTGTAGGACTCGGCCGCCCAGCGGCCGCCGGTCACCCAGTCGAAGCTGGACGTGAAGTGGTCTCCGAGCCGGAGCAGGAATGCCTCCGGGGAGCCGATGCCGTCCCGTGCGAACGCGTAAATGGTGTTCTTCTGGGTGTCCGTCGGCACCACATGGCTGTTGTCGCCTTCCAGGTGGGCCGCGGCGAAGTCGCCGCGGAGCTGCGAGGTGACGTTGAGGTCTTCGATCTCGTGGCGTTCCGTGTCGCGGGTGATCTTGACGACCCGGACTTCCGCTTTGCCGTACTGGTTCTGTCCGAGGACGATCTTGTTGTTCATGGTGGGTTTCCCAACTTCCGGTATGTGGAATCAAAATCCCACATAGAAATTTCGTCCGCATTTCGCGTTCGTATCTTTCTCCGCCGGCCCACAAAAAAGAGCCGACGTCAGTTGACGCCAGCTCATTACAACCCTGCCTGCTGCTCCCAGGTTACGTGACCTGCGCCACGAATTACCCTCTAGGCTAGCCCAGTCCGGCGGTGGTGTACATCACAATCTGAATTTTCCGATTGTGACCGGCAGTCTGTGTGGCGGCGGAAACAGGCCCTTGACTGCACTGAGGCGCGCCTTTACCGTTTCCGT
This sequence comes from Arthrobacter sp. UYEF36, assembly GCF_040547025.1. Classification (NCBI taxonomy): domain Bacteria; kingdom Bacillati; phylum Actinomycetota; class Actinomycetes; order Micrococcales; family Micrococcaceae; genus Arthrobacter; species Arthrobacter sp. UYEF36. The sequence goes on from NZ_JBEPOX010000010.1 coordinate 180,425, forward strand.
ATAGCAATAACTAAGTTCCGCATGGTGAAAGCTGCGGGGCGAGCCGCAGGGTCAGAACGTCAAGGAACAGACCAGGGAGCATCAGATGCAGCAGCAGCAGCAGCAACCAGCCAGCACGCAGGGAGCGGAGCCAGCCACGGCCCCCGCCGAGCTATATCACCCGCGCGGCGGCACCGATCCGGACTTCTACTTCCCCGCCGACCGCGGACTCCGGTCCGGCCGGGTCTCGCGTTGGATGAACCGGCTGGTCGCAGCCAGGACTAGACGGCGCGCCAACGATCCGCCCTTGTGACAACCCGGAAATGCGGATTTCACATCACGAAACCAAGCTTCCGGAAACCACTGGCGCGGCCCGCGTTCCGCTGTTACTCTCGCTGGTGTCAAAGGCGGGCGCCCGGGATCCGGGGGCTATCTACCAGGCGCAATTGAACCTTCATCGCACACGCTGAAGCCTGGTAACCGACGCAGTTGGCTGATTACGTTTCGGCACGGGAACCGGCTTCCACAGCACAAGGGAGTCGCATCATGACTGTCACCGCCGCGGCCCAGGCGTATCTTGTCCGGTCAATCGAGCTGGCCACAGCCAACGTCATGAACAGCGGGGGTCCCTTCGGCGCCGTCATTGTCACCGCGGACGGGCAAGCATTCGACGGCGTCAACCGCGTCACCGCCACCAACGATCCCACCGCCCACGCCGAGGTCACGGCCATCCGCCGGGCCTGCACCGAACTGGGCCGGTTCGAGCTCAGCGGAGCCACGCTCTACACCAGCTGCGAGCCGTGCCCCATGTGCCTGGCCTCCGCCCTCTGGGCGCGGGTGGACCGCGTGATCTTCGCCGCGGACCGGCACGATGCCGCCTCGGTCGGCTTCGACGACGCCGTGTTCTACGAGTACTTCGAGAACGACCAGCCCGATGCCGTCCTGCCCGTGCGCAAGCTGGAGCTTGACGGTCCGGGGGCGCCGCCCGTGCTGCAGCCCTTCACCACCTGGAACACCCTCCAGAACCGGATCGACTACTAGGCCGTGCCGACTTCGCGGCGCTTTCGGACAGCCGCAGCGCGGATCAAGGGCGCGAGGGTCCGGAACTGCAGCGGATTTCCGGGGCACCCGGCCGGTGCGGTGCTTCCCCCGGCCACGGTTACGAACGAGAATGTGCACACCAACGCCGCACGGGACTAGGGGGGTGCAGCAATGCTGGATCTGATGTCTGCGCTGGCGGACTGGCAGCCTGCAGCCACCGGCGAGCGGTGCGCCGTGGCCACCGTGGTGGGGACCGGCGGGTCCGTGCCGCGCCCGGTGGGAACCTCCATGTTCGTGTCCGAGTCCGGCGATGTCCTGGGCAGCCTCTCCGGCGGCTGCGTTGAGGGTGGCGTAGTGGCGGCGGCCCTGGAAGTGATCGCCGACGGCGGCACCCGCCGCGAGTTCTTCGGCTACAGCGCCGAGGACGCGTTCGCCGTCGGGCTCACCTGCGGAGGCGAGCTGGAAGTCCACATCGAACTGCTGGCGGACACTTTCGGCGGCCTCCGGCCGGAGGGCCGGGACGCACAGGACGCCCACGACCCCGGCGCGGGCCTGGCGCTCATCCGGCGGGTCGATGCGCTAGCCCCCCGAGGGAACGCTTCCGCGCGAGGTGCCCGAGCCGTCGTCGTCCCGGATCCCGCCAGCTACCAGGTGGCGAAGTCCGATGCCGTGGCCGCCCTGCTGGGAGCCGCCGGCGGGGGCCATGCCCTGCTGCTTGCGGCAGCCGCGCAGCTCGAGCCCCTGCTGCGAAGCGGCACCACCGGGGTGGTGCGGCTGGCCGTGGAATCCGGCTGCTACGGCAGCCCGGGAGCGCGCCGGCCCGCCGCTGGGCCCATCACGCTGCTGGTGGAGAGCAGGCGACCGCCGGCCCGGATGCTGGTGTTCGGCGCCAACGATTTCGGCGCGGCCCTGGTGCCGGCCGCCAAGCTGCTCGGCTACCACGTGACCCTGTGCGACGCCCGGCCGGCCTTCGCCCGGCAGGAGCGTTTCGCCCTGGCCGAGGAAGTGGTCACAGACTGGCCGCACCGCTATCTGGCCGCGGAAGCCGCCGCCGGGCGCCTCGATGCCCGGACCGTTGTCTGTGTGCTCACCCACGATCCAAAGTTCGACATCCCGCTGCTGCAGGCGGCGCTCCGCCTGGATCTCGCGTACGTCGGGGCCATGGGATCGCGGCGGAGCCACGGCCAGCGGATAGAGTCGCTGCTCGCCGCCGGGGTGGCGCCGGAGGAGGCCGGACGGCTGCATTCCCCGATCGGGCTGGACCTGGGCGCGGTCACCCCGGCCGAGGTGGCCGTGTCCATCACCGCGGAACTGGTGGCCCTCCGGAGCCGTTCCCCCCGGGGGCTGTCACTGAAGGACGGGAGCGGACCGATACACCGGCGCCGGCCACACTCCGGAGCACCAGACGCCGCAGCACTACACCCCGCAGCACCACACCCTTGAGCACCGAACCCCGCACCACCAGGAGATGCCATGGACATGAACACCATCGAGGCGGTGGTCCGCACCGCGGATCCGGCCGACTGGCAGCCCGGAGACGCCTGGCTCGCCGGCGGCACCGTGCTGTTTTCCTACGGCAGCTTCGCCTTCGGCAAGGAACCGCTCCGCCGGCTGCTGGACCTCGGCTCCACCGGCTGGCCGGCCGTCACGGTGTCCGAATCCGGGATCGAACTCGCGGCCACCTGCACCATCGCTGAGCTCTACGCGCTGCCCGCCGGCGAAACCGGCCGGCCGCACGCGGCGTCCTGGCCTGGCCTGGAGCTGATCCGGCCATGCTGTGATTCGTTCGTGGCGTCCTTCAAGGTCTGGAACATGTCCACCGTGGGCGGCAACCTCTGCACGTCCCTGCCGGCCGGACCCATGACCTCGCTCTGCGTGGCCCTGGACGGCGTGGCCACGGTGCTCGGCCCGGACGGCGCCAGCCGCATCGTCCCGGTGGCAGAATTCGTCACCGGGGACGGGCGCAACTGCCTGGCACCCGGCGAGCTGCTCCGCAGTATCCACCTGCCGGCGTCGGCCCTGGCCTCCCGGGTCGCGTTCCGCCGGCTGTCGCTAAGCAACCTGGGACGGTCGGGAGTGCTGCTGATCGGCAGGCTCGACGCCGACGGCGGCCTGGTCCTCACCGTCACCGCCGCCACCACGCGTCCCGTGCAGCTGCGCCTCGAAAACACCGCCGGCACCGGCTCGGCAGCCGGACTGTCCGAAGCGCTCGACGCCGCCATCCCGGACGCGATTTACCACGACGACATCCACGGCCTGCCGGCCTGGCGCAAGGACATGACCTACCGGCTCGCGGAGGAAATCCGGGCTGAACTGGCAGCACCGGCGGGCACGCCGCCGGCACTCGTGTCCGGCGACTTCTGGCCGCCGGAACGCGCAACACCGCCGGCTTCGCCGCAGCAGGAAGGGGCCTGAGCATGGCTATTGAGATCAACGGAAACCCGGCGCAGGCCGAACCGAGGCCGGGCCAGTGCCTGCGGACGTTCCTGCGCGAGCAGGGCAACCTGGGCGTGAAGAAAGGCTGCGACGGCGGCGACTGCGGGGCCTGCACCGTCCACGTGGACGGCACCCCGGTGCACAGCTGCATTTACCCCGCGGTCCGCGCGGACGGCCACGCCGTCACTACGGTGGAAGGCCTCGCCAGCACCGAACCCGGTGCGGGCCTGCATCCCATGCAGCAGCAGTTTATGGAACGGCAGGGCTTCCAGTGCGGGTTCTGCACCGCCGGCATGGTGATGACGGCGGCCACCTTCGACGACGAACAGAAGGCCGACCTGCCGCGGAACCTCAAGGGGAACCTGTGCCGTTGCACGGGCTACCGGGCCATCGCGGACGCCGTCTGCGGTGGGGCCGCGCACGGCGAATCCAGACACCCGGACCCCGCGGGGCCGGGATCTGGAATCGCCGGCGTCGGCCAGCCCGATCCGCGTCCCGGCCAGCTCGGCGACGACGTCCCGGCGCCCGCCAGCCAGGCGATCGTCACCGGCACGGCGCGCTACACCCTGGATGTGCCGGCGTCGGAGCTTCCGGGGCTGCTGCACGTGAAGCTCCTGCGCTCGCCGTACGCCCACGCCCGCGTGCTGTCCATCGATACCACGGACGCGCTGCGGATTCCCGGCGTGGAGGCGGTCTTCACCCACGAGGACTCACCCGCGCAGCTGTTTTCCACGGCGCAGCACGAGCTCTACACCGACGATCCGGACGACACCCGGGTGCTCGATGACGTGGTCCGGTTCGTCGGGCAGCGGATCGCCGCCGTCGTCGCGGAGACCGTGGCCGCGGCGGAAGCCGGCGTCCGGGCGCTGAAAGTGGAGTACCAGGTCCTGGACGCCGTGTTCACCCCGCAGGACGCGATGCGCCCCGGCGCGCCGCTGGTCCACGGGGACAAGGACGCCGCCACGGCCCGCATCGGGCGGCCGGAGCAGAACGTGGTGGCCGAGCTGCACTCCGAACTGGGCGACGTCGCGGCGGCCTTTGCGTCCGCGGACTTCATCCACGAGCAGACGTACCGCACCCAGCGGGTGCAACACACCGCGCTGGAGACCCACGCCGCCATCGCCTCGATCGACGACGACGGCCGGCTCCAGGTCCGCACCTCCAGCCAGGTGCCGTTTCTGGTCCGGCGCACCCTGGGCCGGGTCTTCGGCCTGCCGGAGGACCGGATCCGGGTGGTCGCGGGACGGGTCGGCGGCGGCTTCGGCGGCAAACAGGAGGTCCTCACCGAGGACATCGTGGCCCTCGCCGCACTGAAACTGCGGCGCCCGGTGCAGCTCGAATTCACCCGCACCGAGCAATTCACGGCGTCCACCACCCGGCACCCGTTCACCATCCGGCTCAAGGCCGCCGCCAGCAACGAGGGCCGGCTCACGGCCCTGCAGCTGGAGGTGCTGACCAACGCCGGCGCCTACGGCAACCACTCCGTGGGCGTGATGTTCCACGGCTGCGGCGAATCCCTAGGCGTGTACAACTGCGCCAACAAGAAGGTGGATGCGCACGCGGTCTACACCAACACCGTGCCGTCCGGGGCCTTCCGCGGCTACGGGCTGAGCCAGATGATCTTTGCGATCGAGTCCGCCGTCGATGAGCTCGCCGCCGGGATCGGCATGGATCCGATGGAATTCCGCCGCCGCAACATGGTCCGCGAGGGCGACGACATGCTCTCCACGCACCCCGACCCGGAAGAGGACGTCCTCTACGGCAGCTACGGGCTGGACCAGTGCACGCGGCTGGTGCAGGACGCCCTGGTGCGCGGCCGGGACCGCTACCGCGACGCCGGACTCCAGGACCTCGGCCCGGACTGGGTCACCGGCGAAGGCTCGGCGCTGTCCATGATCGACACCGTCCCGCCGCGGGGCCACTTCGCGCATTCCCGGCTCCGGCTCCTGCCGGACGGAACCTACCAGGTGGACGTGGGGACCGCCGAGTTCGGCAACGGCACCACCACCGTGCACGCCCAGCTCGCCGCCACTGCCCTGTCCACCACCGCGGGCCGGATCACGGTCCGGCAGTCGGACACGGACCTCGTCGACCACGATTCCGGCGCCTTCGGCTCGGCCGGGACGGTGGTGGCCGGGAAGGCCACGCTCGCCGCGGCCGAGGAACTGGCGGTGCGGATCCGCGCTTTCGCCGCGGGCATCCGGCAGGTCCAGGCCTCCGGGTGCGTGCTGGAGGGTGACGCGGTCATCTGTGAGGGAACCCGGGTGCCGCTGGCGGAACTGTTCGACGCCGCCGCAGCGGCCGGCGTCGACCTTTCCGGCGAGGGGCACTGGGGCGGGACACCGCGGTCGGTGGCGTTCAACGTCCACGGTTTCCGGGTGGCCGTGAACACCGGGACAGGGGAGCTGCGGATCCTGCAGAGCGTCCAGGCGGCCGACGCCGGCGTCGTGGTCAACCCGAGGCAGTGCCGCGGGCAGATCGAAGGCGGCATCGCGCAGGCGCTCGGCGCCGCACTGTATGAGGAGGTCAGGGTGGACGACGCCGGACGGGTCACCACGGACATCCTCCGGCAGTACCACATCCCGTCCTTGGCGGACGTGCCGCGCAGCGAGGTGTACTTCGCCGACACGACCGACAAGCTGGGCCCGCTGGGCGCGAAGTCCATGAGCGAGAGCCCCTTCAATCCGGTGGCGCCGGCACTGGCCAACGCCATCCGGAACGCCACCGGGGTCCGGTTCGCGGAGCTGCCGATCGCCCGGGACAAGATCTACCTCGGCCTGAAGGAAGCGGGCCTGGCCTCCTCCCGCTAAAACCAGTGCGCTAAAACCAACGCCCCAAAACCAACGCGGGGTCAGATCGGGCCCATGATGAGGTGCTTAATGGGCCGTAGCTGACCCCGCGTTGTTCGTCGCCGAGGCGATTCCTGGCGGGCGGACGCGGGTTGCCCATGGTCTCGAGCCAACCGATTGTGACTGGCCGGAATCCGCAAACCCTTGACGGCCGCGTGACCTAGATCATACTGTTATTTCACTATCCGATATCCTTCTTTCGCATTGTGGAATACAAGCAATGACGCTCCCGCCGTTAGATTCCGGCGCAGATCCCAGTGCGGAATGCATGGAAGACATCTTCAAGAAGCGAGATCACGATGCAGACGACACCGTTGCCCGGCGTCGACCCGGCTCCCCAGGCCGCAGGTGACTTGAGCAAAGCAACCCACCCCTCCATGGGTGTCGACGCGCTTTGCGATGCAGCCAGCGCCGCCGCCGGCCGGACGATCAGCCCCACCTTGTACAACATTGACCTTGCCCCGACGAAGCGGGAAGGGCGCCGTTGGACCAGCTACAGCATCTTCACCCTCTGGGCCAACGATGTCCATAGCCTTGGCAACTACGCCTTCGCCATCGGGCTCTTCGCACTCGGGCTGGGCGGCTGGCAGATCCTTCTCGCCCTGGGCGTCGGAGCCGTCCTCCTGTTTGCGCTGCTCAGCCTTTCCGGCTTCATGGGCGTCAAGACCGGTGTTCCGTTCCCCGTCATGAGCCGGATCAGCTTCGGCATCAGGGGAGCCCAGATCGCCAGCCTCCTGCGCGGGGCGGTCGCTGTGGCATGGTTCGGTATCCAGACCTATCTGGCGTCGGTGGTGCTCCGCGTCATGCTCGTTGCTATGGCTCCCTCGCTGCGGGATCTGGACGCCAACTCCATCCTCGGCCTCTCCACGCTGGGCTGGGCATCGTTCGTGTTCCTCTGGATCGTCCAGCTGGTCATCGTCAGTTTCGGCATGGAAATGATCCGCAAGTACGAGGCCTTCGCCGGGCCCATCATCCTTGTGACCATGGCCGCCATCGCCGTCTGGATCTTCGTGGAAGCCGGCGGCTCCATCGCATGGGCCGCGGACAATGCCCTCGAAGGCGCCGAAATGTGGCGCACCATCTTCGCCGGCGGCGCGCTCTGGGTGGCCATTTACGGAACGTTCGTCCTGAACTTCTGTGACTTCACCCGGTCTGCCGTCTCCAAGCAGGCCGTGGTGCGCGGCAACTTCTGGGGCATCCCGATCAATATGCTCCTCTTCGGCGCGATCGTGGTGGTTATGGCCGGTGGACAGTTCAAGATCAACGGCACCATCATCGAGAGCCCGTCGGACATTGTGCAGACCATTCCGAACACGCTGTTCCTTGTCCTGGCCTGCCTCGCTCTCCTGATCCTGACCATCGCCGTGAACCTGATGGCCAACTTCGTGGCGCCCGTCTATGCCCTGACCAACCTCTTTCCGAAGCACCTGGACTTCCGTAAGGCGGCCTGGGTCAGCGGCACCATCGGCCTGATCATCCTGCCGTGGAACCTGTATAACAACCCGCTGGTGATTGTGTACTTCCTTGGTGGACTCGGGGCGTTGCTCGGCCCGCTGTTCGGCGTCGTGATGGCCGATTACTGGCTGCTGCGCCGCGGCAAGGTCAACGTGATTGAGCTCTACACCGAGGACCGGGCCGGCGCCTACTACTACAAGAAGGGCTTCAACCCCCGCGCGATGATCGCCATGGTGCCCGCCGCCAGCATCGCGCTCCTGATTGCGTTTGTTCCGGCGCTGGAAGCCGCCGCCCCGTTCGCGTGGTTCGTCGCGGCCGGCATCGCCGCGGCGGTCTACTACGTCATCTCGGACCGCTCCCTGCTGCTCGACGACGTCGACGGCGAGGCAATCGCCGTCGCCAGCACCCACTGACCAGCTGTCCTGAAAGGGAAATGCCCCATGCGCATCCTTGTCGCCAACGTCAACACCACACAGTCCATGACCGACTCCATCGCCGCGCAGGCACGCCAGGTCGCGCTTCCGGATACGGAAATCGTCGGACTCACTCCGCGCTTCGGCGCGGACTCCTGCGAGGGGAACTTTGAGAGTTACCTCGCGGCGATCGCCGTGATGGACAGGGTCCTGTCCTATTCCGAGCCGTACGACGCCGTCATCCAGGCCGGCTACGGCGAACACGGCCGCGAAGGGCTCCAGGAGCTCCTCGACGTTCCGGTCGTGGACATCACCGAGGCGGCCGCGAGCACCGCCATGTTCCTGGGCCACAAGTACTCCGTGATCACCACCCTGGATCGGGCCGTCCCGCTGATCGAGGACCGGCTGAAGCTGGCCGGCCTCGACGCCCGCTGCGCCTCGGTCCGGGCCAGCGGACTGGCTGTCCTGGAACTGGAGGAAGATCCGGCGCGCGCGGTGGAAGCCATCATCGAACAGGCGCTGCTGGCAGTCCGCGAGGACAAGGCCGAAGTCATTGTCCTTGGGTGCGGTGGCATGGCCGGTCTGGACGAGGAGATCCGGAAGCGTGCCGGCGTCCCCGTGGTGGACGGTGTGGCGGCTGCCGTCACCATCGCTGAATCGTTGGTCCGGCTGCGGCTGAGCACGTCAAAAGTCCGGACCTATGCCACCCCGCGACCGAAGACGGTCATCGGCTGGCCGCTCGTGGCTGCCCCCGCGCACGCAACGCGGTGACCCTGCCCTCTTCCCGCTAAAACCAACGCCCCAAGACGAACGCGGGGTCAGATCCGGCCCATGTTGTGGGGCTTCTTGGGCCGGATCTGACCCCGCGTTGCTGTTCCGGCCTATAGTCGGATGATGGAAAAGCGAATCTTGGGCAAAACCGGACGGAACGTCTCCATTGTTGGGCTGGGGACCTGGCAGCTTGGCGCGGACTGGGGCAATGTGGACCCAGCTAACGCGCAGGCCATCCTGGCCGCCTCCGTGGAAGCCGGCGTCACGTTCTTCGACACCGCGGACGTCTACGGCGACGGCCGCAGCGAGCAGGCCATCGGCAAATTCATGGCCGACAACCCGGGCCTGGAGATCACGGTGGGAACCAAGATGGGCCGCCGGGTGGAACAGCAGCCGGAACATTACAACCTCGCCAACTTCCGCGAGTGGACGGACCGGTCCCGGCGCAACCTGGGCGTGGAGCGGCTGGACCTGGTCCAGCTGCACTGCCCGCCCACCGCCGTTTACAGCAGCGCCGAAGTCTACGACGCGCTGGACACCCTCGTGGCCGAGGGGGCCATCCGGAACTACGGCGTCAGCGTGGAACGGACCGACGAAGCCCTTGAGGCCATGCGGCACGAAGGCACGGCCACCGTGCAGATCATCCTCAACGCCTTCCGGCTCAAGCCGCTGGACGAGGTCCTGCCCGCGGCGGAAGCCGCCGGGGTCGGCATCATCGCCCGTGTGCCGCTCGCCTCGGGGCTGCTCTCCGGCAAATACACCGCGGACACGTCCTTCGCAGCGGACGACCACCGGAACTACAACCGCACCGGCTCCGCGTTCGACGTCGGGGAGACTTTCTCCGGCGTGGACTTCGGGCAGGGCCTGAAGGCGATGGCCGAGTTCGAGGAACTGGTGCCCGACGGCGTCAGCACCGCCCAGGCGGCCATCGCCTGGATCGCGGCGCAGGACGGCGTCAGTACGGTGATCCCCGGCGCGCGGAACGTGGACCAGGCCCGCTCTAACGCCGAAGCGGCGGGGATCGGCGGCATCGACGCAACGTTCGACGTCGGCGTCCGGGAAATCTACGACAAGTACTTCCGCGAATCGATCCACCCGCGCTGGTAACCGCCTCTTAAAACCAACGCGGGGTCAGATCGGGCCCATGTTGGGGCGCTTCTTGGGCCGTAACTGACCCCGCGTTGTGGTTGGTTTGCCGGCGGTCAGTCCTCCGGATACCAGACCCGCTCTCCCTCGACGCGTGCGAAGGAGGTCAGGGTGTGGGGCTTGGCGGATTTTTCCGTCATGATGTCCAGCACCTCGACATTCCTCACCAGGAGCGCGTCGCCGATCAGCGAGCGATGGCAGCGCCACGGGACGGCTTCCGCGCACATGACCGCCGCATCGTTGGTCCGCCCGCGTTCCAGCAGCTGGCCGATGGCGGTGGAAAAGTCCTCGGTCTGCATGTAGTCCGCGTACCCCCGAAACGACGCGTTCCGCCAGGCACCGTTGGGACTGTCCTTCCGGGCGTGGCGCAGGCCGCCGAGGGATTCCATCCGCCGGTAGGTGATCCCGCTGGCACGCACGCTCGCCGCGAGTGCGTCCTCATTGAACTGCGGATTGTGCCGCGATTTCGGGACGGTGCGTACATCGATCAGCTTTTTTACGCCGTGGGCCTTCAGGATGCCAATGAATTCGTCGATGGGGTGAGTGGAGTGCCCCACGGTGAAGATGGTCATGTCCGTCATGCCCCCATGCTAGGACGGGCCGTGACGACCGTGCCGCGGCGGGGCGGCCCGGATATTCTGATTAACCGACGAGCTGCCAAGGGAACGGGCACGACATGACTTCATCCGCCATCGAGGGCTTTGTTGACCGGCTCGCCTCGGTGGCAACGGGGCCGGGGTGCAACAACTTCTTTGATCACGACGAACCGGGAAATGCGCTGCGCCGGCAAAACCTGGGAATCTACTTGCAGGAAATGCTGGACCGCTCCCCGACGGTGCTGCTGGTGGGCGAGGCGCCCGGCTTCAGGGGCATGAGGATCACCGGAGTTCCCTTCACCAACCGCACCATGTTCGAGGGGCCTGCCAACGTCTTTGGGCTGTTCGGGCCCGGCAAGGGCTATGTGCTGCCGGCGGATGCTGCGGGGATTGCGGCGGAACCCACGGCCACGGTGATGTGGAAGGTGCTGGCCGAGCTGGACGTCCTTCCCCTGCTCTGGAGTGCCTGCCCGTGGCATACGCACGTGCCGGGGCGGCCGCTGTCCAACCGCACCCCCACGGCCTCCGAAGCAGCACTGGGAACGCCGTTTTGGCAGGCGCTGACCGAGGTGTTCCCCATCGAAACGGTGGTGGCCGTGGGGAATGTGGCGCACCGCAGCCTGCAGCGGAGCGGCCTGGACGTGCCGAAGATCAGGTATCCGGCCCACGGCGGCCGGTCCGGTTTCAAGCGGGGGCTGCAGGAGCTCCTGGACCCCTCCCGCTAAACCCAACGCGGGGTCAGATCCGGCCCATGGTGTGGTGTTTTTTGGGCCGTAAGTGACCCCGCGTTGTAGTGGGGTGGAGTTGGCGGGGTGGCTAGTCGAGGAGGTGCAGCTGGTCGGGGGAGTCGAGGTCCTCGCCGCCGGTGAGGTCGCTGCAGTCCACGAGGTCGATCAGCTCCGGGTGGGCCTGGAGGAAGAAGCGTGCCCCGGCGTCGCCAGTGGCCCTTTCCGCGGCTTCAGCGCGGAGGCCGGCATCCAGGAGCAGCGGATGACCCCGTTGAAGCTTCCTTTCGGGGCCACGGTAGCCGGCCGCCGTCACCCGGCCGGGCCGGTGGGATGCCAGCAGGCGGGCGACGGTCTCAGGGGTCAGCCCGGGCTGGTCCACCAGGGCCATGAGCACATGGTCCGCCGGGGCTGCCGCGGCGACGCCGAGCCGGAAGGAACTGCCCATGCCCGTGGCCCAGGCCGGGTTGTCGATGACCCGGTGCCGGCTGAGGTCGGTGCCGGCGCGGACCGTTGCCGCGTCCGCGCCGAGCACCGCCACCACTTCCCGGCAGCCGCCCGCAAGCAGCACGTCGGCCAGTACTTCCACGAGCGTGCGGCCGCGGAACGGGAGCAGCGCCTTGGGACCGAGGCCCAGCCGTGTCCCGGCGCCGGCGGCGAGCAGCACCGCCGTCGTGCCAGGTGCCCGGCTATGGGCCAGTGCTCCGCTGTCGCTCATCTGCCCACCCTAACGCCCGCGGGTCAGGCGTCGCCTCCCGCTCCGCCGGTGGTGCCCGCGGTGACGTCCAGGAGCTTGTAGCGGTCCATCGCGTAGCTGGGCGCACCGCCGTCGATCTCTCCGCGGGCGGCCAGCAGCTGCAGGGTCTTCACCACAATCGAGTGGGTGTCGTTCTTGAAGAAGCGGCGGGCGGCGGCGCGGGTGTCGGAGAAGCCGAACCCGTCGGCGCCGAGCGAGGCGAACTGGTGCGGCAGGAACTGGCGGATCTGGTCCGGGACGGCCTTCATGTAGTCGGTCACGGCCACGATCGGACCGCTCGCGCCGGCGAGCTGTTCGGCGACGAACGGGATGCGGGCGGGCTGGCCGGGGTTGAGGAACGCTTCTTCCTCGGCGGCAAGCCCGTCGCGGCGCAGTTCGTTCCAGGACGTCACGGACCAGACGTCCGCGGAGACGCCCCAGTCCTCGGCGAGGACCCGCTGGGCCTGGAGGGCCCACGGCACCGAGACGCCCGAGGCCAGGATCTGGCTTTTGGGCCCTTCCAGGTCCGACGCCGACACCCGGTAGATGCCTTTCAGCACGCCGTTGACGTCGAGGTTCTCGGGTTCGGCCGGCTGGAAGATCGGCTCGTTGTAGACCGTGAGGTAGTACATCAGGTTCCGGTCTTCGGAGACCGGTCCGTACATCCGTTCCAGGCCGTCCCGGATGATGTGGCCCATTTCGTATCCGAACGCGGGGTCGTAGGTGAGGACGGCGGGGTTGGTTGCGGCCAGGATCGGGGAGTGGCCGTCGGCGTGCTGCAGGCCTTCACCGGTCAGGGTGGTGCGGCCGGCAGTGGCGCCGATGATGAACCCGCGGGTCATCTGGTCCGCCGCGGCCCAGAAGGAATCGCCCGTGCGCTGGAAACCAAACATCGAGTAGAAGACGTAGATCGGGATCAGCGGTTCGCCGTGGGTGGCGTAGGACGTGCCGGCGGCGGTGAATGCCGCGACCGCCCCGGCCTCGTTGATGCCCGGGTGGATCAGCTGGCCCTGGGCCGATTCCTTATAGGCCAGGACCAGGTCCCGGTCCACCGACAGGTAGCCCTGGCCGTCCGGGTTGTAGATCTTCGCTGAGGGGAAGAAGGCGTCCATCCCGAACGTGCGCGATTCATCCGGCACGATCGGGACAATGCGGTGCCCGAACTTCTTGTCCCGGAGCAGGTCTTTGAGCAGCCGCACAAAGGTCATGGTGGTGGCGGCTTGCTGTTTCCCGGACCCGCGCTTGGCTATCTCATAGGTTTTGGGGTCCGGCAGCTCTATGGGCGCGTGGTCCGGCCGGCGTTCGGGGACGAAGCCGCCGAGGGCGCGGCGGCGTTCCATGAGGTACTGGATCTCGGGGGAGTCCATGCCGGGGTGGTAGTACGGGGGCCGGTAGAGGTCGCCTTCGAGCTGGTCGTCGGTGAT
>NZ_JBEPOX010000011.1:0-189991 GCF_040547025.1 Arthrobacter sp. UYEF36
CGGGGTGGCACGATCCAGTCAATTCAACCAATTCAATACAATAAATTGGTATCAACAAACTTGGCACACTATTGAGTTCTCAAACAACAGACACATTCGAAGTACTATTCGAAACAATTCAATGTAATTGAATTCTTTTGTTTCGCTTTTTCTTCGATGCGATATTTGAAGCTTATTTCATTCATATCCACTTTGCAAATCCGGATTTTCACCCGGATTTCACTCGATGGAGCGAATATGCCCAACGAAATGTGAAGCAATTTTTCATTCCTGCGCCACCTGCTCCAGGGGAGCCGAAAGCGCTAGAAGAATTGCTTCTCTAATGTTGTTGGGGTTGGTCGCCACTCTGTGGTGGCGACTCAGAAAACAATACACGCTCCTGCCCGACCTTGCAACCGGGTCGGGCAGGAGCGTGCAGGTGACGTTCGAAGTTGCTCTAGGCCGCGGAGACTTCCACGGTGGCGAGGTTCTTTTTGCCCCGGCGCAGCAGCAGGTAGCGTCCGTGCAGCAGCTGGCCGGGCTCGATCACAGCGTCCGGATCCGCGACCTTGGCGTTGTTGACGTAGGCCCCGCCCTCCCCCACGGTGCGGCGGGCGGCGGATTTGCTCTCCGACAGGCCTGTCGCGACCAGCAGTTCGATAATGCCCAGGCCGCCGGCACCAACGGTGGCCGACGGGAGTTCGGATGTGGCCGCCTTGAGCGTGGCCTCGTCCAGGACACTGAGGTCACCGTTGCCGAACAGCGCGGCAGAGGCTGCGATGACCTTCTCGGTGGCGTCCACACCGTGGACGAGGGAGGTTACCTCGTAGGCGAGCTTCCGCTGTCCTTCGCGGGCGAAGGGCCGCTCGGCTACCGCGGCCTCCAGCGCCTCGATCTCGGCACGGCCCAGGAAGGTAAACACCCTCAGGCGTGCCGCGACGTCACTGTCCGCCGTGTTGAGCCAGAACTGGTAGAAGGCGTACGGGCTGCACATCTCCGGATCGAGCCAGATGGCGTTGCCCTCGCTCTTGCCGAACTTGGTGCCGTCGGCGTTCGTGATGAGGGGGGTACCCAGCGCGTGGACGTGTTTGCCCTCGACCTTGCGGATGAGATCGGTGCCACTGGTGAGATTGCCCCACTGGTCCGAACCGCCGGTCTGAAGGACACAGCCGTAGTCGCGGAACAGCTGCAGGTAGTCCATGCCCTGCAGGATCTGGTAACTGAACTCCGTGTAGCTGATCCCCTCGTCGGAGTTCAGGCGGTTGGCAACAATATCCTTTTTGATCATGGTGCCGACCCGGAAGTGTTTGCCGATACCGCGCAGGAAGTCGATGGCGCTCAGCGGCGCCGTCCAGTCCAGGTTGTTGACCATCCGGGCGGCGTTGTCGCCCTCGAAGCTGAGGAAACGCTGGACCTGGGCCTGCAGTTTCCCGACCCATTCGGCGACCGTCTCGGGGGTGTTGAGCACACGTTCGGCGGTCTGCCGCGGATCTCCGATCAGGCCGGTGGAGCCGCCGACCAGCCCCAGGGGCTTGTGGCCGGCCAACTGGATCCGGCGCATCAGCAGCAGCTGGACCAGGTTGCCCAGGTGCAGGCTTGGTGCGGTCGGATCGAAGCCGCAGTAATAGGTTGCGGGATCGCCGGCGAGGAGCTTTTCCAGCTCCGCCTCATCCGTGGAGACGTGGACCAGGCCTCGCCATTTCAGCTCCTGCCAGACGTTGGCGAAGCTGGGGTCATTCTGCTGGGAACGTAAATCATTTAGCTGGGACACGGAATCTAAGTTAGCAGGATCAAGCCACCGTCAGCGCTTGTGACCGTCAGCGGACCGGGCGCCCGAGGGCGGGACTCAGTCCTCGATGCCGGCCGGCACACCGGCGGAGGCGATGAGCCGAAGCCGCTGGGTGGGCCGGGTCATGGCCACATACAGGTCCCCGACCCGGCCGTGCTCATGGTTGAGCATGGCCGACGGCTCCAGCACCACGACGCCGTCGAACTCCAGGCCCTTGGCCTCCCGGGGGCTGATCACCACGATGTCCTGCACGTAGCTGCCGGCATCCGTGCCGACGCGGCGGCCGTAGACGGCGCGCAGCGCGGCGGTCGCCTCCGGGAGGAGCTCGCCGTCGGCAATGACGGCCAGCAGGCCGCCCTCGAGCGCGCCCAGCTCCTCCGGCAGGACCTCCACGAGCTTGCTGATGACCCCGCCGCGGTCGACGCGGTCGATCACCGGCGACCAGCGGCCCTCCCGGACAGCCTTCGGTGCGGACACCACAAGGCCCGCCGCGTTGGCCATCCGGGCAGCCGCTTCGGCGATCTGCGACGGCGTGCGGTAGTTGACCGTGAGTTCTTCAAGCTGCCAGCGGTCGCCGAACATCGGCGCGAGGGCGCTGTGCCAGGAATTGGCGCCGGCCACGGAACTCGTCTGAGCAATATCGCCCACGATGGTGAAGGACTTCAGCGGGCAGCGGCGGACCAGCAGGCGCCACTGCATCGGCGAGAGCTCCTGGGCCTCGTCCACCACAATGTGCCCGAATGCCCAGCTGCGGTCTGTCGTGGCGCGCTCGGCGGCGGTCAGCCGGGCTTCGCGTTCCTGGTTCTGGTCCACGAGCTCTTCCGCGGAGATCAGGACATCCACGCCGGCTGTTTCCATGTTGACCAGCGTCTGCTTGGCATTCGCCAGGTCACGGGCGCGGTCGTGTTCCTGCTGGGCCAGTCCCCTGCCTGCGGCCGCGTCGAGTTCGCCGAGGAGTTCGGCAGCCTCGTCCAGCAGCGGCACGTCCGCTTCCGTCCACGGGGCGTCGGCGGGCCGGAGCAGCAGTTCGCGCTCGGCCGGGGTGAGGTGGGGGGTGCAGGCTGCCAGGATCGCCGGCCTGCTGAGGAGTTCGCCGATGAGCTTCTCCGGAGTCATCGGCATCCAGCACAGGTTCAGGGCGATCCGCACGTCCCGCGCGGAGCGGACGTCCTCGGCAAGGTAGGAGCGGTCGGCGTTGTTGCCGATGCTGCCGGCTTCCACAAGTTCCGTCATCTGTTCGGTCAGTTCGCGCAGCAGGATCTTGACGAACGAGACCCGGGCCTCGTTGTGCGGCTTGCCGGTCGAGCGGGCCCGGTCCCTGGCCCGGCGGACTTGCCGGGGCGTCAGCAGCAGTTTGCGTCCGTCGACTTCGAGGACGCGGTTTTCCGCCGGAATGCGCTGCCGGTTGGCCACGGCGTGCGCCACGACCTCGGCCATGTCCAGCCTGCCCTTGATGGCCGCGACCTCGGCTTCGGGCTCGGCGACGGCATGGATGCCGGGCATCAGGCGGCCTACGCTCGCCATCACGACGCCGGTTTCGCCGAGCGAGGGCAGGACGCGTTCGATGTACTTCATGAATGACGACGACGGACCCACCAGCAGGACGCCGGCGGTCTTGAGCCGGTCACGGTGGGTGTAGAGCAGATAGGCGGCACGGTGCAGCGCTACGGCGGTCTTGCCGGTGCCGGGACCGCCCTGGACCACAAGGGCGCCGGAGATCGATGAACGGATGATCCGGTCCTGCTCGGACTGGATGGTTCCGACGATGTCCGACATCCGTCCGGTCCGCTTGGAATTCAGGGCCGCCAGCAGGGCGCCCTCGCCCTGGAGGGACTCGTCGTCGGCGAGCAGGTCGGCGTCGAGGACGTCATCCTCGATGGCCTTCACCTCGCGGCCCTGCAGGATCAGGTGGCGGCGGCGGCGCACCCCCTGCCGGTCGAACGCGGTGGCCTGGTAGAAGTGGCCGGCCTCGGGCGCGCGCCAGTCCAGCATGAGGCGCTGGAGGTCGTCGGTGGTGAGGCCGATACGGCCGATGTACTGCGCCTCCCCGGAGTCGAGGTCGAGCCGGCCGAATACGAGCCGGTCGTCGACAGCGTCGAGCTGCGCGAGGCGGTCCTCGTACAGCGCGGCGAACGCGTCCCGCTCGGAGACGTTCTGCATGGTACCCACCGCACCGGCGCGCCGTACCTGCGCCAGCTGGGCGCGCTTTTCCGCCCGCAGCTCATCAAGCCGGGCGTAAAGTCCGGCCACATAGTCGCGTTCATGGGCCAAATCAGCGTCGTGCATCGAACGTTCCCCTATCGAAAAAGACAGACCAACCATTCTACAACCATTTCGGTCTCCCCACCGGCACATGTCAGTTTTTTGCAGGCATTCTACCGAGGCGTCCGGAATCGTCCACCCGCCCCTGCGGCAGCCCGCCGCGGGCCGTGCGTCCGGGTCGGGGCTACAGGCGCAGCAGGGAGCTGACCCGGTGGCCGCCCAGGGCCGAGCGGCCACCGAGTTCGCCGAGTTCCATGACCACGCCCACACCGGCCACCTCGACCCCGCAACGTTCGAACAGCCGCACGGCGGCGCCGAGCGTGCCGCCCGTGGCGAGGACGTCGTCGAGGATCAGGACACGGCTGCCGGGAGCCAGGTCCGTGGTGTGCAGTTCCAGGGTGGCGTTGCCGTATTCCAGCGCGTAGTCCTCGGAGAGGACTTCACGCGGCAGCTTGCCGGCCTTGCGGACCGTGATGACGCCGGTGCCGGTGGCGTACGCCGCGGCGGCGGCCAGCAGGAAGCCGCGGGCTTCCACCCCGGCGACGGCGTCGAACTGGCCCTTGAACGGCTCCACCAGGGCGTTCACGACGGCCTGCAGCGCTGCACCGTCGGCGAAGACCGGGGTCAGGTCCTTGAAAACGATCCCGGGCTTGGGGTAATCGGGGATGGTGGCGCATAGGCTGCTGATCAGCTCGCCCACCGGTGCGTTGGGGTCAATCCGGGACATCGTTCTTTGGTGGTGCTCGCTTTGATTCACCCATCAACCTTACTGGCTGGACCCGCGTCGCTGACCGGTGCGGCCGGTGGCCGCAGCAGCCCATGCGCGAGTGCGTAGTTGACGACTTCGAGGGCCTTGCCGAGTGCGTGCTCCGCGTCGAACCGCCGGGCCGACGCGGATCCCAGGCGGTCGTGGTCCTTTGCCCATTCTGAGCGGTGGAAGCGGTCAGCGTCGCCGTGCAGCAGCCGTCCATAGAGGACGTCCTCGAAAATGTCACGAACGTCCTCCGGGGCTGGTCCGGGCATCACATGCTGCCGGCCCTGGACCATCTCGGCGGTGAACAGATCAGCCACCGCGTCCGTCCCCTCCGCGAGCGTGCGGTCTGCCGTGTAGTTGCAGAGGCGGAGGGCCCGCACCACCAGTTTGAGGGAGACGTGCTCATCCCGGACGATGAACTTGCGCAGCAGGGCAGCCCGGAAGAGTTCCACCCACTGCCGGCGCTCCGCCTCGGGGGTGTCCGCCGGAGCCGGTCCGTCAGCAGTTTCGAACAGCTCGATCATCCGGAAATAGTCGGCGGCCAACTGCGCAAAGATCTCGAGCCTTTCCAGCTCACTGCGTGGTTTCCCGCGCTTGCCCTCACCCATACGATGTCATCCTCCCCGCCGCCGGTCCCAGGGACCGCCGGGACCACCCTGGCTGCCCGGCTAGGCCATCCGCACCTTCGCCGCCTTGTAACGCGAAACCGTCGGGTCACCGCTCAGCCAGAACCGCCAGGGGTAGTCGTGGGTGCCCCCGGCGCCGGAGACGCCGACGCGCGGACCAGCGCTGACGTCCACAGCCTGCTGGGCGGGAAGTTCCAGCCGGAACGGGGCCTGGAGGGCGTCGCGTCCGCTGTCCGCCGTCGTGATGCCGAGTGCTGTGGCGAGCCGGGCCGGGCCGCTCGCCAGGTCCCTGGGGGATTTCGACGTCGGCCGGCGGGTGAGTGCCAGCTCCTCCCCGGACACAATCTCGCCGGCCCGCAGCAGCACGGCGGAGGCCACGCCGGCCGGCCCGCACACGATGTTGGCGCAGTGGTGCATGCCGTAGGTGAAGTAGACGTACAGATGGCCGGCCGCGCCGAACATCGGGGCATTGCGCGCGGTGGCTCCGCGGAAGGTGTGCGAGCCGGGATCCGGGTGCGGCGAGTCATGCGGGCCCAGATAGGCCTCCACCTCCGTGATCCGCACGGACACCGGGCCGCCACTGCCCTCGTGCGTCAGCACCGCGCCGAGCAGCAGGGGCGCCACCTGCCGGGCGTCCAGCGACAGGAGCTCCCGCAGTTCGTCCGCGGGCGGCCCACCGGCAGGGAGTCCACGGCCCGGCGCACTGACAGGGGGCGTCAAAGTCATGCTCCGACTTTAACAAACAGCGTCCTCCCCCCACCACCGTGTCCGATTTCCGCTAGCAGCAGTCCCCGGAAGCTGGCAGGATGAACGCATGGACTTCTGGCAGCGCTACCGAGCAATCGACGCCCGGGACACCCGGTTCGACGGGCAGTTCTACACCGCTGTCCGCACCACGGGCATCTATTGCCGGCCCTCCTGCCCGGCCCGGACCCCCAAAGCCGGGAATGTCACCTTCTACGAAACGTCCGCCGCCGCGCACGACGCCGGCTACCGGGCCTGCAAACGCTGCCTCCCCGAGGCCGTCCCCGGCACCCCGGCCTGGAACGTGCGTTCCGACATCGCCGGCCGCGCGATGCGGCTCATCAACGACGGTGTGATCAACCGCGACGGCGTGGAGGGGCTTGCCGCCCGGCTGGGCTACTCCGCGCGGCAGCTCAACCGGATCCTGAGCCACGAACTCGGCGCGGGACCACTGTCGCTGGCACGGGCCGGCCGCGCCCAGACCGCCCGCACCCTGCTCGTCTCCACGCCCATGAAAGTCGCCGACATTGCCTTCGCTGCCGGCTTCAGCAGCGTGCGCCAGTTCAACGAGACCATCGGCGAGGTCTTCGCCATGACACCCTCGGCGCTGCGGGCCACCGCCCGGCACCACCGTTCCTCCGGCGTGGCCGCGCAGTCGACGACGGCGCTGACGCTGAACCTGCCGTACCGCGAGCCGTTCGACCCGGGGGTCTTCGACTTCCTCGCGGTCCGGGCCATTCCGGGCATCGAGGAAGGCTCGTCCACCTCCTACGCCCGGACCCTGCGCCTGGCCCACGGAGACGCCCGCTTCCGGGTGGACTACGACGCCGGGTCCCCGGGCCGTCCGCTCGTGCTGACCGTCGGCGCCGTCGACCTGCGGGACCTGCCGCCCCTGCTCAGCCGGGTCCGCCGGCTGCTGGACCTCGACGCCGACCCGGTCGCCATCGACGGTGCGCTGGGGTCCGATCCGCGGCTCTCAGCCAGCGTCGCCGCCATTGCCGGGATGCGGATGCCGGGCGCTGTCGACCCCCAGGAGCTGCTGGTCCGGGCCATGATCGGCCAGCAGATCACGGTCGCCGCGGCCCGCACCGCCCTCATCCAACTGTCCGCGGCCGGCAGCGAAAGCCTGGTTCCGGCGGACGGCCTGCACCGGCTGTTCCCGACCGCGGAGCAGATTGCCGGGAACGGCTTTGAACTGCTCCGCGGGCCGCAGCGCCGCATCGATTCCGTCCGCGCCGCCGCCGCGGCGATGGCCTCGGGCGGGCTCGACTTCGGCTACGGCGACGACCTGCCCGGCCTGGAGTCGAAACTGCTGCCCCTCTCCGGCATTGGGCCGTGGACGGTTGGTTACGTGGCGATGCGCGTGATCGGCGCCCCGGATGTCTTCCTGGCCAACGACGCGGCGGTGCGCAATGGCATCCGTGCCCTCGCCCGGGAGTCGGACGGCGCAGCTGTCGTCCCTCAAACCCGCCTCGGTCCTGATTTCCGGGAGCTCAGCCCCTGGCGCTCCTACGCCACGATGCACCTGTGGCGCGCGGCAGCGGCGCGTGCCCCGGCGCGCACGCCGTCCACCGCTCCGAACACTCCGCAGAAAGCGACCCCATGAAAGCCCAGTTGTTGACCTTGTCCACCCCGGACGGCCCGTTCACCATCATTGCCCGGGGCGGGGCCGTCCTGGCCTCGGGGTGGACAGCAGTTCCCGGCGAGTTGACCGGCCAGATCCACACGGACCTGCTGCCCGGCGACTACGAGACCGTCACCGAACTCGGCGGGATCTCTGCGGCGGTCGAGGATTTCTATGCGGGGAATCCCGGGCCCGCAATGGCGGTGCCGGTGCTGCAGAAATCCGGACCGTTCCGGGGACATGCCTGGGACGTCCTCCGGACCGTCGCGCCGGGACACCCTGTGACCTACACCGAGTACGCGGAGCTGTCCGGCAACGTTAAAGCCGTGCGCGCCGCGGCCAGCGCCTGCGCCTTCAACGCTGCAGCACTGTTCGTCCCCTGCCACCGGGTGATCCGCACCGACGGCAGCCTGGGCGGATTCCGCTGGGGACTGGCCATCAAGGAAAGCCTGCTGGACCGGGAGCGCCAAGCGGCCCGCGCCCAAAGTGCGCCGAGGTGAGACTTCGCGCCCATGTCGCGGCGGATCATGGGCGCGAAGTCTGACCTCGGCGTGAAGCTCGGCGCGTGGGACTCAGGGGTTGACAGGAACCCCCGCCGGCCAGGGCAGCAGCGCCGGGAGGTCCACGCCGTCGGCCGCCGCGGTGGCGCGCAGGCTGCCGAGCGTCGGCGTGCGTCCCGCGAGCCAGGCCGCAATATCGGTCAGCATCCCGTTGATGACGGTCGTCCCGCCGCCGGGGGTACCGAGGGACACTGCCGGCAGGCCGAGCGGCTGGAGGACGAACCGCTGCCCTTCCGGCACGCGCGCGGCCAGGAAGTCGAAAAGATGCTCGCAGAAGGGCCGGTTCCAGGTTTCCGGGCCGCGGCCGGTGCCGAGGTCGGTGGCATGGATGACGAGCTCGCGCCAGAGCGCCAGTCCGCCGTCGAAGACGGCTCCCCCGCGGAAGCTGATGGGCGCCCGCCAGCCGCCGTCGTCCAGGGATTCAAAAGCCTGCAGCGCCCGGTCCAGGGCGGCGTCCAAATCGGCCCGGTGTTCCGCGGGGGTGTGCCCGGCGGCCATCCCGATGGCGCGGGTCCGGCCTTCGTAGCCGCCATCGTAGAGCTCGATGGTGTTGCCCTGGGCGGCGTATTCCAGCTGGCGGGCCATCGCGTTGGCGATCCCGCAGACGTGGGCCAGCACGTGGCCGCGGGTCCAGCCCGGCAGTTCCGAGGGGGCCTTGACGTCCTCGTCGGCGAGGCTGGCGGTGATTCCAGCCACGACGCCGGCGGCGCGGCGGAGTTCTTCCAGGAGTTTTTCCGGGGTGATGGTGGTCATGGCGATCATCCTAACCCGCGCGCACTGAATAAATACCGATTAACTGAAAGACTCCGGACCGTAGCGGTGGCGGAGGTGCCGGCGGTCGTGCCGGGCCTGCCAGAACTCGATCTCCCGGGGCCGAAGCGCGTACAGCTGCCAGTCCGGGTTGTCGCTGCCGTCCGCGCCGGGCCGGGCGTGCCAGTCGGACGCGGACGCGGCAGCGGACAGCTCCACCACACTGCCGGCGACACGGACCTGCCGGCCCTGCGGTTGCCAGAAAAAGTTCAGTGCAGCGTGGGGATTGGCCGAGAGTTCGCGGCCCTTCCGGGAGGCGCGGGACGTGGCGAAGTGCCAGCCGTCGTCGTCGATGTCCTTCAGGATCAGCATCCGGGCGGAGGGCCGTCCGAGCTCGTCCGCGGTGGCGAGGCTGCAGGCGTTGGGCTGCGGGACACCGGCGGCCAGCGCCTCTTTGAGCCACTGCCGGAACAGTTCGGCAGGGTCCGTGGGGGCGCCGGCCGGGTCGAAGTCCGGGAGCAGTTCGGGGAAATCGGGCAGGTCACGCAGCAACTGGCGGAAGGTTTCGCTCATGCCGCAATGCTAGCGGGGAGTTTTCGGCGGCAAACGCACAACGCTCCCTCACTTTTGGCAGGAAATCCGCCGACGCTCCTGCAGGCAGTGCAGAAGCGTCGGGGAAAACGCTGCAGGAAGTGAGGGAGCGTGTGGTAGCTACCCGGCGTACGCGCGGACGGCGGCGAGCTCCCCCTCGAGGGCCAGCAGCTGGCGCTCGACGGCGGCCGGTGCGGTGCCGCCCTGGGAGTTGCGGCTGTTCAGCGAGCCCTCGGTGGACAGGACGGTGCGGACCTCCGGCGTCAGGTGCTCCGAAATGGCCGCGTATTCCGCGTCCGTGAGGTCCCAGAGTTCGACGCCGCGGCTTTCGGCCTGCTTGACCGCGGCACCGGAGAGCTCATGCGCCTCGCGGAACGGAACGCCCTGGCGGACCAGCCATTCGGCGATGTCCGTGGCCAGCGCGAAACCCTGCGGCGCCAGGGACTCCATCCGTTCGGTGTTGAACGTCAGCGTCGAGATCATGCCGGAGACTGCCGGGAGCAGGACCTCCAGCGTGTCCGCGGCGTCAAAGACCGGTTCCTTGTCCTCCTGCAGGTCGCGGTTGTACGCGAGCGGCAGGCCCTTCAGGGTGGCCAGCAGCCCGGTCAGGTTGCCGATCAGCCGGCCGGCCTTTCCGCGGGCCAGTTCCGCCACGTCCGGGTTCTTTTTCTGCGGCATGATCGAGGAGCCGGTGGAGTAGGAATCGTGCAGGGTCACGAAGGAGAACTCCTTGGTGGCCCACAGGATGACTTCCTCCGACACGCGGGAAAGGTCCACGCCGATCATGGCCGTGATCCACGCGAACTCGGCGAAGACGTCGCGGGATGCGGTGCCGTCGATCGAGTTGTGCGTGGCGGAGAAGAAACCGAGCTCCGCGGCCACGGCCTCCGGGTCCAGGCCCAGCGAGGAGCCCGCGAGGGCGCCGGAGCCGTACGGCGAGACCCCGGCGCGCTTGTCCCAGTCCGCCAGCCGCTGCACATCGCGCAGCAGCGCCCAGGCGTGGGCCAGCAGGTGGTGGCTGAGCAGCACCGGCTGGGCGTGCTGCAGGTGGGTGCGGCCCGGCATGGCCACGCCCTGGTGCGCCCTGGCCTGGTCCACGAGGGCATCGATCGTGGCGAGCACGCCGCGGGCGATAATCCGGGCGTGGTCGCGGAGGAACATCCGGCCCAGCGTCGCCACCTGGTCGTTGCGGGAGCGGCCCGCACGGAGCTTGCCGCCAAGCTGGGTGCCGGCGCGCTCGATCAGGCCGCGTTCCAGCGACCCGTGCACGTCCTCGTCGGACTCCGCCGGCAGGTACGCTCCGGAGGCGACGTCGTCGTCCAGCCGGCTTAGGGCGTCCAGCATGCCCTCGAGCTCGGTGGCGTCGAGCAGTCCGGCCTTGTGCAGCACGCGGGCGTGCGCCTTGGACCCGGCGATGTCGTAGCGGGCCAGCCGCCAGTCAAAGTGCGTGGACTTGCTCAGCGCGGCGAGGGCGTCGGCGGGGCCGCCGGCGAACCGGCCGCCCCACAGCGCGCCGGTGTTGGTGGCTTCCGACTTGGTGGTTTCCGACTCAGCCACAGAGGCTACTTTCCTGCGACGCGGATGTCGCGGCCGGAGGCCACCTTGGCGGACATGCCCCACAGCTCGATGAAGCCGCGCGCCATCGACTGGTCGAAGGTGTCGCCGGTGTCGTAGGTGGCGAGGTCGAAGTCGTAGAGCGAGGTCTCGGAGCGGCGCCCGTTGACGATCGCCTGGCCGCCATGCAGCACCATGCGGATGTCGCCGGTGACGTAGCGCTGGGTGTCATCGATGAAGGCGTCGAGGGAGCGCTTGAGCGGCGAGAACCACTGGCCGTCGTAGACCAGCTCGGACCAGCGCTGGCCGACGGTGGCCTTGAAACGGGCCTGCTCGCGCTCCACCGTGATGTCTTCGAGGTGCTTGTGCGCGGTGATGAGCGCCATGGCGCCCGGTGCCTCGTAGATTTCGCGGGACTTGATCCCGACGAGGCGGTCTTCGACGACGTCGATGCGGCCGACGCCCTGCGCGCCGGCGCGGCGGTTGAGTTCCTTGATGGCCTGCAGCGGGGTGACCTTGACGCCGTCGATCGCGACCGGGATGCCGGCCTCGAAGGAGATGGTGACCTCATCCGGGGCCGGGGGGAATTCCGGGGTCGCGGTGTAGTCGTAGATGTCCTTGGTGGGGGCGTTCCAGATGTCCTCGAGGTAGCCGGTTTCGACGGCGCGGCCCCAGACGTTCTGGTCGATCGAGTAGGGGTTCTTCTTGGTGGTCTCGATCGGCAGTCCCTTTTCCTCGGCGAAGGCGATGGCCTTGTCGCGGGTCAGGGCGAGGTCGCGGACCGGGGCGATGCACTTCAGGTCCGGGCCGAGGGTCTGGATGCCGACTTCGAAGCGGACCTGGTCGTTGCCCTTGCCCGTGCAGCCGTGGGCCACCGTGGTCGCGCCGAATTCGCGGGCGGCCTTGACGAGGTGCTTTACGATCACCGGGCGCGAGATCGCGGAGACCAGCGGGTAGTGGCCCTGGTACAGGGCGTTGGCCTTCAGCGCGGGCATGCAGTATTCGTCGGCGAACTCGTCGGACGCGTCGGCGACGTAGGCTTCGACGGCGCCGCAGCCCAGGGCGCGCTGGCGGATCGTCTCCAGCGATTCGCCGCCCTGTCCGACGTCGACCGCCACGGCGATAACCTCGGCGCCGGTCGCTTCGCCGATCCAGCCGATGGCCACGGAAGTATCCAGGCCACCGGAGTAGGCCAGCACAATACGCTCAGTCACTTGAAATGCTCCTTAGTTGTTTGGGGAAAATGTCGGGGTAAAAGCTTGTCTACTGAAAGCCTGTCACATCCCTGTGGCAGGCCCAATCTTCAGGCCGGGTAAGGTCAGCCGGTGCCGGCTTCCTCGGCGAGCTGCAGGAAGCGGGCGGCCATGTCGGCCCCGCCGAGCGGATCGCGGGTGACCAGCAGCACGGTGTCGTCCCCGGCGATGGTGCCGAGGATCGAGGGCATCACCGAGTGGTCGATGGCCAGGGCCAGGAAGTT
The DNA here is from genome assembly GCF_040547025.1 of Arthrobacter sp. UYEF36. Lineage (NCBI taxonomy): Bacteria > Bacillati > Actinomycetota > Actinomycetes > Micrococcales > Micrococcaceae > Arthrobacter > Arthrobacter sp. UYEF36. The sequence goes on from NZ_JBEPOX010000011.1 coordinate 12,711, forward strand.
GGCCGCACCCGGCGGTGTCCGCAGCACCACGATGTTGGCGGACGCTTCGGCCGTGACCAGCAGTTCACCGCAGAGCCGGGCCAGCCGCGCGTCGAGGATCTCCTGGGTGACGCCGCTTTTGGCAGCGCGTTCCCCGCCCTCCCCCGGCACCGCGTAGACGAGCACGCCGTCCTTGCCGCGCACCCGCACCGCGCCCAGCTCCACCAGGTCCCGGGACAGCGTGGCCTGGGTGACCTGGACGCCGTCGTCCGCCAGCAGCGCCGCCAGTTCCGCCTGCGAGCGGACCGACTCACCGGTGAGGATCGCGGTGATCCGCGCCTGCCGGGCTGTCTTGGTGGCCGGGCTGGCCCCCGGCGAGGCGGGCTGGACGGACACTATCCGAGTCCTTTCGGTGCCGGCGTCCGATTCGGCGCCAGCCCCTCGACAATAGCCAGCCCGGAGCGGTGCATCAGCCACGCCATCAGGGCTTTCTGGGCGTGCAGCCGGTTCTCCGCCTCGTCCCAGACGATGGACTGCGGGCCGTCGATCACGGCCGCGGCGATTTCGTAGCCGCGGTAGGCGGGCAGGCAGTGCAGCACGACGGCGTCCGGCGCCGCGAGCTTCATCGCGGCCTCGTCCACGGCGTAGCCGCGGAAGAGCTGCAGCCGGGCTTCCTTCTCGTCCTCCTGGCCCATGGACACCCAGGTGTCGGTGGCGACGACGTCGGCTCCGAGCAGCGCCTCGGCGGCGTCCACGGTGACCAGCACCGAGCCGCCGGTCTCCGCCGCACGGTCTTCGGCCGCCGCGATGATGGCCGGGGACGGCAGGTAGCCGTCCGGGCCGGCGATGCGGACATGCATGCCGGCGGTGACGCCGGCCAGCAGGTAGGAGTTGGCCATGTTGTTGGCGGAGTCACCGAGGTAGCTCATGGTGAGGCCCGACAGTTCGCCCTTGTGTTCCTTGATGGTGAGCAGGTCGGCGAGGAGCTGGCAGGGGTGGTAGTCATCGCACAGGGCGTTGATCACCGGCACGCGGGAGTTTTCGGCCATGGCCACAAGCCCGGAGTGGGCGCCGGTGCGCCAGACGATGGTGGACACCATGCGCTCCAGGACCTTGGCGGTGTCCTCGACCGATTCCTTGTGGCCGATCTGCGCCTCACCCGGGTTGATGATGAGCGCGTTGCCGCCCATGTCGGCGACGCCGGCGGCGAAGGAGACCCGCGTCCGGGTGGAGGTCTTGTCAAAGATCACGGCGACGGTCTTGCGTCCGCTGCCTTCCGCGGCGAAGGGCTGCACACTGTAGGGGGCGGCCTTCATCCGGACGGCAAGGTCCAGGACCTCGGCCTGCTCGGCCGGGGTGAGGTCCGTGTCCTTGAGGAAGTGGCGGGTCCGGCTGTTCGAAGTCATGGACGACATTCCGGTCGTGTTCACTGGGCATCCTTTGCGGTCTTCAGGAGGGCGGGCAGTGCCGCGAGGAAGCGGTCGGCCTGTTCGGTGGTGAGGATCAGCGGCGGCGCGAGGCGGATGGTGTGCGGGCCGGGGCTGTTGACGATGAAGCCCGCCGCCAGCCCGGCGGTCACGACGGCAGGGGCGACGTCGGCGTCCAGGTCGAAGCCGATCAGAAGTCCTTCGCCGCGGACCTCGGTGACACCGTCGACCGTTGCGAGGCCGGCACGCAGGTGCTCCCCCACCTCGCGGACGTGGCCCAGGACCTGCTGGTTCTCCAGCACGTGCAGCGTGGCCAGTGCCGCGGCGGTGGCGACGGGGTTGCCGCCGAACGTGGTCCCGTGCTGGCCGGCGGTCAGCAGCGCGGACGTGTCCGGGCCGTAGGTGACGAGGGCACCGATCGGGAAGCCGCCGCCGAGGCCCTTGGCGAGGGTCACGGCGTCGGGCACAATCCCGGCGTCCTCGCTCGCGAGCCACTTGCCGGTGCGGCCGATGCCGGTCTGGACCTCGTCCAGGATCAGCAGGGCCCCGGCGGCGCTGGTGGCCTCCCGGGCGGCCCGCAGATAGCCGGCGGGCAGCGGGCGGACCCCGGCCTCGCCCTGGATTGGTTCGAGGAAGACCGCGGCGACGGTGTCGTCCACCGCGGCGCGCAGGGCATCGACGTCGCCGAAGGGGACGTGTTCGACGCCGCCGGGCAGCGGGGCGAACGGCGCCCGGTAGGCTTCTTTGGCGGTGAGCGCCAGGGCGCCCATGGTGCGGCCGTGGAAGGCACCCTCGAGCGCGATGATTTTGGTGCGCGGTTTCCCTGTGTTGTCCGGGCTGGCGCCATTGTTGCGCCGTGCCAGCTTGAAGGCGGCCTCGACGGCTTCGGTGCCGGAGTTGGCGAAAAACACCTTGGACCCGGCCGGGGCTTTGGTGATCTCCAGCAGCTTCTCGGCCAGCGCGATCTGGGTGGGGCTCGTGAAGAAATTGGAGACGTGGCCGAGGGTGGCGAGCTGGCTGGAGATCACCGAGGTGACGAAGGGGTGCGCATGGCCCAGGGCGTTAACCGCGATCCCGCCGAGCAGGTCCAGGTATTCCTTGCCGTCGGCGTCCCATACCAGGCAGCCGGCGCCGCGGACCAGGACGCGCTGCGGGGTGCCGAAGACGCCCAGCAGGGAGGATGAGTAGCGGGACAGCCATTGCGCGCCGGTGGCGTGCGAGTGGACCATCCCCAGCATCTCCCCCTCCGGGGACTGTTCGAGATCCGTGGTCGGTGTTGTCTCGGTCGGGTTCATTTGGTGTCCTCGTCCGGGACGACCTGGGTGCCGATGCCCGCCGTCGTGAAGGTTTCCAGCAGCATCGAGTGCGGCAGCCTGCCGTCGACGATGTGCGCGCGCTCGACGCCCCCCTCGACGGCCTTGAGGCAGGCTTCCATCTTCGGGATCATGCCTGATTCCAGCCGTGGCAGCAGCTCGCGCAGTTCCGACGCGGTGAGCGAGGAAATCAGCGAGGACCGGTCCGGCCAGTTGGCGAAGAGTCCCTCGACGTCGGTGAGGATCACCAGCTTCGAGGCGCCGAGGGCTTCGGCCAGGGCCGCGGCGGCGGTGTCCGCGTTGACGTTCAGCACCTGGCCGGTGGTCTGCGCCTGTTTTGATCCCGGGTCGCCGGTGCCGTCCTCGAAGATCTCCGGGGCCACCGTGGAGATCACCGGGATGCGCCCGGCTGCGATGATGTCCAGGATTCCCTCGGGGTTCACGCCGATCACTTCGCCGACCAGGCCCAGGTCCACCTCTTCGCCGTCCACGACGGTGCCGGTCCGGACCGCGCGGAGCAGGCCGCCGTCCTCGCCGGACATGCCCACGGCGTAGGGGCCGTGGGAGTTGATCAGGCCGACGAGTTCGCGGCCGACCTGGCCGGTGAGGACCATACGGACCACGTCCATGGCCTCCGGCGTGGTGACCCGCAGCCCGCCCTTGAACTCCGATTCGATTCCGAGCCGGCTGAGCATGGCGTTGATCTGTGGGCCGCCGCCGTGCACCACCACCGGGTGGATCCCGACGTGGTGCAGGAAGACGACGTCTTCGGCGAAGGCGCGGCGGAGCTCGTCGTTGACCATGGCGTTGCCGCCGTACTTGATCACCATGGTGGTGCCGGCGAAGCGCTGGATCCAGGGCAGGGCCTCGATCAGGGTGCCGGCTTTGCTCTGGGCATCCTTCATGGAGGTGGTTGCGCGGGTCTGGGTGTTCATGCTGTTCGTCCCTCCGGGAACTGCCTAGCTGGAGTAGGCGCTGTTTTCGTGGACGTACTCGTGGGTGAGGTCGTTGGTCCAGATCGTGGCCTCGGATTCTCCGGCCTGCAGGTCGATTTCGACCAGGACCTCGCGGGGTTCCAGGTCCACGAGGCCGCGGTCGTCGCCGATACTGCCGTTGCGGCAGATCTGCACGCCGTTCATGGACACGTTGAGCTGGTCGGGCTCGAAGGCGGCGTCGGTGGTTCCGACGGCGGAGAGCACGCGGCCCCAGTTGGGGTCCTTGCCGAAGATCGCGGCCTTGAAGAGGTTGGAGCGGGCGACGGCGCGGCTGACCACTTCGGCGTCCTTTTCGCTGGCGGCGTTGAACGTTCGGATCGCGATGTCGTGGCTGGCGCCCTCGGCGTCGCCGATGAGCTTGCGGGCCAGTTCCGCGCAGACCTGGGTCAGTCCCCTGCCGAAGTCGACGGCGGACGGCACCGCGCCGGACGCTGCGGAGGCGAGCAGCACCACGGTGTCGTTCGTGGACATGCAGCCGTCCGAGTCCGCCCGGTCAAAGGTGACCCGGGTGGCGTCGCGGAGCACAACGTCGAGCATCTCCGGCTGGACATCCGCGTCCGTGGTGAGGACCACCAGCATGGTGGCGAGCCCGGGGGCGAGCATGCCGGCACCCTTGGCCATGCCGCCAATGGCGAATTCCTTGCCGTCGGCGTCGGCGCCGATGAAGACCGCCTGCTTGGGCACGGAGTCCGTGGTCATGATCGCGGTGGCGGCGTCGGGTCCGCCGTCGGTGCTGAGCGCTGCCGTGGCGGCGCCGATCCCGGCGAGGATCTTCTCCATCGGGAGCTGCTCGCCGATCAGCCCGGTGGAGCAGACGAAGACGTCGGTGGCGGAGGCGCCGAGCGCCTCGGCGGTTTTCTCGGCGGTGGTGTGCGTGTTCTGGAAACCCTGCGGGCCGGTGCAGGCGTTGGCGCCGCCGGAATTCAGGATGACGGCGTCCACGCGGCCGTCCTTGACGACCTCGCGGGACCAGTGCACGGGGGCTGCGGCCACCCGGTTGGAGGTGAACACGGCCGCGGCGGCCTTGCCGGGGCCGTCGTTGACCACGAGGGCCAGGTCCGGGTTGCCGGAGGTCTTGAGGCCGGCGGTGACGCCTGCGGCGCGGAATCCCTGGGGGACGGTGATGCTCATGGTGCGACTCCCTGCAGATCGAGGCCGGCGGTTTCCGCCAGGCCGAGGGCAATGTTCATGGACTGCACGGCGCCGCCGGCGGTTCCCTTGGTCAGGTTGTCGATGGCGCAGGTGACGATCACGCGGCCGGTGTGCACGTCGAGTGCGAGCTGCATGACGGCGTGGTTGGACCCCTGCACGGACTTCGTGGAGGGCCAGCGGCCTTCCGGCAGCAGGTGCACAAACGGCTCGTCGTCGTACGCCTCCAGCCAGGCGCGGCGGAGTTCCTCCTCGGTCACACCGGAACGCACCTTCGCCGTGGCGGTGGTGAGGATGCCCCGGCTCATGGGGGCCAGAGTGGGCGTGAAGGACACCGTGACCGGTGCGTTCAGGGCCTTGGACAGTCCCTGCTCGATCTCCGGGGTGTGCCGGTGTCCGCCGCCGACGCCGTACGGGCTCATCGAACCCATGACCTCGGCGCCGATCAGGTTGACCTTGGCGGCCTTGCCGGCCCCGGAAGTGCCGGACGCGGCAACAATAACGACGTCGTCCGCCTGCAGCAGATGGTTGCTGAAACCCGGGGTGAGGGCCAGCAGGGCCGACGTCGGGTAGCAGCCCGGCACGGCGATCCGTTTGGCGCCGCGGAGCGCCTCGCGCTGGCCGGGGAGCTCCGGCAGCCCGTAGGGCCAGGTCCCGGCGTGCGGGGAGCCGTAAAACTTTTCCCAGGCAGCCGGATCAGACAACCGGTGGTCGGCGCCCGCGTCGATGACAAGGGTGCCGGCCGGCAGTTGCGCGGCGATCTCCGCGGAGGCGCCGTGCGGCAGGGCCAGGAACACGACGTCGTGGCCGGACAGGTTCTCCACCGAGGTGTCTTCGAGGATTCGGCTGGCCAAACCGTGGAGATGGGGCTGCAATTCACCTAGTCTGGAACCGGCGTTGCTGTGCGCCGTGATGGCGCCGATCGTCACGTCGGGGTGGCCGGCCAGGAGCCGCAGCACCTCGCCGCCGGCATAACCGCTTGCGCCGGAAACGGCAACAGAAATAGTCATAGCACCGACTATACAGCAAGAGTATGCATAGATGCCGATATTTATGCATCTATTGCTGCGTGTCCGGCCCCGGCCCGGAACCCCCGTCACCGCTCTCCGCCCGCGGCCACCGGCCAGGGTTCGGGAGGGCCGTGCAGGCCGGGGCGTATGCTTGGCGAGAGGGTGATCCAGACCGTGCAGTCCGAGTGTCGGGTGCAGCGCTGCCCGTCAAGAGTTACGAGGAACGCGCTCCATGACCCCCACCACTGCTACGCCGGAGCGACCGAAATCTCGCGTCCGCCAGCCCAACGCCGTCGTCCTGAGCTATTCGGAACTCCTTAAGACCGTCAAGGCAGCGGGCCTGCTCGAACGCCGTGTCGGCTTCTACATCACGGTGTTCTCCGTCCTGGTCCTCCTGATGACGGCCACCTGGTTCGGTTTTGCCCTGATCGGCGACAGCTGGTTCCAGCTCCTCATCGCCGCCGCCCTGGGTATCCTCTGTACCCAGTTGAGCTTCCTGGCCCATGAGGCCGGCCACCGGCAGATCTTCGCCTCACGCCGCGCCAATGACTGGGCCGCACGGTTGCTGGCCACCTCGGTCGCCGGGATCAGCTACTCCTGGTGGGAGCAGAAGCACGGCGCACACCACAACCACCCGAACGTCATCTCCAAAGACCCGGATATTGCCACCGGCGCCATCGCTTTCTTCCCGGAAGCCGCCGCCACCCGGCAGGGACGGTTCTCGTTCCTGACCCGCAAGCAGGGCTGGTTCTTCTTCCCGCTGCTGTTCCTCGTGGGCCTGGGCCTGCAGATCGATTCGATCAAGTTCATCTTCCAGCGCGCCAAGGTCACGCACCGCTGGGTTGAAATCCCGATCCTCGTGGTCCGGCTGAGCCTGCTTCCGGTGCTCGCCTTCACCTTCCTGCCGTGGGGCATGGCCCTCGCGTTCATCGCGGTCCAGCTCGCCGTCTTCGGGTTCTACATGGGGGCCTCCTTCGCCCCGAACCACAAGGGTATGCCGGTCCTGCCGGCCGACAGCCGCGTGGACTTCTTCAGCCGCCAGGTCCTGACGTCCCGGAACATCTCCGGCGGCCGCTTCATGGACATCCTCCTCGGCGGCCTTAACCGCCAGGCCGAGCACCATCTCTTCCCGGATATGGCCCGGCCGCAGCTCGACAAGGCTGCCGTGATCGTCCGCGAGTTCTGCGCGAAGCACCAGGTTCCCTACACCGAAACCACGCTGCTGCAGTCCTACGGCATCATCGTCCGTTACCTCAACGACGTCGGCCTCTCCGCCGGACGCCACTTCGAGTGCCCGATGGCCACCGTCACACGCCGCTACTAAAGCGGCAGCGCGGTTCCGCGGAAGCCTCCCGCCCGAGGCGATGATTTTCCTGTTTGACCCGAAGTGACGGCCGGATACCGGCCGTCACTTCGTCGTTGGCGCCGGTGTCCCTAGGATGGGAGCAGGATGTGGGCCGCGGGATCCGGGCCCGGAAATACTCAGTCCGAAATATTCAGCCGGACGTTCCGCCAGGAAAATCAGTGCCGGACGTTCTGCCCAGGCAAGGAGACACAGGATGCATGCAATCGTCGCCCGCGAGGCCGGGGGCCCCGAGGTCCTCACGCTGGCCCAGGCGGAGCGCCCGGTCCCGGGTCCCGGCCAGCTGCTCGTGAAGGTCGCCGCCGTCGGAGTGAATTTCATCGACACGTACAAGCGCAGCGGAAGCTACAAGGTGGGCTACCCCTTCACCCCCGGATCGGAGGCCTCGGGCACCGTGGAGGAGCTCGGCGGCGGCGTGACCGGCTTCTCCCCGGGTGACCGGGTGGCCACGGCCGAAGGCGTCAACTGCTACGCCGGCTACGCCCTGATCGACGAGGACAAAGCGCTGCCGGTCCCCCACGGTGTGGATGACTTCACGGCCGCTGCCCTGCCGCTGCAGGGCATCACCGCGCACTACCTCATCAACTCCTCCTTCAAGGTCGAGCCCGGCCACACCGTGCTGCTGCACGCCGGCGCCGGCGGCGTCGGACTCCTGCTGATCCAGCTACTCAAGGCCAGGGGCGCGCGCGTCATCACCACCGTCTCCACCGACGAGAAGGAACTGCTGGCCCGCGAGGCCGGCGCCGACCATGTACTGCGCTACGACGGCTTCGCCGCCAGAGTTCGCGAACTGACCGACGGGGCCGGCGCGGACGTCGTATACGACGGCGTCGGAAAAGACACCTTCGACGGTTCCCTCGACGCCCTGCGCATCCGCGGAACCCTGGTGCTCTTCGGTGCCGCCTCCGGCCCCGTGCCGCCCTTCGACCCGCAGCGGCTCAACGCCGGGGGCTCGCTGTACCTGACCCGGCCGACGATCGTCCACTTCCTGCGCAACGCCCAGGAACGCCGCTGGCGCTCGGGCGAGCTGTTCGCCGCGGTGGCCGACGGAAGCCTCAAGGTCCGGATCGGCGCCCGCTACGACCTGGCCGAGGCGGCCCAGGCCCACGACGACCTGGAGCAGCGCCGCACCACCGGCAAGGTCATCCTGGTTCCGTAGATCCTGTACCCGGCAGCAGGGACCACCCCCGGGGAAAAAGCGTGCGAACGACCGGACAGAGGCGGAGTATTAACACAAAGCGAAGCCGGACACCTTCCGTTCACCTAGGCCGGAGACGATCCCCCTGTGACTGAGCAACCACAGCAACCACACCGCAGCGACCTTCCGCGGGCGATCGCCACCGTCAGCCCGGTCTTCTCGGCGCAACTTCCAGGGTCGCTGGCCGCACCGCCGGAGCGGACGCTGGTCGACATCCTGCAGGACACGGCCCGGCGCTTCCCGGACGCCTCCGCCCTCGACGACGGGCACCAGTCGCTCAGTTATGCCCAGCTGCTGACGGCGGTCCGGGCCAAGGCGCGGGAGCTGCACCGGGCCGGGCTGGGCGCCGGGGACAAGATCGGCGTCCGGATTCCCTCCGGCACCAACCAGCTCTTCATCGCCATCCTGGCTGTCCTCCTCATCGGGGCTGCGTACGTCCCGGTGGACGCGGACGACCCGGACGAGCGGGCCCGGCTGGTGTTCGGCGAAGCCCGGGTTGCGGGCACGTTACACGGGACCGGGGAGGTTGTGACGGAGGGCCAGCGGCCCCGCCCGTTCCCGGACCCGCGGCTGCCCGGCCCGGATGACGACGCCTGGGTCATCTTCACCTCCGGCTCCACCGGAACCCCCAAGGGCGTCGCCGTGCAGCACCGTTCCTCAGCGGCCTTCGTCGACGCCGAGGCCCGGATCTTCCTCCAGGACGAGCCGATCGGCCCCCAGGACCGTGTCCTCGCCGGCCTGTCGGTGGCCTTCGACGCCTCCTGCGAAGAAATGTGGCTTGCCTGGCGGCACGGCGCCTGCCTGGTCCCGGCGCCACGGGCCCTGGTCCGGACCGGCATGGACCTCGGCCCCTGGCTGATCAGCCACGGCATCACGGTCGTGTCCACGGTTCCCACCCTCGCCGCGCTCTGGCCGGTGGAGTCCCTGGAGAGTGTCCGCCTGCTAATTTTCGGCGGCGAGGCGTGCCCGCCGGAGCTCGCCGAACGGCTCGCGGTCGAAGGACGCGAGGTCTGGAACACCTACGGCCCCACCGAGGCCACCGTCGTCGCCTGCGCTGCGCCGCTGGGCGGCTCCGGACCAATCCGGATCGGACTGCCGCTGGACGGCTGGGACCTGGCCGTCGTAGACGCTGACACCCTGCCGGTCGCAGAAGGGGAAATCGGCGAACTGATCATCGGCGGCGTCGGCCTGGCCCGGTACCTCGACCCGGCCAAGGACGCCGAGAAATACGCCCCGATGCCGTCGCTCGGCTGGGCGCGCGCCTACCGCTCCGGCGATCTGGTCCGCTACGAGGCGGCCGGGCTGATCTTTCAGGGCCGCGCCGACGAACAGGTCAAACTGGGCGGGCGCCGGATCGAACTCGGCGAGATCGACGCCGCCCTGCAGGCGCTGCCGGATGTGGCCGGTGCGGCCGCGACAGTGCAGACGACGGCGGCCGGGAACCAGATCCTCGTCGGTTACCTGTCCCCCGCCGGTGGCCGGGATCTCGATCTGGTGGCCGCCCGGGAGCTGCTCGGCGAAAGCCTGCCGGCTCCCCTGATCCCGTTGCTGACCGTGGTCGATTCGCTACCCACCAAAACCAGCGGAAAAGTCGACCGGCACGCGCTGCCGTGGCCGCTGCCGGGGGCCGGAGCCGCCGACGCCGCCGCGGCCCCGCTGAACCTCCCGGACGATGCAGCCTGGATCGTGGAGCAGTGGAGTGCCGTGCTCGGCAGTGCCGTGTCCAACCTGGACGCCGATTTCTTCGCTTACGGGGGCGGTTCGCTCGCCGCCGCACAGCTCGTTTCCGCCCTGCGCGTGCGCTACCCCACCATCACGGTCGCCGACATCTACGCCACTCCCCGGGTCGGGGCGCTCATTGACGCCGCGCGCCAGTCGCTGCCCGAGGGCGGGGCGGGCCCGGCCCCGGAACGAACGGTCCGGCGCACGGCCCGCAAGTCACAGGTCTTCCAGACCCTGATGGGCGTTCCGCTGCACATCCTTGTCGGCATGCGCTGGCTGACATACCTGATGGCGGCGAACAATCTGCTCTCATCCCTCGCCGGTTTCACGGCGGCGCCCACCGTGTCCTGGTGGTGGGTGGTTGCCTCCTGGCTCGTCTTCGTCAGCCCTGCGGGCCGGATGGTGATCTCCATCGCCGCCGCGCGGCTCCTGCTGCGCAAGGTGGTGCCGGGAACGTACCCGCGGTCCGGCCGGGTGCACCTGCGCCTCTGGCTGGCGGAACAGATCCAGGACCTGGCCGGCGCCGTGAGCCTGGCCAGCGCCCCCTGGGTGCCGTACTACGCCCGGGCCCTCGGGGCGAAAATCGGTGACGACGTCCAGCTCCACTCGCTGCCGCCCGTCACCGGCCTGCTCTCGCTCGGCAGCGGCTGCAACGTCGAGCCCGAGGTCGATCTGTCCGGCTGGTGGATCGACGGCGACGTCGTCCACATCGGCGCCATCCGTATCGGGCCCGGCGCCACTGTCGGCGCCCGCAGTACCCTCATGCCCGGCGCCACTATCGGCGCCGGGGCCCGGGTGGAACCCGGTTCGGCCGTGCTGGGCAAGGTGAAGTCCGGGCTGCTCGTCGCCGGGTCACCGGCCGAGCGGCGCGGCAAGGCCAAACACTCCTGGCCGGAAACTCCCCCGGAGCACCGGCTGATCGGCCGGCTCTGGTTTGCCGGCTTCGCCACCGCTTCGGCCGCCCTGGCCCTCATTCCCTACGTTTCCGCGGCCGCGGCGGCCCTCGTGGTCTTTGGCTTCATCCGCGGCAGCGCCTCGCTGACCGCCGCGCTGCCCCAGCTGCTGCTGTCCCTGCCGGCGGCGGCCCTGGTCTGGTTCCTGTCCAACCTCGTGCTGATCCTCCTCACCACCCGGTTGCTCGGGGTGGGACTGGCCGAAGGGTACTACCGCGTGCGCAGCAGGATCGGCTGGCAGGTCTGGGCCACCGAACGGGTCCTGGACCTGGCCCGCGACCTGCTGTTCCCCATTTACGCCAGCCTGTTCACGCCCGTCTGGCTGCGCCTGCTGGGCGCCAGGATCGGCAAGAACGTGGAGGCCTCCACGGTCCTGCTGATCCCCAAGATGACCACCGTGGGCGAAGGCGCCTTCCTGGCCGACGACACGATGGTGGCCTCCTACGAGCTCGACGGCGGCTGGTTGCGGATCGCCCCCGCCAAGATCGGCAAACGCTCCTTCCTGGGCAACTCCGGCATGACCGCGGCCGGCCGCAATGTGCCGAAGAACTCCCTCGTGGCGGTGCTCTCGGCAACTCCCGCGAAGGCGAAGGCCGGGACGTCCTGGCTGGGCAGCCCGCCGGTTAGGCTTCGGCGCACCGCCATCGCCTCCGACGACACGAGGACCTACCAGCCGCCGCTGAAGCTCAAAATTGCCCGGGCGCTGTGGGAGCTCTGCCGCTTTGTCCCCGTCGTGGCGACGGTCGCGGTCGCCGCCGGCGTCCTCCTCGCCTTCGACTGGCTCGCTACGGTGTTCAATTACGGCATCGCGGCACTCCTGGGCGGAGTCGTGATCCTGCTCGCCGGCGCCGCGGCGGCGGGCAGCGCCGTCGTCGCGAAATGGCTGCTGGTGGGGCGGATCCGGCCTGGCGAGCATCCGCTGTGGAGTTCCTTCATCTGGCGCAACGAGGTCGTGGACACCTTCATTGAAATGGTCAGCGCGCCCTGGTTCGCGCGCTCGGCGACCGGGACCCCGGCCCTGGTCTGGTGGCTGCGGGCCCTCGGCGCAAAGATCGGCGCCGGAGCGTGGTGCGAAAGTTACTGGCTTCCCGAGGCGGACCTTGTGACCCTGGGCCGGAACTCCACGGTCAACCGCGGCTGCGTGGTCCAGACCCATCTCTTCCACGACCGCGTCATGAGCATCGACACTGTTACGCTCGATGACGGGGCAACGATGGGACCGCACGGAGTCATCCTCCCGCAGGCCCGGATTGGCAAGGGCGGCACCGTGGGCCCGGCCTCCCTCGTGATGCGGGGTGAGACGGTTCCCGCCGCGAGCTACTGGATGGGCAATCCGGTGAGCCCGTGGGGCGGTCCGGCGGTGCCTGCGCCCAAGCCGAAGTAGCCCCGCGCCGTTCGTCCTGCACCTGCAATCCCGAAAGCCGGTTTGATGAGTTCCAGCCCCCTGAGTTCCGCTCTCGCCGCGGGCGCCGGCAGCGGCCTGCCCGCGGACGAAGCGGCTGGCTCCCCCGATCCCTACCTGCCGGGTCATGGCACGGATGCCTACCGGGTGACCCGCTATGAACTTGAGCTGGACTACAAACTCAGCAGCAACCGCCTGGCGGGACGAGCGGTGGTGCATGCCGTGACGCAACGCCCCACCTCGGCCATAGTGCTGGACCTGACCGGGCTCCGGGCCACCAAGATCCAGCTCAGCGGGCGGAGGGTGCGGAAGTTCAGCCAGCGCGCCGACCAGCTCGTCGTCGTCCCCGATGCCGGCCTGCTGCCGGGTGAGGAATTCACCCTGGACATCCGTTACGAGGGCAACCCCACTCCCCGCCGCGGGCTGTGGGGCGAAGTGGGCTGGGAGGAACTGACCGACGGCGTCCTCGTGGCGGGCCAGCCCAACGGCGCACCGTCCTGGTTTCCCTGCAACGACCATCCGCTGGACAAGGCCAGTTACCGGATCTCGGTGACCACGGATGCGAATTACCGGGCCGTGTGCAATGGGATTCTGATCGCCCGCACCAGCCGGTCCAGCCGCGAGACCTGGGTCTACGAGCAGTCCGAGCCCATGTCCACCTACCTCGCCACGGTCCAGATCGGCCGCTACGAGCTCCTCAGCCTCAACCCCGTCACTGCGGCCGCCCAGGTGCCCCAGTACGCGGCCGTTCCGTCCGCGCTGGCCGACGCCGCCCGGGCGGGACTGGCGAGGCAGCCCGAGATGATGCGCACCTTCATCGACTGCTTCGGACCGTACCCTTTCGCCGAGTACACGGTCGTGGTGGCGGGCGACGAGCTGGAGATCCCGCTGGAGGCGCAGAGCCTGTCCATCTTCGGGCCCAACCATCTGAAGCAGGACTGGGAGTCCCAGCGGCTCATTGCCCATGAGTTGTCCCACCAGTGGTTTGGCAACTCCCTGACGGCGGCCTCGTGGAAGGACATCTGGCTGCACGAAGGATTCGCCTGCTACGCGGAGTGGATCTGGTCCGAAGAGGCCGGCGTCATGACAGTGGCCCGCCGCGCCGCCGGCGCCTGGCGGAAGCTGAACGCCGGCAAGCAGGACCTGCTCGTGGGCGACCCCGGTCCGGAGCTGATGTTCGATGACCGGGTGTACAAGCGCGGCGCCCTGGCGCTGCACGCCCTGCGCCTGCGCTGCGGCGACCTGGCCTTCTTCTCCCTGCTGCATGAATGGGCAAGCCAGAACCGTCACGGCTCCGTTTCGACGCCGCAGTTCATCCTCACCGCGGACCACGCGACCGGCCTCGACACCGAGTCGCTGCTTCACCCGTGGCTGTACCAGGAGTCCCTGCCGCCGCTGCCGCTCAGCGGCTAGGGCGACCAGGTGGGACTACCATCCTGAATCGGCGTGCAGCGTATCGTTCACGCATTGGATCAGGAATGATTCCGGGTAGTGTCCACCGGGAGGCGCCGGCCAGTCGGGTGGTTCCCAGTCCTGCTGTTCGCTGGGGTAGTGCCGTCCTGTCGGTGAGGTCCAGCCCGGCGGTTTGTCTTTACTGGCCCCGGACGGTGTCCAGCCGGAGCCGTGCTTGAGGCGGTGGTGCTTGCGGCACGGCTGTCCGAGATTGTTGATCCCGGTGGTGCCGCCGTCGGCCCAGGCCAGGAGATGGTCGGCCTCGTTGTCCAGAGACGGGTTGTTGCAGCCGGGGAAGGGGCATCTGCCGTCGCGGAGCCGGACCCAGTGGCGCATAGCCTTCGTGAGCCGGTAGCTGGTCCGGCCGATTTCCAGCGGCGCCCCGTCCCGCGGATCCGTCAGAACCCGGTAGAAGGAACCCGCACCGTCGGCGATCAGGGCCCGGGCCATGGACGGCGGAATCGGCCCGTACCCGTCGAGGGTCGCCGGTTCCTCCCCGGCGCCGAGGAGGGACAGGACCGGGACGGTGACCAGGACCTGCGACCGAGGGACCGGCACACCCCCGCACCCGCCGTTGTCATCGGTGCCGGCGGTGAGGAGCAAGGTGGCGGCGATGTCGGCGCGGAGCTGGGTCAGGGTCCGGGGCTCCTCCGGGCCCTGCAGCGCGCGGGCCGCGGCGGTGGTCCGTTCCCAGATCCCCGCGGCGGTATCGGCCGGGAGATACGCGGAGAGCCAGGCCATCCCGTCCCGGTCCGGGACGTACTCGACCCGCCGGTCCGCAGCACACCTGGTGTGGCGTTCTTCGATGCTGACCGGGTGGTGGCGTTCCCGCCAGGCACGTGCCTTGGCGCGGAACCGTCCCGGCACGAGCTCACCGGCCGGGCACCCCCGGGCCGGGCTGGGCGCGTCCGGGTCCAGGAAATGCGCCTCCAATGCAGCCGCCCCGGCCGGATCCAGGTTGCTGGTTTCGTCGACCATGATCCGGGCATGGGCCCAGGAGATCGTCCCGGCCTGCAAAGCTCCCAGGGTCAGCGGGAGCGACGTCGTCAGGGCCTGGCATTCGGACAAGAAGGCGCCGGCGGCGTTTTCGCTGATGGTCAGGACACACGCGACCTCCGCGACCAGGGCCATCTCCTGAACGGCGCGGTCGTGCGGGGACGCCGCCAGCGGCGCGCGGGCCCGGGTTGCCTCCGCGTAATCCGCGGTGAACCTGACCTTCAACGCCGCGCTCCGGGCGTCCCTCCGGGCCAACTCCCCGAGCCCGTCCAGGCACGCATCCGCCAGATCCCGCAACGGATCAGCGCCGGGCAGCGGGCCAGCGACTCCCAGCGGATCGGTGTCGGGTGAATCAGCGTGGTCCTCCCCGGAACCGGTGAGGGCACCAAGTGCAGCAGCGGACGCCGCGGCGGATTCCACCGCCTCCCGGCATTCAATGCTCCACTCTGCCCTGCTATCCACACCCCAAGCATCTCTCCCGGCACTGACAAGAACGGACCTTGCGGACATACACTCGGACCCTGATGCCGGCACTTAGCTGTCCTAAGCCTGCCGGAGGCCACCCTGTTACCTCCTGTGCTGGAGGATGACCCGGGCGGCGTGAAAGATGATCAGCCCCACTCCGAGGCTGGCGAATATGGCGTCTGCCCAGCGCGGCGGCTCTGTGGCAAGCCGGTATACGGCCGGGACCATGATGAACATGGCGACGCCGATACCGATCAAGGCTGAGAACTTAATTCGCCTTTGCTCTTCCGGTGTCGTGGCTGCGAGTTCACTGATGCTGGCGTGATTGTTGGCCGCCCTGCTGTGCTGCTCGGGTTCCATGCGTCTGTCCCCTCAGGCCTGGTGTCCCGAGCCTACGCTAGGCACCCGGCTGCTGCAGAGGGTGCAGTGCCGGGTCCTGACTTGGGTTCCATACCCGTTCCATGGGGGCCCGAATACCGGCCTCAACGTAGATCGGCCTGCGTGTAGCAGAGTCTTTCCTCCGCAAATTTTCCCCCATTGCAGACAAAGCCCTCGTTTGCCAGGGCGCTCCCGGTTTGGACGCAACGAACCTTGACCGTCCCGGCGGGGGTTTGGGCTGCTAGGCCGGGCGCAGGACGGCCAGCGCACCGGCAAAGCCTGCGGGCAGGCCCAGCGCGGCCGTGTCCAGGTCGACGAGGATGGTGCCCTCCCCGGGCTCCGCGTAGGCCTCGACCGAGGCCGGCTCGATGCGCAGTCCGGTGCCGCGGGCCTTCAGCAGGGCTTCCTTGCGGGACCAGGCGGCCGTCCGCCAGAGGATCGCCCGGTCCGGCGCCAGGGCGGCGAGCAGCTGCCGTTCCGCTGGGGTGAGGGCGACGTCGTCGAACCCGGGGAACATCACTCCCGAGCTGTGCTCCAGATCGATGCCGACCGTCGCCCCGGCGCCGCCAGGACCATCGGCGCTGCCGGCGGCCAGCAGGGCCCAGCCGCGGCTGCGCGAAAGGCTCAGGCCGAGGCCGACGGGTCTACCGTCGAACCGGTAGCCGGGCCGGCCGTGGTCAAGCTCCGGGCCCGTTCCGCAGTCCGGGCAGGAATAGGCTGCCGTTAGGTCCCCGGGCCCCACGTCCAGGATCCCGGCGGCGAATTCCCGCAGCGCGATCCGGCCGGCCACGAAGTCACGCCGGGTTGCCGGGTCCGTGATGCCCGCGGCACGCGCGCATTCCGCGGGATCGAGGAAGGCCTCACCGTCCGGTCCGACGTCGGCAAGACGAACGGACCGGACGGTGATTCCGGCGACGGCGAGTGTTCCGCCGTACTCTAGCGTTGGACTGCTCCGAAGCGCTCGTGGGCGACCGCCACGGCGGCCTCGCGGGCGCCGGATGCCTCGTCGGCGGTCAGCGTCCGGTCATCAGCCCGGAAACGCAGGCTGAAGGCCAGCGACTTCTTGCCGTCCTCGATGCCCTTGCCCGCGTAGACGTCGAAGAGTGCGACGTCTTCCAGCAGCTCTCCGGCGCCTTCGCGCAGGGCAGCGAGCACCTCCTCCGCCGGTACCTCCTGGGGCACCACCAGGGCGACGTCCTGGGTGGCCACGGGGTAGGTGGAGATGTGCCGGGCGACGATCACGTCGGCGGCGGCCTCGAAGAGGGCGTCCGCGTTGAATTCGAGCGCCACGGATCGTGCGGGCATGTCGTGGGCGGCCAGCAGCTTGGGGTGCAGCTCACCGGCATGGCCCAGGACCTCCCCGGTGCGGAGCGCCAGCTGCGCGGTCCGACCCGGGTGGAAGGCCTGGTGCTGGCCCTGGCTGATGACGATCTCGACGCCGAGCACGTCGCCGGCGATCCGGGCGATGTCCAGGGCATCAGCCCAGTCCCACGCACGCGGCGCGTGGCCGGCGGCGGCCGGTGAGTCGTGTCCGGTGAGCACGGCGGCGAGATACAGCGGCTGGTCCGGGACGCCGTCGTACAAGCCGTCCAGCACCTCATCGCTCGGCCTGAGGCCAAGCGGCGGGATCGAGGCGGTCCCGAGCGTGTCGCCCGGCAGGAACACCAGGCCTGCCTCGAACAGGGCCAGGTCGCGGAAGCCGCGCGAGTGGTTGCGCTTGGCGACCTCGATCAGGCCCGGCAGGATCGAGGTGCGCAGGTAGCCCTGCTCCTCGCTGATCGGGTTGGCGAGCTTGAGGGCCTTCCGCGGCGATCCTTCCGTGGACACGCCGAAGGTGTCATTGGCGGCCCTGGAGACGAACGGGTACGCCAGGACCTCGGTGAGGCCGGACGCCGCCAGGGACTGCACGAGGCGGCGGCGCTGCTGCTGGACGCGGGTCAGCCCGCGTCCCGGAGGAGCCACCGGCAGGGACGCCGGGATCTGGTCGTAGCCGACCAGACGGGCGATCTCCTCGGAGAGGTCTTCCTTGGTTTCCAGGTCGTTGCGCCAGCTCGGGGCGGTCACGAGGTACCCGCCGTCGTTCTTCACGACGACGGCGCCCAGGTCCCCGAGCGAGGTGAGGATCTGGTCCTCGGTGAAGTCGATGCCGATCCGTTCCGCGGCGAAGGCTGCGGGCAGCCCGACGGTGACAGCGTCCGGTGCGGTTCCGACGTCGGTCCCTTCGGCCACGGCGGTGCCTCCGGCCAGCTCGACCAGGAGGTCCACGACCCGCTGGGCGGCGATGCCGGCGACCTGCCAGTCGACGCCGCGTTCGAAGCGCTTCGAGGCCTCGGACGGGAGTTTGTGGCGGCGGCGGGAGCGCGCGATGGACACTTCGTCGAAGTGCGCAGCCTCAACGAGGATGTTCGTGGTGGAGCCGGACACCTCGGTGGCGGCACCGCCCATCACGCCGGCAATACCGATCGCACCGGAACCGTCGGTGATGAGGAGGTCTTCGACATCGAGCGCGCGTACCTTGGCGTCCAGGGTGGTGAGCTTTTCCCCGGCCACCGCACGGCGGACCACGATGTCGCCGGACAGCGTGTCCAGGTCGTAGCAGTGGGTGGGCTGGCCGAGTTCGAGCATGACGTAGTTCGAAATGTCCACGGGCAGCGAGATCGAGCGGATGCCGGCGAGCCGAAGCCGGGAGGTCATCCACGGGGGCGTCGGCTTGGTGGCGTCAACGCCGCGGACGGTGCGGGCCACAAAGCGGTCACAGCCGGGCTTGCCGTAGATCGGGGCGTCGTCATTGAGTTTGACGCCATATCCGCCGGCCAGTTCCGCCGGAGCCTGCACCTTTGACGCCGGGTCGGTGAAGGACGTGCCGGTGGCGTGGGCATACTCACGGGCCACACCGCGGATCGAGAATGCATAGCCGCGGTCCGGGGTGACGTTGATTTCGGCGGCCTGGTCGTAGAGACCCAGCAGCTCCATGGCGTCGGTGCCGATCTCCGGGTCCAGCCCGATCCGGGACAGCACCAGGATGCCGTCGTGGTCCTCGCCGATGCCGAGCTCGCGCACGGAGGCGATCATTCCGGCGGAGAGGCGGCCGTAGGTCTTCCGCGCGGAGATGTGGAAGTCGCCGGGCAGCACGGCACCGGGGAGGGTGACCACCACCTTGTCGCCTTCCACGAAGTTGTGGGCGCCGCAGATGATGCCCTGGACACCGGAGGGGTCGATGCCCTCGCCGGTGAGGGACTGCTGCTGTCCTTCGGGGACCACCCGGACCTGGCACCAGTTGATGGTTTTGCCGTTCGTCTGGGGTTCCTTGACGATGCTCAGGACCTGGCCCACCACGATGGGGCCCTGGAGGGTGTCCGTCGGCCGGTGGACCGCTTCTTCTTCAAAGCCGACCTTGACCAGGTCCGCCATCACGTCTTCGGCCGTCGCTCCGGCCGGTACCTGCGCAAATTCACGCAGCCAGGAAAGTGGGATACGCACTGTTAGATCTCCATCCCGAAGTGCTCGCTGAAACGTACGTCGCCTTCGATCATGTCGCGCATATCGCCGACCTCGTTGCGGAACATGAGGGTCCGCTCGATGCCCATGCCGAAGGCAAAACCTGAATAGATGTCCGGATCGATGCCCGCGGCGCGGAGCACATTGGGGTTGACCATGCCGCAGCCGCCCCATTCGATCCAGCTGGGACCGCCCTTGGCGCCCGGGTGCCAGATGTCCAGCTCGGCGGAGGGCTCGGTGAACGGAAAGTAGTTGGGGCGCAGCCGGATCTGGGCCTCGTCGCCGAACATTTGGCGCGCGAAGTGCTCCAGGGTGCCGCGGAGGTCCGCCATGCTGAGCTTCTTGTCGATGGCCAGGCCCTCGAACTGGTGGAACACCGGGGTGTGGGTGGCATCGAGCTCATCGGTGCGGAAGACCTTGCCGGGGCACAGCACGTAGATGGGCACTTCGCGTTCCAGCATGGAGCGGACCTGCACCGGGGAGGTGTGGGTGCGCATCAGCAGATGGGCCTCGGGCGGCTCCACGAAGAAGGTGTCCTGCATTTCGCGGGCGGGGTGGTCCGGCTTGAAGTTCAGCGCGTCGAAGTTGAACCACTCGGACTCGACCTCGGGGCCTTCGGCGATCTCCCAGCCCATACCCACGAAGATGTCCGCAACGCGCTCCTGCAGGGTGGACAGCGGGTGCCGTGCACCGGCACGACGGCGGCGCGGAGCGGCCGTTACGTCCACGGTCTCCTCGATAAGGATGCGCGCGTCGTTCTCGGCTTCGAGTACGGCCGTGCGGTCCGCGAGCGCCTTGTTGACGCGTCCGCGGGAGGATCCCATCAGCTTGCCGGCGGCGGCCTTCTGGTCCTTTGGCAGCCCGCCGATTTCGCGGTTGGCGAGGCTCAGCGCGGACTTCTCACCGGTATGCGCGAGGCGCACGGCCTTGAGTTCATCGAGCGTGGCGGCGGCGGCAATGGCGGCAACGGCCTGGTCTACGGCGGCGGTGATGGCGGCTTCATCCAGGGGATTCGGGACGCCGGCGCCCGGCAAAGTTTCAGTCATCTACTGTTCTTAGCTACGAGTCGGTTCATGCCAACGCGCAGGACCTTTTCAGGTGCAGGGACCGGTGCGTTGACAAAGGGCAGGGCTCGCCAAAATCGCTCCGGCGGGCACTCCCCTCCAGTCTAGTTGAAGGGGCTCAGGTGCCCGAACGTGACTGCGCTCCCTCTCCCCCGGGGTTTCCGCTCCGCCGCACACCCCTCCCCTCGGCCCCTTCCGTCCACCCTGTCCCTCCCTCGTTCTTCGTATGCCGCCGGCGGGACCCCGGCTAGCATGGCCTCATGACGCCGGGACAACGGCTGCGGCAGCTGGCCAATGTACTGAATGCAACAACTCCCCTGGGGTTGCTGCTGGCCGGGTGTGCCCGCGCGCCCGTCCGCCGCGGTCCGCGGGGACTGCTGGTTGCCACCGGGTACCGCTGGCGGTTGCCTTTCGCCCGCGCCTTCACGGTCGGCAATGTGGTGATCTTCCGGGCCGGGCCCGCGGTGGTCCTGGCCAACCCGGTGCTGCTGGGGCACGAGGAGCGCCACTGCACCCAGTACGCCTGGTGCCTGGGCCTCCCGTTCCTGCCGCTGTATTTCCTCGCCGCAGGCTGGTCCCTGGCCCGGACGGGCAACCCCGGCACGCGCAACGTCTTTGAGCGGCACGCCGGGCTGCAGGCCGGCGGCTACCCGGAGCTGAACACCGGCGACAACCACACCGGATCCACCACCAGGGGATCCACCCACAGGGGTTTCAAGCACCCCGGCAGGACGGAAACGCCCGCCCGCGAACGGAACGAGGCATGACATGAGCGACAGCCCGAGGACGATCTCCGTCACCGGATCCGGCAACGCGGAAGCCGGACCGGACCTGCTGACACTCTCTATCGGCGTCGAGTGCCGCAGGGAGGACGTCGGCGCGGCGTACGCCGAGGCCGGCCGGGTTTCCGCGGCCATCACGGCGGCACTCCGCGGCTATGGCGTGGCGGACCCGGACATCACGACGTCGGGTCTCAACGTCCGGGCCGAGGTGAACTGGCAGGAGGGCCGGGGGCAGGTCGTCTCGGGCTACCTGGCGTCCAGCGTGCTGGGTGTCCGGATCAGGGAGCTGGGAGCGTCGTCAGACGTCATTGCCGCCGCGGTCGCGGCCGGCGGCAACGATGTCCGGCTCAACGGGCTGGAGCTCGGCTTCGCTGATCCAGCGGCCGTCACCGCCCGGGCCCGCGAAGCTGCCTGGCAGGATGCCCTCACCACGGCCGGGCACTTCGCGTCCCTCGCCGGGGCCTCGCTGGGCAAGGTGGTGTCGCTCACGCAACAAACCGGTTACCCGGTGCCGATCCCGGTGGCGAAAATGCAGCGGGCTGCCGCGGTGGAGTCGCTCACCGTGGAGGCAGGCGAATCCAGCGTCAGCGCCACCGTCAACGTCGTCTGGGAACTGCTCGGCTGAGGCGCCGAGTGACAGGCAGGGTCCGGGACAGTCAGGGTCCGGACCCGGCTAGTGCGTGGCGCCGGCGGCGATCCTGAGGTCTGTTGTCGTCGCCAGGGTGCTGCGGACGACGACGGCGAGCGCCTCCGCCAGCTGTTCCAGCGGCAGCGCCGGATCCGTGCTCCCGGGCGGCAGTTGGGCCGGCTCGTTGGGAACGTGGACAAAGCCGCCGCGGGTTCCGGGCCGAAGCCGCAGGGCGTGCATCAGCCCGTAGAAGAGGTGGTTGCAGACGTAAGTGCCCGCGGTCTGGGATACTTCGGCGGGGATCCCGGCCGCCAGGAGGGCCGCGAGCGCCGCCTTGACCGGAAGGGTGCTGAAGTACGCGGCCGGTCCCCCGGTGACCACCGGCTGGTCCACGGGGGCGTTGCCGGCATTGTCCGGGATCCGCGCGTCGTCGCAGTTGATCGCGATCCGTTCCAGCGAGACCCTGGACCGTCCGCCGGCCTGGCCCGCGCAGACCACCAGGTCCGGGCGGTGCTGCTCAAGCGCGGCTTCCAGCACGCGGACCGCGTCCCCAAAGACGCAGGGCAGCTCCACGGCCTGCGCATCGAGCCCCTCGGCCTGCAGCCTGGCCGCGGCCTCCCGCGCTGCCGACCATGACGGGTTGGTGCTTTCGCCGCCGAAGGGCTCGAAACCTGTCAGGAGAATCATCGCCCCAGCCTAACAAGGCGGCGGAAGGGCAAGCCGGGGACATGCCTGAGGGTATGCCCGAGGGTATGCCCGAGGGCATAACCAGTCCGGCGGGATGTTACCGGTAGTTTGCGGAGTAGCTTCGGCATGGCACATGGGACATGACCGAGCGGCTGATCCCGGCCGGTCACCGCTCTTGAGAGGTCGGCGCGGGTCCTTGACTTAAACTCGAACATACATTCGAATGGAGCCATGAGATGGGACGCACAAGCACTCAAACCCGCGCCCGACGACAAGGCCCCGGGAACCCGCACCGCAAGAACCCGGCCCCCGAGTGACGGGGCACCCGGAGGCCCGAGCGGGCGCAGCCCGTCCCCGGCCACCGATGCCCTGCTGCCCCTGATCGGGCTGGTGCGTTCCGTCACCACCCCCGAGTTTGTCGGCGTCACTTTCCATGAGGTCACCGCCAAATCGGTGCTCAACAAAGTGGCCGCCGGTTCGCGGATGCCGTTCGAGTGGACCATCAACCCTTACCGCGGCTGCAGCCATGCCTGCGTCTACTGTTTCGCCCGGAAGAGCCACACCTACCTCGACTTCGACGCCGGCCTGGACTTTGACAGCCAGGTGGTGGTGAAGATCAACGCCGCCGAGGTCCTGCGCCGGGAACTGGCCAAGCCCTCCTGGGGGCGTCAGCATGTGGCCCTCGGCACCAACACTGATCCCTACCAGCGGGCCGAGGGCCGTTATCAGCTCATGCCGGGCATCATCGGGGCGCTGGCCGATTCCGGCACTCCCCTGTCGATCCTGACCAAGGGCACTCTGCTGGCCCGGGACATCCCGCTCCTGAAGCACGCCGCCGCCCAGGTGCCCGTCGGTGTGGGTATCTCGCTGGCGATGACGGACGAGCACCTCTCCGAAGCCGTGGAGCCCGGCACACCCGGCCCCCGTGCACGCCTCAAGCTGGTCACCCGGCTCCGGGAGGCGGGGCTGCCGTGCGGAGTGATGGCCATGCCCATCCTGCCGTGGCTCTCGGACAGTGACGAGGCCCTGGATTCGCTGTTCGGCTCCCTGGCGGCGGCGGGTGCCACCGGCGTCACCGCGGGCGCCCTCTACCTCAAACCCGGAACCCGGGAATGGTTCATGCAGTGGATCGCCAGGGAACATCCCCAGCTCGCCGGCAAGTACCGGCGGCTGTACGGCACCGGCTCCTACGCTTCCAAGGAGTACCGGGCCTGGCTGTCCGGACGCATCCGACACTTCAAGGCCGTCCACGGCTTCTCCGGCTCGCAGGGCTTCAGCCACCGCGACCTCAAGGACGATCCCGGCAGCAATGACCCCCGGGACGAGGAAGCGCAGTACCCGGCCGGCAGTATCCCCGAAGCGGCCGGGCCCCTCCCCGGCACGGGGCCCGCAACCGCGGCCGCGCAGCCCACCCTGTTCTAGCGGGCCGCCTAGAGGGCCTTCACGGCGCCCAGGACCCGGGTGAGCGAATCCTTGGCGTCACCGAACAGGAGGGTGGTCTTGGGATCAAACAGCAGCTCGTTCTCGATCCCGGCGAAGCCCGGGCGCATGGAGCGCTTGAGGAAGACCACCTGGCCGGCCTGGGCCACCTCAAGGATCGGCATCCCGTAGATCGGGGCTCCGGGCGTGGACTTGGCGGCAGGATTGACCACGTCGTTGGCGCCGACGACGAGCGCCACGTCGGTGTTGGGGAACTCCGGGTTGGCTTCCTCGAGCTCCTTCAGCGCCTCATAGGGAACGTTGGCTTCCGCGAGGAGGACGTTCATGTGGCCCGGCATCCGGCCGGCCACCGGGTGGATGGCAAAGACCACCTCGACGCCGCGGGCCGCCAGGGCCGTGGCGAGCTCGGCGATCGTGTGCTGGCCCTGGGCCACGGCGAGACCGTAGCCGGGGACGATCACCACCCGCTGCGCATAGCCGAGCTGGACGGCGACGTCCTCGGGAGAGGAGGAGCGGACCGGCCGGTCGCTCTGCGCGGTGGATCCCGCCGTCGAGCCGCCCCGGAAGGCACCGAACATGATGCCCGTAACGCCGCGGCCCATGGCGGACGCCATCACCTTGGTCAGGATGGTACCGCTGGCCCCGACGAGGGTGCCGGCGACCAGCAGGAGCACATTTCCCAGCACAATGCCGGACGCCGCGACCGCGAGGCCGGTGAACGCGTTGAGCAGGGAGATCACGATCGGCACGTCGGCCCCGCCGACGGGCAGCACCAGCAGGAGCCCTGCCACGAGGCCCAGCACCAACAGCGTCACGGCCCATCCGACCGACCCCGTGGCCACCACGAGTCCTCCGGCGGCGATGGCGCCCAGCACCACGGCGCCCATCAGCACCGGCATCCCGGGGAAAAGCAGGGGGCGGGTGCTGATCAGCTCCTGCAGCTTGCCGACCGTCACGGCCGAGCCGGCAAAAGACACCGCGCCGACCAGCATGGTGAACACCACGGCCAGCCGCACCCAGGGGTTCTCGCTCTGGCCGAGTTCCAGCACTGCCACCAGCGCTGCGGCGCCGCCGCCGACCCCGTTGAACAGCGCGACCAGCTGCGGCATCTGGGTCATCTGCACGCGCCGGGCCACCGGGACGGCCACGGCGGAACCGACGGCGATCGCGGCGATGATCAGCGGGATGTTGTCCAGCTTCGCGGAGAGG
Source organism: Arthrobacter sp. UYEF36 (assembly GCF_040547025.1). NCBI lineage: Bacteria > Bacillati > Actinomycetota > Actinomycetes > Micrococcales > Micrococcaceae > Arthrobacter > Arthrobacter sp. UYEF36. The sequence continues at coordinate 37,821 of NZ_JBEPOX010000011.1, forward strand.
AACACCGTCACCACGGCCACGAGGGCACCGGCCGCTCCGATGGCGTTGCCCCGCCGGGCGGTCCGGGGGGAGCTCAGGCCCTTCAGCGCGAGGATGAAGCAGACGGCGGCCGCCAGGTACAACAGCGCAGTCCATCCGGGGCCGAGGACGCTCATCTGCCCTCCCCACCCTTGCCGGCACGGGGCCGGGCCGGCTTCCGGCTTCCGAACATCTCCAGCATCCGGTCCGTCACGACGAATCCGCCGACCAGGTTGGCGGTCGCCAGCACCACGGCGAGGAGGGCGATCGACAGCAGCCACGGGTCGCTGGCCTGCCCGGCCACGATGATGGCGCCCACCAGGATGATGCCGTGAATGGCGTTGGCGCCGGACATCAGCGGAGTGTGCAGCTTGCTGGTGACCTTGGAGACGACTTCGAATCCTACGAACACGGCGAGCACCACCACGGTCAACAGCGTGATCGGATCCATCATTTGAGGGCCTCCAGTGCTTCGGCGGTTGCGGCGTGCCGCACGGAGCCGCCGTGGGTCAGGCAGGCGCCGGCGACAACCTCGTCGTCGAAGTCCGGGACAACCTTGCCCCCGGCGGTCATGAGGGCCAACAGGTTCGCGACGTTCTTGGCGAACAGCCGGGAAGCATCGGAGGGCATCGCGGAGGCGGCGTCCTGGAGCCCCACCAGGGTCACGGATCCGCCGTCCACCGGGACCTGGAGATCCCGGCCCGCGATGACTCCCTCGACGTTTCCGCCGGATTCCGCGGCCAGGTCGACGACGACCGAGCCGGCCCGCATGCCGGTCACCATCGCCGTCGTCACCAGCAAGGGAGCCGCCCTGCCGGGGATGGCCGCCGTGGTGATGAGGACATCCGCTGCCGCGACATGCGGGGCCAGCAGGGCGCGCTGGCGTGTGGCCCGGTCCTCGCCAAGTTCACGGGCGTAGCCGCCGCTGCCTTCAGCGGACGTGTCCGCAGTTCGGGTGTCGAGCTCCAGATGGATGAACGTGCCGCCCATCGAGGCGACCTCGTCGGCGGAGGCCGCCCGGATGTCGTTGGCAGAGACCCGCGCCCCCAGGCGTTTTGCGGTGCCGATCGCCTGCAGCCCGGCGACGCCGGCACCCAGGATGAGCACCCGTGCCGGCGGGATCGTTCCGGCGGCCGTCATGTACAGCGGGAAGAACCTCGGGTAGCGCAGGGCCGCCTCCAGGACGGCGCGGTAGCCGGAGACCAGGGATTGGGAACTGAGCGCGTCCATGGACTGGGCCCGGGAGATGCGCGGCACCAGCTCCAGCGCGAACGAGGTGACACCCGCGGAAGCGAGGGCGCCCACCCCGGGCAGTTCCGATCCCGGGGAGGCGAAGCCGATGGTGATGGTGCCGGGCCGGAGCCGCCCGGCGGTCTCCGGCTCGAGCGGCCGGACGTGCAGCAGGACATCCAGTGTTTCGGCGGTCAGCTCCGGAACGATCGAGGCTCCCGCCGCGGCGAATGCGGCGTCCGCGTACCCTGCCTCGGCGCCCGCATTGCTCTCCACCGCCACGTCCAGGCCGAGGGCCTTGAGTTGTTGCACCGTTTCCGGCGTGGCGGCAACGCGGCGCTCCCCTGCACGTTGCTCCCGTCTGACACCAACCTGCACGGGTTGCTCCTCTCGATTCGCTTCAGCGTAGTCACATGCTTCACGCTTTGGCGAGAGGTGGGGCCCGGCGGCCCGCGAGCTCAGCTCAGTTCGCGGAAACGGCCGGGGAATCCGCTATCGGCAGCCTGTCCAGCAACGCCTCGACGATCGGCAGGTCAGCCGGGATCCACGGCAGGCCCAGCACCTCATCGCGGTTCCGGAGGTTGACCCAGCGGAGCTCATCGTGGTCCTGGAGGGGGCGGGGAACGCCGTCGAGCAGTTCCGCGAACCACACCCGCATCGCCGCGCGCTCGTTGAGCGGCCAGCCGTCGGCGGATCCGCTGTCCAGTTCGGCGCCGAGCCGGATGCTCACGCCCAGCTCTTCAAGGAGCTCACGGTGCAGGGCCTGCTCGCCCGTCTCGCCGGACTCGACCTTGCCGCCGGGGAACTCCCACATCCCGGCGAAGTGTGGGGGCGCCGTGCGCCGCGCCACGAGCAGCCGTCCGGGGTCGGCCAGGGAGTCCAGTACGGCGCCGCCGACGACGCTGATGAGTCCAGTCACGCCCACAAGTCTAGAGGCGGCGCCCGCTTAGGGGAGAATGGAGGGGCGGCCCTCGACGTGTACCCGGAATACCGAGCGTGCCTGCCCCGTTACACACTTCAGCTCACACATCAGATTTATTTTGCCGCATTCTCCTGGCTCCAGCCGGGGACGTCACCGAAAAGCAGACGAATGACTACCACCACCCACGCCCCGGCGACACCCAAAACCGGCACCCGCCATGTTGCCCTTGCCATCGTTTCCCTTGCCATGGGCGGATTCGGTATCGGCACCACGGAGTTCACCATGATGGGCCTGCTCAAGGAGGTGGAGCAGGGGCTCAACATCAGCACCCCGGAGGCGGGCCACCTGATCTCGGCCTATGCCCTTGGTGTGGTGATCGGGGCACCGCTGCTGGCCGCCGTTGGTGCCAGGATGCCGCGCAAGTATCTGGCCCTGGGACTCATGATGTTCTTCAGCATCGCGAACCTGACGTCCTTCATCGCACCCGACTACGGCACCATGCTGGTGTCGCGCTTCGCCGCCGGGCTGCCCCACGGAGCCTTCTTCGGCGTCGCGGCCGTGATCGCGGCGTCACTGGTCGCTCCTACCAGGCGGGGCTGGGCCATTTCGATGGTGATGGCCGGCCTGACAGTCTCCAACGTCATTGGCGTCCCCTTTGGCACCTGGCTGGGCCAGGCCTATGGCTGGCGGCTGCTGTTCCTGCTGGTGGGCGTCATCGGCATCATCACCCTGGTGATGCTCTGGAAGTTCCTGCCGTTCCAGAAGCCGCACGCCGATGCGAGTTTCCGGCGCGAACTGGGTGCGCTCAAGCGGCTCCAGGTCTGGCTGGCGATCCTGATCGGCATCGTCGGTTTCGGCGGGTTCTTCGCCACTTATACCTACATCGCCCACACCATGACCTCCGTTGCCGGCATTCCCGCGGCCTGGCTCCCGCTGGTCGTCGCGCTCTACGGGCTGGGCATGGTGGCCGGCAACATCGTCGGCGGCCGGATCGCGGACAAGTCCGTAATGGGAACGATCTACTGGGTGCTGCCGGGCATTGCCGTGGCGCTCGTAGTCTACGCCGTGGCCGTGCACTGGCCGTGGTCCGCCTACGTGATGGTCTTCGTCGTCGGCGCCGCCGGGGCACTGCTGGTCCCGGCGCTGCAGACCCGGCTGCTGGATGCTTCCCCGGATGCCCCGTCGCTGGCCTCCTCGCTCAACCATGCGGCCCTCAACGTCGCCAACGCTTTGGGCGCCTTCCTCGGCGGCCTCGTCATCGCCTGGGGGTGGGGCTATGTCGCACCTGCCCTGGTCGGGGCCGTGCTGGCGGTCCTGGGCCTCGGCGTCGCCCTCATCAGCGGACTGGTGGAACGCAAGAGGCCGCTGGTCCGGTAGCCCGCACTGCGGCTACCGCCCAGCGGCCCCTGACAACCGTGGTGGCGCGGATTCGCCGGGCAGCAGCGACTTCGTCTCCACGGCCAGCACGGCGGCGATGGCCACAAGCAGGATGCCGATCATGGCGGTCCCCAGGGCATCCCAGATGCCGTTGCCGTTGCCGTTGCCGAGCGTCATACAAAGGACTCGGCGATGATGGCAGCAGGATCTGGTTGCCGGAGTCAGCGAGCGAGTGGATCGCTTCGGCCGGAGCACCCTTACCCGGCACGGGGAGGCTGCCTGGTTGGCCCGCAGCACCGCTGGTCACCGGGCAGATAACGATTGGGTGTGATCCTGCTGACAAGCAAACTGGCCTATGTTAGCTTGAAGCCATAATCGGGATCCACCATTTGGATGCCGACGAATATGTAGGAGGAGTAATGGGCTTTCTTGGCTGGATCATTCTCGGACTCATAGTAGGTGCAATCGTCAAAGCAGTTATGCCTGGCAGGGTCGGCGGCGGCTGGGTCACCAGCCTCGTGCTCGGTGTTGTCGGCGCAATTGTTGGCGGCTGGATCGGCGACCTTCTGTTCGGCGGCGGCAGGATGGAATTCTGGAATCTCGGTTCCTGGCTCCTGGCCATTGTCGGCGGCCTGGTGGTCGCCCTCGTCTATGGCGCCATCACAGGACGCAACAAGACCAGTTAACTGCACAGGTACGACGGCGGGGGCCCACCTTTCGGTGGACCCCCGCCGTACTTTTTTGCCTCCTGCCGGTGTCCCTCCTGCCGGCCGGAGGAAGGAAAGCTGCAGGGAGCTCAGCCGGGCGGGTTTGTCGCGCCGTCCTGCTGTGCGCGGGCGCTGGCGTAGAGGCAGACCGTCGCCGCGGTGCCAAGGTTCAGGCTTTCGGCTGCCCCGTACACGGGCACGGCCACCCGGTGGTCCGCCAGGGCAAGTTCTTCCTCGGCGAGTCCCTGCGCCTCATTGCCGAAGAGCCATGCCGTCGGCTTCTCCAGCGCGTACTCGGACTCCCGGGGCGGTGCGCCGAGCCGGCGGGCGGCATTCTGGTCCTGCAGCTGGTCCAGGTCGAGGTGGCCCTGGCCGTCGGCGGCCAGCACTCCGATGCCGCGTTCCTTGCAACGGGCCACCAGTTCCTCGATTTCGGCGCCAAGCACCACGGGCAGGTGGAAAAGGGATCCGGCCGTCGACCGTACTGCCTTGGGGTTGTAGATGTCCACGCTGGACGCGGTCAGGACGACGGCGTCCGCGCCGGCTGCGTCCGCTGCCCGCAGCACGGTGCCGGCGTTGCCGGGGTCCCGGACCTGGCAGAGCACGGCGATCAGCCGCGGTCCGGCGTCGAGCACCTGCTCCAGGCTCACGTCCAGGAAGCCGCAGACCGCGAGAATGCCTTGCGGGTTGACGGTGTCCGCCATCGCGGCTAGCACTTCGTCGGTGGCGAGGTAAGCGGTGGTGCCCTCCGCGAGTGTCTCCAGATCCGGGTGCCGGTCCAGGCAGGTCTCGCTCGCGTAGACCTCATAGACGATGCCCGGCTCCCCGGCGGCAAGCCTCTTCTGGTGCAGGACAAGGGCTTCCCGGACCGCCTGCGGGCCCTCCGCCAGGAACTCGCGACGCTTTAAACGGGCCGGGCGCCCGGCAAGCTGTGCCACCTTCCTCACCCGATCAGCTCGGGGATTGGAAAGTGGAAAGTCTTGCGGGCGCCCGGTTTCGTTCATACAAGAACCTTAGTAGCTTTTCCAGCCGGTTCTTGAACGACGCAGTCCGTGAACTGCCTCAGGTACTACTCGGCAGCCTTGTCAGCGGCAGGCTTCTTGGCGGCCGGCTTCTTGGCGGGAGCCTTCTTGGCAGCCGGCTTCTTGACGGCCGGTGCAGCCTCAGCCTGAACGGCCGGAGCGGACGTGTCGGCGGGCAGCGAGTCTTTGGCGATCTTGACCAGCGCGGCGAAGGCGTTGGCGTCAGAGACGGCCAGCTCGGCCAGCATACGGCGGTCAACCTCGACCTCAGCGGCCTTGAGGCCCTGGATCAGACGGTTGTAGGTCAGGCCGTTGGCGCGGGAGGCAGCGTTGATGCGCTGGATCCACAGGCGACGGAAGTCGCCCTTCTTCTTCTTGCGGTCGCCGTAGCTGTACACAAACGAGTGCAGCAGCTGCTCTTTGGCCTTGCGGTACAGGCGTGAACGCTGTCCACGGTAGCCCTTTGCGCGCTCAAGGATAACCCGGCGCTTCTTGTGGGCGTTGACCGCCCTCTTCACACGTGCCACGTGCGTACTCCTTCAGAATTCTGATCCCAAGCGTCTACTGCCGGAACAACCGGCTGGCCTGAGAAGCCTTTTTGGTAGTTGACTGCTGCCAGGTGGCAAACAGTCAGAGAACTTGGAACTTAGATGCCGAGCATCTTCCGGATGACCTTGGCGTCACCCTTGAAGACGATCTTGTCGCCGGCGAGGCGGCGGGTCAGCCTGGAGGACTTGTGCTCGAGGTAGTGGCGGCGGTTGGCCTGCTGGCGGCGCAGCTTGCCGCTGCCGGTCAGCTTGAAGCGCTTCTTAGCACCACTGTGGGTCTTCATCTTCGGCATGGGAACCGATCTCCTTACGTATCCGCAGACAAGGCCTGCAGTCTTTCGTGCAGCCGCCCCTGCGGGCGGCGTGCTGGTTGCTTGCTGCCGGACATTGCTGTCCGGCAGCCCTGGACTAGTTGGTCTTCTTGGTGCCCGGCTTGGCGGCGGCCTTCGGGGCAGCCGGCCGTGCAGCAGGCTTCGGCGCCGCGGGGCGCGGGACCGGCTTCGGTGCAGCAACCGGCTTCGGTGCTGCCGCCGGAGCGGCCTTTTCAGCCTCGGGAACCTTGGCGGCTTCCGGCGCCTTGGCGGCGGCCTTAGGCGCTGCGGGCGCCTTGGCTACTGCCGGCCTTGCGGCGGCTTTCGGGGCCTCAGTCTTCGGGGCCTCAGTCTTCGGTGCCTCGCGCTTCGGGGCGGCCTTGGGGGCCTCCTGCTTCGGCGCTTCCTGGACGGGAGCATTCTCCGCCGGGGCTTCCTCGACCTTGGCCTCGGCGGCCGGGGCCTCCGCGGCTTCAGTCTTGTCGCCCTCGACCTTTTCGGCCGGGGCCTCGGCAACGGCCTCCGCAGCGGGAGCTTCCGCTACGGGCGTCTCCGTCTCGGTTACCTCGGCCTCGGGTGCCTCAGTCCGGACCTGGTAGCCCTCCGGAAGCAGATCGGCGAGCGACTGCGTCAGGGGGGCATCGCCGCCGGACGTGTCAACGCGGCCGCCACCGGAAGCCTTGGCTTCATTCTCGGCCTTGGCGTCCGCACGCTGCGTTGCACGGCGGGCCTCCGCCTTGGCTTCAGCCTTGTTCTTCAGGGGACCGACCACCATGACCATGTTGCGGCCATCGATCCGCGGGCTGGACTCCACGACGCCGACTTCGGCGACGTCGTCGGCAAAGCGCTGGAGCAGGCGGATGCCCATCTCGGGACGCTGCTGCTCACGGCCGCGGAACTGGATCATGGCCTTGACCTTGTCACCGGCGCCGAGGAAGCGGAGCGCGTGTCCGCGCTTCGTCTCGTAGTCGTGGGTGTCGATCTTCAGGCGGAAGCGGATTTCCTTCAGGACCGTGTTGGTCTGGTTCTTCCGGGCTTCGCGCGCCTTGACTGCGGCCTCGTACTTGTACTTGCCGAAGTCCATCAGCTTGCACACCGGAGGCTTGGCCTGCGGTGCAACTTCAACGAGATCAAGATCGGACTCGGCAGCCAAACGCAGGGCATCCTCAATACGGACAACGCCTACTTGCTCGCCTGCAGGGCCGACCAGCCGCACCTCGGGGACGCGGATACGCTCATTGATTCTTGGCTCGCTAATGTTAAAGCTCCTGTGTTCGTGAGGGGTATTCCACCGGCAAAAAGAGAAGGCCCCCAATTGCCGGAGCAATCGAAGGCCTCGAAGATCGGAACTGCCTGCCTCGTATGAGGCGGCATGCATTCTGCCAGGGCTGACGCCCGGGAAAAATGCCCGACCAGGTACCCGGCAACCTTACTTCTTGCGAAGCTTCCCGAAGGAGAGCGGTTGACGCGGGTGGGAGAGAACTCCGCTTGCAAACTGAAAGTCGATTCTACAGAACAAATGCCGTCCGGCGCACCTGCATGACGGGCATGTTGGTTGCGGACGGGTTCCGGCTGTCATACCGCTGCAGCATTACTGAAGGACAGTGATACTAAAGGAAAGCGATACTGCAGCGAAATAACGACAATCAGTCGGTCTGTGACAAGCTTACCAGCATGAGCACTTCAGACAGTAATTCACACGTTTACCAGCCCGCCAGCGCCGAGGGCGACGTCTCGCAGCAGATCCGTGACATCTCCGAGGTGCCCGCGATCGAGGTCATCACCACCGCCGCCGTGCACCTTATGAGCGCCGCCGCCGTGAAGCTCGGCCTGGCCGCCGATGAGAACGCCGAAGAGCTCAAGGACCTGGACGAGGCCCGCAAGCTGATCACGGCCCTGGCCGGCCTGGTCACCGCAGCCGCTCCCGAAATCGGCTCCCAGCACGCCGGACCGTTGCGCGACGGGCTGCGGTCCCTGCAGCTGGCGTTCCGCGAGGAATCCAGTATTCCGGACGCACCGGGCAAGGGCCCGGGCGAGAAGTACACCGGCCCGGTCAACTAAGCACGAACTATTTCCAGCAGCAACGCGGCGGCGGGCGGACCACATCGGTCCACCCGCCGTCGTCGTTAACGCCCCTGCAGTGCGGGCGCCACGCGGCATAGCGTCTTTTTTTCGGTGCTGGTGCGGGTGCTGGTGCGTCAGGCTGCGGCGAGGCGCCGCCGGCGGTGGTGCTGCAGCACGAGCCCCAGCAGGCACAGCGCGACGCCGCCCACCCCCACGGCCACGAATCCGGCCGAGGGACCGACGCCATCGATGAACACTCCGGCGAGGGGCGCGCCGAGCGCGACGCCGCCGGTGAGGGCAGAGCCGTACCAGCCCATCGCCTCGCCGCGGCGGCGCTCGTCGACAAGTTCGGCGACCTTCTCCGAGGCGGCCGACAGCACCGGGGCGCACAGCAGTCCCGGCAGGAGCGAGAGCAGGCTGAGGGTCCAGGTGTCCTGGGCGAAGGCCATCGGAATGGTCAGAGCGGACATCCCCAGCAGCAGCAGGATCGGCGAGATAGGCCGGTGCATGGCGCCGTAGATCACGCCGCCGACCACCGAGGCCCCGCACCAGAAGAGGAAGACCAGTCCGATCTCGGCCTGGTGGCCGCCGGTTTCGAGGGCGGCAACGATCCCGACGTCGGTGCCGCTAAGGACCATGCCGGCCCCGGCGGCGACGGCAAAGACGGCGGCCACGGCGGCCGTGAACCAGGCGAAGTTGTGGATGACCTTGTGCCGCAGCCCGGCCCGCTCGTGGCGTCTGTCCCCGGCGGCGGCCAGCGGGGCGAACTCGGCGGCGGCCTCCTGCAGGTGGGCCGGGGCAGCGGCGACGACGGCAGCCTCGGCGGCTTCCTGCTGGCTGGCCTCGAACTCGGTGTCGGACTCGGCGTCGGACGCAAGGCCAGGCTCCGTGCTGCGGGTCGGCGGGTTGAACCACATCAGGAAAAGCCCGGACACCGAGGTGGCGATGCCGATGACGGTCAGCCCCAGGACCGAGAGTCCGGCGGTCGCGACGAGGGCTCCCGCCGCCGGGCCGATCATAAAGACCAGTTCGGTGGAGATCGCGTCCAGGGCGAAGGCCGTCCGCCGCTGCTCCCCCGTGGCCAGGACGCCGAGGGACTGGCGGACAACGCTGAAGATCGGCAGAGTCAGCAGGCCGCCGACGAACACCAGCGGCAGCAGCAGCTCGTAGGAAACGTGCGGCACCACCGACCAGATGACAGCCTCGGAAATGACCGACGGAATGAGGGCACGCCGCAGGCCGACGGTGTCGACGCGCCGGCCGCGCCAGGGTGCGCCGACGGCAATGCCGATGGTCATCACGGCAGCCGCGGCTCCGGCAGCGGCGTAGCCCTGCCCGAGGGTGAGGACGATGTGCAGGGTCAGCAGGACCCCGGCCGCCGAGTGCGGTATGCGGGCGATCATCCCGACCAGCAGGAGCCGCCTGATCGGCCGAACGGCGAGCAGCTCCCGGTAAAGCGCGAAGTTCACGGACTACATCCTTCTGGTACCGCCTCCGGCAGCACCGGGATCTCCCCCGCCGGCCGTCAGCTACTCCGCTGCGCGCTGCAATTTGACCTCGATCGAATCAACCCGCTCAGCAAATACTTCATTCCGCGCCCAGGCACTGTTGAGCCCGGACACGATGGACTGGACGCCCGCGGCGTCGAGCCCGTCTTCAAGGTAGAGCAGCACGCGGAGTTCCGGGCCGGAGCCTCCGCCCGGCAACGGCGTCCCGTCGGCCGCACGCGAGGCAACTCCACCGCCTGGATGAATTTCAACACGGCGGACCGCGGGAAAGCCAACCGCGGCCGCGCCGAGGCTCCGGGCAAGCTCGGGATCAGCATACGACGGCGTCCAGTCCCGTTGCCGGGCCAGGGCCCACACGGCCGGCCGGCGCACCACGAAGGTCACGTGTGAGCCTGGGTCCAGCACGAGCAGCTCGGCGCCCTCAGCGACCGCGGAGAGTGCGGCGCGGGCGGCGTAGACGGCCACCGGGCGGGCCTGCGGGTGCCAGGCCGCCAGCGCAGCGGCGGAGGTGAAAACCGGCATTGCCGTCCGGCCGTCGGGGGCCTTGAGCGTCACGAGGGCCATGTCCGCCTGTTTGTCGGCATGCAGGCCGTGCGCGCCTTCACCTTCTTCGGCGAGCGTGGCGAGGATTGGCACAAAGACCCGCGCCGTGGCCAGCGCGGCCACCACCGCCGCCTCGTCGCCGTCGCCGGCCGCCAGGGCGGCCAGCGCCGTCAGGTAGCCGGCGTCGGCCGCGCCGTCATCGTCCTCGAAATTGTGGATCCTGGCGTCTTCGCCGGACAGGCTGCGCCCGGCCCAGGGCCGGCCCGCCGAGTCAGCCGCGCCACCCGCGCCGGCCAGGGCCGCCGCGATGTGCCCGGGCAGCGGGCGTGACGTGGCGGGAAGGTCAGCTGCGCGCTCGCCCGCGGGCCGGTGCTCCATGCTGCGGACTTACCTACCGCCGGCCGGCGACGTCGAGGGCCTCCGGCAGCGTGAAGTTTCCGTTGTAGAGGGCCTTGCCGACGATGGCGCCCTCGACGCCGAGCGGCACGAGGGAACGCAAGACCCTGAGGTCATCCAGGCTGGAGATTCCGCCGGAGGCGACCACCGGCTTGCCGGTCTTCTCCACCATCTGGCGCAGCAGTTCGACGTTGGGTCCCTGCAGGGTGCCGTCCTTGGTGACGTCGGTGACGACGTAGCGGGCGCAGCCTGCCTCTTCGAGGCGTCCCAGGACGTCCCAGAGGTCACCGCCCTCCTTGGTCCAGCCGCGGCCAGCCAGCGTGGTGCCGCGGACATCCAGCCCGACGGCGATCCTGTCGCCGAAGCGCTCAATCACCCGGGCAGTCCACTCCGGGTTTTCCAGTGCCGCGGTGCCGAGGTTCACGCGGGCGACGCCGAGCTCCAGGGCCTGCTCGAGCGACTCGTCGTCGCGCAGGCCCCCGGAGAGCTCCACCTTGATGTCGAGCCGGCCGACCACTTCGCGGAGCAGTTCGGCGTTGGAGCCCCGGCCGAAGGCGGCGTCGAGGTCGACGAGGTGGACCCACTCCGCCCCCTGCTGCTGCCAGTTCAGCGCGGCTTCCAGGGGGGTGCCGTAGCTCGTTTCGCTGCCGGCCTCGCCCTGGACGAGGCGGACCGCCTGGCCGTTGACGACGTCGACGGCGGGGAGCAGCTCCAGCACGGGCAGCGGGGTTTCGGTGGTCATCGTGGATCCTCAGTTTTCAGGGTCGGCAGGTGGTCGGGGCGCCGCGGGCGTCAGGCGGACAAGGTCAGGAGGTAGGCGGCGAGCAGCGCCATCCCGGCCAGGACGTAGAACACGGCCTGGACCCAGCGCGGGCTCTTTTGCTGGCGGAAGGACAGCGCTCCGCCGACCAGCAGGCCGGCGAGCCCCATCAGCACGATCGACCACATCTAGGCGGTCCCGGCTTCCGGGGCGGGGGCCGCCGCGGTCCCTGAACGGTCCCGCAGGCCTTCCACCCAGTTGCGCAGCAGGCGTCCACCGGCGTCGCCGGACTTCTCCGGGTGGAACTGCGTGGCGCACAGCGGGCCGTTTTCCACGGCCGCGATGAAGGGGGCACCATGCTCCGACCAGGTGACAAGCGGCGCCGTCATCCGCGGCTGGATAACATCGAAGTCCCACTGCTGGACCCCGTAGGAGTGCACGAAGTAGAAACGCTCGTTTTCGACCCCGGCAAAGAGCTTGGAGCCGGCCGGCACGGACACGGTGTTCCAGCCCATGTGCGGCACGACGTCGGCCGGAAGGAGTTCGACCTTTCCGGGCCACTCCCCCATGCCTTCGGCTTCGGTGCCGTGCTCGACGCCGGCTTCGAAGAGTACCTGGAGGCCCACGCAGATGGCCAGCACGGGGCGTCCGCCGGCGACGCGGCGGCCGATCATGCGGATGGCATCAACGGCTTTGAGCTCACGCATCACCGTTTCGAACGCCCCGACGCCGGGGACCACGAGCCCGTCGGCGTTGAGCACATCCTCCGGCTTGGAACTGAGGATCACCTCGGCGCCGGCGCGTTCGAGGGCGCGCACGGCGGACCGGACGTTGCCGGAACCATAATCGAGGACCGTGACGGTGGGCTTGCCCTCGGCCGACACCGGCTTCCTGCCGGCGTCGGGGTTGATGATGGCGCCGTCCTTCAGCACCTTGCCGGTCACAGCGCGCCCTTGGTCGACGGGATGCCCTCGACCCGGGGATCCGGTTCGATGGCGGCGCGCAGGGCGCGGGCGAAGGCCTTGAACTGGGCCTCGACGATGTGGTGCGGATCCCGGCCCGCTGTGACGTTCATGTGCAGGCAGATTCCGGCGTGCAGGGTGATCGCCTCGAAGACGTGGCGGGTCAGGGACCCGGTGAAGTGTCCGCCGATCAGGTGGTACTCCTGGCCGGCAGGCTCGCCACCGTGCACGAGGTAGGGGCGGCCGGAGACGTCGACGACAGCCTGCGCGAGGGCCTCGTCGAGGGGCACCGTGGCTTCCCCGAAGCGGCGGATCCCGGCTTTGTTCCCCAGCGCGGTGCGCAGGACTTCGCCGAAGGTGATGGCAACGTCCTCGACCGTGTGGTGGACATCAATGTGCGTATCGCCGGTGGCCTTGACCGTCATATCGATCAGGGAGTGCTTGCTCAGCGCCGTCAACATGTGGTCGTAGAACGGAACCGAGGTGCTGATATCAGAGACCCCGGTGCCGTCCAGGTTGATCTCGACCAGCACGGATGACTCGCTGGTGGTCCGCTCCATGCGTGCGGTCCGGCCCTCGGCAGCGGTTGATCCGGTGTTGCTCATGTGGGTGTCCTTTGGATGACGACGGTGCCCGGCGAACAGGGCAGGGTGGATGTCCTGGGTTAAGTCTAGGCTGGCTGCACTGCGCGGCCGGCCAGGATCCGCTCGAGCGCTTCGAGGAAGGCTGTGGTTTCCGTCTCAGTCCCGGCGGTGACGCGCAGGTGCCCGGGAATGCCAACATCGCGGATCAGCACACCGGCGTCAAGCAGGCCCTGCCAGACCTCGTGCGGGTTGTCCAGACCGCCGAAGAAGACGTAGTTCGAGTCGGAGGCGGCCGGCTTGAGGCCCATCCGCTGCAGTTCGGACACGATCCTGTCCCGCTGGCGCTTGATGTCCTCGACGTCGGCCATCAGTGCGACCCGGTGGTGCAGGGCGGCCAGGGCTGCCGCCTGGGTGATGGCCGAAAGGTGGTACGGGAGCCGGACCAGGCGCAGGGCGTCCGTCACCTCGGGCGCCGCCGCCATGTAGCCAACACGGGCGCCGGCAAGGGCGAAGGCCTTGCTCATGGTGCGCGAGACGATCAGCCGTTCCCGGCCGGGCAGCAGCGTGAGCGCGCTCGGCGTGCCGTCGTGGGCGAACTCGTGGTACGCCTCGTCGACAATCACGATGGTCTGGCTGGCTTCGCCGGCCTCATAGACGGCCTCCACGACGTCCAGGCCAAGCCCGGTGCCGGTGGGGTTGTTCGGGGAACACAGGAAGACGATGTTCGGCTGGAGTTCGCGGACCTGGCGGGCGGCCGATTCGGCGCTGAGTCCGTAGTCATCGGCGCGGGCCCCGACGATGTAGCCGGTGTCGGTACCGGAGGCCAGCAGCGGGTACATGGAATACGTGGGAGGGAAGCCGAGGGCGGTGCGCCCCGGGCCGCCGAAGGCCTGGAGGATCTGCTGGAGAACCTCGTTGGAACCATTTGCGGCCCAGATGTTGTCCGCGCCCAGTCCGTGGCCGAGGTATTCCGCGAGGGCTTCGCGCAGTTCCGTGAATTCGCGGTCCGGATAGCGGTTCAAGCCGGCTGCGGCAATCGTAACGGCCTCGGAAATCGCGGCCCGCACGTCGGCCGGGACACCATGGGTGTTTTCGTTGACGTTGAGCAGGATGGGGACGTCCAGCTGCGGCGCGCCGTACGGCGTCAGGCCGCGCAGGTTGGTCCGGAGGGGAAGTCGGTTCAGGCGCTCTAGCTGGTCAGTCACTGCACCAGTTTAAGTGAGATCGCGGCGGGCCCTGAAACTGTGACGGATCCGGGGTGTTACTTGGACGGAATAAAGAGTGCCTGGCCCGGCACGACACGGGCGGCATCCAGGTTGTTCAGCTGGATGATATCGGTGACGACGTCACGGGGGTCGCGCTCCGGCGCCACGGTCTCGGCGATGGCCCAGAGTGACTCACCGGGCTGCACCGTCACGGTGACGGTGGGAGTCAACGACAGGCCGGCAGCGGACTCTGCCGCCTTGGCCGGGGCGTTAAGGAAACCGCTGAAGGACAGAATGAGCGCAGCCAGCAGAATCAGCGGCACCCCGATGAAGACAAAGCGCCCCCGCCGGGTGAGCCGCAGCGGCGCCTGCTTGACCCGCGGCCCGCGGCCTGCACTGTTCCCGCCGGCCGGGACGTGCCGGGCGATGGAGCCCCGCTGGCCAAACCCGCCCTGCTGGCCGGCGGACGCACCGCCGTCGGGGCGGCCGTAGTTGCCGAATGCGTCGCGGCCGAAAGTGTCGTGAAACGCGCTTGATGCTGACATGAACTGAGCCCTCCTGGACCATACTGTGCCGCCCGGCGTACTCCACGTACTTGCCGCCAACCGGCCTAACCTTCGAACAAAGAACCGAACGTCATGCTGTGTCCGAACAGTGATCCATCCTCAAACTGCGAATGAATAGAACACATATTCGAATCCTGCATGTTCTGTTTTAGCACTTACCAACGAACAATGTCGAGACTCGCTAGAACAAATGTTTGAAAAAGCTGTGTGGCTGGCCTACGTTTGAGCTACAGAACAACCACTTCTGCAGTTGATCAGCAGGGTCTGACATTTCAGGCCGGCAGTTCCCGGCAGCCGCAGCCACGGCGGCCGGGCCGAACGGAAAGGCGTTGGCGAACATGGCAGCACCAGCCACTGGCGGCAGGGCCACCCAGCAACGGAGCCCGCAGGCGGCCCGGCCACCCAAGAGCCTCACCGTCCGGCAAAAGAAGATCCTGGAAACCATCCAGCGCTCCGTCACGGACAACGGCTATCCGCCCTCCATGCGCGAGATTGGTGACACCGTTGGCCTGGCCAGCCTCTCCAGCGTCACCCACCAGCTCTCGCAACTGGAGAAACTTGGCTACCTGCGGCGTGACCCCAAGCGCCCCCGGGCCATGGAAGTGCTGATGCCGCTGACCCTCGACGAGGGAACCACGAAGATTTCAGGGGTGGAGAAGTCCGGCGGACTGCGCACGGTCGGCGGATTGTCGGTGTCAGAGCTGGCCAGCGCCACCGACACCGCCATGGTGCCGCTGGTGGGCCGCATTGCCGCAGGCGGGCCGATCCTGGCCGACCAGGTCGTCGAGGACGTGATGCCCTTGCCGCGCCAGCTGGTGGGCCACGGCGAACTCTTTATGCTTAAAGTCGCGGGGGATTCGATGATCGACGCCGCCATCTGCGACGGTGACTGGGTGGTGGTGCGCCGGCAGGGCGACGCCATCAACGGTGACATCGTCGCCGCGCTGCTGGACGACGAGGCGACGGTCAAGACGTTCCGCCAGCGCGACGGCCACACTTGGCTGCTGCCGCAGAACACCCAGTACGAGCCCATCCTCGGCGATCACGCCGTCATCATGGGCAAAGTCGTCTCGGTGCTGCGCTCCCTCTAGGACCGCCCAGGACCGGCACGTCAAGAGCAGCGAAAAGGGCCCCTTCGGCATTGGACGGGGCCCCTCGCGTTCCTGCGGACTACGTGGCGGGCTGCCCGGATTCCTTTGCGAGCCGTGCCAGGGCTGCGTAGGCGATCGCGGGGTCGGTGGTCGGCCAGAACGGCGGCAGGGCGGCGCGGAGGAATCCCCCGTAGCGCTCGGTGGAGAGCCGCGAGTCCAGCACGGCCACCACTCCCCTGTCCGTCGTCGTACGGATCAGCCGGCCGGCACCCTGGGCCAGGCGGATGGCGGCGTGGGTGGCGGAAACGCTCATAAACCCGTTGCCGCCGGCCTGGGCCACCGCACGGGACCGTGCTGTCATCAGCGGATCGTCGGGCCGCGGGAACGGTATCCGGTCGATCACCACGAGGCGGCAGGAGGTTCCTGGCACGTCGACACCCTGCCACAGCGACATGGTGCCAAAGAGGCAGGTGTCGGGTTCGTCGGCGAACTGTTTCACCAGCGCGGTCATGGTCGAATCCCCCTGGCAGAGGATGCTCATGTCCAGCCGCGGGCGCAGGGCTTCAGCGGCCTCCTCGGCGGCGCGCCGGGAGGAGAACAGGCACAGGGCCCCGCCGCCGGAGGCCCGGATCAGCTTCTCGAGCTCGTCGAGGGCCTCCGGGGACATGCCGCGGCCGGGTTTGGGCAGGTGCTTGGCAACGTAGAGGATGCCCTGTTTCGGGTATTCGAAGGGCGAGCCGACGTCGACCCCGGTCCAGCTCGGGGCTCCCGGTCCGACCAGGCCCAGGCCGCCGGCGGCGGGTTCGAAGGCGGATCCGATCGCCAGCGTCGCCGAGGTCAGGATGACGGTGTGGTCCGCGAACAGGCCCTCGCGGAGCCGTCCGGCGACGCTGAGCGGGGCGATGTTGATCAGGGCCGGAGCGGACTCGTCCGGCTGGGAGTAGCCCTGCTGCGGGTCGAAGGTGCTGTTGCGGGAAAACCAGACCACTTCGCGGTTTTCGCGGGCGGCGAGCAGCCGTTCGCAGAGCTCCAGGATCACCATGAGTCGGGAGCGCGCGAGCTGGCGGCCGCCGTCGGCCGTGGTGGCGCTGTCCCCCTTGGAGTCCGAGAGCGCCGCGCGGCAGGCGTCCCGCAGCTGGTCCACGCAGTCGAGTTGTTCGCTGTTGAGGCCGTTGGGCATCAGTCCGCTGGGGACCCCTTCAATGGCAAGTTCGAGGTTGGAGGCGGCATTGTTCAGTGCGTCCACGGTGATGCCGGTGTGCTTCCGGGCTCCGGACGCGGCCGCGTGCACCATCGCGACGGAGAGCTGGCCGGACACGGCACCCGTCACCCGGTCCTGGAGTTCGTGGGCTTCGTCCACCACCACCACGTCGTATTCGGGCAGGACCGCCAGGCCCTCGAAGGCGCTGACGGCCAACATGGCGTGGTTGGTGACGACGACGTCGGCATCTGCGGCGTTCTGGCGGGCCAGTTCGCTGAAGCATTCGGCCGCCAGGGGGCACTTCTGCGCGCCGAGGCACTCCATGGAGGTGACGGACACCTGCCGCCAGGCGCGGTCCGTGACGCCGGGCAGGAGTTCGTCCCGGTCCCCCGTCGCGGTGTCCTCGGCCCATTCGCGCAGCCGGACGACTTCCTTGCCGAGCTGGGACGACGGGCCGCCCATCCCCGCGGCGAAATGCGGCACCGAGGTGTCCTCGCCGAGCGAGAAGAGCTGGCCTTCGGAGGGCTCTTCGGAGGGGAAACCGCCCTCGAGCTTGTGGCGGCACACGTAGTTGGAGCGGCCCTTGACGAGGGCGACCTTGACGGGCCGGTCCAGCGCCGGGGTGATGGTCTTGAGCAGCCGGGGCAGGTCGCGGCCGACGATCTGGGTCTGCAGGGCGAGGGTGGCGGTGGAGACCAGGGTGGGTTTGTCGCTGACGAGCGAATGGGCGATCAGCGGGATCAGGTACGCGAGGGACTTGCCCGTTCCGGTGCCGGCCTGGACCAGCAGGTGGTCGCCGCTGTCGATCGCGTGCGCCACCTGCCGGGCCATCTCGTGCTGGCCGTCGCGGCTCTGGCCGCCCATGCCGGACACGGCACGGTCGAGCAGTTCGATGACGAACTCCCCGCCCGCCCCGCCGCCGGTTCCTGCCGAAGGTGTTCCGGCGGCTTCGGTCCCCGCGGGGTCCGCCCCCGCCTCGCCGCCCGGGCCTGTGTCCGTCCCGGTCACCGCTGCCTTAGTCATTGCTGATGAACGAATCCAGTTCAGCGGCGAATCCTTCGCGCACCATCACGACGGCGCGGGTGCCCGCTTCCTCGTGGTCGAGGCTGAGGATCTCGGCGTCGGTCTCGTGCAGCTTGGAGAGCAGGTCCCCGCGGTTGTACGGGATCATGAGTTCCAGCTTCACGCTGGGCCGCGGGATGCCTTCGCTGATCGCTTTGAGCAGTTCCGGGATGCCTTCGCCCGTGCGTGCCGACACCACCACGTGGCGCGGTTCGCGCTGCTTGAGCCGTTCGATCACGAAGGGATCGGCGGCGTCGGCCTTGTTCAGGACGATGATTTCCGGCACCTTGCGGGCATCGACTTCGCTGAAGACTTTGCGGACCGCGGCGATCTGTCCCTCCGGATCCGGGTGGGAGACATCCACGACGTGCAGGATCAGGTCCGCGTCGGCGACTTCCTCCAGGGTGGAGCGGAAAGCCTCCACGAGCTGGGTGGGCAGCGACCGGACGAAGCCCACGGTATCGGCCAGGGTGTAGCCCAGCCCGTCCGAGGTCTCGGCCTTGCGGACCGTCGGGTCCAGCGTGGCGAACAGGGCGTTCTCCACCAGCACACCGGCGTCGGTCAGCCGGTTCAGCAGCGAGGACTTGCCGGCGTTGGTGTACCCGGCGATCGCTACGGACGGCACGGAATTCCGGCGGCGGTTGGCGCGCTTGGTCTCCCGGGCCGGCTTCATCGCGGCGATTTCACGCCGCAGTTTGGCCATCCGGGTGCGGATCCGGCGGCGGTCCAGCTCGATCTTGGTTTCACCGGGACCTCGCGAACCCATGCCGGCGCCGGCACCGCCCACCTGGCCACCGGCCTGGCGGGACATCGAGTCACCCCAGCCGCGCAGGCGCGGGAGCAGGTATTCGAGCTGGGCCAGTTCCACCTGGGCCTTGCCCTCGCGGCTTTTGGCGTGCTGCGCAAAAATGTCCAGAATCAGGGCCGTGCGGTCGATGACCTTGACCTTGACGATGTCTTCCAGGCTGCGGCGCTGGGACGGTGCCAGTTCGGCGTCGACGACGACGGTGTCTGCGCCGGTGGACATCACAATGTCCTTGAGTTCCTGGGCCTTGCCGGAGCCGAGGAAGGTTCCGGGGTCGGGCTTGGCGCGGCGCTGCACAATCCCGTCGAGGACCTCCGAGCCGGCCGTCTCGGCGAGAGCGGCGAGTTCGCGGAGCGAGTTCTCGGCGTCGGCCAGGGTGCCTTCGGTCCAGAGGCCGGCCAGCACGACCCGCTCGAGCCGCAGCTGCCGGTATTCGACTTCGGTGACGTCTTCGAGTTCCGTGGACAGACCGGCGGTACGGCGCAGCGCGTGCCGTTCCTCGAGGTCCTGCTGGTCACCGTCGTAGTTGCTGTGCTCCTCGTCCTGCCGGGAGATCGCCTGCGCCTTGCCGAGCACCGAGGTGGGCTCGCCGGCAGCCGGGGCCGCCTTCCGGGCAGGGGTGTCCTTGGAAAGGATCCGGTCGATGACAGCCTGGATTTCCGCAGGACTCATGTCCTGGGCTGCTGAATCGGGTCCGGTGTTGGGCTGACTGGTCATGGTCTCCTTTAGAGGTTCGGCAGTTTCAGAATAGTGCCGATCGGTGCTGTCTGGGGCGGTATTCGCGCTGGGCTGACGACTATTCGTCAAAGCGGCCTCCTGGAATGCCCGCGGCAGCGGTGCCGGGGCAAGGGTGGGCTCCGCGAGGGAGCGGTGAGAAGGGGGGAATGGAACCGGCGTGGTGTGGCCTTGAGAAGGGAGGTCTGTCCGCTTGGCCGGGCTCCATGAGCACCGCCAAACTCCAAGTGGATCGGGCGCCAGCGGCTGGGTCCTTTTCAGGTTCATCGCGGGGTGGCGCACTGAGCGGAAGGTTACTACCTGCGTCGCTGCGGGGGCGGGATTTAACCCGTGCCGGCTACTTGGAGTTCAGGAACATGTCTTTAAGACTAGCAGACCCTCCGGTTGCCCCCGTCCGCCCGCCGCGGTTTCGCCTACGGGCCGGGCGCCAACTAATCTGGGCAGTTATGGAGTCTGCACACTATTTCAGCGCCCAGCCGGCCGGGCCCTTCACCCGCAAGCCACTGACCGTGGAGCTTGCCGGTGAGACCCGGCACCTGCAGACGTCCTCGGGCATCTTCAGCCCGGACGGGATCGACAAGGGCACGGCCGTGCTGCTGGCCGAGGCACCCGCCCCGGCCCCGCAGGGAACGCTGCTGGACATCGGCTGCGGCTGGGGTCCGATCGCCCTGACCCTGGCCCTGCGGGCACCGCACGCCCGGGTCTACGCCGTGGACGTCAACGAACGGTGCGTGAGCCTGACCAACGAAAATGCCGCACTGCTGGGACTGGGCAATGTCACGGCCAGCACACCCGACGCCGTCGACCCCGGGCTCCGCTTCGACACGATCTGGTCCAACCCGCCCATCCGGATCGGCAAGGACGAACTCCATGCGCTGCTGCTGCTGTGGCTGCCGCGGCTGGCGCCCGGCGGCTCCGCGTGGCTGGTGGTGCAGAAGAACCTGGGATCCGATTCCCTGCAGCGCTGGCTGGCGGCCGAGCTGGACAGCAGCTTCACGGTGACGCGCGAGAGCACCTCGAAGTCGTTCCGCATCCTTCGGGTCAGGAAAGCGTCCCAGTAGCGACGATCACCGCGGGGCCGCTGAGCTCGACGTGCTCGTGGCCCTCCGCGCCGAGGAAGAACTTCACCCCGACGACGCCGCCAGGGACGTGGACGTTCCACACGTCCGGGGCACTCTGGCCGGCCCAGTGGCGGATCGCGACGGCGGCTGCGCAGGCCCCGGTGCCGCAGGACTGGGTTTCCCCCACGCCCCGTTCATGAACGCGCATGGTGATGGTTCCGACGCCGTCGTGGACCAGCGGCTCGGAGGGGACGACGAACTCGACATTGGTGCCGTGGGGCGGCGTCGGGTCGACGTGGGGTGCGGTAAACAGCTGCGTGGCTTCCAGTTCGGCCAGTTCGGCCAGCGCCACGACGGTGTGCGGGTTTCCCATGCTGACGGACAGGGCCGGCCGTGCGACCTCGAGTCCCGTGGCGCTGACCAGCGAATCCATGGCCCGTGCGGTGGCCTCGCCCGGGAAGATGAACTCCCAGGGACCCATGTCGACGGCGTAGCCGGCGGCGGTGCGTACGATCGTTTTGGCGCCGCCCCGGGTGCCGATGGTCAGCGATTCGCCGGCGGGCAGCTCGACCAGGCCCTCGGTGATCAGGAAGTGCACAAAGACACGGACGCCGTTGCCGCACATCTCGGAAAGTGAGCCGTCGCCGTTGCGGTAGTCCATGAACCACTCGGCGTCCGGATTCAGCGTCAGCAGCTCCTGGCCCTCGGCGAGCAGCCGGGACGGGACGGCACGGATCAGTCCGTCGCCGCCGATTCCGCGGTGCCGGTCACAGAGCGCTGCGACCTGCTCCGGTGTCACTGCCAGGGTGCCGTTGGGGTCGGCCAGGAGCACAAAGTCGTTGCCCGTGCCGTGGCCCTTGGAAAATTTGAGACCGGTCAGGGCTGCAGTGTCACCGGTGGAGTTGCGATCAGCGGCCACGGCCAGGGTTTCGTCCATGCTCCAAGGTTACCGTTCCGGCTCGGGCCGCCAGCAAACCGGCCTGGCAAACCACGCGCCTGACGCGGGACGTTCAGCCGGGGACGGTGCGGGCTGCGGCCTTGGCCACGAGGTCCGGGTCCTGCCAGTCGAGCCAATGGATCCGGGGGTCGGCCCGGAACCAGGTCAGCTGGCGGCGGGCGAACTGCCGGGTCGCGACGATGGTTGCCTCCGCAGCCTGGGCTGCGTCGGATTCCCCGTCGAGGACCCTGAGGAACTGGGCATAGCCGAGGGCCCGCGGTGCCGTCCGGCCTAGCCGGAGTCCGGCGGCGTCGAGCGTCCGGACTTCTTCGAGCAGCCCGCTTTCGACCATGGTGTGGACCCGGCGGGCGAGCCGTTCCCGGAGCTGGCCGCGGTCCACGTCGAGCCCGATCTGCACCGCGGGCTGGACGTACTCGCGGGTGGGCATAAAAGAGCTGAAGGGTCTTCCGGTCAGCTCGAACACCTCGAGGGCGCGGATGATCCGGCGCGCATCGCCAAGCCGGCCGGCGGAGACCGGGTCCACGACTTCCAGCCGCGCCCGCAGCGGCGCCGCTCCACCAGCTTCCAGCTCCGCCTCGAGCCGGCGCCGGATGGCCGGATCCGTGCCCGGGAATTCCAGCACGTCCAGGGCGGCGCGGACGTAGAGCCCGGAGCCTCCGGCCAGGATGGCGCGTTTGCCGCGGGCGTGGATGTCGGCAATAACCGCACGGGCCTGCTGCTGGAACTCCGAGACGCTCGCTTCCTCGGTCACGTCCAGGATGTCCAGGAGGTGGTGCGGCACTCCCCTGCGCTCGGCCACGGTGATCTTGGCGGTGCCGATGTCCATGCCGCGGTAGAACTGCATGGAGTCAGCGTTGATGACCTCGCCGTCAAGCTCCAGTGCCAGCGAGACGGCGAGATCGGACTTGCCGGAGCCGGTCGGCCCGACGACTGCGATCACCGGCGGCGTATCCGTAGTCCGGACCGCACCGGCCTGGATTGCACCGGCCTCCGTGGCCTGCGCTTTGCCCGCGGGGGCGTCCTGCCGATCGGCCACGGCCTTAGCGGCCGCGGACGGGAAGGGCGGGCATGCCCAGGGACACGCCCGTGGTGCCGGTGCCGGATGCCGGAACGGGCGCGCCGCAGGAGTCCGCCTGGGACCTGTCCCAGGCGTCGCCCGCCCGGGAGCGGCGAAGGCTGTAGTCCTCGGCTGACGCCGGGTCGGCCACGAGGTGGAACGCCGCGGCCTCGGTAATTCTCACGGTGACGAGGTCGCCGGGGCGGGGCGTCTCGGCGCCGGCCGGCACGGAGAAGTGGACCAGGCGCTGGTCCTGGGACCGCCCGGAGAGCCGGTGGGTTTCCCCGGCTTTGCGCCCGGACTGGGCCGTGACCATGACCTCTACACGCCGGCCGAGCTGGCGGGCGTTCTCCTCGGCGGCGATCCTGTCCTGCAGGGCGGTGAGGCGTTCGAAGCGTTCCTGCACCACTGCCTTGGGGAGCTGGTCCGGGAGCCCGGCGGCGGGAGTGCCCGGCCGTTTGGAGTACTGGAAAGTGAAGGCGGTGGCGAAGCGGGACTTCTCCACGACGTCGAGCGTGGCCTGGAAGTCCTCCTCGGTTTCACCGGGGAACCCGACGATGATGTCCGTCGAGATGGCGGCGTGCGGGATCTTCTCGCGGACCTTGTCCAGGATGCCCAGGAACTTGGTCGAACGGTACGAGCGCTTCATGTCCTTGAGGACCTTGTCCGAGCCTGACTGCAGGGGCATGTGCAGCTGCGGCATGACGTTGGGGGTCTCGGCCATGGCGTCGATGACGTCGTCGGTGAAGGCGGCGGGGTGCGGGCTCGTGAACCGGACGCGTTCCAGGCCGGCGATGTCACCGCAGGCGCGGAGCAATTTGGAGAAGGCCTGCCGGTCGCCGAATTCAACGCCGTACGAGTTCACGTTTTGGCCCAGCAGGGTTACTTCGATCGCGCCGTCGGCGACGAGGGCCTCGATCTCGGCCAGAATGTCGCCGGGGCGGCGGTCCTTTTCCTTGCCGCGCAGGGCCGGGACGATGCAGAAGGTGCAGGTGTTGTTGCAGCCGACGGAGATCGACACCCAGCCGGAATAGACCGAGTCACGCTTGGTCGGCAGGGTGGAGGGGAAGACGTCGAGGGACTCCAGGATTTCGAGCTGCGCCTCGTTGTTGTGGCGGGCGCGTTCCAGCAGGGCCGGCAGTGCGCCGACGTTGTGGGTGCCGAAGACGGCGTCCACCCAGGGTGCCTTCCTCAGGATGGTGTCGCGGTCCTTCTGCGCCAGGCAGCCGCCGACGGCGATCTGCATTCCAGGGTTGGCGGCCTTGACCGGGGCCAGGATGCCCAGGTTGCCATAGAGCTTGTTGTCTGCGTTTTCCCGCACCGCACAGGTGTTGAAGACCACGACGTCGGCCAGTTCCCCGGCGGCGGGGACGTAGCCGGCGGCTTCGAGCATCCCGGACATGCGCTCTGAGTCGTGCACGTTCATCTGGCAGCCGAAAGTCCGCACCTGGTAGGTGCGGGGCTGCGGGGTGGAGGGCTGCGCCTCCGCGCCAGGGGAAGCCGAGGCGTCCGTGGAAGGGGTGGTGCCGGCTGCTGGGGAGGGAATGGTCAAACTCACCTGTTAAGGGTACCGGGTCGGCACGCTGCCGGAGCGTCCTCAGAAATCAGCGTCGGGCCCTGCATCCGAACCGGTCACGGCTTCGTCGAGGACGTCGCCCACGATCCGGAAGGCCTGGGCTGGCTGGTACCCCTTGCGGGCGAGCATGGAAGCGAGCCGGCGCGTGGTTTTGTCCCGCTCGGCGCGGTCCTCGAAACCGGTCACGCCCCGGAGCTTCCGCTGGACCAGTTCGCGGGCCGCGGCTTCCTCGTCCTCGTCGCTGAGCTGTTCCAGGGCGAGCGACGCGGTGTCCGTGTCGATGCCCTTTTCGGTAAGCTCCCGCCGGAGGGCGCCTTTGGCGAGTTTGCGGCTCTGCGAACGGGACCGCACCCACATCTCGGCGAAGTCGGCGTCGTCAATAAGCTTCACTTCCTCGAAGCGGTCCAACACAGCCTCGGCGACGTCGTCCGGGACGTTGCGCTCGGCCAGTTTGCGGGCGAGCTGCAGCCGGCTCTTGGGCGAGTTCGTCAGTTGCCGAAGGACAATGGCACGCGCAACAGCCGCGGGGTCCGCGTCAGGGTCCGGCCCGGCGGAAGAACCCGTGCGGCGTGTCCCGTCCCCGGCCAGGGCGCCGCCGGCAAAGCCGGGGGCAGGAGTCCCGGGTGGGAATCCTGCCCCTTTGCGCCGTCGGCCGTTAGAAGCCGTCAACGGCCTTCAGCTTCGGTGATGCTTCGGTCTCAGCGGGGGCCTTCACGCCGACGCCGAGCTTTTCCTTGATGAGCCGTTCCAGCTCGGCAGCCAGTTCCGGGTTGTCGCGCAGGAACCGGCGGGAGTTCTCCATGCCCTGGCCCAGCTGGTCGCCGTCGTAGGTGAACCAGGAGCCCGACTTCTTGATCAGGCCGTGCTCGACACCCATGTCGATGATGCCGCCCTCGCGGGAGATACCCTGGCCGTAGATGATGTCGAATTCGGCGATCTTAAAGGGCGGGGCCATCTTGTTCTTGACGATTTTCGCCTTGGTGCGGTTGCCGACGGAGTCCGCGCCCTCCTTGAGGGTCTGGATCCGGCGGACGTCGATGCGGATCGAGGCGTAGAACTTCAGGGCCTTACCACCGGTGGTGGTTTCCGGGGAGCCGAAGAAGACGCCGATCTTTTCGCGCAACTGGTTGATGAAGATGGCCGTGGTCTTGGTCTGGCTCAGGCGGCCGGTGATCTTACGCAGCGCCTGGCTCATCAGGCGGGCCTGCAGGCCCACGTGGCTGTCGCCCATGTCGCCTTCGATTTCCGCGCGGGGAACGAGGGCTGCCACGGAGTCGATGACGATGACGTCAAGGGAGCCCGAGCCGATCAGCATGTCCATGATTTCCAGGGCCTGCTCGCCGGTGTCCGGCTGGGAGACCAGGAGGGCGTCCGTGTCGACGCCCAGCTTGGCGGCGTATTCGGGATCGAGGGCGTGCTCGGCGTCGATGAAGGCTGCGATGCCTCCGAGGCGCTGGGCGTTGGCGACCGCATGCAGCGCCACCGTGGTTTTACCGGAGGATTCCGGACCATAGATTTCCACGACCCGGCCGCGCGGCAGCCCGCCAATTCCCAGGGCGACATCCAGTGCGATGGACCCGGTCGGAATGACCTCGATGGGCGCGCGGACTTCGTCACCAAGGCGCATGACCGAGCCTTTGCCGAACTGCTTGTCAATCTGGGCCAGCGCTGCATCAAGCGCTTTCTGGCGATCCGGGGCTGCGGCCATGGTTCACACCTCTAATACTTTCTCGCTGTGGAGTGGCCGTTCCGGCCCTGTGTCGTGTTCGTGATCAGTGTTGGTGATCGGTGTTCGTGATCAGTCGTTGTGATCAGGAATCCTGATCGGTTCTTCGGTCATTACTGAAGCTACTGGCACCCACCGACAGAGTTGCCTGCTTGCCCCGCGTATGTGGAAAAAGCTCTAAAAAAAGCATAGTCCTACCCGAACAGATATTCGAACAATGAGTGCGGCGTGTCAGGTGCGGTCTGCCGGCACTGTCCCGGAACGGCGCCTGCCGGAGCCGCTTCCGGAGCTCGGGGATCAGCGGGGTTTGACGTCGCGGCCCAGCCGCCGTTCGGGCGGAACATCCTGGACCTCGCACAGCGCGAGCCACACCTGCCGGGGTGGTATCCCGGCGCCTAAGGCCTGCTCCGCGGTCCGGCCGCCTACTCCCGCCAGGACCAGGGAGCTGCTGAGGACCCGCGAGTACCCTGCCCCGAATTCGTCGTCCATTAGGCGCCAAAAGTCACTGATTCGCACCCTTCGAGTCTCTCACGGTACGGGAGGACTCTAGAATGGTTGCCATGAGCAACCCCGCCGAAGGCCCTGGGATCACCGGCGGCCCTGACGATTCGACCGGAACGGCACTGACCGCCGTCGAGCACCAGCTGAGTCTGCTCTGGCGGCGCGCCCGTTCCATCTCACACCACCTCTCCCGCCAGGTTCACCCGGACCTGGAACCGGCGGCGTACGGTCTGCTGTCGGTCATCCGCAAGCAGGGCGCCATGCGGCTGACCGAGCTGGCCTCCAGCATCGGGGTCGGGAAGCCCTCGGTCAGCCGGCAGATCGCTTTCCTGGAACGCCTCGGCCTGGTCTCCAAGGAAGCTGACCCGCTCGACGGCCGCGCGCAGATCATCCGTCTGACGCCCACGGGCGAAGAGCGGATGCACGAGGTGCAGGACGCGCGGCGCGAGGTGTTCCGCGAGCGGCTTGGCGAGTGGCCGCTGGAGGAACTGCAGACCCTGTCCAGCTACATCGCCAAACTCAACGCCACCTATGAGCGTGACGGCTTCCCGCGGGACGAACCCCAATAGACCGGCCGTCCGCCCCCGGACGGCCACTCTAGAGCCGCCGGGCAGGCAGCCGCCGGGCAGGCAGACAGCGCACGCAAAAGACCCCGGCACACCGCCGGGGTCTTTTGTCGAGTGGTGGGTGTCGGGGCTAGCGTGCCCCGGACAGGAGGCCCTTGGCCAATTCCTCGTTGAGGTCGGAGTTGAGCTCACGGTCCAGGTCACGGCCGTAGCGCTGGGCAAAATCCTGCGGGACAGTGTCCGGAACCGCAACTCCCTCGGCGACGGCGACGCGGTCGCTGACCTCGCGGAGCATGCTGGAGAGCGGAACATCGAGGGCCGAGCAGATCGAGGAGAGCAGCTCCGAGGAGGCTTCCTTCTGGCCGCGTTCCACTTCACTCAGGTAGCCCAGTGAAACGCGGGCACTGTGCGAGACTTCGCGGAGGGTACGGCCTTGGCGTTGGCGGACATCGCGCAGTACATCACCGATTTCGTGACGAAGTACAACCATCTTGCGCTCCTTCTGTTCGCTCTTAGCCTGATCGGCGAGGCCCACATCCTTCCAGCGGACAACGCCGTTAACGGATACGGGCTGCTTTACCATCTGTATCGCCTTGCTCCCTCTTTGTGTCGAGCCCGCTGGTCAAAGCGGACACTGATGATGCTTTCATCCTAGGCGCCTCCCTTATTCGGAAGCGACACAATGTAACAACTATTGGGAATCAAGTTTTGTTCCCGGCAACTTTACGCCCGGTAGCTTGCGGAGGCCAAGGCCTCCAGCAGGCGTTCCAGCGCCGCGGCGCAGGCCTGGCCGCGGATGTCCGGCCGGTTGCCCTCGAAGCTGTACCCGAACGACGTCGAGCCCTCCGCGGTGGCGACGCCGATATAGACGGAGCCCACGTCCTTGCCGCCGTGCGGTTCGGGACCGGCGACGCCGGTCGTGGAGACGCCGATGTCGGAGCCGCAGACCCTGCGGGCGCCCTCGGCCATGGCCTCGGCGACCTGGCCATCGACGGCTCCGACGGTGTCCAGCAGTTCCCGGGGCACTCCGAGCACTTCGGCCTTGACCGAGTTCTGGTAGGACACGACACCGCCCTGGAGCATCCCGGACGCGCCGGGATGCTCTGCCAGCACGGCCGCGACCATGCCGGCGGTGAGGGATTCGGCCGTGGCGACGGTCAGGCCGCGGCCGATCGCCCCGGTGACAGCCTCTTGTGCCAGGTGATGCAGGTTGATCGTGCGGTGGGGATTGGTCATGGCTTGCCCTCCTGGAGTTTTTGTTGCTGCGCCCGGATGCCGCTGGCGCGCAGCTTGAGGGCCTCGATGACGTATTCGCCGCCGGTCCAGACCGTGATGGCCAGGGCTACCATCATGACCGCGAAAGCCACGACGCCGAGCCACGGCGCCATCGAAGCCAGCGGGAGGATGTACAGGAAGATGGCCACGGTCTGGATGACGGTCTTGAGTTTCCCGCCGCGCGAGGCCGGGATCACCCCGTAGCGGATGACGAAGAAGCGCAGAGCGGTGACGCCCCACTCACGGACGAGGATCAGGATGGTGACCCACCACGGCAGCTCCCCCAGCAGCGAGAGCATCACCAGGGCGGAGCCGATCAGCAGTTTGTCCGCGATCGGGTCCGCGATCTTGCCGAAGTCGGTGATCAGGCCGCGGCTGCGGGCGATGTCGCCGTCGAGCTTGTCCGTGTAGATCGCGACGGCGAAGGTGGCCGCGGCAATCCAGCGCCAGACGCCGTTCTGGGCGACCAGCCCCGGTGCGTCAAGCAGGAGGAACCAGACGAAGAACGGCACCATCACAATCCGCAGCATCGTCAGGATGTTGGGCAGGTTCCAGATCCGGGACGCGGATCCGGGGCTGTTTGCTTCGGCGCTAGTCACCTTCCTAGGCTACCGTCCGGTGAGCGACCAGGCGTCCTCGGAACCGTCCTCATCATCGGCGGAGCCTCCGGAGCCCCCGTCGGCGCCGTCGTAATACTCCGTGGTCTGGGTCCGCCGGTCCAGGTCGGCGGCGACGAGGTCCTCCGCGTACCCGCCCTGGGCGACGTTCGCATTGGCGTTCTCGCTCAGCGCTGCGGTCTGGGAATCGGCGATGGCGGGCACTTCCATGCCCTTCATGGCTGCGAGAACCGTCGCCAGGTCATCGGGTTTGACCAGGACGTCGCGGGCCTTGGAGCCCTCGGAGGGGCCCACCACACCGCGGGACTCGAGCAGGTCCATGAGCCGTCCGGCCTTCGCGAAGCCGACGCGGAGTTTGCGCTGCAGCATCGAGGTGGACCCGAACTGGGTCGTGACCACGAGCTCGGTGGCCTGCAGCAGGACCTCGAGGTCGTCGCCGATGTCGTCGTCGATCTGCTTCTTCGGCGCCTCCGGGGCGACGTCGTCGCGGTAGACGGCTTTGAGCTGGCCCTTGACGTGCTCGACCACCTTGTGGATTTCGGATTCGGTGACCCAGGCGCCCTGGACACGCATGGCCTTGGAGGCGCCCATCGGCAGGAAGAGCGCGTCGCCCTGGCCGATCAGCTTCTCCGCGCCCGGCTGGTCCAGGACAACGCGGGAGTCGGTGACCGAGGAGGTGGCGAACGCCATCCGCGAGGGCACGTTGGCCTTGATCAGGCCGGTGACGACGTCGACCGAGGGCCGCTGGGTGGCGAGCACCAGGTGGATGCCCGCGGCACGGGCCAGCTGGGTGATGCGGACGATCGAGTCCTCGACGTCGCGGGGGGCGACCATCATCAGGTCGGCGAGTTCGTCGACGATCACCAGGAGATAGGGGTACGGCCGGATGACCCGCTTGGACCCCTCGGGCGGGTGCACCTTGCCGGCGCGGACAGCCTTGTTGAAGTCGTCGATGTGCTTGAAGCCGTAGTTGGCGAGGTCGTCGTAGCGGGCGTCCATCTCGCGGACCACCCACTGCAGGGCTTCGGCAGCCTTTTTGGGGTTGGTGATGATCGGGGTGATCAGGTGCGGGACACCCTCGTAGGCGGTGAGTTCCACGCGCTTGGGGTCCACCATGACCATGCGGACCTCGTCGGGCGTGGCGCGCATCAGGATGGAGGTGATCATCGAGTTCACGAAGGAGGACTTGCCGGCGCCGGTGGCTCCCGCCACGAGCAGGTGCGGCATCTTGGCGAGGTTCGCGACGACGTAGCCGCCCTCGACGTCCTTGCCGACCCCCATGACCATCGGGTGGTCGGTGCGGCGCGCGTTCTGGCTGCGGAGCACGTCACCGAGGGACACGGTCTCGCGGTCCGTGTTGGGGATTTCGATGCCGATGGCCGACTTGCCCGGGATGGGGCTCAGGATGCGCACATCGGAACTGGCGACGGCGTAGGAGATGTTCTTGGACAGCGCGGTGACGCGCTCCACCTTGGTGCCCGGCGAAAGTTCGATCTCATAGCGGGTGACCGTGGGGCCGCGGCTGAAACCGGTGACCTGGGCATCGACGTTGAACTGGTTCAGGGTTTCGGTCAGCGAGGCGACAATCGCGTCGTTGGCCTCGGTGCGTTCCTTGGGGATGGACCCCGGCGTCAGCACGTCCGACGGCGGCAGCGTATAGGTCACGTCGCCGGCGAGCGAGAGCTGTTCGGTGCGCTGCGGAATCGGGGTGGGCAGCGGCGCCGGGGCCACGGGGTTGGAGGGAACCTTCGCGGCGGCGGCCACGGCGGCGGCACCCGGCGCGGGGGCTGCCGGGTTCAGCGAACCGGCGGCCACCATCCCCGGGGTGACGAGCGGGATCGCTTCGGTGGCGTGCTCGCCCGCCGGTCCGGCGGCGCTGCCGGCGGCAGTCCCCAGGCCCTGGGCCGCCTTGATCTTCTCGACGGCGATCTCGGCCTGGGTGGGGCGGCGCACGCCGGGGGCGACGGATTTGGAGCCCGGTTTGGAGCCGGGTTTGGCGCCACCGGCGGATCGGGCGGCTTCGGCTTCCTCATCGGCAATGAGGGCCCGTTCGAAAGCCTCGTCGCCGACGTAGCCCTCGAGTGCGGCGTCCTCGTCCTGGTCCTTGCCGAACAGGCGCCGTCGCTTCTTTTTGGCCGGGGCCGGGGCGTCGCTTTCGTACAGGTAGCTGCGGTCATGGCCATCGCTGTCTGCTTCGTTGTCCTGCAGGTCGATGCCCATGAGGTGCTCGTAGGCGCCCCGCAGCCGGCCCGGGATGGCGCCGAACGGCGTGGCAGTGACGATCAGCAGCGACGTGAAGGCGAGCAGGCCGTACACGGCCAGCGGGACGGCGGGATGGATGGCAGCGAGCGGGGCAGCGGCGAGGTAGCCGAGCATGCCGCCGGCCTGGCGGAGTCCGTCGAATCCCTCGGCGACGGTCGGTTCCCCGCCGATGACGTGGGCCAGGCCGGTGCCGGCGAAGGTCATGATCAGGAAGCCGATCCCGATCCGGTTGTTGCCCCGGCCATCGACGGGCTGGCGGAACAGCCGGAAGGCGCAGACAAACAGCATCAGCGGCAGCAGCAGCGACATCCAGCCGAAGGTGCCGTTGACGATTCCATAGACCATGTCCGGGAACCAGCCCTGGAAACCCCACCAGGCGAAGGTGGCGACAAAGACTCCGAGAGCGAGGTTGAACAGGGCTGCGCCGTCGCGGCGGTCCTCGGGGGCGAGGTCACTGACGTCGTAGCCGATCCGGCGGATTCCCGCCCCGATGACGTGTGCAACGCCCAGCCAGGCGCCCGCCACAACCCGGACCAGCCAGGGCTGTTTGGGTTCGACGGCGGCCAGTTGGCGGGTCCGCGCGGTACCGCCGCTCCTGCTGGTTTTGGACGCAGCCGGGCCGGAGCCCCGAGCCGAAGAGCTGCCTGATTTACCGCTGGGGTTTCCTCTAGGCGCGGAGGAAGTACGTGTCGCCATACCCGCTACGGTACCCGACTCCGGGCCGAAAACCGCGGATTTCCGGGGCTCCGCGGGGACCATGTTGCCGGCCGGGCACGCAAAACGGCCCTCCCGGTCCGCCGCGGGCAGGAGCCTGCGGCAGGCCGGGAAGGCCGTCGTGGTGCGAAGGAAGGCGCTTGGGCCTCCAGGGCTTAGGCCTCCAGGACCACCGGGATGATCAGGGGCTTGCGGCGGAGCTTGCGGTTGACCCAGGTGCCGACCACGCGGCGGACAACCTGCTGCAGCTGGTGCGTGGTGTGGTCCGAGCGGTTGAGCACGGCTTCTTCAAGGGCGGCGTTGATCTTGGGGATGATCTCGTCGAAGACGGAGTCGTCCTCGGCCACGCCGCGGGCGTGGATCTCGGGGCCGGAGACAACCTTGCCGGTGGCGCGGTGGATCACCGTGATGATGGAGATGAAGCCCTCATCGCCGAGCGTCTGGCGGTCCTTCAGGTCCGCTTCCGTGACTTCGCCGACACTGGAGCCGTCGACGTACACGAAACCGACCTCGACCTGGCCGACGATGTCGGCCTGGTGGTCCCGAAGGTCGATGACGGTGCCGTTGTCCGCGAGGAGGATGCTTTCCTCGGGGACGCCGGACTCCAGGGCAATCTTGCCGTTGGCGATCAGGTGGCGCGTCTCGCCGTGCACCGGCATCGCGTTGAGCGGCTCCAGGATGTTGTAGCAGTACAGGAGCTCGCCGGCGGCGGCGTGGCCGGAGACGTGCACCTTGGCATTGCCCTTGTGGATGACGTCGGCGCCGAGCTTGAGCAGGCCGTTGATAATGCGGAACACGGCGTTCTCGTTGCCCGGGATGAGGCTGGACGCGAGGATGACCGTATCGCCCTGGCCGACCACGACGCGGTGGTCACCGTTGGCCATGCGGGACAGGGCCGCCATCGGCTCACCCTGGGAGCCGGTGGACATCAGCACGACGCGGTTGTCCGGCAGGTTGTCGATGTTCTTGATGTCGACCAGGATGCCCGGGGGCACGTCGAGGTAGCCGAGCTTCTCGGCGATGGCCATGTTGCGGACCATCGAGCGGCCGACGAAGGCCACCTTGCGGTTGTGGTTGGCGGCGGCGTCGAGGACCTGCTGGACGCGGTGCACGTGCGAGGAGAAGGACGCGACGATCAGCCGCTTGGAGGCCTGGCCGAAGAGCCGGTCCAGGGTGGGTCCGATTTCCTTCTCGGCGGTGGTGAAGCCCGGCACGTCGGCGTTCGTGGAGTCCGACATGAACAGGTCCACGCCTTCTTCGCCGAGCTTGGCGAAGTGGCGGAGGTCGGTGATCCGGCCGTCCAGCGGCAGCTGGTCCATCTTGAAGTCGCCGGTGTGCAGCACGGTGCCGCCGGAGGTCCGGAGGAACACGGCGAGGGCGTCAGGGATCGAGTGGTTGACGGCCACGAATTCGCATTCGAACGGACCGAACTTCTGCACCTGTCCCTCGGTGACGGTCTGGGTGACCGGCTTGATCCGGTGCTCCAGCAGCTTCGCCTCGATGAGGGCCAGCGTCAGCCGGGAACCCACCAGGGGAATGTCCGCGCGCAGGCGCAGCAGGTACGGAACGGCCCCGATGTGGTCCTCGTGGCCGTGGGTCAGAACGACGGCGACGATGTCATCGAGACGGTTCTGGATGTAGGAGAAATCGGGCAGGATCAGGTCGACGCCGGGCTGGGTTTCCTCCGGGAAGAGGACGCCGCAGTCGACAATGAGCAGCTTGCCGTCGATTTCGAAAACGGTCATGTTGCGGCCGATCTCCCCCAGGCCACCGAGCGGAACGATCCGCAGGGTGTCCTTGAGCAGTTTCGGCGGCGTAACAAGGCCGGGAAGGGCGGTTTGGGTCACAATGCACTACTTTCCAGGCGGTTACCGGCCTGGTCTCTCCTCGTCAGTTGAAACACCTGATCAGGAAAAGACCATTCCGGCTTCCGCCAAGTCCTCGCGGATGGTTTCGATCTCAGCGTCGTCCGGCTCCACGAGGGGCAAACGGACAACCGAGTTGGGCAGGACTCCCTGCCACTTAAGAACTTGCTTCGCAGCAACAGCACCCTGAATATGGGTCATCACTGCACGGACCATGGGGTCCAGTTCGAAATGTATGGTGCGGGCGGTGGCGAAGTCGCCCGCAAGTGCGGCATCGATCATGGCGCGGAACCGCCGCGACGCGACATGCGCGGAGACGCTCACGAGCCCGACGGCGCCCGCTGCCATCCACGGCAGGGTCAGTCCGTCGTCGCCCGAGTAGACGTCCAGGTCAGTGTTCGCGAGGACCCGGGTGATGGCGGCGAAATCGGCCTTGGCGTCCTTGAGGGCCACAATGTTGGGGTGGTCCGCGAGCCGGATCATGGTTTCGGGCAGGATCGGCACGCAGGAACGGCCGGGAATGTCATAGACCATCACGGGGAGATCGGCGGCGTCCGCCACGGCTTCGATGTGCGCCTGGATGCCGGCCTGGCTGGGCTTGTTGTAATACGGGGTGACGATCAGCTGGCCGTGTGCTCCGGCTTTGGCGGCGCGCTTTGCCATTTCAATCGAGTGCGAGGTGTGGTTGGTGCCGGTTCCGGCGATGACCTTGGCCCGGTCCCCGACGGCCTCCACGATCACGCGGAAAAGTTTTTCCTTCTCGTCGTCTTCCAGCGTGGAGGTCTCCCCCGTGGTGCCGGAAATAACGAGGGCGTCGTTGCCGTCGTCGACGAGCTTGTTGGCCAGCTCGGCGTTCTGCTGGTAATCGACTTCACCGTCGGACGTGAAAGGCGTGACCATGGCGGTCACGAGGGTTCCGAACGTGTAAGTGCGAGTATCAGAGTCAGCCATATGAAAAACGTTACCCTGTCCCCGGCGTGATGTGACAATGACGGCGACGTGATGAAGATCAAATCCGGCCCCGGCGCATCATCCGGCGGCCGGACCGCGGGATGCCGGGGCAGCATGATTCCGGGCGGGACGTTCCGGGCCGTAGCGGTCCAGTGCGCTGTGTTGCAGGGTCGCGGTCAGCACTTCGGTCCCCGTGCCGGCCGCTTGCCGGAGCACCAGCCCGTCGGGTCCCCAGAATCCGCTCCCGCCGGCCGACGGCCCGCTGTCGGTGGTGCCGCCGAGGTTGGCCAGCACGCTGAACATCCGGTGGTCCATCGCCCGCGCGCCAAGGTGCAGTGCCAGCCGGTGGTCCTCGCCGGCGGCATAGCGGGCCGAAACGGCGTAGACGTCGGCGCCGGCCGCCGCGGCCCCACCGGCGTGAACCGGACGGGCGGCGTCCAGGCAGATGGCCAAGGCGATCCTCCAGCCGTCCAGGTCCAGGATGACCGCCTGGTCTCCGGCGCGGAAGAAGGGCTGCTCCCGGCCGTGGAGCCACACCTTGAAGCCGGCTTCCAGTCCGCCGTTGGGGTGCAGGGCGAGCGAGGCCAGCCGGGGCGTGCCGTCCGCTTCCCTGAACGGGGCACCGACGACCGCGGTGATCCCGGTCCGCCGGCAGATTTCGCGCAGGCCGTCCAGCCGCGGGTCCCCGGCGGTCACCCACCGCTCCGGGTCCGCCAGCCCCTGGAGGTCGTAGCCGGTCAGGGAAAGCTCGGGGAACACCACCAGCCGGGCACCGTGGTCATCTGCGTCTTCAATGAGGCGGATATGTTCCGCCACGTTGGCGGGAATGCCGCCGTCGAGTGCCGTGTACTGGACGGCGGAGAGCGTCAGCGTGGTGGTCATCCTGCCATCCTAGGCACTGCGTCCCGCCGCGGGCAGGCCAGCCCGGCTGGGGACAGCCCGTCAGACCGCCGGGGCATCACCTCCAGGCGGGGCATCTCCTCCAGGCGGGGTGGCGCAGTAGCGGCCGACCGCGGATTCCCGCAGGGACTCAGCCCATGCCGCGAGCCGCTGGGCGGCCCGCACGTAGTGGAACAGCTCGGTGGGGGTGAGGGAGTCGAGGTCGGTCTCGGCGAGCCGCCGGGCCAGTTCCGCCCCCGGGGCCTGGGCGGAGAGGACGGTGCCCTCGCGCTGCCACTGGACATCCTCCGCGGCTTCGCCGGCCACCAACTGC
This sequence comes from Arthrobacter sp. UYEF36, assembly GCF_040547025.1. NCBI lineage: Bacteria > Bacillati > Actinomycetota > Actinomycetes > Micrococcales > Micrococcaceae > Arthrobacter > Arthrobacter sp. UYEF36. The sequence continues at coordinate 73,780 of NZ_JBEPOX010000011.1, forward strand.
CGGAACAGGAAATCCACGACGCCGGGACTCATCGCCTTGAGGACACCGGACCCCGCGTCCGGGACGCGCTGTTCCGGCGTGGTGGAGCGGCGCGTCCCTGATGCGGGGAAGACGGGCTCTGGTGTGTTGTTCATGGGCCCATGCTATTCGAACATATATTCGAATACAAGAGTGCCGCGCCCCACCACTTGGGGCAGGCTGCCGCACAGGCCCATATGAGACGATCGAGACATGACCCCGCGCGGAACAGCCTCCTCAGCCAGGACCGCCCGGGGCAGGGGCAGGGCGGGACGTAAAGGCGCAGGCAGCACCACGACCAGCCCCGGATCGCGGCTGTCCGGCATCGACGCTGCCCGCGGGCTGGCCCTGCTGGGCATGATGGCCACCCACGTCTTCCCCACCTTCGAGTCCGATGCCCAGCTCACCCCCACCTGGGTGGGGCTCGTGTTTTCCGGACGCGCCTCGGCCTTGTTCGCCGTCCTGGCCGGAATCGGACTGGCACTGTCCACCGGCAAACAGCGGCCGCTCAAGGGTCCGCAACTGGGGGCTGCCCGCCGGGGTATTGCCCTCCGCGCGCTGGTGGTCGGCGCCGTCGGGCTCTCCATCGGCGGGCTCGAGGTGAACATCGCCATCATCCTGGTCCACTACGCCGTGTTGTTCCTGTGCGTGCTGCCATTCCTCGGCCTGGACGTCAAACACCTTCTGGTGCTGGCCGCCGGCTGGGTGCTGGTGAGCCCGGCGCTCGCCTTCCTGCTGCGGCCCTGGCTCCTCGCCGCCGAACCGCCCCTGCAACTGGGCCATAACCCCAAGTGGGAGGATCTGTCCACCCCGGCAGTGCTCCTCGGGGACCTGTTCCTGACCGGCTACTACCCCGTCCTCCAGTGGATTGCCTATCTGCTGATCGGCCTCGCGATCGGCCGGCTCGCCCTCACCTCAGCGGTGGTCCCGGTCCTGCTGCTGGCGGTGGGAACCGTAGTGGCGGTCCTGGCCAAGTGGTTCAGCGTGGTGATGATGGAGGACCTCGGCGGCCGGGCGGCGCTGCAGGCTTCCCTGCTCAATCCCTCGTACCCGCTGGCGAGCCTCCTGCAGGTCAACCTGGCGGGCGTGAACCAGACCGGCTCCGCCTGGTGGCTCGCCTCCAGCGCCCCGCACTCCGGCACCACACTGGATCTGCTGCACACCTCGGGGGTGGCGGCCGCCGCCGTCGGCGTCTGTCTGCTCCTGGGCCGGCTGGTCCAGCGGACCGGGCTGGACGTGCTGCTCCCGCTGCGGGGTGCCGGCGCCATGACCCTGAGCTTTTACACGGCCCACCTGTGCGTGATGGCCGCGCTGTACGGCCAGCCGCTGCCGTCCGGGTGGACGGTTGAGGGCATCTACTGGGCGCAGGCCGTGGCGATCCTCATCCTGGGCGGAATCTTCGCGGCCCTGGCGTGGCGGGGGCCGCTGGAGTGGGTGGCGCATGCCGCCAACCAGCTCGGCCGCTACCAGCCTGCCCGCATCCGGTAGCTTCCCCGGCGCCTGGCCTGCGGTCCGCGGCTCAGGCCTGGCGGGACCCCGTCCGGTACAGCCGGACGGCGTCGCGCATCGAGGCACGCGCCCGTTTGCGGTCGCCCGCGGCGTCATAGGCGCAGCTGAGCCGGAACCAGGAGCGCCAGTCCTCCGGCGCGGCTTCCGTCTCGGCACGGTATTTCTCGAATTCACGGTCCGCGGCCTCGCGGATGATCCGCCCCGCGGGGGTGCGCGGCAGGTTGTCTTCCGGCAGGCCGCCCTCGGCGTCGAGGATTTTCGCCAGCCGTTCGGTGCGGGCGCCGAACAGCAGCTCGCGGACGAGCGCCCAGGCTCCGATCACCGGCAGGAGCAGATACGCCACGCCAATGGCCTTGGCCACAGGGTTGGCGTCCGTCATCAGCAGCACCGCGCGCTGGAAGGACACCACGAGGTAGAAGACCAGCAGGAGCGTGACGGCACCGACCCAAATCTTGGTGCGGTTGGCTTTGAACGCAGTCAGGACGTTGGCCACGGCGCTCAAAGCCCCAGGTCCAGGTAGCCGTCCAGGCCCACGGTGAGGCCCGGATGGGAGGCCACGTTGCGCACACCCAGCAACACGCCGGGCATAAACGAGGCACGGTCGAAGGAGTCGTGCCGGAGGGTCAGCTGCTCCCCCGGCCCGCCCAGCAGGACTTCCTGGTGCGCCACGAGGCCCCGGAGCCGGACGCTGTGGACTCGGACCCCGTCGACGTCGCAGCCGCGCGCGCCGGGGAGCTCACTCGTGGTGGCGTCGGGGCTGGCCGGGAGGCTTGCGGCAACACGTTCGGCGGAGATCAGCTGCGCGGTGCGCACGGCCGTTCCGGACGGGGCGTCCACCTTGTCCGGGTGGTGCAGTTCGATGATTTCCACCGATTCAAAATAGCGCGAGGCCTTGGCCGCGAAGGCGGAGGCCAGGACCGAGCCGAGCGCGAAGTTCGGGGCGATCAGGACCCCGATGCCGGCCTGGCCGGCGAGAAGCTCCTCGAGCCGGCCCAGCTTCCCCGCATCCCAGCCGGTGGTCCCCACGACGGCGTGCATGCCGTGTTCGACGGCGAACCGGACGTTCGCCTCGGTGCTCCCGGGGACCGTCAGGTCCACCACGATCCGGGCTCCGGCGTCGACGAGGGTATCCAGGGAGTCGTTCCGGCCCAGCGCGGCGACAAGTTTCAGGTCGGCGGCGGCCTCGACGGCGGTCACCGCTTCGGCGCCCATGCGCCCGTTCGCGCCCAGCACGGCGACTGCGAGTTGTTCGGTCATGCCATCAACCCTACCGCCGGGGCGGGTGCCCGCCTGAACCGGCGGCCCCGCGTTACAGGCCTGCCGCACGGTGCTGATCCCTTGATTTGGGGCCGGACTAGGGCCGGACTATTCGCCCGCGCCGACCCACTCGACCGTGCCGTCGGTGAAGAACTGTTCCTTCCAGATCGGCACTTGGGCCTTGACCCGGTCCACGAGCTCCGAGCACACCGCGAAGGCCTGGCCCCGGTGCGCGGCGGAGACGGCGCAGACCAGCGCGGGGTCACCGATCTCCAGCATCCCGATCCGGTGCGCCACCCAGATCCGCACCGGCTGGGCCGGTCCGCTGCCCGGTCCGCTTCCAGGACCGGCTGCGTCTGTCCCGGCGGCCTGTTCGGCGACGAGCTGCGCGACGACGTCGGCCATCACTTGGTGCGCCGTCGGGTGCGCGCTGTAGCTGAGCCGCCGGACCGGTTTGCCGCCGTCGTGGTTCCGGACCACGCCGCTGAAGCTGACCACCGCGCCCGCGGTGTCCGATTCGACCGCGGCAATGGCCTGGTCCACGGAGATGGGTTCGGCGCTGAGCACGGCGTTCAGCACGTCAAAGGTTGAGTCAGTGGCCATGACTGCCCTCCAGCTGGTCGCACAGGTGTCCAAGAATAGGATCCAGCACGCTGAGGCCGTCCATCACACCCTTCGGGGATCCGGGGAGGTTGACGATGAAGGTCTGGCCCGCGGCGCCGGCGTGGCCGCGGCTGAGCATCGCCATCGGGGTCTTGGCGGTCCCGGCCCCGCGGATGCCTTCCATAATGCCCGGGATCTCCCGGTCCAGCAGGGGCAGGGTCTGCTCCGGGGTGGCGTCGGTGGGGCTGAGCCCGGTGCCGCCGCTGGTGATGATGACCGCCGGCGCCTGGGTCAGGAGCGCGCGCAGGGCTGCGCCCACGGCCTCGCCGTCCGGGACCACGAGGGCCGGGTAGGCCTCGAAGCCGTGTTCGGTGAGCCAGTCGATGATGACAGGTCCGGTCAGGTCCTCATAGATGCCGGCCGCGGCCCGGGTGGAGGCGATCACGACGCCGGCCTTCCGCCCGGTGGCTTCGCCGTGCCGGTGTGGTTCGTGCATGCTCATCGTGTCCAGTCCCCGCTCTTGCCGCCGCTTTTGGCCAGCACCTTGATATCCGTCAGCACCGCGTGTTTGTCCACGGCCTTAATCATGTCGTACACGCTGAGCGCGGCCACCGACGCCGCGGTCAGCGCTTCCATCTCGACGCCGGTGAGCCCGCGGGTCTTGACGGTGGCGAAAACGGTGACCGTGTCGATGTCGAGCTCGAAGTCGACGGTGACCTTGGCGATCGGCAGCGGGTGGCACAGCGGGATCAGGTCTGCGGTCTTTTTGGCGGCCATGATGCCGGCGACCCGGGCGACGGCCAGGGCATCGCCCTTGGGCAGGTCCCCCGCGCCGAGCAGGGTCAGGACCTCGGCGGTGCTGCGGACCGTGGCGGTGGCGGTGGCCTCGCGGGTGCTCTCGGCCTTGTTGGACACGTCGACCATCTGGGCCGTGCCGTCCTGCCGGAGGTGGGTCAGGCCTGGGGTTCTTGTTGCGGGGTTTTCTTCGTTCACAGCATCCATACTTCCACCTCGGCGCCTTCGGCGAGCGCGGCAATTCCTTCCGGGACCTGGATCAGGGCGTTGGAGCGCGCCAGGGCGCTGACGAGGTGCGAACCGGCGCCTCCTTCCAGCCGGACAGTGCCGTCGGCCAAGACCGTGCCGCGCCTGACCTGGTGCTTGCCGGCCGGGGACGCCAGCGCCTCGGCCAGCCGTGCCCTGACCACGGGGCGCTGCGCCGGCGAGCCGAAGAGGTCGCCGAGCGCGGGCCGGAGGAACATCTCGAAGGAGACGAGGCAGCTCACGGGGTTCCCCGGGAAGCCGAGGACCGGGACGCCCTCGAAGGTTCCGATCCCCTGCGGGCCGCCGGGCTGCATCGCGACGCCGAAGAACTCGACGTTGTGGCCCTCCATCGCCTGCCGGACCACCTCGTACGCGCCCTTGCTGACACCGCCGGTGGTAACGATCAGGTCCACGTCCGCCGCATGCCGGCGCAGCAGGCCGGCGAGTTCCTCGGGGCGGTCCGTGGAGATTCCGGTCCGGGTGACGTCGAGGCCGGCCTGTCGCATGGAGGATTCCAGCAGGGTGGCGTTGGAGTCGTAAATCTTGCCGGGGCCCAGGGGGCTGCCCGGTTCCACGACCTCGTCGCCGGTGGTGACCAGCAGGATCCGCAGCGCCCGGTGGACCGGGACCTCGGTGAGTCCCAGGGCGGCCAGCAGCCCCAGCTGTCCGGGTCCCAGGTAGGTTCCGGCGGCCAGCGCCAGTTCCCCGGTGCGGATGTCGCTGCCCGCGTCGCGGATGAAGTTCCCGGCCGGGACGGCGGGCAGCCGGACCGTGGCCGGCACGCCGGGCGCGGGGAAGACCGCCGGCAGGGCCTGTTCGATCGGTACGACGGCGTCCGCGCCGGGCGGCATCATGGCGCCGGTCATGATCGGGGCGGCTGTCCCGGGGGCCAGGCCAGGGGGCACAGCACCGGCCGGCACGGGCGCGGCAACGCGGAGTTCAGTGCCGCCGTCGGGCACATCGGCGCTGCGGATGGCGAAGCCGTCCATCTGCGAATTCGGAAAAGGGGGCAGGTCCAGCGGAGCCACAACATCCACCGCGAGTCCCCGGCCCAGTGCCGCGAGGAGCGGGAGCAGTTCGATCCGGTCCGGGCGGCGGAGCGGGGCCAGCAGGTGCCGGACGGACTCGCGGTGCGCTTCCACGGTGACGTGCCGTGTCTGGGTGCGGTGCATGCGTTGGTGACCCCTCGTCGTGAGCCATTGACTGAGTTCGCCGGCGCGGCTCCCTGGCCCGGCTCCACGGCCCGGCGTGGTGGCCGGGCGGTTAGGACTTCACGTCAACTCTAACCGTGTGAAAGCCGGTGGCCCCGTTGGGCGCCACCGGCGCGCGGTCCTCCACCTGCGCGGCGCCGTTGAGGTCCGTGGCGCGGACCTGGACCTCGTACTGGCCGGGAGTCAGCGGCAGTTCCAGTTTCCACTGGTACCAGGTGTCCTGGGAGATCCCGGGAGCCAGCTCCGCTTCCTGCCACGCGCCGCGGTTGACCCGGAGCTCCACCCGGCCGATCCCGGTGTGCTGGGCCCAGGCGACCCCGCCGAATGCCACCGTCCCGGCGCTCGCAGAGCTGCCGTCCCGGGGCACATCGATGCGGGAGGAGGTCTTGATGGGTCCCCTCTCGCTCCAGCCGCGGGGCGTCCAGTAGCCGACGTCGTCCGCGAAGCGCGTCACTTTGAGCTCGGTCACCCACTTGGTCGCCGAGACGTAGCCGTAGAGTCCGGGGACGACCAGCCGGACCGGGAAGCCGTGCTCCAGCGGCAGCGGTTCGCCGTTCATCCCAACAGCCAGGAGCGCGTCCCGGTTGTCCGTCAGCACCTCCAGCGGGGTGCCGGCGGTCCACCCGTCCGCGCTGCGGGACAGGACCATGTCCGCGCCGTCCTTCGGTCCGGCGAGGGCCAGCAGTTCCCGGACCGGCCAGCCGAGCCAGCGGGCGTTGCCGATCAGGTCCCCGCCCACCTCGTTGGAGACGCAGGCGATGGTGATGTGCCGTTCGATCAGGGGTTTGGCCAGCAGCGCGGCGAAGTCCAGTGAGATCTGGCGTTCCACGAGGCCGGTGACCTTCAGGGCCCACTCGCCCGGGTCAAGCACCGGGACGCGCAGTGCGGTGTCGATCCGGTAGAAGTCCCTGTTGGGGGTCACCAGCGGGCCCACGCCGTCCAGCCGGACCTCGGCGCCGGCCGGGATCGGCGGGGCCGGTGACACAGGCACCGGGAGCGCCAGTTTGCTGCGCACTTCATTCACGACGGCGGCCGCTCCCCGGAACGTCGCGGCGAGCACACCGGCGGCCACGGCGACGGCGGCCGTTCCGCCGAGCGCCTGGAAGAAGCGGCGGCGGGATGGAGGCTGCACCGTGGGGGCAGAGCCTTCGGGCGGCGGCCCGGCGGGCGGCGGCCCGGCTTCCGGCGGCCCGGCTTCCGGCGGCCCGGCTTCCGGCGGCCCGGCTTCGGTGCGCCACTCCCCCAGCCGGCCGATGAGCCAGCGCAGCAGGATCATGCCCACGACGGCCGCGAGCAGCGGGACCGGGACCGCGTTCCCGGTCAGTTCAGTCCGGCTCAGGACGGCCACCAGCCCCACCGCGCCGAAGACCGCTATGACGGCTACCCCGGCGAAGCGGCGCCGCAGCTCCACGATCCCGGACAGGGCAGCCAGCGCGGCGATGACGAGGCCCATGCCGCCCAGCAGGGCGGTTTTGTCCGCCGTGCCGAAGAGCGAAATGGCCCAATCCTTGACGCCCGGCGGCACGACGTCGATCACGGCGCCGCCGACGGCGGTCACCGGCGAGAGCGAGGGGCTCACGAGTCCTGCCGCGAGCTCCCCCAGGGCAAGCCCGGTACCGACGGCCACGACTCCGGCGGCGGCTGCCCAGCCGGTCGCCTGGCGGTCCGTCATCCGCGGCCCAGCGGTGTCCGGGCCGGTTGGAAGTGGGCCCGGCTGCCCGTGCTGGGAGGTGTTCACTCCTCCAGCATAGGTTCGCGCCGTCCCGGCCGTATGACCCATGCATGACCCACGGCATCGGGAACCCGGCGGGACCCCCATGGTGCAATCGCCGGGCCCAACAGGAGTGATGCCGGCGCTGAGGTGGCGTAGCCTGACCTTATGAGTGTTCAGCTTGGTATGCCCCAGCCCCGCGCGGATGACGGCCCCGGCGCGGGCACGTCCGGCCCGCAGCTGCCCGGGCGTCCCGCGGGGATGCCCGCCGGGCTCGTCGACCGCTACGGCCGCCGCGCCACGGACATGCGGCTGTCCCTGACGGACAAATGCAATCTGCGCTGCACCTACTGCATGCCGGCCGAGGGCCTGGAGTGGCTGTCCAAGCAGGCGGTGATGTCGGCGGAGGAAATCGTCCGGATCGTCAGGATCGGCGTCGACATGCTGGGCGTGCGCGAACTGCGGCTCACCGGCGGTGAACCGCTGGTCCGGGCCGACCTGCTGGACATCATTTCGGCGCTCCGCCGGGCCCACCCTGACCTTCCGATCTCCATGACCACGAACGCCGTCGGGCTGGACAAGAAAGCCGCCGGGCTCAAGGCCGCCGGGCTGTCCCGGATCAACGTCTCGCTGGACTCGCTCCATGAGGAAACGTTCACCCAGCTGACCCGCCGCCCCTTCCTGAACAAGGTCCTGGCCGGCGTGGACGCCGCCTGGGCCGCCGGGCTGGGCCCCGTGAAACTCAACGCCGTGCTGATGCGCGGCATCAACGACGCCGAGTCGTCGGCCCTGCTGGCCTGGGCGCTGGACCGCGGCTACGAGCTGCGCTTCATCGAGCAAATGCCGCTCGACGCCGACCACGGCTGGACCCGCCGGAACATGATCACCGCCGCGGAGATCCGTGAGCTGCTCTCGGCCGACTACGTGCTCAGCGCTGATCCGCGGGACCGCGACGGCGCCCCGGCCGAACGCTTCGAGGTCCGGGCCCGCGTGCCCGGGACGGCCGAGGCTGCCGGGCCCGTGCTGGGAACCGTGGGGATCATCGCATCCGTGACCGAGCCGTTCTGCTCCGATTGCCGCCGCACCCGCATCACGGCCGAGGGCAAGATCATGAGCTGCCTGTTCTCCCGCGAGGAAGTGGACCTGCTGGGACTGCTCCGTGAGGGCGCGAGCGACGAACAGCTCGCCGGGCGCTGGCAGGACGCCATGTGGATCAAGCCCAAGGCCCACGGCATGGACCACGTCGGTCTGGACGCCCCGGACTTCGTCCAGCCGGACCGCAGCATGAGCGCCATCGGAGGCTGAACCACCTGTGAACGTACGTTATTTCGCTGCCGCGCGCGCTGCCGCCGGCGTCGAGGAGGAACGCTTTGAACTTCCCACGGACGCCACCGTCGACTCGCTCCTGGCGGCGATCCTCGCCGTCGAGCGTCCGGAGCCTCCGGCCGGAACGCCGCCGCTGGCGCGCCTGCTGTCCCGGAGCAGTTTCCTGCTCAACGAAGTGGCCGTGCGGAACCGTGCGGCCGCGCTGAAGCCGGACGACGTCGTCGACGTGCTGCCGCCGTTCGCCGGCGGCTAGGCGAAGCTGTTGCCCGGGCTGCTCAGGGCGTCGCGGTTGCCTCGCTGCGGAATCTGAGCAGGAGAGCTGAATGGGACTGCGCTGAACCTGAATGGTGATTCAGATTACGGCAGTTTCGTGATCCAGCTCACAGCGTGTCAACGGATTTCAGGGCGGCTTTGCAACGTTATGGCAACTTTTTGGGCACGGTCAGGCGGTGACCGCGCTCGACGGCGGCATGACGGCAGCGCAGGGAGGCCAGATGCCTTAGGCGGAAACGGCGGCACCCTGGGCCGCGCGGCGGCAGACCGAGATCATAAGCGGCGTGAATTCGCTCGCGGAGCCCAGCCGGAGTCCGGCGCTGTGCGTCAGCACGCCGTCGTCCACCCGGAAGGTATGGCGGGACGTGCCGCGGTCGCTGCGCCGCTCCATGGTGAGGGTGCCCTCCTGCCAGCTGGCGCGGGCGGGCGCTTCCGGGGGCAGTCCCATGCTGTTGACGTGGTACCAGAGGGTGTCCGGACGGTCCGGGTCCATGGTGAAGACACCGTGGCCCTCGGAGCGGGTGCCGTCGGCTTCCGTGTGCCGGTAGCTGTGGGTAACGGCCAGCCCGGCGGCTGCCCGGGCGAAGGTCACTTCGACGCTGGCAACCCGCGCTGGCCCCCAGGGCGTGGCCTGCCACCGCGTGGTGCCGGTCCAATGCCCCAGGAACGTCTCAAGCGCCTCGTGTGCACTGCCTGGCAGCGGCCGGTCCATATTTTCCTTCCAGGGGTTGGCGGTCGTCAGAGGCCGAAGGTCTCGGTTTCCTCGAAAGGACCCACTACCGTGACGGTCCGCGGGGCGGCTGCCAGTTCGCGGGCCAGCTCCTGGACCTCGGCGGCGGTGACGGCCTTGATCTGGCGCAGGGTCTCGTCGATGTCCTGGTATTCCCCGGAGACAAGTTCGGCGCGGCCCAGCCGGGACATCCGGGAGCCGGTGTCCTCCAGCGCCAGCACGATGCCGCCGCAGAGCTGACCGACCGCCTTGCGGAGTTCCTCCTCGGAAATGCCTCCCCCGGCCAGTTTGTCGAGTTCGGCGCCAAGCAGTTCCAGGACCTGCCGGACTTTCGACGGCGTGCAACCGGCATACATGCCGAAATAGCCGGCGTCGGCGTAGGAGGAGGCGAAAGAGTAGGTGGAGTACACCAGTCCCCGCTTCTCGCGGACCTCCTGGAACAGCCGGGAGGACATGCCGCCGCCGAGCACGGCGTTGAGCACACTCATGACGAAGCGGCGGTCGTCGGTGGCGACGATGGTGGGGCAGCCCATGATGATGTTGGCCTGCTCCACCGGGCGCTTGACCACGTGCAGGCCGGCCGTGCCGGTGATGGAGGCGCGGTCGGTGGAGCGGCGCTGCACGGGCGCTGCGTCGGGTTCAAGGCTCCAGCCGGCGGAGTGCAGGGCATCGACGACGAGTCCGCAGACGACGTCGTGGTCCAGGCCCCCGGCCGCGGTGATCACGAGCTCGTCCGGGCGGTAGTAGCGGCGGTAGTGGTCCCAGACCGAGTCGCGGGCGACGGCCCGGATGGCGTCCGGGGTGCCGCCGATCGGGCGGCCGAGCGGGTGGGTGCCCAGGACGGCGGCGACGAAGTGCTCATGGGCGACGTCGGTGGGGTCGTCGCTGTCCATCGCGATCTCCTCGAGGATGACGTCGCGTTCCTGCTCCATCTCCTGCGGGTCCAGCACGGCGCCGGTGATCATGTCCGCGATGACGTCGATCGCCATGGGAAGGTCAGTGTCCAGCACCCGGGCGAAGTAGCAGGTGCTTTCCTTCGCGGTGGCGGCATTGGATTCCCCGCCGACTTCGTCGAAGGCCGAGGCAATCTCCAGGGCAGTGCGCCGCTTGGTGCCTTTGAACAGCAGGTGCTCCAGGAAATGGGTGGAGCCGTGCTGCCCGGGCGCCTCGTCGCGTGAGCCGACGCCGACCCAGAAACCAATGGTGGCCGAACGCTGGCCCGGCATCGCTTCAGTGAGCACCCGGACGCCGCCGGGCAGGACCGAACGGCGCACCTCGGAACCGCCGTCGGCTCCGTGGATCAGGGTGTCAGCGTGCTGGTTCTGCTCAAGCGGCAGGGGGACGACAGTCATCAAGGCCTTTCAGTAAAAACATGCCAAATCTGCCTGCCATCGTACCAGCGGGACACCGCCCCAACGCTCCGGCCGCGGCACCGCAGCCGGCTGCGACGGCGGCCACCGGCCCCGCCGCCGTTAACGGCGGCGGGGCCGGTGGATAATCCACCGGCCCCGCCCCTTGCTTCAGCTCAGACTACTCTGCGGTCTCCAGGGAGACCTCAGCGGTGTCGGCGTCCTCGGAGCCTGCCTCGTCAGCCACAACGGGTGAGAGGGAGAGCTTGCCGCGGTCATCGATCTTGGTGATTTCCACCTGGATCTTCTGGCCGACGGAGACGACGTCTTCGACGTTGTCCACGCGCTTGCCGCCGGCGATCTTGCGCAGCTCGGAGATGTGCAGCAGACCGTCCTTGCCCGGAGTCAGGGAAACGAAGGCGCCGAAGGTCGTGGTCTTGACGACCGTACCCAGGTAGCGCTCACCGATTTCCGGGATCTGCGGGTTGGCGATGGCGTTGATCGCGGACCGTGCTGCGTCGGCAGACGGGCCGTTCGTGGCGCCGATGTAGACAGTTCCGTCGTCCTCGATCGAGATGTCGGCTCCGGTGTCTTCCTGGATCTGGTTGATCATCTTGCCCTTCGGGCCGATGACCTCGCCGATCTTGTCTACCGGGATCTTGACCGCAATGACCCGCGGAGCGAACTCGGAGAGCTCGTCCGGGGTGTCGATTGCAGAGTTCAGGACGTCCAGGATGTGCAGGCGGGCTTCGCGGGCCTGCTTCAGGGCGGCTGCCAGGACGGAGGCCGGGATGCCGTCGAGCTTCGTGTCCAGCTGGATGGCCGTGACGAACTCGGAGGTACCGGCGACCTTGAAGTCCATGTCGCCGAAGGCATCTTCGGCGCCGAGGATATCGGTCAGGGCGGCGTAGCGGGTCTGGCCATCGACCTGGTCGGAGACCAGACCCATGGCGATACCGGCAACAGCGGCCTTCAGCGGCACGCCTGCGTTGAGCAGGGACAGCGTGGAGGCGCAGACGGAACCCATCGACGTCGAACCGTTGGAGCTGAGAGCCTCAGACACCTGGCGGATCGCGTAGGGGAATTCCTCGCGGGACGGCAGCACCGGCATGATGGCGCGTTCTGCGAGGGCACCGTGGCCGATTTCGCGCCGCTTCGGGGAACCGACGCGGCCGGTCTCGCCGGTGGAGTACGGCGGGAAGTTGTAGTTGTGCATGTAGCGCTTGCGCGTCACGGGAGACAGCGAGTCGATCTGCTGTTCCATCTTCAGCATGTTCAGCGTGGTGACACCCATGATCTGGGTCTCGCCGCGTTCGAAGATGGCCGAGCCGTGGACGCGGGGCAGAACCTCAACCTCGGCGGTGAGCTGGCGGATGTCCGTCAGGCCGCGGCCGTCGATGCGGATCTGGTCCTTGAGGATGCGCTGGCGCACAACCTGTTTGGTGACGGAGCGGAAGGCTGCCGACAGCTCCTTCTCGCGGCCTTCGAACTGGCCGGCGAGGGAAGAGGTCACCTCATCCTTGAGCTCGTCGGAGGCGGTGTCGCGCTCCTGCTTGTCGGCGATCTGGAAGACAGCGGCCAGCTTCTCGGCGGCAGCGGACTCCACAGCGGCGTAAACGTCGTCCTGGTAGTCCAGGAAGACCGGGAACTCGACGGTCGGCTTGGCGGCGCGGGCTGCCAGGTCGGACTGTGCTTCGCAGAGGGCCTTGATGAACGGCTTGGCAGCCTCGAGGCCTTCGGAAACAACCTCTTCGGTCGGGGCGGTGGCGCCCTGTTCCTTGATGAGGTTCCAGGAGTTGTCGGTGGCTTCGGCTTCAACCATCATGATGGCGACGTCATCGCCTGCAACCCGGCCGGCTACGACCATGTTGAAGACGGCGTTCTCAAGCTGGGAGTGCTTCGGGAACGCAACCCACTGCGAGCCGTGCTCGTCGGCGATGAGGGCAACGCGGACGCCGCCGATCGGGCCGGAGAAGGGCAGGCCGGAGAGCTGGGTGGACATTGAGGAAGCGTTGATCGCGACTACGTCGTAGAGCTCGTCCGGGTTGATGGACAGCACGGTGACGACGATCTGGACCTCGTTGCGCAGGCCCTTGACGAAGGCGGGGCGCAGCGGGCGGTCCATCAGGCGGCAGGCCAGGATGGCTTCCGTGGAGGGACGGCCTTCGCGGCGGAAGAACGAGCCCGGGATGCGGCCGGCGGCGTACATGCGCTCTTCGACGTCGACGGTCAGCGGGAAGAAGTCGAAACCTTCACGCGGGTGCTTGCCGGCGGTGGTGGCGGACAGCAGCGCGGTCTCTTCGTCGATGTAGACCATCGCTGCGCCGGCTGCCTGCTTGGCAAGGCGGCCGGTTTCAAAGCGGATTACACGCTTGCCGAAGCGGCCATTGTCAATGACTGCTTCTGAGAACTGGATTTCGGGACCCTCCATAGAGAGTCACCTCCGTTTCATGGTTCACGGAGTCCAGCCGCATCAACCCAGTCCAGCATCTGTCGGCTGGCCTGCACTGCACCCGGTCATCGATCGAGACCCACGGGCTAAGGCTTCATCCCTTGAAGCCGTTCCCGGAGATCACTACCGAAGACCGCGAATGCGTGATGCGGTTGATCCTCCTGTTGAGTTTTTGTTTGAAGAAGGCGGCCCTTTCCGTCACGGAAGGGGCCGCCCCTTAAAGCTGACTAGCGGCGCAGGCCGAGACGCTCGATGAGCGCACGGTAGCGGGTGATGTCAGTGTTCTTGAGGTAGGTCAGCATGCGCTTGCGACGACCAACCATGGCCAGCAGACCGCGCTGGGTGTGGTAATCGTGCTTGTGCACCTTCATGTGCTCAGTGAGATCCTTGATCCGCTGAGTCAGGACTGCAACCTGGACCTCCGGCGAACCGGTGTCGCCCTCGGACGTTGCGAAATCCTTGATGATGGACTGCTTTACAGCGGCTTCAAGTGCCACGATAACTCCTAGAGATGTGCCGTGAGGCCCGAATCAGTAACGCACTGCCGGGGGTGCCGCGCCGGAGATTCCCCACCGAAGGGAGGATTGCCCGTACACAACAAGAGCCAGCCGCCACGGACTGCAGCCGGATCCAACGTTTAGTTTACCGGCACGCCGCTAATCTTGTCGAAACGGCTGGTCCTGCTGCCCGGAAGGGCCCTCCGCCAGCCGTTCGTGGATGGCGGCCAAACCGCCGTACAACTCCGTGAAGGATGTGCTGAGCGGGGACAGGCCGATCCGGATGCCCTGCGGCGCCCGGAAATCCGGAATGACATCCTGTTCCCACAGTGCCGCGGTCATCTCCCGGAACGCCGGGTGGTCCACCGTGATGTGGCTGCCGCGCAGTTCCGGTTCCCGCGGCGTCGAGAGTTCAACGCCCGCAGGGGCGAGCCAGGCGTCGTGGAGCTCGACGGCAAACGCGGTCAACAGTCGTGATTTCTCCCGGACGGCGGCCATGCCCACTTCCTCAATGAGGTCCAGGGTGCCGCGCATGGCGAGCATCCCGAAGATCGCGGGGGTGCCGCTCAGGAAGCCGCGGATCCCCGGGGCGGCCTCATAGCCGGGCCCCATTTCGAAGGCGTCCTTACGGCCCATCCAGCCCCAGATCGGCTGCTGCAGTCCCGGCAGGTGCCGGGCGTTGACGTAGGCGAACGCAGGCGAGCCCGGTCCCCCGTTGAGGTACTTGTAGGTGCAGCCGGCGGCGAAGTCGACGTCGGCCGCGTCCAGGGCGATCTCCACCGATCCGGCGGAATGGCAGAGGTCCCACACCACCAGCGCGCCGGCGTCGTGCACGGCCGCAGTGATGCCCGGCAGGTCCGCGAGGAACCCGGAACGGTAGGCGATCTGACTCAGGACCACGACGGCGGTGGCCGGGCCGGTGGCGGCCCGCACCTGCTCGACGGTCACGCCGGAGGAGGGATCGGCGTCGATCCAGCGCAGAGTGAGGCCCTCTTCGCGGGCGATGCCCTCGACGAGGTAGCGGTCGGTTGGGAAATTGTCCGTGTCCAGCACGATTTCGGTGCGTGCAGGGTCCGTGACCGCGGCCAGCGCGGCCCGGATCAGCTTGTACAGCACCACCGTGGTGGAGTCGGCGATGATGGTCTGCCCCGGAGCGGCGCCGAGGACGGCGCGGCCCAGCTGGTCGCCGATGGCCTGCGGGAGCTCAAGCCATTCCTCGTCCCAGCCGCGGATCAGCCGGCCGCCCCAGCTGTCCTGGATGAAACTGCTGATGTCCGTGACGGTGCGCTTGAGCGGGCGGCCCAGGGAGTTGCCGTCGAGGTAGGACAGGGCGGTGTCGGTGCCGATGAAGTGATCGCGGTAGGCGGCCAGCGGGTCGGCGGCGTCCAGATCGCGGGCGCGCTGGAGCAGGGCTGTGTCGTTGCCGGCGGTGGCCTGTGCCGTGGGCCCCGCCGTCTCCGGCTGAAGGGCGCTCACTGGCCGATCTCCGTCCGGACGGCGAAGAGCTCCGGGAAGAACGTCAGTTCAAGCGCTTTCTGCAGGAAAGCCGCGCCGCTGGAGCCGCCGGTGCCGGACTTCATACCGATGGTGCGCTGCACCGTGCGCAGGTGCCGGAAGCGCCAGAGCTGGAAGTTGTCCTCAAGGTCCACGAGTTCCTCACAGGCCTCGTAGGCGCCCCAGTTGTCCGCGGCGTTCTCATAGATGTACTTGAAGACCGGGACAAGCTCGGCGCAGAACTCGTGCGCCTGGGTGACGTCCCGCTCCAGCAGCGAAGCGGGAACGTCGAAGCCCTGGCGTTTGAGGTAGGCGAGGAAGTCGTCGTAAATGCTCGGGGATTCGAGGAGCTCCAGCAGCATGGCGTGGGCCTCGGGGTCGGACTCGAACACCGGCAGCATCTTGCGGTTCTTGTTGCCGAGCAGGAACTCCACCGCGCGGTACTGGCTGGACTGGAAGCCGGAGGAGTTGCCCAGGAAGCCCCGGAACTGGGAGTACTCGGTGGGTGTGAGGGTGGCCAGCACGGACCACTGCTCGGTGAGGGTTTTCTGGATGTGCTTGACCCTGGCGATCGCTTTCAGGGCCGAGCCGAGGTCGTCGGAGCGGAGCCAGGCGGCGGCGCTGCGGAGTTCGTGCAGGACCAGCTTGAGCCACAGTTCCGTGGTCTGGTGCTGGATGATGAACAGCATCTCGTCGTGGTGCTCCGGGGCGCTCACCGGCTGCTGGGCGCTCAGGAGCGTCGGCAGCTGCAGGTAGGACGCGTAGCTCATCTTTGAGCTGAAGTCCCGGACAATATCCTTGTCCAGCTCCCTGGTGTTTTTCTCGATCGTCACGTTTCTTGCCTTCCTTGCCCAATGGCGGTGCTTCACTGCGCGGACCCGCCGGCGAAACTGCCCGCACGGACCCGCGGTTCTGCCGCGCGTTTGGCGCGGCGGTTTAGCCCTGCGGTTTAACCTGGCGGTTCAGCGCGCGAACAGAATGTTGTGGGCCTGGACCACGTCCAGGCGCATCTGGTCCACCAACGCTTCAGGGCCACGGTACGCCACCATCCCCCGCAGCCGGGCGACGAATTCCACCACTACTGTCTGGCCGTACAGATCGAAGTCCTCGACAGCCTCTTCCGGGCGGTCGATCACGTGCGCCTCCACCTGCCGGCTGACGCCGTTGAAGGTGGGGTTGGAGCCCACGGAGATGGCCGCCGGCCAGCGCGTACCGGCCTGGTCCACGAGCCAGCCGGCGTAGATGCCGTCCGCCGGGATGTAGCCGCTGGCGTCGGAGGCGAGGTTGGCGGTCGGGAAGCCGAGGTCGCGGCCACGCGCGGCACCGTGGACCACCTCGCCGCGCATCCGGTGCGACCTGCCCAGGACGGCGGCCGCAGTGGCGACGTCGCCCTCGCGCAGTGCCTCGCGCACCCAGGTGGAGGAACAGCGGCGGTCCTTGCCGCCGTCGTCGTGCAGATCGCCGTGCAGCGGGAATCCTTCGGAGCCGAACTCGCTGATGACCAGGACCTCGAACCCGAGCTTCCTGCCGAGTTCCTGCATGGTGTCCAGGTCGCCGGAGTTGCCCCTGCCGAACCGGGCGTCGTGGCCGATCACGACGTGGCTGGCCTGAAGGCTGCCGACCAGGACGTTGGCGACGAATTCTTCGGGCGTGAGGCTGGCCAGTTCGAGGGAGTACTTCATGACGAGCACCGCGTCGAGGCCGAGTTCGCCGAGCGCGACCAGCTTGTCCTCCAGGCCCATGATCAGTTCCGGGGCGGATTCGGGCCGGTGGACCTGCGCCGGATGCGGGTCGAAGGTGATGGCGACGGCCCGCGCATGGTTCAGGCGCGCGATGCGGATGAGCTGCGAGAGCACCTGCTGGTGGCCGCGGTGCACACCGTCGAAGTTGCCGAAGGTAACGACGGAAGGACCAAAGTCCGCGGGGACTTCGGACGGATCGTTCCAGATGTGGACCATCAACCTCGCCTTTTGCTGCCTGCCATGTGCGCCTCCGGAGAATCCTGCCTGCTCCGGAACCCTTTTAGATTACCCGTAAACGCGGCCAGGCTCGGACGACGCTGCCCCGCCCCGGGCGGCGTCCTTTCCCGTTCACGACGCCCGGACTACGATGCAAGGGCAAACAGTCCGGCGGCGCCTGCGCAGGCGCCGTTTCCAGCGAGGCCCGCACTGACCTGCGGCTGAAGGAGTACCCCATGACCGAGCTCCACGACATCCTGCGGCAGATCCCGGTGGACCAGATTGCCGGCCTGCTCGGCACCGACCGGCAGACCGCCCAGGCCGCAGTGGAGGCCGCCGTGCCCACGCTGCTGGCCGGCATGCAGAACAATGCACAGGCATCCGACGGCGCCGCCTCGCTGGAGTCCGCGCTCGGCCAGCACCAGGACGGGCTGCTGGAGGGCGGGGTCGATGTCTCGCAGGTGGACACCGCGGACGGTGAAAAGATCGTGAGCCACGTCTTCGGCGGGCAGCAGGACCAGGTCGCCAGCCAGCTGGCCGGGACGTCCCAGCTCGGCGGCGTGGGTGGGGACCTGATGAAGAAGCTGCTGCCGATCCTCGCCCCGATCGTGATGTCCTACCTTGCGAACAAGGTCCTCGGGGGCCGCGGGCAGTCCTCCGGGGCCGGCGGTGCGGGCGGATCCGGCGGCGCGGGTGGCATTGATCTCGGCGGAATTCTGGGCGGGATCCTGGGCGGCGCCGGTGGCGCTGCTGCCGGTGGCGCTGGCGGGATGGGCGGGCTCGGCGATCTGCTGGGCGGGCTGCTCGGCGGCGGCCAGCCGTCGTCGCCGGCAGCCGTGCCGGACGCGGTTCCTGATGCGCGGCGGGACTCCACGCTGGAGCCGCAGGCGTACCCGCAGGGGCAGCAGACCGGCGGCGCCCCGCGCCCCGGTGAGGTGATCGACGTCGACCTCCCGGAGAGCCAGCCGGTGGATAAGAAAAACGACGACGGCGGCCTCGGCGGGATCCTGGGCGGGCTGTTCGGGAAGAAATAGTCCACGGGCCTGCGTTGATTGCCGGGCCGGCGCCGACGGATCGCTGGCGCCGGCCACCGTTGCCGGTTAGCGGCCCACATCAGCGTCCGCAGCGGGCAGTGGTGTGGCCGGCGGCGCGGTGGTTCCGCCAGTGCAGCAGCACGGCGGCCAGGATCAAGGGAACGTGGATCCCCGGGAGGTTCCTTGCGAACCACCGCGGCAGATAGATGTCGGTGACAGAGCCCGTCTCGTCGCCCAGGTCCTTGGCCACGGCGGTAAGCGGGCAGTGAAAGCCGTTGGCGGCAAAAACCAGGGTCTCGGCCGTAACCACGCCCGCGGCCAGGCCCACCCTCCTGTCGGTGCGGCCCCGGGCACCGGCATACAGGACATAGACCATGCAGGCCTCGATCGTGAACCAGGCAAAGGTGTGGAATGCTTTCACGGCCCGCAGCAGGGAAGCACGTTCCGCCTTCCGCAACTCCCGTGGAGCCTTGAGTCCAGCCATGAATCCAGCGTAGGCCGTGTCGGCCGTCGTCCGGTCAGAGGCTTTCGGCCCGCCCGGGCACGGCGCCCGTGGCTGACAGCTCCGCGAGCCAGGCGTCGAGCTGGCGGGGACGCTGGAACAGGACCACGGGGGCATCGCAGCATCTGCGTGGAGGCTGCGCATCACCTGCCGTTTCCGCGTGAACGACCGGAAATGCCACCGGATGATCGAGTCGTGGACGAAGAGCCTGGCAAAGGTCTCACGGTTCCCGTTGCAGACAGGTTCCCGGGTCACAGCCCGCCGCACGGAGCGGCGCGCCAGCCGGGCCAGCGAGAGCCAGCGCGGATAGTCCAGTCCGACGACGAGCTCCGCCCGAGGCAAGACAACGTCCCGCCACACTCCATAGGCACTGTCCAGCACCCAGCGGGGTGGCTTGCGGTACATGTCGGCCGAGTCTGTTGAGTTCATGGATCCTCCCCCTTGATACGGCTCCATCCAGGTTCGGCCGGCTGGTGCGCGTCGGCGCCAGGCTAGCACCTCTCGTGGACCCGGCGTTCCAGAAATCAGGTGCCGGGCGCGGGCTCCTGGAAGCTGTGCAGACGCGGTACCAGCACGTCCGGCAGTTTGTGGTGATCACCGACAACGAACCCGGGCAGCGTACCTTCTACGAGGCCCTCGGCTACACCGAGGGCTCGGATGTCCGGCCTGAACCGGTACGCGTCTTTGCGCAGTTCCGCTAGCCGCAAAGCTCAGGGCTCCACTTTCATCCAAGGCAGAACCCTCAGCCTCACTCCAGCCGGAAGTAGCGCTTTCTCCGTGGCACCCGGCGCGGATCGAGGTGCGGAGGCGGTATGAACCATGGAACGCCGCTTCTCATCTGAATGGACCACTGTTCCTTGTGGATTAGGTGATGGTGATGGGAGCAGAGCAGCGCTCCGTTGCCGGTTCCAGTGCTCCCGCCGCGGGACCAGTAGTTGATGTGGTGGGCCTCGCACCAGGGCGCGGGGATGGTGCACTGGGGAAAGGCACAGCCCCCGTCCCGCGCGATGATGGTCTTGCGGATGTGCGGCGGGAAGACCCGGGCTGCGCGGCCGATGTCGAGGATCCGGCCAACACCCCCCAGCACTATGGGGATGATGTCGGCGTCGCAGGCGATCTTGCGCACGGTGGAGGCTGTGATGGGGCCGGTGAACATCAGCGTCCCGGCGCTGGAGCCAGGGGCGCGTGTCTCCGCGTCGGCGCCCCCGAGCCGTTCCAGCAGTTCGCGGTAGTCAATGGTGACCATCACCTGTGGGCGCAGCCCTCCCGCAGCGGGCAGGTCTCCGGCGGCGAGGGCTACTTTGCAGGCACCGACGAGGCCGTCGAGAAGCCGCTGCGGCCGGGTGCGCTGATCCAGCCGCTCCGCAGCGGCCGCGTCTTCGGCAGCGCCGCCGACGGCGGCGGCACCAGCATCGGCATCGGCATCGGCATCGGCGTCGGCATCGGGGGGCGACTTAGCGTCTTCGCCGGCCTGGGCCGCGGTGCCCATGTCGGCATCGGGACCGGATCCAACGCCGGTCCGCGGGTTGGTGGCAGTGTTCATGACCGTCAGCAAGTGTTCGAACTGGTCGGTCGTGGCGAAAATTTCCAGATGCTGCAGTCCACGGTATGCCCGGCGTATGAAGGCACCCTGGCGCTGGCGCAATTCCTGCTCACTGGGCTCCTCGCCGTCCTGGTCCAAGGCGTCCGTCCAGCGTTTGGCGATCCGGGTCAGGAAGTCCTGGTCATTCTCGACGGCCGTCCGGGTGAGGGCATGCTCCATCCGGGCGGCATCCTCGGGTGTGGCCACGTGGCGAACCCGGTCCAGGGAAATGCTGATAATGGTCGCCGCCCGTGTGGCGACGCCGCCGGCAGCAACCACGGCCGCGAGCTCTTCTTTGACGGCCGGCAGGGGCTGGCCCGACAGGCCCGTGCGCGGCAGGACGTCCGCGACGAGGGCCAGCCGGCGTCGGGCTTCCGGGGCACTGATCCGCAACCGCGCCCGCAGGAATTCCGCGGTGTTGCGATACCCGTCGTCCAACCATCCTGTGGAAGGATCAGCGCCTTCCGGCGCGTTCCAGGTGGGCTCGGACGGAGTACTTTTCTGCGCACTCGCTTCCGTATTCCAGCCGGTGAGCCAGCCGGCCGGCGCGTCAGAACCACACTTCGCGGCGGCAGTCCTGGCTTCAGCCGCTGCCTGGCTTCGGGTCCGGTCGACCGCCGCCGCGGCCACAAGCTGCCAGTAGTCGACCATGCGGGATAACTCCTCCACGCGGCCGGCGAAGTCCGCGGCTTCTGCCGCTCCGAACAGCGCCGCCTGGGCGATCGCCGTCCCGTTTGAACTGCGCAGCAGTGCAAGCGCCCCATCGAGAGCGCAGTCCACGTCCTCCGGCTGGCGCGGGACGGACATGAGCCGGGGAACACCGGGGAGGATCACACCGTCAGGCCGGGTGGCCTGTACCGGAATGAATTCTTCGCTGGCTTCCATGGATAAATTCCATCACGAGGCTGTGACATTTTCGGGGCCCGGCTGCCCGGTAAAGGTGCACGGTTTCCCCGGCCTCAACGATCCGGCAAGGCCAGACTCCTGCGCGTCCTGCTGGGCGTGAGCTCACTGATTGAAAAATAGAAATAAGTCTTTCGTGTTTCATGTAACCAAAGCGGGTGCGCCGGAAACTACAAGAATGAATGGCTACACTTGCCTTCGTAGAAACCACTGGGGGATAAAAATAAACATGAAGTACCAGGCCAGCTCTGTCCGAAATGCATCACTCATTGCTCTTGCGTTAAGTCTTACTCTTTCTGCCTGTGCGCCTGGCAAGCAAGAAGCAGCCCCGTCAGCATCTCCCTTCACCTCGTTCACTGCGACTGAGACTGTTACTGCGACGGCCACAGCAGCTCCTGCCGTAACCACAACGCCGACACCCAGCCTTTCGGCAGTAGTAGAACCAACAGTGGCTCCTGTGGCTCCTGCCCTTGAGCACCCTGGCAACTGGACCATCAAAACCCAGCAAGGTCCGTACCTTGACTATGTGAATGAAACAGATAAGGCAAAATCAGTAGAAGCTCACATCTACGATGAAAAAGGCAACAAGGTTTCAGTCATCTCAAGCGGTGGATACGGCGGCGGGGCAGCAGGACCATCACTACTGACAGTTCTGGACACTCAGCCGGTCCCGAACTTCCCGGCGAGGGACGGAGACACAGTTTTTGCCTTCATTAAGTATGAGAATCCTGTGGACCACTTGGTTTTCTACCGCATGGGCAACATGGGCGCAGCGCTTGTCACTAACGGCGAAGGTACTTCCGGTAGCTATGTTCGCATTGTAGGAAATGGGGCCGCCGAAGCTTATGTTGAATTTGGCACACCTGCATTCAACTCCCTGGAGAGTGCAAAAGCATGGATGAAAACCCAGCAATACAGCCAGCTCAAAGCAATGCTGGCCACTATGCGCTACCTTTAGTCCGGGGTTTTCAGCGGCTTGGCGTTGAGGTGTGTGCTTATAAGGCGAAAGTCCAAAGTTGGGGAGTATGAATATGGTTATTCTTGCTGTTGCCGCGTGGCTCCTGACTGGCATGATCGCAATCCTTGGTGTGAGTGCCGGTGCCACCATTTGGGTCTATATGGAGCCGTTGGTCGATACGGTGCCTGATCCGGCAAGCTACTTTGTCGCCGCCGCTGCCGGCTTCCTTGCGCTGTTCCTTAGCTTGGTTGTCAGTGTCGGCGTGACTGTCCATGCAGCCCGTTGCAACGCAAGCCGAAAAGCCCGATCCATCTGACTCCCATCTTGAATCGGAAAGATTCGTCGAGCCACGATTTCTACGGCTGCAGCGGTGCCGCCTCGACAGCTGGGGCTTTGGGCGCCATGGCCGGCCCCGCGGAGTCACACTCCGGCCGGTACGGGCAGTGTCATGGGAAACTGGAGGCATGGACAGCCCTGTTGCCCCGACCTCCAGCCCGGCCCTCCCCCACAACGCACGGCCCAACGACGCACGGCCCAACGAAGAACAGCCCCCCGCGGCAGAAAGCCACGAGCTCCCCATCGAGCTGCGCCGCCCCCACGGACCCCGAGACCCCGGTGACGCCTGGGTTGAAGGCGACCGCGGACGGTTCTGGGGCCGATTTGGCTCGGCGGGTCTCCTCGTCCACGACCCCGCCAAGGGCATCCTGCTCCAGCACCGCGCCCTGTGGAGCGATCAGGGCGGCACTTGGG
Source organism: Arthrobacter sp. UYEF36 (assembly GCF_040547025.1). NCBI lineage: Bacteria > Bacillati > Actinomycetota > Actinomycetes > Micrococcales > Micrococcaceae > Arthrobacter > Arthrobacter sp. UYEF36. Next base: position 96,938 of record NZ_JBEPOX010000011.1, read on the forward strand.
GACTCCCGGGCGGAGCCCTGCACCAAGGCGAAGAAGCAGTCCACGGCGCTCTGCGCGAGGCCAAGGAAGAAGCTGCCGTCCCGCCGGAAAACGTCCGTGTCCTGTTCACCTCGGTGTTCGACGTCGGCTACTGGACCTACACCACGGTCGCAGTCGGGGTTGTGGAGGCGTTCGAACCGGAGATCAGCGACCCTGAAAGCCTGGAGCTGCAGTGGGTGCCGGTTGAGCTTGTCGGCGACAAGGAATTGCATCCCGGCTTCGGAGCCGCCTGGCCGGGCCTCCGACGCAGACTATTGGGGCCCGACGCCGGGACGGACTGATCCCACGACGGGGCCGGCGCGGAGGTTGGGGATGGCGGGCATTCCGCACGGGAACAGTCCGTCCTAAGGTTCGGGTATGAGCGAAAATCACACCCCGCCACCTGTCCGGCAGCTGCGCCTCGTCATCGAGACGGAGGACTACGACGCCGCCCTGACCTTCTACCGCGACGTCCTGGGCCTCGTGGAACGTGAGGTTGTCCCGAGCGAGGGTGAAGCACGCATCACGATCCTGGAAGCTGGCCGCGCCAGCCTGGAGCTCTCCAATCCGGCGCAGGTCCGGTACATCGACCAGGTGGAAGCCGACGGTCAGCCGAGCGCCAGGATCCGGGTCGCCTTCGAGGTTGAGGACGCGGAAGCCGCCACGCGGAACCTCGTGGCGGCCGGCGGCACCCTCATCGCGGAGCCACGGCAAACACCGTGGCGGTCCGTGAACTCCAGGCTGAACGGCCCGGCAGGGCTCCAACTCACGGTGTTCCAGGAACTGGACCAGCCCGCGGACTAGGACACTCAGGCCTGCTTCGGCGCGGGACGGCGGCGGTACAGCCAGATGAGGCCCAGGATCGGCAGCAGCAGCGGGATAAACGCGTAACCGCGGCCAAACAGGGACCAGACGGTCTCATGCGGGAAGTTGACCGAGTCGAACATGCTCAGCGCGCCGACCACCAGCACACCCACCAGTTCCACGAGGACCGCCGAAACGGAGACCTTGAACCAGGTGCGGCCGGACTTCGCGAGGGACACTGTCGCCACCAGATAGACGACGGCGGCGAACGCCGAGAGCAGATACGCCAAGGGGGCTTCGGAGAACTTCGTGAGGATCTGGAATCCCGCCCGGGCCGTTGCGGAAATCGCGAACACGGCGTAGACAGCGATCAGCAGCCGGCCGGGGCCGGTGTTGCGCGTGTCTTTCGCCGCCGGGGCCGTCGCCGGGCCGGCAGCCGGACCGCCAGCCGGGGCCGGCGTTGTTCCGATGTCCTTGTGCGAAGGTTTCGCGGTCACGTTGTCTGCCTCTTCCACGTCAGTACCAAATCTGATTCATTCGGGCCGCCATCACCAGGGCGGTGACGCCGACGGCGGCCAGCACGAAGTTGCTCCAGCGGGTGCGTTCCAGGATGGCCCAGTACACCGCGCCCACCGGCAGCAGGAGGGCCGTCAGCAGGTAACCCCAGAACTCCCACGGCTCCCCCGCCATCTGTTCCCCGCCCGCGACCCGGACGATCGAACCGACCAGATAGACCAGCAGGGACAGTTCGACGGCGGCCACCGAGAGGATCGTCGTGTCGTTCGGGGCCTTCTTGAGGATGCCGGCGACCAGGCAGATGACGGTGGAGACCAGGCCGACGACAAGGATGATGTAGAAATACGCGTCCACTACTGCCCGGCCTGCTGTTCCGCCGTCGGCTGTTTGGGCGCGCGTTTCTCATTATCCGGCGCGAACACCAGCACCGGTTTCGCGTAGCTCCCCTTGTCAGCGAGCAGGGCCACGAGGGTCCCGTCCGGGGCGAAACCGGCGGCCGGATTCTCCGGCGTGGCTGCGCCCGCTGTGCCGGCGGCCGAACCCGCGGCGATCCTGCGGCCGAAGGAAATCTCGGTGGTTTCCTCGTCGCTGAGTTCACGGTTGGGCATGAGTGCCCGGGCGGCCTGGGACATTTCCAGCACGTCCAGCTCTTCGGCGAGCTGTTCCAGGGTGCGGGCCTGGTCCAGCGTGTAGGGGCCCACCTGGGTCCGGCGCAGGGCCGTCAGATGACCGCCGACGCCGAGCGCCTCGCCGAGGTCGCGGGCAAGGGCCCGGATGTAGGTGCCGGAGGAACATTCCACGGTCACGTCCACGTCCAGCGCGTCGCCGTCGCGCACCGGACGGAGGCCGTGGACCTCGAAGCGGTGGATGGTGACCGGACGCGCGGCCAGCTTGACCTCTTCGCCGGAGCGGACCCGGGCGTAGGCGCGCTCCCCGTTGACCTTGATGGCACTGACGCTGCTGGGAACCTGCTGGATCTCACCGGTCAGGGCGGCGACGCCGGCCCGGACGGCTTCCTCGGTGACCGCGGCGGCGCTGTGCGTCGCAGTGACCTCGCCTTCGGCGTCGTCCGTCACGGTTGATTCGCCGAGCCGGATGGTGGCCGTATACGTCTTGGAGGTGCCCACAATGTAGGTGAGCAGCCGGGTGGCCTTGTTGATGCCGACCACCAGAACGCCCGTGGCCATCGGATCCAGGGTTCCGGCGTGACCCACCTTTCGGGTACCGGCGAGCCGCCGCATCCGTCCAACCACATCGTGGCTGGTCCAGCCTTGCGGCTTGTCCACTATTACCAGTCCAGAAAGCACGCTCCCCAGTATATCTGCGCCGGTTAGGATGGCAGACATGCCCGAGCTTGCCGCCCACGTCCGCGACGTCCCCATCAACCAGATCCGCGAAATCACCGAAGCCGCCTGGGTAACCCCGGGCGCGGTCGTGTTGAGCATCGGCGAACCGGGTTTCGCCGTCCCCCGCCATATCCTCGAAGCCGGGATGGCCTGCCTGGACCGCGACGAAACGAACTACACTCCGAACGCCGGCATCCCGGCCCTGCGCGAGGCTTTCGCGGCCAGGTTCCGGGAGCACAATGCGACGCCGGTCGGGGCGGACCGCGTCTATGTCGTCGACGGCGCCCAGCAGGGCCTGCATTTCGCGATGAGCCTGCTGCTCTCCCCCGGTGACGAAATCCTGATCCCCAATCCGGGCTACCCGACCTTTGCCATGACGTCCAGCCTGTTGCACGCTGTCCCGGTGCAATACCCGCTGTATCCCGAGCACGACTTCCAGCCCCGGATCGCGGACATCGAGGAGCTCATCACGCCGCGGACCAAGGTGCTGATCCTCAATTCGCCGTCCAACCCGCTGGGCGCCGTGCTGGGCGAGGAGCTCACCCGCAGCCTGGTGGCGATGGCCGTCCGGCACGATCTGTGGATCATCTCCGACGAATGCTATGAGGCGTTCACGTATGACGTCCCGCATGTGAGCCCTGCCCGCTTCGACAGCGACGTCCCGGGCGAGGCCCGCGTCTTCACCTCGCTCACGCTGTCCAAGACCTACGGCCTGACCGGGCTGCGGATCGGCGCGTTGATCTGCCCGCCCGGCCTGGAACAGAAGATGAACAACGTGATGGAGGCGATCGTCTCCTGCGTCGCCTCGCCCTCGCAGTACGCGGCGCTGGCTGCGCTGACGGGCCCGCAGGACTACGTCAGCCACGCCCACGCGCACTACCGGGCCAACCGCGACGCCGCCTCGGCCGTCCTGGCGTACAAAGGGATCCCGTTCCTTAACGCGCAGGGGGCCTTCTACCTCTGGGCGGATGTGTCGCACGTCAGCGGCGGGGACGTGCGGTCCTGGGTCCGCCGCTTCCTGGCCGAGTCCGGGGTGTCCTTTGCCCCCGGCACCGCGTTCGGCTCGATCGGCGAGGGCTGGATCCGGATTGCGCTCTGCAGCAGCCAGGCTGATCTGGTCGAAGGCCTCGGACGCCTCCCGGCCCGGGCCACAGCTGACGGCTGACACCCCGGCCACTGGGTCTCTGTCCCCTACCGCCACGGCACCGCAGCGCCTAACCTGAGCCCAGCACGCAGTCATCGCGTGCGTCGCGGGGCGCACCGTTCCGGGACTGGCGTGTCGGGGTTCGTCAGGGAGGTTGTCATGTGGTGGCAGGACTTGTTATGGGGCATCTGGAACGGGCTCACGGCGTGGATTGTGTTGATCGTGCATGTCTTCGGACAGTGGAGTGAGTTCCCGTTTTACAACACGGCCCGCGCCGGAAACTGGTACGACTTCGGCTTCCTGCTGGGGGTTGGCTCGCCCTTCCTGGGAGGCCTGGGCGCCCGGGGCGCGCGGAGCAGGCGCCGCTGACGGCGCGGCCCCGTGGCACTGCTCACTCCCCTGGGCGGGACGGCTTCACAGCATGATCTCTTCCTCCGGCGACAATTGCGCCGGAGGCGTGTGGGAGAAGGACAGCTTGACGATGAAGTGGGCGTCGGAGCAGTTCTGCGCGATGATGGCCCCCGCCTCACCGGCCAGCTTCACGCCGAATTGAAGCTCCAGGTGTTCCGCGCCGACTTCCTTCAGGACCTCCGCGGCCGCGTTGGCCGCCGGGCGGATGGCGGCGAGGGCGTCCTCCAGCCGCCGCCCGGCGTCGGTGATTCCCTGCTCGTTCCGGGAGGGGCGTTCGACGCCGAAGCTGCTATCCGCGGCCTCGACCAGCACCGTCCCGGAACCCACTTCGTAGCGCAGTATCTCGGTCATTGCTTCCTCCATCTCGCCCGTGGGACGGTCACGGTTTGCCCGCCGCGAGGGCGCCGTCCAGCCATTGGCGCAGGGCCGCCGCCGGCGGGGCGCCCGCCTGCCGGGCGACCACTTTGCCGTCCCTGATCAGCAGCATGGTCGGAATCGCCTGGATGTCGAAGCGCCGTGAGAGCGCCGGTGACTTGTCGACGTCGACCTTGACGAGTTTGACCCGGCCGGCCCGCTCCTGGGCCAGCTTGTCCAGCACGGGACTGACCATGCGGCAGGGACCGCACCAGGCAGCCCAAAAATCGATCAGGGCAGGCGTTGAGGACTGTTCGGCGATCTCCGCGAAGTCGGCATCGCCGGCGTCGACAATCCAGGGCAGGTCCGTGCGGCAGTTGCCGCAGCGCGGATGGCCCGCAGCCGCCGTCGGAATCCTGTTGGTTTTCCCGCACTGGGGGCATGTGATCAGGCCCGAACTCATGGACCGCCGCCTTCCCGAGTGCCCGCAGTCATGGTTCCATGGGACGCCCCCGCGCGGAGCGGGCATAGAGTCCAAAGTCCCCCGGCCAGGCCGTGGTGGCCGCTTTCAGTATTCAATGCGGTCCGGGTTGCCGCGCCAGGCCTGGAAGGGAACCTCCGACGCCGGGACGGCCGTTTGCCGGACCGGCATCAGTTCGGGCCGGGTGCCGTCGAAGTACTCATAGAACAGAGCATCGTCGAAGCCGGCGGCCGCGGCCGCGTGACGGTCCGCGGCGAAATAGACCAGGTCGACGCGGGCCCAGAGGGCTGCTGCAAGGCACAGCGGGCACGGTTCGCAGCTGGCATAGAGCACGGCACCGATGAGGTCGAAGGTGGCGGACGCGGCCGCGGCCGAGCGGATGGCCACCACTTCGGCATGGGCAGTGGGATCGTTGTCCCGTGTGACCTGGTTGACGCCCTCGTGGATCCGCCCGTCGGGAGTCACCACCAGCGCCCCGAACGGTCCGCCGCCGGCGTCCACGTTGGCTGCGGCGAGCCGGATGGCCTGATCCAGGAAGCGGTTGATGTCCGAAGCTGAGGGTGCCGTGACCATGGTCCGATCATAGCCAGCAACGCCGTCCGCCAGGAAAGATCCGCGGTTGCCGCGCGGGCATCGACTTTGCGTCTCGGAAGGCTTAATATCCGCTATGGGGGGCGCCGTGCATAGTCCGGCCGCCACTACACCGGTCTCAAGGGTCTCAAGGGTCTCAAACGATGTGGGTACTTCATCATTCGCCCCGGGAGCCAACCATGAGAAAGAAATTGTCATTGCTCGCCACGGCCGCCACCGCCGCCGTGTTCCTCTCGACCGGGACAGCTGCCGGCGCAGCCCCCGGTGTCCCCTCCGGAGGGGACACCGGAGACGCGGCACCGGTTCTGCTCACCGGCCGGCTGGTGGGTCCGTTGCATGTCAGCGCCGGGCGACACGGCTCGGTCACGGTCAGCGAATCCTTTGCCGGCCGGCTGACCCGGGTCGACTCCGAGGGGAACCAGGCGGTCCTCTACGAATCCCCTGACTGGAGCGTTGCGGGCAACGCCCAGCGGGGTGGGACGACGTATTTCCTGGAAAGCCAGGGCGCCGGACCCCACCCGGCTGAGCTGGCCGGCCACGTCCGCATCATCGACGAGGACTTAAGCCAGCTGACGCTGGGCGATTTCGCCGCCCTGGAAACGGAGGAGAACTCCGACGGCGATACCCGGTACGGCTTCCGTGACCTGCCGGAGGGCTGCGCTGCCGAGCTGCCAGCCAATATGCCTGCCAGCTACATGGGTGAAGTCGATTCGCATCCGTACGGCATCGCCGTCACCGACGGGACCATCTACGTCGCAGATGCCGGGGCGAACAGTGTGGTGTCCGTTGATACCCGGAGCGGCGAGACCGAGACCGTCGCGGTGCTGCCGGCCCGGCCCTACAAGATCACCCCGGAAGCCGCGGCCTCGAACGGGCTTCCCGCCTGTGTTGTGGGAACGACCTATGACTTCGAGGCCGTTCCGACCGATGTCGCCGTCGGGCCGGATGGCTGGCTGTACGTCACGTCGCTCCCCGGTGGACCGGAAGATCCGGCCCTGGGCGCCCGCGGGGCGATCTTCAAGGTGGATCCGGCCGACGGCGAGGTGAAGCTCGTGGCGGATGACATCATGACACCCACGGGACTCGCCCTCGACGACGGCGGCGGGCTTTATGTTGCCTCGCTGTTCGGCGAAGGCGTGCTCAAGATCGACCCGGACTCGGGCGACCAGACGGTGGTGCTCGCGGCCGGATTCGCGGCCGACGTGGACCTCCGCGGAAACACCCTTTATGCCACGGTCAACGCCCTGCCCGGGCCGGCGGGGCCGCCCGACGGCCAGGTGATGTACCTGAATCTGCGGGACGGCCACCATGACGGGGCAAGCAAGTCCTGACCGGGACAGCGCTGCTGCCAGACAGGAATGGCCGGTCCCCTGCCGGGGCCGGCCATTTCCGTGTAGTGCTTCGCTGTTGCCGGACTACTTGTTGCTGTCCTCGTCGACGTCGCCTTCGTCGATGAGGTCCAGGTCCTCTTCGTCGAAGTCGTCCTCGTCGAGCTCCACGTCCTGCGGAGTATCGCTCTTGTAGGGGTCCGCGTCGCCGGCGTGCTTGGCGCTGGCAGCGAGTGCGGCCACCTCGGCGTCGCGCTTCTTCGCAGCCCGGAGCAGTTCCTCCAGGTTGGAGGCGTTGACCGGGATCTGGTCCGCCACGAACTCCAGGGTCGGGGTCAGCCGCACGGTGATGTTCCGCCCGACTTCCTGCCGCAGCACGCCCTTGGCTTTCTCAAGCCCCTTGGCAGCCTCGGCCTGGACCAGCTGGTCACCGAACACGGTGTAGTAGACCGTGGCGTGCTGCAGATCATTGGTCACACGCGCATCGGTAACAGTGACGCCCTCAAGCCGGGGATCCTTGACCCTCCGGCCCAGGGCCTCAGCAACAACAACCTTAATCCGCTGCGCCAACTTGGCAGCCCGTGCGGGATCAGCCATTTCCACTCCTAAAATTTTGGATGTACGACGGCGCGATGGCGGTCTGTGTACACACGTTGGGTTTTAATGCCACGCGCCTAAAGCGAGTCTACGACCGACCCGTTGGGTTTTTTCCGGCGGCCTGGGAGTGGCATCGGGCCTGCCGGAGCCGGACGGTTTGCGATCGAAGATCGAAAACCGTCCGGCGAAGGGGCGGGGCCGCCGGGAAAAACCCAACGGCCCCGCACCTTTTATGCACCAGGCTTCAGACTAGACGCGCGGCTTTTCGCGCATCTCGAAGGTCTCGATGGTGTCACCCTCGTTGATGTCGTTGAACGAGCCAAGACCGATACCACACTCGAAGTCCGTGCGGACCTCGGTGGCGTCGTCCTTGAAGCGCTTGAGCGTCTCAACGGTGAGGTTGTCACCGATGACCTTGCCGTCGCGGCTGACACGGGCCTTCGCGTTGCGTCGGATAACACCCGAGCGGACGATCGAGCCTGCAATGTTGCCGAACTTGGAGGAACGGAACACTTCGCGGACCTCGGCAGTGCCAAGCTGGACCTCTTCGTACTCCGGCTTGAGCATGCCCTTGAGGGCTGCCTCAATGTCATCAATTGCTGCGTAGATGACGGAGTAGAAGCGCATGTCCACGCCTTCGCGGTCTGCCAGTTCGGCAACACGCTCGGCGGGCTTGACGTTGAAGCCGATGATGACGGCGCTGTCGACCGTAGCCAGGTTGACGTCGTTCTGCGTGATCGCACCGACACCGCGGTGGATAACGCGGAGCTGGACACCCTCGCCGACGTCGATCTTGAGCAGCGCGTCTTCGAGGGCTTCCACGGCACCGGACACGTCACCCTTGAGGATGAGGTTGAGGGTGTCGATCTTGCCATCGGCGACGGCCTGGTCGAAGTCTTCCAGGCTGATGCGCTTGCGGCGCTTGGCCAGGGCAGCGTTACGGTCGGCAGCTTCACGCTTCTCGGCGATCTGGCGGGCAGTGCGCTCGTCAGCGGTCACGAAGAAGGTGTCACCGGCGCGCGGGACGTTGGACAGACCCAGGACCTGCACGGGGCGGGACGGGCCGGCCTCGGTCAGGGCGCTGCCGTCGTCGTCGAACATCGCACGGACGCGGCCATGGGCCGTGCCTGCCACGATGGTGTCGCCGACATGCAGGGTGCCGGACTGAACCAGGACGGTGGCAACTGCACCGCGGCCCTTGTCCAGGTTGGCTTCAATCGCGATACCGCGGGCGTCCTTGTTCGGGTTGGCGCGCATGTCCAGGGCTGCGTCTGCGGTGAGCAGAACGGCCTCGAGCAGCTCGTCGATGTTGAGGTTCTGGCGGGCAGAGACCTCCACGAACATGGTGTCGCCACCGTACTCTTCCGGAACCAGACCGTACTCGGTCAGCTGGCCGCGGACCTTTTCCGGGTTGGCGCCTTCCTTGTCGATCTTGTTCACGGCCACGACGATCGGCACGTTGGCCGCCTGCGCGTGGTTGAGGGCTTCAACGGTCTGCGGCATTACGCCGTCGTCCGCTGCGACCACCAGGATGGCGATGTCAGTGACCTTCGCACCACGGGCACGCATGGCGGTGAACGCCTCGTGGCCCGGAGTATCGATGAAGGTGATCTTGCGATCGATACCTTCGTGAGCGTGCGTGACCTGGTAAGCACCGATGTGCTGCGTGATGCCGCCGTGCTCGCCCGCCATAACGTCGGACTTGCGGATGGCATCGAGCAGGCGGGTCTTACCGTGGTCAACGTGACCCATGACGGTGACAACCGGAGGACGTGCCTCGAGTTCCTCATCGCCCTCGGCTTCCAGCTCGGCGTCGAAGTCGATGTCGAAACCGGAGAGCAGCTCGCGCTCCTCATCCTCCGGGGACACGACCTGGAGCTTGTAGCCAAGCTCCTCGCCCAGGAGGGCGAAGGTCTCTTCATCCAGCGACTGCGTGGCGGTAGCCATTTCGCCGAGGTGGAAGAGGACTGTCACCAGTGCGGCGGGGTTCGCCTCGATCTTGTCGGCGAAGTCCGTGATGGACGAGCCACGGCGAAGCCGGACTACGGTGTTGCCGTCGCCGCGGGGCACACTGACGCCACCGAGCGACGGAGCACTCATCTGCTCGAGTTCCTGGCGCTTGGCACGCTTCGACTTGCGCTGCTTGCCACGGCCTGCGCCGCCCTTACCGAAAGCACCCTGGGTGCCACCGCGACCGCGGCCACCCTTGCCGAAGCCACCGCCGGCCGGAGCGCCGCCACCGGTGCCGGGAGCACCGGTACCTGGAGCGCCACCCGGACGGCCCGGGCCGCGGGCTCCGCCACCGGGACGGCCTGCCCCAGCGGGTGCGGGCCGTTCGGTGCGGTTCGGCATCATGCCGGGAGTCGGGCGGTTTCCGCCGGCCCCTGCCGGACGGCCAGCGCCAGCTGCGCCGGCCGGACGCGGTGCGCCCGGACGTGCACCCGGAGCGCCGCCGGTGCGGGGAGCACCCGGACGGGGACCACCAGCGCCTGCTGCGGGACGGGGACCGCCGGGGCGGTCGCCCTCGGTGCGGCTTCCGCCCGGACGCGGCATGCCCTGGGAAGGAGCGAACGGGTTGTTACCCGGACGCGAGGGACGTTCGTTGTCGCCGCCGCGGCCCCGGGGCATGCCCTGGGACGTCGCGAACGGGTTGTTGCCGGGACGGGGACCGCCCGGGCGGGGTGCCGAGCCACCCTGGCGTGCCGGAGCAGCCGGGGTTTCCGCCTTGGGTGCCGGACGTGCGCCGGGCTTGGCGCCCGTGGAGGGCGCAGCCGGAGCCTGGGCGGCGGGAGCTGCCGGGGCGGCCGGAGCCGCCGTCGGGGCTGCCGCGGCGGCAGCGGGTGCCGGAGCAGCTGCTGCCGGAGCCGGAGCTTCAGTCTTGGTTTCCGCAGCCGCCGGCGCTGTGGGTGCAGCCGGAGCCGGCGTGGGCGCCGGACGGTTTGCCGAGGGGCTGGCGGGTGCCTTGGGGGCGGACGCAGGCGCTTCGGACTTCGAAGCTGCTGCTGCGTCGGGGAACGCGTTGCGGAGTTTCCTCACAACGGGGGCCTCAATGGTGGAAGAGGCAGAGCGAACGAATTCGCCCAGTTCCTGCAGTTTGGTTACTGCATCTTTGGAAGTAATACCGAGCTCTTTAGCAAGCTCATGTACGCGGACCTTGGCCACATTTCTCCTGTCTCGGTCCGCACCGAGCCAGGCACGAACCGTCTACTTCTTACTGCGGACCTCCGCCGCGAGTGCAGCTGAAAGGTCCATTGCAGAGCGCAACAAAGTTGTCATCGTTGCGCACTCATCGCTGGGAACTCATCGGGTTTCCATCAGTTTTCTGACCCGCTTTCAGGTTGGACGGTTGTTGCTGCGGCCACCGGGGTGTCCACGGCTTGCGTGCCTGCCATGATCCGGCGTTCGACGTCGGCTGTTCCGGCAGCGCCGTTCAGGGCGCGACCGAACGCTCGACGTTTGACCGCCAGTGCCAGGCACTTTTCGCTGGGGTGCAGCCATGCACCCCGGCCAGCCATCCGGCGTCGTTCATCCACTACGACGGCGGATGAACCGCTGCCGTCGGCGACGAGCCGGAGTAGCTCCGACCGCGACCCCTTTTTCCGGCACCCGATGCAGGTACGCTGCGGCTGATTCTCGAGGTGTTGCACGTGTGCCACTTACGAGTATCTTCCTGCCAGTACATATCTGCCGGCCCCTGGCTTCCGGAGGCGGCCTGGCCAAGGGTTGTGATCAACACCTTCGCCGGACGCAAAACCGGACGCGTAAGGGACACGCGGATACCGGCCGTTAGGCGCGGTCATGTCTATTCTAGCCCCTCAGGCGCCCGGGCCCCGAACTCGCGGGGACACGGACGCTGACGGGCGGGCCTGAACTGTCGCCCGTCGTGTTGCGGCCCCGTTGCCGGAGCCGCCGGTTGGAACTTATTTGTCGCGGCTGACCGCGGCATCCGAGACGATGTCGATCCGCCAGCCGGTGAGCTTGGCGGCGAGACGGGCGTTCTGGCCTTCCTTGCCGATGGCGAGGGAAAGCTGGTAGTCCGGGACCACGACGCGGGCCGAGCGGGTTGCCTCGTCAGTGATGGTGACCGAGTTCACCCGTGACGGGGAGAGAGCGCTGGCGATGAATGTCGCCGGATCGTCGCTGTAATCGACAATGTCGATCTTCTCGTCGTTGAGTTCGTTCATGACCGCACGGACGCGCGAACCCATCTCACCGATGCAGGCGCCCTTGGCGTTGATGCCGGGGTGGTTGGCCTTGACCGCCATCTTGGTGCGGTGCCCGGCCTCACGGGCGAGGGCAACGATTTCCACGGAGCGGTCCGCGATTTCCGGAACTTCCATTTCGAAGAGCTTCCGCACGAGGCCCGGGTGGGACCGGGACAGGGTGATGGACGGACCCTTGGTGCCGCGGTGCACGTCGATCACGAAGGCGCGGAGCCGGTTGCCGTGGATGTACTTCTCCCCCGGCACCTGCTCGGGCGGCGGCAGCAGTGCCTCCACCGTGCCCAGGTTGACCTGGATCATGTGCGGGTTGTTGCCCTGCTGGATGGTTCCGGCCACCAGCTCGCCCTCGCGGCCCTTGAACTCGCCGAGGACGTTGTCGTCCTCAACGTCGCGCAGGCGCTGCAGGATGATCTGCCGTGCGGTGCTGGCGGCGATGCGCCCGAAGCCGGCGGGGGTGTCTTCGAATTCACCGATCGGGGCGCCGTCGTCGTCGATCTCCGTGGCCCAGATGGTCACGTGGCCGCTCTTGCGGTCCAGCTCGGCCCGGGCCTTCTCGAAGGCTCCCGGCGTCTTGTGATACGCCACCAGCAGGGCCTGCTCGATCGTGGGAATCAGGAGATCCAGCGGGATTTCACGCTCACGCTCCAGGAGTCTCAGTGCGCTCATGTCAATATCCATTAGGCCTCCTCAGAAGGTCCATTGTTTGCGTTCTCCAGGCCGGCCTCTTCGAGGTGGCTGAACTCTATCTCGACTTTTCCGCTGCGGATCTTGTCGAAGGGAAGCTTGATGGGTTCGCCCTGTTTGGGCTTCATGCCCTTCTTCACGGCGATCTCGGGGACCAGGGTGACGCCGCCGTCGTCGACGGACTGGACCCGGCCAGTGACGTTCTCGCCCTGCAGGACATTAACTTTGACCATCCGGCCGCGGGCGCGGTGCCAGTGCCGCTCTTCGGTGAGGGGACGGCCGACGCCGGGCGAGGAAACCTCAAGCTCGTAGGGGCGTGAGTCAGTGCTGGGATCGTTGTCCAGGATGTCGGAGAGGGTCTTGGAGATCTCCGCGATGACGTCGAGACCTACGCCGCCCGTTTCGTCCTGCGGCAGGTCCACCACTACGTGGACCACCCGGTTGGCTCCGGCGACGTGAATGGACACGTCCTCCAGGTACAGCCGGTTTGCCAGGACTTCGGGTTCCAGGAGGGCATGCAGCCGCTCGGCCTCGAAGTTGTGAGCGGGTGCGGCTTCAGCCTTCCCCGATCCGGTCCGGTCTGTTGAAGTCGTGGCTTCTGCGTTGGTCATGATGCCGGCCGCCTCCCGTTAGATGATGTTGTGTGTACTAGCCTAGCGATTTTCCGGGCGCCGTGGTGCACTTCAGTTCCCGGCCGGCATGCCAACCATGACAACATGGTCTGTTGTGAAAGACGACAGCCGGGAAAAGCAGCGGCGGAAGCTCATTCCCCGCATCGCCCTCCTGGCCTGCCTCGCCCTCGTGGTCGTGAGCCTCGGGATCGCCTTGAGTCCCCGAAGTCCTGAGGAGCCCGCCGAACCGCCGTTTTCCGAACAGGCACGGTCCGCCGCGCTGGCCGAAACCCTGCGGCTGCGGGCCGCCGGTGAGGCTCTGGGCCGGCCCGCCTCCGGCGACGCGAAGCCCGCCGTCGTTCGGACTGTGAGTTTGCTGACAAGCCAGGCACGGGCCCTCCTGCTGCCGGGCCAGGACGCCACGGCTTCTCCCCTGCCGCCCGGTCCGGCTACCCCGTCTGCTGGTGCTCAGTCTGGTGCTCAGTCTGCTGCTCCCCTGCCGGCGTCGGCGGCCGCGCTGGCAACCGCGCTGGCGGATAGCGCCGGACAACGGCTCGCCGACGCTGCCGTGGCCGACGGCGGGATGGCCCGGCTGCTGGCCGCCGTCGGAACCGCCCAACTGCTGCAGGCATCCTCCCTCGCCGCGGCCGCCGGGGCGCCAGCCCCGGCGGTGCCTGCCCCAGCCGCACCCCGACTGTCCGGGGCATGCCCCAGCGCTGCAGCGCCACCGTCGTCCGCACCGGTGGATGATTCTTCCGCCCCGGCAGGAGCGGACGCCGCTGCAGCGACCCTGCCTGGAGCGCTGGCGGCGGCGGTGGAGACCGAACTGGAAGCCGTCTACGGGTACCAGGTGGCCCTGACCAGGCTGGGTGGCGAAGCGGCCGCCCGGGCGTCGGAGCAGCTCGCCACGCATGAGGCCCTCGCTGTTGGTGCCGAAGCACTGAGCAGGATCCATTGCGCCCCGGTGCCGCCGCGCGAAGCCGGGTACACCATGGCGCAGGGCTTCCTGGCCTCTCCCGCCGCTGGCCTGGGCAGACTGGAAGCCTCGGCGCTGCCGGTCTACGGCGACCTGGTGGCCCTGAGTGAGGGCCAGACCCGCCAATGGGCGATCGCCGGCCTCGCCGGTGCTGCACGCCGGTCCGCCCTTTGGGGTGCGGAGACCGGAGCCCTTCCCGGGCTGACTGCCGATCCGGCGGGGTTCCCCGCGCTGCCGGCACCCGTCCCGTAACTCCTGGGCGGCGGCCGGGCGCCGGGCGTCGGCCGTCCGGGGCGATTTTGCGGCCCGCAGGCCATGAATCCTGCGTCACAGGCGGCGTGTCCGGGTGTAAGTGCCCCCGCCGCGCCGTCCGCGGGAGGTCCGGGTGCCAGGGATTGCGGCGGCGAGGAAGCGCTTAGTTAGGTTCGTCATACTGGCCGGCTGTGGACGCCGGTGCTTTGCTGTACCCATGGACAGTCAAGCCGCCCCCATCCAGCACGAGAACGAGCCCCACCGCAATGACATCGCGCACCGCCTCAACTGGCTGCGCGCCGGTGTGCTGGGCGCCAACGACGGCATCGTCTCCGTCGCGGCGATTGTGGTTGGCGTCGCCGGTGTCACCACGGAGTCCGGCCCCATCCTCATTGCCGGTACCGCCGGCGTCGTCGGTGGCGCGATCTCGATGGCCCTGGGCGAATACGTCTCGGTGAGCAGCCAGAAGGACAGCCAGCGGGCCCTGATCGAGAAGGAACGCCGGGAACTGGAAGAACAGCCCGACGAGGAGCTCGAGGAACTCGCCGCCATCTACCAGGGCAAGGGTCTGACCGCGGACACCGCCCGGACCGTGGCCAAGGAACTCACCGCCCATGATGCCCTCGGCGCCCACCTGTCCGCGGAACTGCATATCGACGAGACAGACATTGTCAGTCCGTGGCATGCCGCGTTCGCCTCCGCCGCGGCGTTCCTGGTCGGCGCGGTCCTCCCCATGCTTGCCATCCTGCTGCCGCCGGAGAACATCCGGGTTCCGCTGACCTTCGTGGCTGTGCTGGTCGCCTTGGCCCTGACCGGAGCCATCGGCGCCTGGATCGGCGGCGGCTCGAAGATGAAGGCGGCCGTGCGGGTGGTGATCGGCGGCGCCGCGGCGCTCGTCGCGACCTTCCTGATCGGCAGTTGGCTCGGAGCCAGCGGCATCACCGTCTGACCCTCCTGCTGCGCCGGCAGGATCCTGACCTGCTGACAACGCGGGCCGGTGTGACGAAGCGGGACCGCCCGGCCCGGCGGACCCCTGACGCCCGGCAGCAACTACGCTGGATCCGATGAGTCAGCCAACCGACGTCCCGATTCCGCCCGACCTCAGCCGCCGCTACGGCGGCAGCTCAACCGGCCGCGCCTGGCTTGCCTCGCTCCCCCGGCTGGTTCGGCACTGCCTCGACCGGTGGCAGCTCGAGCTTGACCTCGCGCCCGGCGCCCTGCCGTGGAACGGCCACGGGGCCATCGTCGTCCCGGTGCGGCTTCGCGCCAGCGCCACCATCGGGACCGGGACCGGCACCGGCAACAAGGCTAACTCCGGCACCACGGCCGGTGAAGCAAGCCGGCAGGCTGCGCGCCAGGTGGCCGTCCTGAAGATCGCCTATCCGCACGACGCAGCGCTCGTGGAACCGCAGGCGCTCGCTCTCTGGAACGGGCACGGTGCGGTCCGGCTGCTGGCCAGCGACGCCGAGGCCGGTGCGCTGCTGCTGGAGCGCCTGGACGCCGCCCGCTCCCTCCAGGGCGTGCCCCTGGACGAGGCGGTCCCGGTGTGGGGTGCGCTGGTTCGCCGGCTCAGCCTTGTCCCCGACGAACGCCCGGAATGGGCGGCTTTCGACCACGTGGCGGCCCGGGCCGAGCAGTGGAGTGATGAGCTGCCGGAGAGCTGGGAACGGCTGGGCCGGCCCTTCCCGCGCTGGCTGCTGGAAGCCGCGCTTGAGGTCTGCCAGACCCGCGGGGCCGTGGGCCGCCGCTCCGGGCGGGACGTGCTGGTCCATACCGACCTGCACTCTCTGAACGTCCTCGCCCGGTTCGGCAGTTCGGAGGCGGGCGGCGGCGGTGAACCGGCCAATGGCTGGGCCGCGATCGATCCGCAGCCCATGCTCGGCGAGGCGGAATTCGCGGTGGCGCCGTTGCTGTGGAACCGGCTCCGTGAGCTGTCCCGGGCGGATCCGGAACGGGCCCTGCGGGAGCGCTGCGGGGACTTCAGCAGGGCCGCCGGACTCGACGCCGAGGTGGCCCGGCAATGGAGCCTGGCCCGGGAGGTCGAAAACGCGCTCTGGTACGCCTCGAAACCCCGGCACGGGGGCGACCTCGCCCGGTCGCTCTGGGTGGCCAGCACACTGGCCGGCCGCACGCTCCCGGAGCTCCCCGCGCCCCACGAGCTGCCGGCACCGGGGGAAGCCGCCAGCTAGCTGCTGTGTCCGCGGACCGCCGCCACGGCGTCCTTCACGGCGTCGACGGCGGCTGCCACGTCGGGGTCGTCCGTGCTCCAGTTGCTGACAGAGATCCGCAGAATGTCACGGTCCTGCCAGCGCGAACCGGACATCCAGACCCGGCCGTCAGCGATGATCCGGGCCGTCACCGCACGGGTCGTGGCGTCGTCGCCGAAGGCCAGGGAGACCTGGGTGTAGTCGACGTCGTTGAGCACCTCGACGCCGTCCAGCGCCGACAGCTGCTCCGCCAGTTGCCGGGCGTGCAGCACCAGCCCGCGGACCTGGCCGGCGACGCCGTCCCGGCCCAGTGATTTCAGCGCGGCCCACACCGGCACCCCTCGCGCCCGTCGGGACAGTTCCGGCACCGACTCGAAGGGGTCCGCGGCGCCGTCCGCGTCCTGGATCAAGTAGCTGGTGTGCAGACCCATGGCCGACCGCAGCGCCCGGGCATCCCGGACCACCGCGATCCCGCAGTCATAGGGCACGTTGAGCGTCTTGTGCGCGTCGGTGCCCCAGGAGTCGGCGCCCTGCAGCCCGGCGGTCAGCGCGGCGAGTTCGGGGACGGCAGCGGCCCAGAGCCCGAACGCCCCGTCCACGTGGACCCAGGCGCCGTGTGCCTTTGCGACGGCGATTGCCTCCACGAACGGATCAAAGGCTCCGGAGTGGAGGTTCCCGGCCTGCAGGCAGACCAGCAGCGGCGCCGGGCCCGGTCCTGCGGCCGCGACCTGTCCGACGGCGCTGGCCAGGGCCAGGTCCAGCTCCCACGGGTTGATGCGGCCCTGCCGGTCCGCGGGGACCACTGTGGGCCGACCCAGCCCCAAATACCGCAGGCCGAGGTCAATCGAGTCGTGCCGTTCCTCGCCTACGAAGCAGTGGATCCGGGGCGCACCGAAGAGGCCGTCGCCGCCGAGGTCCCAGCCGGCGTCGGTCATCAGGCGCCACCGTCCCGCCGCCAGGCCGGTGAAGTTGGCCATCGTGGCGCCGGTGGCGAAACCGACGTCGGACTCTTTGGGCAGACCCAGCAGCTCCAGCAGCCATTTTCCGGCGGCTTCCTCGATGGCGGCCGTGGCCGGAGAGGCGAAGCGGAGCACGGCGTTCTGGTCCCAGGCGCTGACCAGCCAGTCCGCGGCCAGCGCTGCCGGCAGCGTGCCGCCGATGACCCAGCCGAAGAACCGTCCGGAGGGCATGGCCATCAGCCCGGGTTCGGCCTTTGTGGCGAGGTAGTCCACCACCTCCGCCGCCGGCGTTCCCTCCCGGGGCAACGGACCGCCGAAGTCTGCCGCGAGGTCCGTCGCGGTCACACGCGGGCCCACAGGCCGTGTTTCCTGGCTCTCCAGCCACTGGCGTGCGTGCCGGGCCGCAGCCTCCAGGGCATCGCGGTAGCGTTCAACAGGTGCTGACATAGCTGCATGCTACGCCCGCGGCCAGGGGACGGGCAGGGTCTAAAGGACGGCAGCGTTCCAGGAAGGGAACAGGGGGTGAGCGGCAGGCTAAGCGAAGCTTTCCTGCCAGATGTCCGAGCCGAGCTTGATGATCAGGGCACCCACCACGGCGAGGAACACGATGCGGATGAACTTGTTCCCCTGCTTGACGGCGGTCCGGGCGCCGAGGTAACCGCCGGCCATGTTCGCCAGGCCCAGGACCAGCCCGAGACCCCACAGCACGGCACCATGCGGCACGAAGAACAGCAGGGCGCCGGCGTTGGTGGCCATGTTCACGATCTTGGCCTTGGCGCTGGCTTCGAGGAAGGCATAGCCCATCGCCGAGACGAGCGCGATGATCAGGAAGGACCCGGTGCCTGGCCCGATCAGTCCGTCGTAAAAGCCGATCACGCCGCCGATCAGGCACGCCAGCACGTAGTGCCGGTGGCCGTTGTGCCGCAGCCTGGTCAGCTCCCCCACGTTCGGGCGGAAGGCCGTAAACAGCGCGACCGCGACCAGCGCCACCACGATGATGGGTTTGAACACGCTCGCCGGGAGGTTCGCCGCCAGCACCGCCCCGCCGAAGCTGCCGGCCATGGCGATGACCGCCATGGGCAGCGCGGTCCGCAGATCCGGCCGCACCCTGCCGTAGTAGGTGACGGCACTGGTGGTGGTGCCGAAAATCGAGCCCATCTTGTTCGTCGCCAGCGCCTGCACCGGGCTGATGCCCGGCACCAGCAGCATCGCCGGGAGCTGGATCAGTCCCCCGCCGCCGACGACGGCATCGACCCAGCCCGCGGCGAAGCCGGCGACCACAATCAGGATGAGGGTACTGAGCTCGATCGACTCGAGTCCGGAAACCACGCCTGGACGGAGTGCGGGTTAGTGGTTGCGGACGGCGTCGAGAACGTAGTCGACCGCCTTCTCGACGGCGATGTTTTCGGCGTTGCCGCTGCGGCGGTCCTTGATCTCGACCACCCCGTCGACCAGCCCGCGGCCGACGGCGAGGATGGTGGGCACGCCGACGAGTTCGGCGTCGCCGAACTTCACGCCCGGGGACACCTTGGGGCGGTCGTCGTAGATCACGTCGAGGCCGGCGGCTTCCAGTTCGAAAGCCAGCTTCTCCGCCGCGGCGAAGATCTCCTCGCCGCGGCCAACGGCCACCACGTGGACATCGGCCGGAGCGACCGAGCGCGGCCAGATGAGGCCCTTGTCGTCGTGGTTGGATTCGGCCAGGGCCGCGACGGCGCGGGTGACGCCGACGCCGTAGGAACCCATGGTGACCACCACCTGCTTGCCGTTCTGGTCCAGGACCTTGAGTTCCAGCGCCGCGGCGTATTTGCGGCCGAGCTGGAAGATGTGGCCCATTTCGATGCCGCGGGCGGTCTCCAGCGGACCGGATCCGTCAGGGGCCTCGTCGCCGGCGCGCACCTCGGTGCACTCGATAACGCCGTCCCAGCCGAAGTCGCGTCCGGCGACCAGGCCGAAGACGTGCTTGCCGGCCTCGTTGGCGCCGGTGACCCAGGCGGAGCCGCTGACGACGCGCGGGTCCACGAGGTAGAGCAGCTTGGCGGCGCCCTCGGTGCCCAGCAGGGGCGTGTCCAGGGACAGCCCGGGGCCGAGGTAGCCCTTGACGATAAGGGGCTGCTTCTTGAGGTCTTCCTCGTTGGCGGCCTCGAGGATGATCTCGCCGGCGATCGGCAGGAAGGACCCGATGTTCGCCTCCACGCGCTTGAGGTCGACGCCGCGGTCGCCCGGAACGCCGATGACGACGATCTGGCGTTCCCCGGTCGGCAGGGTGACGGCGAGAACAACGTTTTTCAGCGTGTCAGCGGCAGTCCAGGCGCCGCCGTCGGCCCCGGTGCGGGGCACCAGGAGGTTGGCGGCATCCACGAGGGTCTCGATGGTGGGGGTATCCGGGGTGTCCCGGACTTCGGCGGCCGGGGCGTTGCTGAAGTCGATGTCCGCGGGAACCACGGTGGTGACGGCCTCGACGTTGGCTGCGTAGCCGCCGGCGGAACGCACGAAGGTGTCCTCGCCGATCTCGGTGGGGTGCAGGAATTCCTCACTCTTGGATCCGCCCATGGCACCGGCCGTCGCGGCGACCGGAATGACCTCGAGGCCGAGGCGCTCAAAGATCTTCAGGTAGGCGCCGCGGTGCGCGGCGTAGCTGGCGTCCAGGCCGGCGTCGTCAACGTCGAAGGAATAGGAATCCTTCATGATGAACTCGCGGCCGCGCAGCAGTCCTGCCCGGGGACGTGCCTCGTCGCGGTACTTGTTCTGGATCTGGTAGATGCTCAGCGGCAGGTCCTTGTACGAGGAGTACAGGTCCTTGACCAGCAGGGTGAACATTTCCTCGTGCGTGGGCGCCAGCAGGTAGTCGTTGCCCTTGCGGTCCTTGAGCCGGAAGATGCCCTCGCCGTACTCGGTCCAGCGGTTCGTGGCTTCGTAGGGCTCCTTGGGCAGTAGTGCCGGGAAGTGCACTTCCTGGGCGCCGATGGCGGACATTTCCTCGCGGATGACTGCTTCGACCTTGCGCAGCACGCTCAGTCCCAGCGGCAGCCAGGTGTAGATGCCCGGGGCGGCCCGGCGGATGTAACCGGCGCGGACCAGGAGCCTGTGGCTGGCCACCTCGGCGTCGGCGGGATCTTCACGCAGGGTGCGCAGGAACAGCTTGGAGAGTCGAAGGACCACTGGGTATCTATCCGTTTCTGGGAAGGTGCGGGGCGAAGCAGCAAAGCTGTGAATCTAGCTGTGAACAGAGCTGTGAATCAGTAGAACCGGCGAAACCGGCCCACGGGTCAGGTACTAATCTACCGTCAGCCCGGACATGGAAGAGCCACGCCATAACTGACGGAAGCCCCTGGCCGTTGCCGGCTGGTCATCCTGTCATGGCGTGGCTCTGCGGCCCCAGCACCGCCAAATTACTGGCCGTGAGTTCCGTTGTGTTGCCCCCAAGGGCGTCTGCATCCCCGGCTCATGCTCCCGGGAAACGCGTGCCCATGCGACACGGCTAGCTCGAACTTATGTGACGCAGGGCACGAAAACAAGAGTCCGCATCCAGATATTTTTCTGTAGTGCCGGGGATACTGCTGGGACAGAAGAATTCTGCAGTGAACTGAGTGCTGCCGCTGGGGAGCTCGGCGGCTAGAAGAGCACCGTAGCGAACGTCCCCACCTGTCGGAAGCCGACCCGCTCGTAGGTGGCGCGGGCCCGGGAGTTGAAGTTGTTCACGTAGAGGCTGGTGACCGGGGCGAGGGTCTGGGCCAGGACAACGGCGGCGGCCATGTACCCGGCGCTGAGGCCCTGGCCGCGGAATTCCGGGTTCATCCAGACGCCCTGGACCTGCGTCACCTCCGGGGTGACCGCACCGAGCTCGGCTTTGAAGACCACGTCGCGTGCGGGGTTCAGGTGGACCATGGAATGCCCCTCTCGGATCAGGCCCTTGACCCGGCGGCTGTAGTACTCCCGGCCGCCAAGGTACGGCGAATACCCCACTTCCTCTTCGAACATCGCCGCGCAGGCGGGCAGGATCTTGTCGAAGTCCGCCAGCTGGCCAAAGCCCAGCAATGGATTGGGGGCCACGGCGGGAGGCCCGGAGATCGTCATCAGCGGCTGGTCCTCGCGGATCTCATGCGCCGCCTGACCGAACTGCTCCAGCCCGGCGTGCAGGGCCAGGACAGTGTCGGCCGGGCCGAAAATCGACGCGTACCGGCGCCCGGAGCGGTGTGCGGCCGCAGCCACCACACCGGCAAGGCCGGGGTCCAGCTGCACCGGAACCAGGTTCGCGCCGGCCCAGCACGCTCCGAGGAGCGCACCGCCGTCGAACACGCCAAGAATGCTTGCGCCGCCGGTGGTGGGTGCCGCCGTACCGGCGGTCGCCAGATGCGACAGGATGAAGACATTGGCGACGGCGTCCTGCCGCGCCAGGTCCACCAGCTGGGATGTGTCCGGGCCTCCCAGGGTCCGGACTGCGACGCCGGGAGCGGCGCCGTCCTTACGAGACGCTAACCACGGGGCTACCCTTGACAGCATCTTCGCCATCGGCCTCCCCCATCTCTTCAGCGATACGCATGGCCTCTTCGATCAGTGTCTCAACAATCTGGTTCTCGGGCACAGTCTTGATGACCTCGCCCTTCACAAAGATCTGTCCCTTGCCGTTGCCCGACGCGACGCCGAGGTCGGCTTCGCGGGCTTCGCCCGGTCCGTTGACGACACAGCCCATCACGGCAACGCGCAGTGGGATCTCCATGCCTTCCAGACCGGCCGTGACCTGCTCGGCCAGCGTGTAGACATCCACCTGGGCGCGGCCGCAGGACGGGCAGGAGACGATCTCGAGTTTGCGCGGGCGCAGGTTGAGCGACTGCAGGATCTGATTGCCGACCTTGATTTCCTCCACCGGCGGGGCGGAGAGGGAAACCCGGATGGTGTCACCGATGCCGCGGGACAGCAGGGCGCCGAAGGCCGTGGCCGATTTGATGGTGCCCTGGAAGGCGGGGCCGGCCTCGGTGACTCCGAGGTGCAGCGGCCAGTCGCCCTGTTCGGCGAGCATCTCGTAGGCGGCGACCATAATGACGGGGTCATTGTGCTTGACCGAGATCTTGAAGTCGTTGAAGCCGTGCTCTTCGAACAGCGACGCTTCCCAGACCGCGGACTCCACGAGGGCCTCCGGGGTGGCTTTGCCGTACTTCTTCAGGATTCCCGGCTCCAGCGATCCGGCGTTGATGCCGATCCGGATCGAGGTGCCGTGGTCCTTGGCCGCGCGGGCGATTTCCTTGACCTGGTCATCGAATTTGCGGATGTTGCCGGGGTTCACCCGGACCGCCGCGCAGCCTGCCTCGATCGCGGCAAAGACGTACTTCGGCTGGAAGTGAATGTCCGCGATCACGGGGATCTGGGACTTCCGGGCGATGATCGGCAGGGCCTCCGCGTCGTCAGCGGACGGGCAGGCGACGCGGACAATGTCGCAGCCGGAGGCCGTGAGTTCGGCGATCTGCTGCAGCGTGGCGTTGATGTCCGTGGTGGGCGTCGTGGTCATTGACTGCACACTGATCGGCGAGTCGGAGCCGACGCCGACCGAACCCACCTTGATCTGGCGGGTCTTGCGGCGCGGCGCGAGGACGGGGGGCGGTGCTGACGGCATTCCCAGGCTGACCGAGGTCACATGGACTCCTTGTATTGAAGTAGGTCTGGCGGGGACGGTTAGGCGGCGTGGCCGGCCAGAAGGCCGGTCAGGGGAGCCCAGACCATCGTGCGGGTGCCGGAGATGGCACCGGCGGCGGCGAAGGGATCCTGCTTGAGGACCTCGTTCAGGGCCTGCTCGTCGGCAGCCTTGAAGATCAGCAGGGCGCCGGCGCCGTCACTGTAGGGGCCGCTTGCGAGCAGCGTTCCGTCCTGGGCAAGTCCGGCGGTCCATTCGCGGTGCGCCGGGCGGGTGGCGTCGCGGGCTTCGGAGGATTCGGCGTCGTATACGTACTCAACAGCAAAAACAGTCATACGGATACACTATCGCCCCGTCGGCCAGGTACCCATCCGGCGGGCGGCCGGGCAGACTTGCGGCGGGCGGCGTCAGCCGAGGAGGAGCACTTTGGCCAGGGCGGCGACGCCGGCCGCCCACAGCAGGGACGTGAGGGTGCCGATGATGAACCGTTCCGCGGCGACCGGCGTCTCCTTCAGTTCGGCGAAGCGGCCCAGGCCCTTGATCGCGACGACGTAGGCGATGGCGACCGGTTCGCCGACGAGGATCGCGAGGCAGACCGCAAGGCGCTCCAGCACCCCGATGATTGCGCCGCCGCGCAGTATCCGGACGCTGCTGACCGAGACTGCCCCGGAGCCTGCTGCCGGGGCAGACGTACCGGCGGTACCGGAGGTGGCGGATGATGTGCGGGCGGCACCGGTGGTGACAACGGGATCAACGGTGACGTCCGCCGCGGGGTCATTCGCCAGGTCGGCGACGCCGGCCCCTGCGTCCTGCCGGTCGTCGATGGTCCGGGCGAGCCGGAAGACCAGCGCTGTCACCGGCCAGCCGACGAAACCGGCCGTGAGCAGGGTCAGGGTGATCCAGAGCGCGTTCACCGGTCTCCTTCCGTGCTGTCCCGGGGGCGGTTGTCCGGGGCCTGGGGCCCGCCCGCGTCCGGGGCGCGGTCCGCGGGCAGCCCGCGGGCGTCGTCGTTGCCGGCGATGACTCCGTGGGCGAGGGCCAGCAGCATTTCCGCCGCAGGCCTCGCGGCCCATTCTTCCTGCCAGCCGGAGCGCAGCAGTGCACGGCTCACCGATTGTTCGGTGATTCCCAGTTCTTGGGCAGCGATTTTCTGCGTGCCATGCGTGCCGGAGTGGCCGTGCTGTACCGAGCGCAGCACATCCACGACCTTCCACTGGGCGGTTGTACGGTCCTGAACCAGCCGTCCGATCAGCCGCAGCACCGCCTCGGCGTTGGCGCAGGCGCGGGCGCCGGCCGAGCCCGCGGGCGAGGGGGCAGCCTCTCCCCTGCGCAGTCCGCCGGAGACGACGGCCAGCGGCACGTGAGCGGCGCCGGACTTGGCCTTCTCGACGGCCACGCGCGCCGCCACGAAGGCCGGCCCGGATCCTTCCCGCGGGCTCGCAGGCAGCGGCAGGTCCACCGCCCCCACCCCGATTCCCACGTACCAGCGTCCGCTGCGCAGGGCGTGCAGTGCGATCTCGACAACTTCATCCGGGCGTTCCACGACTCCCTGGACCTCGTCGCCGACGGATCGTTCGAAGCGCCCGGCGGTGGAGAGCCCGGCCAGCTCCGCCAGGAGTCCCGGAACACGGTCGACGTCTGCGCTGCTGCCGCGCTGGTCGATGGTCATCACGTACATAGCCCCACCCTAGGGGGCTGATCCTGCGGAATCAATCACTTTCAACTGATTACCAAAAATAAGTCAAAATAAGCTGATGTTTGTCAATCAACCGCATCCGATTACCGCGTCGTCGCGGCTCGGGCCTTCCGAAGTCGCCGGACAGCTGTCAGATCGCCGTTTCGTTCCGACGACCTGGCAGCTTTCCGGCGATTCCGAGTTTTTCCACACAGGGGCCGGCCGGCCGCCGCCGCGTCAGCCGAAGAGGTTGACCGGCTTGACGATGTCCGCGTAGATCAGCAGGGCGCCCATGCCCATCAGCAGCACCGCCACCACGTAGGTGACCGGGAGCAGCCTGGCGATGTCGAACGCGCCGGGGTCCGGACGGCCGAACAGCTTGGCGATCCTGCGGCGGGTCCCTTCGTACAGCGCGCCGGCCACGTGGCCGCCGTCGAGCGGCAGCAGCGGAATGAGGTTGAAGACGGCCAGGGCGAAGTTGAGCCCCGCCAGCAGCCCCACCAGGGTGGCCACCCGGGACTGCATTGGCACCTGCTCCATCGCGGCGACCTCGCCGGCCACCCGCCCCACACCGACCACACTGATGGGCCCGTTGGGGTCGCGCGGCGCCTCGCTGAACGCTGCCTCCGCCACGCCGGCCACCCGGGCCGGCAGGTTCAGAACGACGCCGGCGATCTGCTTAATGTTCTCCCCCGCCATCGGCAGGACCGTCGACGCCGGCTGCGGCACCAGCGCGGTCTGCGCACCGATGCCCAGGAAGCCGACGTCCTGGTACTGGAGGGTGCCGTCGGCGCTCTTGGCCTGGCGGCCGTCGTCGCCCACCACGGGACGCGCGGAGAGAACCGGCGTGACGGTGGTGGTGACCGGGACGCCGTCGCGCGCCACCGTGATGCTGACCTGCCTGTCCGCCGACGCGCGGATCCAGCCGGTGAGTTCATCCCAGCTGGTCACGGCCTTCCCGTCGAAGGAGGTGATGACGTCGTTGGGCTGCAGTCCGGCGGCGGCGGCGGGTGTGAGCTTGCAGTCGGCGGAGTCCGGATCCACGGTTTCGCCGGCCTTGACCTGGCATTTGGAGACGTCGGCGATGGTGGTGGTCTGGGTGGCCATGCCGAAGCCCATCAGCAGCACGGCCGTCAGTGCGAGTCCGATCAGCATGTTCATGGCCGGGCCGCCGAGCATCACCACGATCTTCTTCCAGACCGGCAGCTTGTAGAACACACGGTTCCCGTCGGCGGGACCGACCTCCTCGTGCGCCAGGGAGCGGGCGTCCGAGGCGAGGGACTGGAACATGCCGGTGCTGGAGGTGCGCACGGTGCCGTCGTCCTTGTTCGGCGGGTACATGCCGATCATGGAGACGAAGCCGCCCAGCGGGATGGCCTTAAAGCCGTATTCGGTCTCGCCCTTCTTGCGGGACCAGAGCGTGGGCCCGAAGCCGATCATGTATTTGGTGACACGGACCTTGAACAGCTTGGCCGGCAGCAGGTGGCCCACCTCGTGCAGGGCAATGGACACGGCGATGCCGATCGCCACAAAGACGACACCGAGGATAAAGAGGAGGACGGGATTCATGCTTGGATCTGCTGCTTCCTAGACGCTTCTGACGGCTAAACGTTCGTGGGTGCGGGCGCGTGCCCATCTTTCAGCATCCAGCACGGACTCCAGCGTCAGCCCGGAGGATCCTGTGTGTTCGCTGAGGACTGCTTCGATGGTATCGACGATGTCGGTGAAACGGATCCGGCCGGCATGGAACGCCATCACGGCTTCCTCGTTCGAGGCGTTGAAGACAGCCGGGTAGGTGCTCCCCCGCCGTGCGGCTTCCTTCGCCAGTTCGACGGCGGGGAACGCCTCGGTGTCCAGCGGCTCGAAGGTCCAGCTGGTGGCTTTGCTCCAGTCGCACGGCCGGGCCGAGCCGGGGACGCGGTCCGGCCAGCCCAGGCCCAGGGCGATGGGCAGGCGCATGTCCGGCGGGGAGGCCTGGGCGATCGTGGACCCGTCGACGAACTGGACCATCGAGTGGACCACGGACTGGGGATGGACCACGACGTCGATCTTCTCCAGCGGGATGTCGAAGAGCAGGTGCGCCTCGATCACTTCCAGGCCCTTGTTCACCAGGCTGGCGGAGTTGGTGGTGACCATGAGTCCCATGTCCCAGGTGGGGTGGGCCAGCGCGTCCTTCGGGGACACATCGTGCAGCTCGTGCCGGGACTTGCCTCGGAACGGTCCGCCGGAGGCCGTGAGGATCAGCCGGTCCACCTCGGCCGCGCTGCCGGAGCGCAGACACTGGGCGATGGCGGAGTGTTCGGAATCGACCGGGACGATCTGGCCTTCGCGGGCCGCAGCCTTAACCAGGGCGCCACCGACAATCAGGGATTCCTTGTTGGCCAGGGCCAGGGTCGCGCCGGATGTGAGCGCGGCCAGGGTGGGCGCCAGTCCGATGGAGCCGGTGATGCCGTTGAGCACCACGTCGGCCTCGATCTCCGCGATCCGGGTGGACGCGTCCGGCCCGGTGATGATCTCGGGACGGTAGCCCGTCACCCCGGCCGCGCCGGCGGCGTCATTGATCAGGGTCTGGAGGGCGCCCGCGTCCCCGGATGCCGTACCGATGGCCTGGGCCCGGGTGTGGACGGCCTGCCGGGCCAGGAGTTCGAGGTTCCCGCCGCCCGCGCTGAGCGCCACGACTTCAAACAGGTGCGGGGCGCCGTCGACGACGTCCATCGCCTGTGTGCCGATGGAACCGGTGGACCCGAGGAGGACGATCTTGCGCGGCTGCATGGTTCAAGTATCCCGCACCGCGCCCGGTGCCCGGGTTGCCCCGCGAGAGGGAGGGCCATCAGCGGCCGACGGCGGGATGTGGCCGCGCATTGACGCTCCAAAGCGCAGGCGTAACGTGGGGATCGTGGAGTGGACGGCCTGGTTTGATGCGCCGGAGTATGAGTTCGCCCGGCAGGTTCTCCAGCGCGGCATCGCCACGCTCTACTTCGTGGCTTTTCTGTCCTCGCTCAACCAGTTTCCGGCCCTCCTCGGCGAGCGCGGGCTGTTGCCGGTGCCGGATTTCCTGGCACGCTCCCGCCGCCTGCGCCGGCCCACCCTGTTCAGCTGGCGTTACTCGGACCGGCTGCTGCGCGCCGTCTGCTGGGGCGGGATGGCGATTGCCGCCACAATCATCCTGGGCCTGCCGCAGCTGGGCCCGCCGTGGGTTCCCCTGCTGGCGTTCCTGGCGCTGTGGCTGTTGTACATGTCGATCGTCAATGTGGGGCAGACGTTCTATGGTTTCGGCTGGGAAATGCTGTTGCTCGAGGCCGGGTTCATCGTGGCCTTCCTTGGCTCCGACCAGACTCCCCCGCCGCGGACCATCCTGATCCTGCTGGCCTGGCTGGTGTTCCGCCTCGAGTTTGGCGCGGGGATGATCAAGATCCGCGGCGGCCGGGAGTGGCGTGAGCTGACCGCCCTGTACTACCACCACGAGACGCAGCCGATGCCGGGGCCGCTCAGCCGGCAGGCGCATTTGCTGCCCAAGCCGTGGCACCGGATGGAGGTCCTGGGCAACCATGTCGCCCAGCTGGTGGTGCCGTTCTTCCTCTTTGCCCCACAGCCGCTGGCCAGCGCGGCCGCGGGGATCATCATCCTCACCCAGCTGTGGCTGGTGGCGAGCGGGAACTTCGCCTGGCTCAACTGGATGGCGATCCTGCTCGCCTTCGCCGCCGTCAGCGATCCGGTGGCGCATGCTCTGGTCCCGGCGATCCCGCTTGACTGGCACGCTGGGGCGGCCGGCACCGCGGCCGGCAGCCAGGCGCCGGCCGCGTGGCTCGTGGTGGTCCTGCTCGCCACCGTGCTGCTGGTGGTGCTCAGCTACCGCCCGATCGAGAACCTGTTCTCCCGCTACCAGCTGATGAACGCCGCCTTCAACCGCTGGCAGCTGGGGAACACCTATGGCGCCTTCGGCACGGTCACGAAGCAGCGGATTGAAATCGTCGTGGAAGGAACCCTCGCCGCGGAACCCGACGACACTGCGGACTGGCGGGAATACGGGTTCCGCGGAAAGCCCGGCGAGGTCCGCCGCATCCCGCGCCAGTGGGCGCCCTACCACCTGCGCCTCGACTGGCTGATGTGGTTCCTGCCGCTGCGCACCGTGCACGAGGAGTGGTTCTACGCCTTCCTGGCCAAGCTTCTGGAGGCCGACCGCCCCACCCTGCGCCTGTTGCGGCATGATCCGTTCGACGGCGCCCGGCCCCGCTGGGTGCGGGCCCGCAGCTACCTGTACCGCTTCGCCACCCGGAAGGAATTCCGCGCCACGGGCCAGCGCTGGATCCGGATCCCGCTGCACGAGTCCATTCCGCCGCTGTCCCTGCCGCCGGATGGCTGAAAGCCGTTGGACGCAGATGGCCGGAATGGTTTTCACCATTCCGGCCATCTGAGGCGAGGCAGTGGAGCATCCCTGCCTAGACGGACAACTCGTCCTTCACCGGCGCGGCCTCGAGCGCAGCCTGGCGGCGGCGAAGCCACCAGGAGCCCACGAAGATCAGGGCCATGGAGATGTACACAACCACCGCGAACGGCGAGGAGAACAGGGCCGTGGGATCGTTCTGGGAGAGCTGGAGCGAGCGCCGCAGCTGCACTTCGAACATCGGGCCGAGAATCATTGCCACCACCATGGGCGCCACGGGATAGCCGTACCGGCGCATAAAGTAGCCCAGGATGCCCACGATCAGCAGGATCCCGACGTCGGCCGCGGCAAAGTTCACCGAGAAGGCGCCCAGTGCCGCGAAGACCAGGATGCCCGCGTAAAGGTAGGGCCGGGGAATCTGCAGGATCTTCACCCACAGGCCCACCAGCGGCAGGTTCAGCACCAGCAGCATCAGGTTTCCGACGTACAGGGAGGCGATCAGGGTCCACACCAGCGCACCCTGGTTCTCGAAGAGCAGCGGCCCGGGCTGGATCTGGTAGCGCTGGAACGCGGTGAGCATCATGGCCGCGGTCGCCGTCGTCGGAATTCCGAGCGTCAGCAGCGGGACCAGGACGCCGGCGGCAGCGGCGTTGTTCGCCGCTTCCGGACCGGCCACGCCCTCGATGGCGCCCTTGCCGAACTGTGCCTTGTTCTGGCCCTTGGCCAGTTTCCGTTCCGCGGCGTAGGACAGGAAGGTGGAAACGTCCGCGCCGCCCGCCGGCACCGTGCCGATGGGGAAGCCGATGAAGGTGCCCCGCAGCCAGGGCTTCCAGGACCGCTTCCAGTCCTCCTTGGACAGCCAGGCGTTCTTGCCCTTGCTGACCGGGATGACCTCGACCGGCCCGTGCCGCAGTTTCGACGCCACGTACAGTGCCTCCCCGAGGGCGAACAGGCCCACGGCCACCAGGACCATGTCGACGCCGTCCACCAGCGTGGGGTTGTCGAAGGTGAAGCGCTGTTGCGCGGTGCTGTCATCGATGCCGATCATCCCGATGAACAGCCCCAGGGCCAGCGACGCGAGGCCGCGCAGCACGGAGGCGCCCAGCAGGGCCCCGACGGTGAGGAATGCCACGATCATAAGTGCCACGTAGTCCACGGGTCCCAGGCCCACGGCAAGTTCCGCGACGACTGGCGCCAGGAAGGTCAGCAGCACGGTCGCGATGGTACCGGCGACGAACGAGCCGATCGCCGCCGTCGCCAGTGCCGCCGCGCCCCGGCCGGCCTTGGCCATCTTGTTGCCCTCGAGCGCCGTGACGATCGAGGATGACTCGCCCGGGGTGTTGAGCAGGATGGAGGTGGTGGAGCCGCCGTACATGCCGCCGTAGTAGATGCCGGCGAACACGATCAGGGCGGCCGCGGGGTCCAGCGCATAGGTGATGGGCATCAGCAGCGCGACGGTCATCGCCGGACCGATGCCGGGAAGCACGCCGACGGCGGTGCCGACGAAGACGCCGCCCAGGGCGTACAGCAGATAGACCGGCTGCAGCGCCGTGGAGAAGCCCTCAAGGAGCATCATGAAGCTATCCATTGAAGAACGGCACCCCCTCGAGCAGCGGGCCCGGCGGCAGGGAGACGCCCAGCAGCCCGCCGAAGACGTACTGGAGCACGAGTGCCAGCACCACGGAAATGATGACCGCCTTCCAGAGCGGTTTGGCCTCAAGGGACCATGCCGCCCCGCTGAACAGCACGGCTGCGGCTACGGGCCAGCCTGCCGGTTCGATCAGGAAGATGTGGAGCACCACGAAGCCCACGAGTTTCGCCAGGGCCACCCAGTCGGTCTTGGCGGTGACGTCGAGGTCTTCGCTTTCCTCGGCCTGGCCCACCTTGCCGCGGAACACCTGGGCAACGATGCCTGTGCCGACGAGCACCAGCATGGTGCAGACGATGTAGGGGAAGGCGCGCGGGCCGATGCCGGTCTCCGACGGCGGGATCGGGATGGACCCCGCCGTCAGGAGGCCCGCGGCGCCCACGCTCACGAACACCAGGGCGAAGAGGATCTCCCCCGTGGGCCGCTTGGCGGGCGTGCTGACTTGGATGGACATTGTTACTTGACCAGGCCGATCTCAGTCAGCGTGGTCTTGACCTTGGTGATGTCCTCGGTGAGGAATGTCTTGAACTCGTCGCCGGCGAGGAAGGCGTCGTCCCAGTTGTTCTTGGCCAGGGTGGCCTTCCAGGCTTCGGTGTCGTGCAGCTTGGTGACAACCTCGGTCAGCTTCGCCTTCTGTGCGTCGTCGATGGAACCCGGTGCCACAACGCCGCGCCAGTTGGTCAGTACGACGTCGACACCCTGGTCCTTCAGCGGCTTGACGCCCGGCAGGGCCGGGGCCTCGGAGGTGCCTGAGACGGCGAGCGCCCGGACCTTGCCGGCCTTGACCTGCTCGGCGTACTCCCCCACGCCGGAGATGCCGGCCTGGACCTTGTTGCCGAGCAGGGCGGCGATCGATTCGCCGCCGCCGGAGTAGCCGATGTAGTTCAGCTTGTCGGGTTCGACGCCCTGGGACTTGAGGATCTGGCCGGCCAGGATGTGGTCCGCGCCGCCGGCTGAACCGCCGGTGATCGCGACGCCCTTGCCATTGGCTTTGATATCATCCACGAGGTCCTGGACGGACTGGTACTTGGACGACGCCGGGACCACCAGGACCAGCGGTTCTTCGGTCAGGCGGGCGATGGGGGTGGTGTCCTCCAGCCGGGTCTTGGCGGCGTTCGTTTCCACGGCACCCACCATGACGTAACCCATCACCATAAGCGTGTTGGCGTCCTTTTCGGTGGCGAGCTTGGCGAGGCCGTTCGTGCCGCCGCCGCCGCCGATGTTGCTGACCTGGGCGGAGGTGACGAGTTTGTTGGACTGCAGGTCCTGCTGCATCGCACGGCCCGTCTGGTCCCAGCCGCCGCCCGGGTTGGCAGGAACAATGATGCTCAGCTTCTTGATCGGATCAGCGGCCGAGCCCTGGCCTGCTGCCGTGCCGCTGGCACCGGTGGCGCCGCCGGCACACGCCGACATGGCCAGTACGATGCCGGCCGCACCGGCAGCGAGCGCAGCCCGGCGGGTGAAGTTGGTCCGCGTGAAACTGGGGTGGGAGGTCATGGTTTCTCCTTGTATGAATGTGACGCACGTCATCGGAATCACTTCCCAGAGACTAGGAGCAGCCCGGCGCGGAGACCAGAATTTGGCCGTAGAGGTAGTAGTGGTCATATTGGTCACGGCCCGAAGCCCGGGATTGGCTGTGGCGGGGCCGGCCGGGATGGGAAACTTGTGACATGGTTCACAGGATTCCCTTACGCTTCCAGCTGGTCGCGCTGCAGCTCGGCATCGTGCTGGCTGTCCTGACAGCGGTGGGGGCCGTGACTATCCGGATGCAGGAGCAGCAGCTCAGGGACGCGTACAAGGGCAGGCTGATCGGGGTCGCCGAAAGTGTGGCCCGGCTGCCCTCGGTGGTGAATGCCTTCGGGACACCGCAACCGGCCCAGACCATCCAGCCCATCGCCGAAGTCATCCGGCAGGCCTCAAATGTCACCTATGTGGTGGTGACGGACCGCAACGGTGTCCGCCAGTCCCACCCGAACCCGGCGGAAATCGGCCGGCCCGTGTCGACCGATCCTTCCGTGCCGCTGTCCGGCGAGATCTACGTCGGCACGCAGACAGGAACCCTGGGTGAGTCCTGGCGGGTCAAGGTTCCCATCTTTGACAGTGCCGGCACCGTCATTGGCTCGGCCTCGGTGGGCGTGCTGGAGAGCACCCTGGCCCAGGATCTCTACGAGGACCTGCCGCAGTTGTTCGGCTGGCTTCTCGGCGCTGCGCTGCTCGGGTCGCTGGGGGCGATGTACATCTCCAAGCTCGTCTGGCGGCGGATCTACAAACTGGAGCCGGAGGACATTGCGGCCCTGCTCGAGACCCGCGACGCGATGCTCCACGGCCTGGGCGAGGGCCTCGTCGCCGTCGACGCCGAGGGCAAGGTCGCGCTCGTCAACGACGAAGCCCGCCGGCTGCTGGGTGTGGGCGAGGAGATCATCGGACAACCAGCCGGCGAATGCCTGGAACCCGGAGTCCGCCGGATGCTCATCGCCGGATCGGCCACCGAGGAACTGGTGCTCTCCGGCGAACGAATCCTGCTCGGGAAGGTCAACGCCGCGAAGGTGGACGGCCGGGAGGTCGGCAAAGTCCTCATTCTCCGTGACCGCACCGAGCTCCACACAGTCCTCCGCGACCGCGACGGCGCTTTGGACGTGACGCAGGCCCTCCGGGCCCAGGCGCATGAATTTGCCAACAAACTGCACGTGATCTCGGGCCTGCTGGAACTCGGCGAACAGGCCAAGGCCGTGGAATACCTGGGCCGCAGCCACAGCGACGCCGCGTTCGTCAACCGCCCGCTGGCCGCAGGAATCACCGACCACGACGTGCGGGCGCTCCTGATTGCCAAGTCCACCGTCTGCGCCGAGCGCGGCGTCGAGATCCTGGTGAGCCCGGATTCGGTGTGCACCCCGGACGGTACCGGTGACGTCATCACGGTCCTTGGGAACCTGATCGACAACGCGGTGGACGCCGCGGGCTACGACAGCACAGTGGCCGTTCGGCTGGATGAGGCTCCCGACGGCGAACGCACCATCACGGTCGAGGACGACGGCCCGGGCGTCCCCGAGCCGGAGCGGTCCGCTGTCTTCGAAGCCGGTGTCACCACCAAACTGGCTGAGGGCATCAACAGCCGGGGCTTCGGGCTGGCTTTGGTCCAGCGCGTGGCCAGGCGCCGGGGAGGCGCGGCGTCGGTTGCGTCCTCCGCGCTGGGCGGCGCCTGTTTCACCGTAACCCTGAAGACAAAAGAGGCGGAACTACAAAAGCAATGAGCTCCATACGCACCCTCATCATTGACGATGACGTGGCAGTGGCCGGGATCCACCATGGGTTCCTGCTGGCCCGCGGCGGCTTCGACGTCGTCAGCCTGGCCCACACCGGGCAGCAGGGCCTGGACCTGGCGGCGCAGCTGCAGCCGGAACTGGTCCTGCTGGATATCCACCTTCCGGACATGTCCGGCCTGGACGTGCTCCAGCAACTCCGCGGCCGCCAGCAGGCCCTGGACGTCCTGGTCATTACGGCGTCGAGGGAGCTAGAGACGGTCCGCAGCGCCATGGCCGGCGGGGTACTGCACTATCTGGTGAAGCCGTTCACGTCCCAGGCCCTGAACGAACGGCTCGACGAGTACCTGCTCCTGCGCCGCGAACTCGCTGCGGGCGGGGCTGCCGGACCGCTGGACCAGGACAGCATCGACCGTCTCGTGGCCCCATCACGCCGGGCCACCGCTGCAGATACCGTGGCGGGGTCTCAGGCCGGGCCCCCGGCAAGGCTGCCCAAGGGGCTGTCCCGACCCACGCTGGATGCCGTCATCGAGGCGCTCAAGTCCAGCCCGCAGGACGTCTCGGCGGCCGGGATGGCCCTTCAGCTCGGACTCTCGCGGGTCAGCGCACGGCGCTACCTCGAATATCTGGTCATCCATGGCTTCGCCCGGCTGACGCCCCGCTACGGTGCTGCGGGGCGGCCGGAGAACAGGTACTTGTGGAAGCGCTGAGCATGTCCAGTCTTCATGTGCAGCGATGAGCATGTCCAGTCTTCATGAGCAGCGCTGAGCATGTCCATCCGCCACGGTGGAACACCCGGACAGGGTTGCGCGCCGGGAACCATCCATCTGACGCTAATGGCCGTTACGGTGCACCCATCTGACGCAAATGACCGCTATGGGATCCGCCAAAGCGGCCATTCGTGGCAAATCGATGAAGTTCCACCCCGCAGGGCCGTCCTGGTGAAGCCACGGTGCACCCATCTGACGCAAGTGGCCGTCACGGTGCACCCACCTGACGCAAGTGGCCGTCACGGTGCACCCATCTGACGCAAATGGCCGCTATGGGATCCGCCAAAGCGGCCATTCGTGGCAAATCGATGAAGTCACACCCCGCAGGGCCGTCCTGGTGAGGCCACGGTGCACCCACCTGACGCAAATGGCCGCTACGGGACCCGCCAAAGCGGCCATTCGTGGCAAATCGATGAAGTCACACCCCGCAGGGCCCTCCATCCGAGGCCACGGCGCACCCATCTGACGCAAATGGCCGCTAAGGGACCCGCCAAAGCGGCCATTCGTGACGGATCGATGCGGCCTACACCACGGAACCGGGCGCAGCTCTGCACCAGCCGCACGCCCCGCCAGTGAACTGGGTGCCGGAACCTCCCGAAGCTAGTGCCCCGCCCGCCGCAAAGTTGATTCGGCGTGTTTGAGGATGGGCCCGTCGATCATCTTGCCCTGGAGCTGGAACACGCCCGAGCCTGACGCGGCGGCGGCGGCCAGCAGTTCGGTGGCTGCCGCGACCTCGGCCTCGGACGGCGCGTAGGCCCCGCGCACCACGGCCACCTGGCTCGGGTGGATACACGCCTTGGAACCGAAACCTGAGGCGACGGCGTCGCGGGCTTCGACGGCGAGACCTGCAAGGTCCGGGATGTTGACGTACACCGAGTCGACGGCTTCCTTGCCGAAGGCCCGGGCGGCCAGCAGGACCGTGGAGCGGGCCTGCAGGGCAACCGCACGGTAGGCGCCGTCGTCCGTCCTGCTGGAGGTGCCGCCGAGCGAGGCGAGCAGGTCTTCGGCGCCCCACATCAGCCCGACCACGTTGGGTTCGGCCGCGATGGCGGCGGCATTGACGACCCCCAACGCCGTCTCACAGAGCGCAATCACGCTGTAGCCCTCCAGCTCCCTGAGCTGCTCGGCGCTTTCGGCCTTGGCGAGCATGACGTGCCGGTACGGAGTGTGCTTGAGGCAGTGCAGGTCTTTCTCGAATTCCTCCGTGCCGGCCGGGTTGATCCGGACGATCGTGCGGCTCGGGTCCAGCTCGGGCACGTCCCCGGTAGCGCCGAGCTGGGCGAGGATGGCGCCGCGGGCACGCTGTTTGTCCGCCGGCGCGACGGCGTCTTCCAGGTCCACGATCACGGCGTCGGCACGCTCGGCGGCCTTCTGGTAGCGCTCGGGACGGTCGGCAGGGCAAAACAGCAGGGCGGGGCCCATCAGGAAGCTCATGTGTCTATTCTGCCCTTGTGTGCCCGTTCTTTCCCGGCAGAGTTTGCCTGCTGCGCGGCGGTGTGCGCGTCCCGGGTCCACATCAGGCAACTGCGGGTGGCGAGTGCCACCACCTCGCCGTGCTGGTTCCGGCCGGTGTGTTTCATGGTCACAATCCCCTGGCCCGGGCGGGAGGAGGACAGCCGCTTCCCGGTCACGACTGTCTCCGTATACAGGGTGTCGCCGTGGTACATCGGATGCGGGAAGGACACGTCGGTGAGCCCCAACTGGGCGATGATGGTGCCCTGGGTCAGCTGCGGAACGGACTGCCCCACCACCGTGGCCAGGGTGAACATGGAGTTGACCAGGCGCTGGCCGAACGGCTGCTCCGCGCTCCAGGCAGCATCGAGGTGCAGGGCCTGGGTGTTCATGGTCATGGTGGTGAAGAGGACATTGTCCGCCTCGGTCACGGTCCGGCCGGGCCGGTGCGCGTAGACCACGTCCTCCTCGAGCTCATCGAAATACAGCCCGCGCTGTTCAATGACACGCGGTTCAGTCACGCGCTCCTGCAGGGGTTCGGTCGTCATACGGTCAGTTCCTGGTCTTCCTCGAAGAGTTCGGCGCCGGTGGCCGCAGCCACGTCCTCGGCCGTGACATTGGGGGCGAGTTCACGCAGGACCAGCCGGGATGTGCTTCCCTCGGTCACCACGTCGATGACCGCCAGGTCAGTGATGATGCGGTCCACGCAGCCTTTGCCGGTCAGGGGCAGCGTGCACTGTTCCACGATCTTGGGCCTGCCGCTCCGGTCCACGTGCTCCATCATCACGATCACTTTCTTGGCGCCGAACACCAGGTCCATGGCGCCGCCCATGCCCTTGACCATCTTGCCCGGGATCATCCAGTTGGCCAGGTCCCCGTTCTGGGCCACTTCCATCGCACCGAGTACGGCAACATCGACGTGCCCGCCGCGGATCATGCCAAAGGACGCGGCGGAGTCGAAGAATGCGGCGCCCTTGTTGACCGTGACGGTTTCCTTGCCGGCGTTGATCAGGTCCGGATCCACCGCGTCCTCCGCCGGGTACGGACCGACGCCGAGGATGCCGTTCTCGGAGTGCAGGACCACCTCGACGCCGGCGGGGATGTAGTTGGGAATCAGCGTGGGCATGCCGATGCCGAGGTTGACGTACTGCCCGTTGCGCAGTTCCTGCGCCACCCTGGCGGCCAGTTCGTTGCGCGTCCAGCCTTTACTCTCCACCCCGGCAGGGTGTTCGACGGCGGCAGGCCGGTACTCGTGGCGGACCGCTTCGGGGCGGGGCGGCGCCCCCTGCAGGCTGTTGGAATCCATGGCCTAGGCTCCTGACTGGTTTGCTGCTGTGGCTTCGGTGCCGGCCGCCGTGCCGGGTGAGGTGCCGGCTGTACTGCCGGGCGTGGACGCAGCAGCCAGGGCCACCGTCCGCTTCTCGATCCGCTTCTCGACCCCCGGCGCGAGCACCACGCGCTGGACGAAGATCCCGGGAATGTGGACGTGTTCGGGGTCCAGTTCCCCCGGCTCCACGAGTTCCTCGACCTCGGCGATCGTGATCTTC
This sequence comes from Arthrobacter sp. UYEF36, assembly GCF_040547025.1. Classification (NCBI taxonomy): domain Bacteria; kingdom Bacillati; phylum Actinomycetota; class Actinomycetes; order Micrococcales; family Micrococcaceae; genus Arthrobacter; species Arthrobacter sp. UYEF36. The sequence goes on from NZ_JBEPOX010000011.1 coordinate 134,802, forward strand.
CCGGCCATGGCGCAGAGCGGGTTGAAGTTCATCGCGGTGGCGTGGAAGACGAGGTTGCCGTGGCGGTCGCCCTTCCAGGCGTGCACCAGTCCGAAGTCCGGGGTCAGCGACTCCTCCAGGACGTAGTCGGCGCCGTGGAAGCCGCGCACCTCCTTGGCCGCGGAGGCGATCGCGACGGTGCCGTCGGCGTCGTACTTCTGCGGCAGGCCGCCGTCGGACACCTGGGTGCCGACGCCGGCCGGCGTGTAGAACGCCGGGATGCCCGCGCCGCCGGCGCGCAGCTTCTCGGCCAGCGTGCCCTGCGGGGTGAGCACCACTTCGAGCTCACCGGCGAGGTACTGCCGGGCGAATTCCTTGTTCTCCCCCACGTACGAGCTGATGGTGCGGCGGATCCGGCCGTCCTTCAGCAGGATCCCGAGCCCCCAGTCGTCGACTCCGCAGTTGTTGCTCACGGTCTCCAGGTTCGTGGCGCCGCTTTGGTGCAGGGCCTCGATCAGGGCCACCGGGATGCCGCAGAGCCCGAAACCGCCGACGGCGAGCGAGGCGCCGTCGTGGATGTCCGCGACGGCCTCGGCAGCGCTGGCAACAACTTTGTTAATCATCGTTGATCCTTCGTTCGACGGGTGCGGCCAGCGGGCCGGTTAGAGCCCCAGTTCGCGGGCGATCAGCATCAGCTGGACCTCCGTGGTGCCCTCGCCGACTTCAAGGATCTTGGAGTCGCGGTAGTGCCGTGCCACGGTGAATTCGTTGATGAAGCCATAGCCGCCGAACACCTGGGTGGCGTCCCGCGCGTTGTCCATGGCTGCCTCGCCTGCGACCATCTTAGCGATGGCCGCCTGCGTCTTGAACGGCTTTCCGGCGAGCATCCGGGCGGCCGCGTCGTAGTAGGCCAGGCGGGCGGTATGGGCCCGGGCTTCCATCCGGGCGATCTTGAACGCGATGGCCTGGTATTTGCCGATGTTCTGCCCGAACGCGCTGCGCTCCTTCGCGTATTTCACCGACTGGTCCACGCAGCCCTGCGCCGCGCCGACGGCCAGCGCCGCGATCGCGATCCGGCCCTCGTCGAGGATGGAGAGGAAGTTGGCGTAGCCGCGGCCCTGGGCCCCGAGCAGGTTCGCCTCGGGGACGTGGACGTTGTCGAGCGTCAGCGGGTGCGTGTCCGAGGCGTTCCAGCCGACCTTGTTGTAGGCCTTCTCGGCCTTGAAGCCGGGCGTGTCGGTGGGCACCAGGATGGTGGAGATCTCCTTCTTGATGCTCCCGTCCGGGCGCTCCTGCTGGCCGGTGACCGCGGTGACGGTGACGAGCCTGGTGATGTCGGTGCCGGAGTTGGTGATGAATTCCTTGTTGCCGTTGATGACCCACTCGCCGCCACCGAGCTTGGCGGTGGTCTTGGTGCCGCCGGCGTCCGATCCCGCTTCCGGTTCGGTCAGGCCGAAGCCGGCGAGCGCCTTGCCGGAGGCGAGCAGCGGGAGCCACTCCTCCTTCTGGGCGGCGCTGCCGAAGCGGTGGATCGGCATGGCGCCGAGGGAGACTCCGGCCTCCAGGGTGATGGCGACGGACTGGTCCACGCGTCCGAGCTGTTCCAGCGCGAGGGCCAGCGCGAAGTAGTCGCCGCCCATGCCGCCGAATTCCTCCGGGAACGGCAGGCCGAACAGGCCCATGTCCGCCATCTGGGAGACGACCTCGTAGGGGAAGCTGTGCTCCTCGTCGTGCTTGGCGGAGACCGGGGCCACCACTTCGTCGGCGAATTCGCGGACGGTGTTGCTGAGGTCCTGGTAATCCTCGCTGAGTTCAAAATCCGGCATGGTGACTCCTTTGTCTGTGGTGCTGGTCGGTGGAAAAGGTGCTGAAGCTGCTGGGTGTTACTCCGCCGCGCCCATGGCGATGACGGCTTCCTCGATGGTGTCCTCGGCTTTCGACGGTTCGACAGGCACGGCGGGGTGGATGGTCGCGAGGACCTGGTCCGCCTTTACGAGGTCACCGGAACTGATGCTGATGTGCACGGTCCCGTCCAGCGGCGCCACCAGCTGGTGTTCCATCTTCATCGCCTCCACGGAGAGCAGCACTTGGCCGGCCGCCACGGTGTCCCCGTTGCTGACGGAGACGGACACCACGGTGCCGGGCATCGGCGAGCGCACGGCGGGGTCCGCGGCGCCCTCCTCGCGTTCAATCGCCGCGAGAACCCGGGCCAGCCGGGACTCACGGGTGAGCACCTCAAGCCCGCAGGACCAGCCGTCGTTGCCGAGGAAGAGTTCGGTGGGCACGCCAGGCACCGGGTTGTCCCAGGTCGGAGTGACGGGACCGGTGTAGACGGGGGCCAGACGGTAGGCCCGGGCCGTCCCGTCCAGGGTCAGCACCATGTCGTTGCGTCGCCGGAACTGCAGGGACGCCCGGCGTTGCGGGCCGTCGCCGACCGCCACCGCCATTTCAGCCGAGGTTGCGCTGCCGTGAACGTACACGGAAGCGACGCCGCCGTCGGGTGTTCCCAGGCTGATCCGGCGTGGCGCCTGCGTGCCGAGACGCCAACCATCCCGCCGCCGCCAGGGACCGTCAGCGGCGGCGGTGTTGTGCTCCTCCATGGCCAGGGCATACACAGCGGCGGCTACCAGTTCGAAGTCGTCCACGCGCCGGAAGCCGAAGTCCGGCATCTTTCGTTCGATCAGGCCGGTGTCCAGGCGGCCCGCGCGGACGTCGGCGTCGTTGATCAGCAGCCGGAGGTATTCGACGTTGGTGTGCACGCCCAGCGCGGTGTACCCGGCGAGCGCTCCGTCCAGGGTGTCCAGGGCTGCGGTGCGGTCCTCCCCCCACGCTATGACCTTGGAGATCATCGGGTCATAGCTCGACGAGATCTCCAGGCCCTCCGCCAGGGCGGAGTCCACCCGGACGCGGCCCTGGCCGGCCACGACCTCGGTCCGTTCGGGGGCGCTGGGCCGTCGTGCGGGGCCGGGCAGTTCGTCCAGCAGGAGGACATGCCCGGTGGAGGGCAGAAAGTTGCGTTCCGGGACTTCCGCGTAGACCCGCGCCTCGACGGAGTGCCCGGTGAGCACGACGTCGTCCTGCCGGACGGTGAGTTCCTCGCCGGCGGCGACCCGCACCTGCCATTCGACCAGGTCGACGCCGGTGACCATCTCGGTGACCGGGTGCTCGACCTGCAGGCGGGTGTTCATCTCCATAAAGAAGAACTCGTCCGGGGCGTTGTCGGAGACGAGGAATTCCACGGTGCCGGCGCCGCTGTAGTTGACGCTGCGGGCGGCGTTGCAGGCCGCCTCGCCGAGGCGGGCCCGGATCGCGGCGCCGTCGGGCAGGGATTCCAGCAGCGGGGACGGTGCTTCCTCGATGACCTTCTGGTGCCGGCGCTGCAGCGAGCACTCGCGTTCGCCGAGGTGGATGACGTTGCCGTGGTTGTCCGCGAGGACTTGGACCTCGATGTGCCGCGGGGTCAGGACGAGGCGCTCCAGGAAGAGGGTGTCGTCGCCGAAGGCGCTCGCCGCGACCCGGCGGGCGGTCACCAGGGTGGCAGCCAGGTCCTCGGGGCGTTCGACGATGTGCATCCCTTTCCCGCCGCCGCCGGCGGAAGGCTTGATCAGCAGCGGGTAACCGACGCCGGCCGCGGCCTCGATGAGCTGCGCGTCCGTCATGCCGGGTTCGGCGATGCCCGGGACCACCGGGACACCGTAGCCGGTGACGTGGTTCTTGGAGCGGATCTTGTCCCCCATGACGTTGAGGGATTCAACGCCGGGGCCAATGAAGGTGATCTCCGCCTTCTCCAGTGCCCGGGCGAAGTCCACGTTCTCGCTCAGGAACCCGTAGCCCGGGTGCACGGCGCCGGCGCCGGTGTCGCGGCAGGCCTGGATGATGGCCTCTATTTTGAGGTAGCTCTCGGCCGCGGCGGCCGGGCCGATCCGCACGGCGACGTCGGCCTCGCGCACGTGCCGGGCTCCGGCGTCGGCGTCGGAATAGACGGCGACCGAGCGGATGCCCAGTGCCCGCAGGGTTCGGATCACACGGCACGCGATCTCGCCGCGGTTGGCGACGAGCACGGTGCCGAAGAGGGGCTTCATGGAAGTTGTCGTAGGCGAAGAATTAGTCGACGAAGAAAGAGTCATGGCTGGCTCACATCCGGAAAAGGCCGAAGGAGGTCTCCGGCAGCGGGGTGCGGGAGACGACGTCGAGCGCCAGTCCCAGGACGGTGCGGGTGTCCGCGGGGTCGATCACGCCGTCGTCCCAGAGGCGGGCGGTGGAGTAGTAGGGGCTGCCCTGGTCCTCGTACTGCTGCTTGATCGGGGCCTTGAATGCTTCCTCGTCCGCGGCGGACCATTCCTCGCCGCGGGCTTCGTACTGGTCCCGCTTCACCGTGGCGAGCACGCCTGAGGCCTGGTTGCCGCCCATTACCGAGATCCGGCTGGCCGGCCACATCCACAGGAAACGCGGCGAGTAGGCCCGCCCGCACATGGAGTAGTTGCCGGCGCCGAAGGACCCCCCGATCACCACGGTCAGCTTGGGGACCCGGGCGGTGGCGACGGCGGTGACCATCTTGGCGCCGTTCTTGGCGATGCCGCCCTGCTCGTAGTCCTTCCCGACCATAAAGCCGGAGAGGTTCTGCAGGAAGACCAGCGGGATGCCGCGCTGGTCGCAGAGCTCGATGAAGTGGGCTCCCTTGAGCGAGGACTCGCTGAACAGCACCCCGTTGTTCGCGACGATGCCCACCGGGTGGCCGTGCAGTTTCGCGAAACCGGTGACGAGGGTGGTGCCGTAGTTCTTCTTGAACTCGTGGAAGCGGCTGCCGTCCACCAGCCGGGCGATGACCTCGCGGACGTCGTACTGGGCGTTGACGTCGGTGGGGACGGCGCCGTACAGCTCGCTTTCGTCAACCAGCGGTTCGACGGCGGTGTCGATGTCCCAGGCGGGGGCGGCCGGCCGGGGCAGGGTGGAGACGATGTCGCGGACAATCTGAAGGGCATGCTCATCGTTCTCGGCGAGGTGGTCGGTGACACCGGAGATCTTGGCGTGCACATCGCCGCCGCCGAGCTCCTCGGCCGTGACGATCTCGCCGATCGCGGCCTTCACGAGGGGCGGGCCGCCCAGGAAGATCGTGCCCTGGTTGCGGACAATCACGGTTTCGTCGCTCATCGCGGGGACGTAGGCGCCGCCGGCGGTGCAGGAGCCCATCACCGAGGCGATCTGCGGAATCCGGGCCGCGGACATCTTGGCCTGGTTGAAGAAGATCCGGCCGAAGTGTTCCTTGTCCGGGAAGACCTCGTCCTGCTTGGGCAGGAACGCCCCGCCCGAGTCCACGAGGTAGATGCAGGGCAGCCGGTTCTCCAGCGCGATTTCCTGCGCCCGGAGGTGCTTTTTCACCGTCATCGGGTAGTAGGTGCCGCCCTTGACCGTGGCGTCGTTGGAGATGACCAGCACCTGGCGGCCGTGGACCAGCCCGATCCCGGCAATAACGCCGGCGCCGGGCGAGTCGTCGTTGTACATGCCGTTGGCGGCCAGCGGCGCGATTTCGAGGAACGGGCTGCCGTCATCCAGCAGCTGGTCGATGCGTTCGCGGGGCAGGAGTTTGCCGCGGGCCACGTGGCGTTCGCGGGACTTCTCCGGCCCGCCGAGCGCGGCCGTGGCGAGCCGTCCCTTCAGCTCACGGGCCAGTCCCAGCTGGGCCTCGCGGTTCGCGGCAAAGGCGGCGCTCGTGGCGTCCACCTGGCTGGCGATTGTCTCCATTGACTGCTTCCGTTCTCGACCTTCATGCTGGGGACCTGCAGTGCGCCCGTTCCAGCCATTTCGGTTAGTACCGCATAACTGAGATTTAGGTTAGTCTCTATTAACTGTGATGTCCAACACGGCGCCATGTGAGCCGCCAAATAGGAGAAACGAAGGATGTGCCGGTGAGCGAACCCAGCGAGACGGGCCAGATCGGCACACAGCCGTCGGCTGCCCTGCCTACTGCAACCCTGCGCAGCCAGGCCAAGGAGAACCGCCGGCAGGCGTTGCTGTCCTCGGCGGCCGCGCTGTTCGCCGTGGACGGGTTCAACCGTGTCTCCCTCGAGGACCTCGGCGCCGCCGCCGGTGTCAGCGGGCCGGCGGTCTACCGGCATTTCGCCGGTAAGCAGGCCGTCCTCGGGGCGCTGCTGCTGAGCGTCAGCCAGGAGCTGCTCGACGGCGGCCGCCGCGTGATCGCGGAATCCGAGGGTGCCGCCGCCGCGCTGCACGGGCTGGTGGAATTCCACGTGGACTTCGCGCTCAGCAACCCCGACGTCATCCGTGTGCAGGACCAGGACTTCAGCAACCTCGCCGACGAGGACCAGGCCGAGGTCCGCACGCTGCAGAGGAACTATGTGGAGCTCTGGGTCGAGGTCCTGGCCGGACTGCACCCCGGAACCGAGGCCGCCGAACTCCGGATGCGCGCCCACGCCACCTTCGGACTGATCAACTCCACCCCGCACTCGGTGCGCAGCCATGGGCGGCGGATTGCGGTCAAGCGGGCCCGGCCGCTGCTGCAGAGTATGGCTTTGGCGGCCCTGATGGCCCCGGCCGTCCCCGGCCCGCCCGGCTAGCCGGCTCCCCCGCGGCCCACGGGCCCACCCCAGTTTCAAGCGGCCTCGGCGATACCCACGGCCTCCACCACGGACTGCACTCCCGCCGAGCACAACTCGCGTACAACACCCCGCCACACAACAAAACTGCCGGCTGCTCCCTCAAGAGGGGCGGCCGGCAGCTCTGAGTTGGGGTCTGCTAGACCATGGCCAGGGCCATCCCCGGATCGGACAGCATGGCGCCGAGGTCCTGCAGGAAGCGGGAGCCCTGCTCCCCGTCGACCAGGCGGTGGTCGAAGGACAGGCTGAGGGTCATGACCTGGCGCAGCGCCACCTCGTCCTGGTACTCCCAGGGCATCTTCCGCACGGCGCCGAGGGCCAGGATGGCTGCCTCGCCCGGGTTCAGGATGGGAGTGCCGGCATCGATGCCGAAGACGCCGATGTTCGTGATCGAGATGGTGCCCCCGGAGAGCTCGGCCGGGGCGGTCTTGCCGGCCCGCGCCGTGTCCGTCAGTTCGGTCAGCGCCGTGGAGAGCTCCAGCAGGGACATCCGGTCGGCGTCCTTGATGTTCGGCACGGTCAGGCCGCGGGGGGTGGCGGCCGCGATGCCCAGGTTCACGTAGTTGTACTGGACGATCTCCTGCTTGGCTTCATCCCAGCGGGTGTTGAGCGTGGGATGGTTCTTCAGCGCGATGAGCACGGCCTTGGACACCAGGGTCAGCGGCGTGAGCTTGTAGCCGGCAAACGCGCGGCTGGCTTTAAGCTTCGCCAGCAGCTCCATGGTGGGAGTCACGTCAATGGTCAGGAACTCCGTGACGTGCGGCGCGGTGAACGCGCTGGAGACCATGGCGGCGGCGGTGAACTTGCGCACGCCCTTGATCGGTGTCCGGGTTTCCCGCTCACCCTGCGCCGGCGCCGGGACCGGGGCGGACACACCGGCCAGGTCCCGGGGTGCGACCGGGAGGTCTCCTCCGCCGACAAAGTTGCGGACGTCGTCGCGGGTGATGAGCCCGAACTCCCCTGTGCCGGTGACCAGGGCGAGGTCGACGCCGAGATCTTTGGCAAGCTTGCGCACCGGCGGTGTGGACCGCGGGCGTTCCCCGGGGTGGGCCGCAGGCAGGGTCTCAAGCCGTCCGGTCTCCGGAACCACAGGGGCGGCCACGGGCTCAGCGACCGGAAGCACCGGGGCGGTGTCGACGCGCTCAGCCACCGGCGCGGGCATGGTTGCGGATGCAGCGGCGGGGGCAGCGAAGCTGCGGGCGCGGCGGGCCGGGCGGCCGGAATTCTCGAGGACGGCGCCGTACCCGACGAGGTTCGGTTCGCGTTTGGCGGGCGCGTCTGCACCCCCACCTCCGGCGGTTCCGGATCCGCCGTCGGGACCGCCGTCGTCGCCCTCCACTTCGAAGGAGACGATCGGCTTGCCGACCTCCACGACGGTGCCGGGCTGCTCGTGCAGGGCCGCGACCACACCGGCGAACGGCGAGGGAAGCTCGACGACGGCCTTGGCCGTTTCCACCTCCGCGATGATCTGGTTGAGCGCGACGGTATCCCCCACCGCGACCTTCCAGGCGACAATTTCCGATTCAGTCAGACCTTCACCGAGGTCCGGCAGCCTGAATTCCTTGATCATGGTGGCGCTCATCCTTCCAGCCCGCTCAGCGAGTTGGGACGGCCCAGGGCGCGGTCGACGCCGTCCAGGATGCGGTCCAGGCCCGGGAGGTGGTGCATTTCAAGCTTGGAGTACGGATACGGGACGTCGAAGCCGGTGACCCTGACCGGGGCGGCCTCGAGGTGGTAGAAACAGCGTTCGGTGATGCTGGCGGCCACTTCGGCGCCGATGCCGCCGGTCTGGGAGGCTTCGTGCGTGATGACGAGCCGGCCGGTCTTCCGGACCGACGCTTCCAGGGTCGCGAAGTCCAGCGGGGCGAGCGAGCGCAGGTCGATGACCTCGATCGAGACGCCTTCGTCGGCGGCGGCGAGCGCGGCGTCCTTGGCCGTCTTGACGAGCGGGCCGTAGGCCACGAGCGTCACGTCCTTGCCTTCGGTGAGGATGCGGGCCTTCTCCATCGACAGGGCAGCGCTGAGGTCCAGGGCCTCGTCCACCTCGCCCTTGTCGTGGTAGCGGCGCTTGGGTTCGAAGTAGAGCACCGGATCATCCGAGGCGATGGCCTGCTGGATCATGGTGAAGGCATCCTGCGGGTTGGAGACGCTGATCACGCGCAGACCCGAGGTGTGGGTGAAGTACGCCTCCGGCGACTCGGAGTGGTGTTCCGGGGAGCCGATGCCGCCGCCGAAGGGCACACGGATGGTGATGGGCATCTTGACCGCACCCTGGGTGCGGTAGTGCATCTTGGCGACCTGGCTGACGATCTGGTCGAACGCCGGGTAAATAAAACCGTCAAACTGGATCTCCACCACCGGGCGGTACCCGCGGTAGGCCAGGCCGACGGCGGTGCCCATGATGCCGGACTCGGCCAGCGGGGTGTCCACGACGCGGTGCTTGCCGAAGTCCTTCTGCAGGCCGTCCGTGACACGGAAGACGCCGCCGAGGGCGCCGATGTCCTCCCCCATCAGGATCACCTTGGGATCGTTTTCGAGCGACTTGCGCAGGCCCGAATTGATGGCTCGGGCAAAGGTCATCTGCGTCATCAGCGTGCACCTTCTTCAGTAGCGGCTTCTGCGGGGTCGCCGAAGGAAGCCAGGTAACGGGAATAGTGGTCCTGCTGGCGGTCCAGCGGGGAATGGGGCGTGCTGTAGACGTGCCCGAAGATGTCCATCGGCTGCGGCTCAGGCATATTGATGGTGCCGGCCCGCAGCGCCTTGGCGACGGCGTCCGCTTTGGCGGCGACGGCGGATTCGAGCTCGTCGGTGAGCAGTCCCTTGCGCTCCAGCAGGGACTTGAGCCGGGTGATCGGGTCCTTCGCGGCCCAGTCCTCGAGTTCGTTCGCGTCGCGGTAGCGGGTGGGATCATCCGCCGTGGTGTGCGGGCCCATCCGGTAGGTGACGGATTCGATGAAGGTGGGGCCGCCGCCGTGGCGTGCACGGTCGATGGCGATCCGGGTTGCCGCCATCACGGCCAGGACGTCGTTGCCGTCCACCCGCATACTGGGGATGCCGAAGCCGGCTGCGCGGTCCGCGATCTGGATGTGGGACTGCAGCCGGACGGGCTCGGAGATTGCCCAGTGGTTGTTCTGGCAGAAGAAGACCACCGGGGACTGGAAGCTGGCGGCGAATACCAGGGCCTCGTTCACGTCGCCCTCGCTCGTGGCGCCGTCGCCGAAGTAGGCCACGGCGACCGAATCGGCGCCGTCGTTCTGGATTCCCATGGCATAGCCGGTGGCGTGCAGGGTCTGCGCGCCGATGATGATCTGCTGGGTTGCGACGTTGACCGTGTAGGGGTCCCAGCCGGCCAGGGCGTTGCCCCGCCAGGCTTTGACGATGTCCTCGGGGTTCACCCCGCGGCAGTAGGCCACACCGTTGTCGCGGTAGCTGGGGAAAACGAAGTCGTCGTCACGCAGGGCCCGGGCGGAGCCGATCTGGGAGGCCTCCTGGCCCAGCAACGGCGGCCAGAGGGCGAGTTCACCCTGGCGCTGCAGGGCGGTGGCCTCGGCATCGATCCGCCGGATCACCACCATGTCTTCGTACAGCGCGCCAAGCTGTTCGTCGCTGACGTCCTGGACCCAGGGATCGAATTCGGGATGGCTGACGCGTTCACCACCGGGGGTGATGAGCTGGACGAGATCCCCGCCCGTCCGCCTGTTTGATTCTGCACTGTTCCCGGGGCCCCCGGCGGAAATGCCGCCCTTGCCCGCGTCGTCGGTAAACACAGTTGTACGCACCTTCTGACGTCGTCTGACCGGTGCCCGCGGGACTCGTGATCCCGGTGCGCGCCGGCCGCCCGGGCGCCGTTGCCCCGGATAGTTGTGACCCTACTCACAATGCCCATTGGGTACAACCACCTACGAATAAATTGAGCATTCTGCACTGTCTGGCGACCTGCCACCGTGCTAATCTTGCGCATTATGCAACCCTTGGATGGCACCGACACCCGCCTGCTTTCGGCCATGGCCCGGGATCCCCGACGGACCGTAGTGGCGCTGGCCCAGAAGCTGGGTTTGTCGCGGAATACCGTGCAGGCCCGGATGGCCCAGCTGGAGAAAAAACACGTCTTCCTCTCCTTTGAGCGCCGCATCAATCCGGCCTCGCTGGGCTACCCGCTGATGGCATTCATCTCGGTGCACGTCCAGCAGCAGAAGCTCGGCACACTGGCGGTGGAACTGGCCGACATTCCGGAAATCCTGGAGGGCTACGGCCTGACCGGCTCGGCGGACCTGCTGCTCCGGGTGGTAGCGCTCGATGCCGAGGATCTGTTCCGGATCAACGGCAAGATCCTGGCCTGCGACGGCGTGGACCGGACCGACACCGCCCTGGCCATGGGTGAGCTGATCCCGTTCCGGATCCAGCCGCTGCTCGAACGCGGTTCCGCCGAGGGCTAAGGGCCCCCCGCGGTTCCACCGCGGAACGCCGGACATGAGAACGGCAGGAGCCCCCGTGCGGTTGCACGGGGGCTCCTGCCGTTCTCAGCCGGTGGTTCACCAGCGGTTGGTGCTTAGTGGTCGGTGGCCTTTTCGGCACCCACGCCCGTGAGGGAGCGGACTTCCATTTCGGCCTGCTTGGTGGTGTCTTCCAGCCGCTTGTCCAGCACCGAACCGAGCCAGCCCAGGAGGAACGCGAGCGGGATGGAGACGATGCCGGGGTTGCTGAGCGGGAAGATCGCGAAGTTGGCGCCCGGGATCATGGACGTCTTGGCACCCGAGACCACCGGGGACAGCGCGATCAGGATGATCGCGGAGCCGAGCCCGCCGTACATGCTCCAGATGGCGCCCTGGGTGGTGAACTTGCGCCAGAACAGCGAGTACAGGATGGTGGGCAGGTTGGCCGAAGCCGCCACCGCGAAGGCAAGCGCCACCAGGAACGCCACGTTCTGGCCGTTGGCAAAGATGCCGCCGACGATGGCCAGCAGGCCGATGACGACCACGGTGCGCCGCGCCACCTTGACCTCGGTGGCGGCGTCGGCCTTGCCCTTGGCAATAACGCTGGCATAGATGTCGTGGGCGAACGATGCCGCCGCGGTGATCGTCAGTCCGGCGACGACTGCCAGTATGGTGGCGAAGGCCACCGCCGAGATGAAGCCGAGCAGCAGCGGCCCACCAAGGTGGAACGCCAGCAGCGGTGCGGCGGAGTTGACGCCGCCCGGGGCACCCTTGATCGTTTCAGCGCCAACCAGCGCCGCGGCACCGAAGCCCAGGACCAGGGTGAACAGGTAGAACAGGCCGATCAGCCAGATGGACCAGACCACGGACTTGCGGGCTTCCTTGGCGGTCGGAACCGTGTAGAAGCGCATCAGGACGTGGGGCAGTGCCGCGGTGCCAAGCACGAGGGCCAGGGCCAGGGACATGAAGTCGATCTTGGAGGTTTCAGTCTTGCCGTACTGCAGGCCCGGGTTAAGGAGGTTCTGGTTGCCCGAGGCTTCCACCGCGCCCCCCAGCAGGGAGGAAAGGTTGAAGCCGTAGATGGCGAGGACCCAGAGGGTCATCACGGCTGCTCCCGCAATCAGGAGCACGGCCTTGATGATCTGGACCCAGGTGGTGCCCTTCATGCCGCCGATCAGTACATACATGATCATCAGGGCGCCGACGACGATGATGACCAGCGCTTGTCCGCCCCAGTCGCTGATGCCCAGGAGCAGGGAGATCAGGGTGCCCGCTCCGGCCATTTGGGCCAGGAGGTAGAAGAAGCAGACCACGAGGGTGGAGATGGCCGCCGCGATGCGCACGGGGCGCTGCTTGAGCCGGAAGGAGAGAACATCGGCCATGGTGAACTTGCCGGTGTTGCGCAGCAGTTCGGCCACGAGCAGCAGGGCGACGAGCCAGGCGACCAGGAAGCCGATGGAGTACATAAAGCCGTCGTAGCCGTTGATGGCGATGGCGCCGGTGATCCCCAGGAACGAGGCCGCCGAGAGGTAGTCGCCTGCGATGGCGGTGCCGTTCTGAGATCCGGTGAAGGACCGTCCGGCGGCGTAGTAGTCGGCGGCCGTCTTGTTGTTTTTGCTTGCCTTGACCACGATGATCATCGTGATCGCCACGAACAGGGCGAAGATGCCCATGTTCAGCAGTGTGGTTTCCTTGAGATCCGCAACGATTACTGCGGGAACCATAAACGTCATTTTTGAACCCCACTGATTTGGTTGCCGTGCTTGTCGAATTCGTGGCCCTCGATTTCGTGGCGGATTTCCGCTGCGATCGGGTCAAGCTTCCGGTTCGAGTAGCTGACGTACCAGCCGGTGATGGCGAACGTGGTCACGAACTGAGCCAGGCCCATGATCAGGCCGACGTTGATGTTGCCCCAGACCTTGATGGACATGAACTCCACCGCGTAGTCGGCCAGCAGGACATAAGCGAAGTACCAGAGCAGGAATGCAATGGCCATCGGAAAGACAAAGCTGCGGTGACGCTTGCGCAGTTCCTGGAACCGCGGCGTCGACTGGACTTCTTTGAAGTCCACGGCCGCCGTAGCGTCCGTTTCTTGGGCTTCGTGACCCATCGTTCCTCCTCATTGAGACTTTCGAGTCCACACCGGCTGCCTTGGCCTGCTCCGAACAGCCCTCCGGCCAATGTGACTACAATCACTCTCTCCCGTGACACGGCCAACATCCACATCCGCCCGGCCCTGCGTCGCTCAGCGGTCGGGATGCTGCGCTCAGCGGCGCCTCCAGCAAGGTCCGGCGCCCCCTCGGCCCCTGCCCGGCACGTGCCGCGATACGCTGGGCCCATGCCCGACTCTCCCCTGTTCATCGCCGCCGCCATCGCCGTGATCGCGGCGGCGATCGCCGTCGTCGTCGCCGTTGGACTCAAGGTGCTCCGCTCCTTCCGGGAGCTTGGCACCGACGCGGAACGGGCCACGTACAAAACGCTGCACGCGGCATCGCGCGCCGGCCAGCACTTGAGGACGGGCCTGAATCCTGCCGGTGCCGCCAAAGCCAGCCGGCAGCTGCGCAACCTGCTGGGCTGCGACGCGCTGGCGATCACGGACACCACCGGCGTGCTCGCCTGGGACGGGGCCGGGGAGGAACTTAAACCGCTGCTGATGGAGCTCGCGGCAGGGGTGCTCGACGGCGGCCACACCGCCGTGATCCCGGCCGGCGAAGTGCAGGAACTCGCGCAGGGCAAGGGCGCCGCGGCGACCCGCGCGGACGTGGAACGCGCCGCGGTGATCGCCCCGATCAGGGCCGGGACCCGGGTGGTGGGCGTCGTGGCCGCCTTCGCCCCGGCGGCCGGGGCCGGGCTGGTCCGGGCCACCAGCGAGGTGGCCGACTGGGTGGCGACGCAGGTGGAACTGGCCGAACTCGACGCGTCCCGCACGCTGCTGATGGAGGCCGAGGTGCGTGCGCTCCGGGCCCAGATCAGCCCGCACTTCATCTACAACTCGCTGAACGCGATCGCGTCCTTCATCAACACGGATCCGGTCCGGGCCCGGGAGCTGGTGGTGGAGTTCGCCGATTTCACCCGCTATTCGTTCCGCCGGCACGGGGACTTCACCACCCTCGCCGAGGAGCTGCGCTGCATCGACCGCTACCTGCTGCTGGAACGGGCGCGGTTCGGCGACCGCGTGCAGGTGAGCCTGCGGATCGCCCCCGAGGTGCTCAGTACCGTGATCCCCTTCCTGAGCCTGCAGCCGCTGGTGGAAAACGCGGTCCGGCACGGCCTCGAGGCCAAGGAGGGCCCCGGCCATATCTCCATCACGGCCAACGATTCCGGTGCCTTCGCCGAGGTGACCATCGAGGACGACGGCGTGGGCATGGACCCGGAACAGCTGCGGTCTGTCCTTGCCGGGCACAGCGACGGCGACCATGTCGGGCTCCGCAACGTCGATGCCCGGCTGCGCCAGGTCTACGGCGACGACCACGGGCTGGTGATCGAGACGGCGCCCGGGGAAGGCACCCTGATCACGATGCGCGTGCCCAAATCGCAGCCCCGCCACGATGCCTGATAGGGGCCAAACGCCTCCGGCGTTAGTCTTGGACCATGATTAACGTCCTCGTCGCCGACGACGAGCTGCCCGCCGTGGAGGAACTGGCCTTCCTGCTCGGCCGCGATGACCGGATCGGCACCATCCACCGCGCCTCCTCCGGGGCGGAGGCCCTGCGGGCCCTCGAGGCCGAGGAGGTCGACGCCGTGTTCCTCGACATCCATATGCCCGCACTTTCCGGCCTGGACATCGCCCGCGTCATCGCGCGCAGCAGCAAGCCGCCCGCGGTCGTCTTCGTCACTGCCGACGAGGACTGCGCCCTGGAAGCCTTCGACCTGGCCGCCGTGGACTATCTGCTGAAACCCGTCCGCGCCGAGCGGCTGGCAAAGTCGATCGGCAGGATCAGTGAGCTGCTCAAGGACGGCGCCCCGCGGCCGGAAATGATCACCGTGGACCTCGGCGGCACCACGAAGATGATCCGCCGCGAAGACGTCACCTATGTCCAGGCCCAGGGCGACTACGCCAGGCTGCACACCGCGGACGCCAGCTACCTCATACGGGTCCCGCTGGCCGATCTGGAGCAGCAGTGGGCCGAAGCCGGGTTCCTGCGGATCCACCGTTCCTACCTCATCGCGCTGAACCATGTCAGCCACATGAAGCTTGCCGCGGCCCGGCCCAGTGTCACGGTGGCGGGGGCCGAGCTGCCCATCAGCCGGCGGCACCTGCCCTCCGTGCGGGAAAAGCTCGAGGCGACCCGGATCCGGCCGCAGGCATGACCCGCGTCCGTGTCACCGCCCCGCGCACCTTCACCCCGGGGAGCGGCGCGCTGCCCGACGCGCGCTCGGCGGCCGATTCGCGCGACGCCGCCGAGGAATCCGACGCCGGCCAGGTGTTTGTCCGCTCGTTGATCCGCTCCCAGCTGCGGCTGGCCGTGGTGGTGGCCGCGGGATTCCTGCTGATCCTGGTCGCGTTCCCGCTCATGCTGGGGCTGGTCCCCGGGCTCGCGGAGTCAACGATTGTGGGCCTGCCGTTCGACTGGGTGCTGCTGGGCGCCGGCATCTATCCGGTGATCGGGCTCAGCGCCTGGCTGTACATCCGGACCGCGGCCCGGAACGAGGCCCGCTACCGGGATCTCGTCGGGGACAAGTGAGGCGACCGTGAACCCGGTCGTCGGCATCGCCGCGTTCGCCGCCGTCTCGCTGGCCACGGCCGTCATCGGTTTTTACGGGCTGCGGATCTCGCGCACCACCGGGGATTTCTACGTGGCGTCGCGGACCGTCCGGCCCTGGTGGAATGCCTCCGCGATCGGCGGCGAATACCTCTCGGCGGCGAGCTTCCTCGGCGTCGCCGGGCTGATCCTCCTCTCCGGCACGGACGCCCTGTGGTTTCCAGTGGGGTATACCGCCGGTTACCTGATGCTGCTGCTCTTCGTCGCGGCGCCGCTCCGCCGCTCCGGCGCCTACACAATTCCCGACTTCACCGAAGCGCGGCTCGACTCCCGGGTGGTCCGCAGCGTCACGAGCGTCGTCGTCGTGATGGTCGGGTGGCTGTATATCGTCCCGCAACTCCACGGCGCGGCGCTGGCCATCCGGATCACCACCGGGCTGCCGGCGTGGGTGGGGATGGTGGCCGTGGTCGCCGTCGTGTGCGTCACGGTGGTGGCGGGCGGTATGCGGTCCATTACCTTTGTCCAGGCGTTCCAGTACTGGCTGAAACTGACGGCGCTGGCGGTGCCGATTCTCTTCATCGCCTTCGCGCTGGCGGACGCCGGAAGTCCCGCCGAGGCGGCAGCGTACGTGAACCCGACGGGCGCGGCTCCGGCGGGGATGTACCAGAACATTTCCCTGCTGGTGGCGCTGCTGTTCGGGACGCTCGGGCTGCCGCACGTGCTGGTGCGCTTCTACACGAACCCGGACGGGCAGTCGGCCCGCCGGACAACCCTGATCGTCCTGGGCCTGTTGTCGGTCTTCTACCTGTTCCCGACGGCCTACGGGCTGATCGGCCGGATGTTCGCCCCTGAACTGGCGCAGAGCGGACAGTCCGACGCGCTGGTGCTGCTGCTGCCCGGAGAGCTGGTGGGCGGGATGGCCGGGGATCTGCTGTCCGCCCTGGTGGTGGCCGGGGCGTTTGCCGCGTTCCTGTCCACGACCTCCGGGCTGGTGGTCTCGCTCGCCGGCGTGATCAGCCAGGACCTCTTCGGCGGCAGCGTCAAGGGCTTCCGCCGGGCGGCCGTGATTTCGGCACTGGTCCCGCTGGGCCTGGCGTCCATGACGGGTTCGCTCGCGCTGGCAGGCAGCGTGGGGATGGTGTTTGCGTTCACGGCGTCCACACTCTGCCCGGTGCTCCTGCTGGGCATCTGGTGGCGCGGGCTGACCGATGCCGGGGCGATCGCCGGAATGGCGACGGGGGCCGTGCTGTGCGGCGGGGCGATGGTGGGAGGGGCCGTGCTGGGTGCCGGCGGGTCCCCGCCCTGGCTGGCCCAGCCCGCCGCCTGGACGGTGCCGGCGGCGTTTGCCGTGATGGTCCTGGTGTCGCGGGCCACCAGGAACCGCGTGCCGCGGGGCATCACCCGTCTCATGACACGGCTGCACACTCCGGAGCGGCCGCTGGTCACTGAGCGCTGATGGCGCTCAGTCGATGGCGGCCATGAGTTCGACGACCCGGTCCAGGAAAGCGTCCACCTGGTTTTCCTCGTAGCCGTCCCGGCCGACGGCGGGACGAAAGACAGCGCGGCGGACGTTGTCCACACTCAGCGGCTTGTCCTGTTCGAGGTATCCGATCAGGTCGTGGCAGAGGTGGTCCACGTCCGTGGTGTTGTAGCTGCGGGCCTTGGCTTTGGCGGGGCGCCGGAAGCGCTGCCCGTCGGGGCGGTGCAGCCGGCCGCGGAGCAGTCCGGCGATCCGGCCGATTTCGCGGAGCCAGGCTTCCTCGCCGCGTTCGGCCACGAGTTCATCGCGTTCCCGCATGGCGAGGGCGTCCTCCAGCCGGTCCAGGGCCGCGTCCACGCCGGCCGCTGCGTAGCCGCCCTTGACGGGGTCGAAGGAGACCGCCCTGACGTCCCCGCTCTTGACCGGCCGGGCGGCCGACTGAGGCGTTTCAAAAGACACCCGGGCGCGCTGCATGAACTGGTCGACCTGCTTGGCGTTGTAGCCGTACTGGTTCCGCTGCACGCGGTCAAAGGAAGCAGGAATCTGCCGTTGAATGTCCACTGTAACTGTGTTTCCTTCAATGCCGTTCGGCTGGTTTGCCCGGCACCATTCTAGGGGCCGGAGGGGGGAACAGGGGCTGCCTTACGCGCCGGAAAAGACGGAGGAGAGGATGAATGCCACCGGACACGCGAAGACGATCGAGTCCAGCCGGTCCATGACCCCGCCGTGGCCGGGCAGGATGCTGCTCATGTCCTTGATCCCGAGTTCGCGCTTCACCATGGATTCGGAGAGGTCTCCGGCAGTGGCCGCCGCCACCATGCCCACGGCCAGGGCGACCCCGACCCACCAGGGCTTGTCGAGCAGGAAGATGGCGGCGAGCACTCCGACCACCGTGGCACCGGCAATGGATCCGGCGAAACCTTCCCAGCTCTTTTTGGGGCTGATCTTCGGCGCCATCGGGTGCTTGCCGAGCGAGGCCCCGACGAGGTAGCCGAAGGTGTCGTTGGCGACCACCAGCAGCAGGAGCGTGGCGATCTGCCACGCTCCGGGGGGAACAACGCCGTCGGGCCACAGCCCCAAGGGCGTCTCCCCCACGAAGGTGTGCAGCGGCAACACGGCGAAGCTGATCAGGAACGGGATCCAGGACAGGGTGAAGACGCCGGCGAAGATACTGCGCGCGGATCCGGCAGCGCCTTCCAGGGACCGCCAGATCAGCGCCGCGACGCTGCTGAGCAGCATCGCGAACAGGAGGCTTTCGGTGCCGCCGAAGTAGGCGGCGGCCGGCATCGCCACGGTGCCGGTCATCACCGGAACAATCGGCAGCCTCGTGCCGGTGGTTTCCAGTGCCCGGAAGACTTCCCAGACACCGAAGACCGCGAAGGCGGTGACGATGAGCACGAACCCCAGCGGAAGGAACAGCAGTCCGCCGAGGACAAACACGAGCATGCCAAGGCCCACCGCTATAGCGGCGGGAAGATTCCTGCCGGCTTTAGGCGTCGGGTTCCTCCGCTGCTTGCCCCGCACCCGGACGTCCGCTCCGGGGTCCCCCTGTTCCTGCGCCATCAGACCTCGAGCAGCTCGGCTTCCTTGCGCTTGAGCAGTTCGTCGATCCCGTCGACGTGGGCCTTGGTCATGGCGTCCAGTTCCTTTTCGCCGCGGCTGCCCTCGTCCTCGCCGGCCTCGCCGTCCTTGACCAGCTTGTCCAGGGCTTCCTTGGCCTTGCGGCGGATGTTGCGGATGGAGACCTTGGCGTCCTCGCCCTTGGACTTGACGATCTTGACGTATTCCTTGCGGCGCTCCTGCGTGAGGTCCGGGATGGTGATCCGGATGACGTTGCCGTCGTTGGACGGGTTGGCTCCGACCTCGGAGTCGCTCAGCGCGCGCTCAATATCGCGCAGGGCGGTCTTGTCGAACGGCGTGATCAGGATGGTGCGGGCGTCCGGAACGGCGAAGGAGGCCAGCTGCTGCAGCGGCGTCGGGGAGCCGTAGTAGTCCACGAGGACCTTGTTGTAGAGGCCCGGGGTGGCGCGGCCGGTCCGGATCGAGGCGAAGTCTTCCTTGGCTACTTCAACCGCCTTGTCCATCTTTTCCCCGGCTTCGAGCAAGGTTTCTTCGATCACGATCTCTCCTCAGAAATTGGTGCACCCGCCACTGGCGGGATGCTGCACGGTCTTGGCTGTGTTCCGTCTGCCTGCCCCGGATCCGGGGAGTGGAACTGTCCTGAAAACATCCTAGCCGTTGCTAGGGGGTGACGACGGTGCCCAGGTCCTCGCCCAGAATGGCGCGGGTGACGTTGCCTTCGCCTTCCATGCCGAACACCACCATCGTGAGGTTGTTGTCCTTGCACATGGTCATGGCGGTCTGGTCCATCACGCGGATGTCGCGGCGCAGGGCGTCGTCGTAGCTGAGCCGGTGCAGCTTCTCGGCCGTGGGGTCCTTCTTCGGGTCCGCGGTGTAGACGCCGTCGACGCCGCTCTTGGCCATCAGGACGACGTCGGCGTGGACCTCCATGGCGCGCTGGGCGGCCACGGTGTCGGTGGAGAAGTACGGCAGGCCGGCGCCGGCACCGAAGATGACGACGCGGCCCTTTTCCATGTGGCGGATGGCGCGGCGCGGAATGTACGCCTCAGCGACCTGGCCCATGGTGATGGCGCTCTGGACCCGGGTCTCGACGCCGGCCTGTTCCAGGAAGTCCTGGAGGGCCAGGCAGTTCATGACAGTGCCGAGCATGCCCATGTAGTCGGCACGGGAACGGTCCATGCCGCTCTGGGACAGTTCGGCGCCGCGGAAGAAGTTTCCGCCGCCGACGACGATCGCAACCTCAACGTCGGGAACTGCTGCGGCGATCTGCTTGGCCACGCCGCGGACGGTGTCAGGGTCGACGCCGAGCTTGCCGCCGCCGAAGACCTCGCCCGATAGCTTCAACAGGACTCGGCGCCGGCTCTTCTTTGGCTGGGCTGAAGTGGTGACGGTTTCCATGGTGCCTTCCCGTTGGTGAACTCTGAAAAAGGGTATCGTGCCGGGGACCAAAGGCGTCATTCCGCCGGGGCCCGGGGCTGCACCGGGAAAGTCTCCCGGGTTTGTGACCTGCAGGCGTACCCTGCGTGCATGCCAAAGGGGCGGCCACCGCAGTGACCACCCCCTCAGCGTGTCTGACTAGTGTCTGACTAAGTGTCGGACTGGTGTCTGGCTAGGAACCGACGCGGAAACGCGCGAATGCGGTGCCCTTGACGCCGGCCTCTTCGAGGACCTGCGCGACAGACTTCTTGGCATCCTTGGCGAATGCCTGGTCAAGGAGAACCTCGCCCTTGTAGAAGCCCGTGACACGGCCTTCCACAATCTTGGTCATGGCCGCTTCCGGCTTGCCTTCAGCCTTGGCAGTCTCCTCGGCGATGCGGCGCTCGGACTCTACGAGCTCGGCCGGAACGTCCTCGCGGGAGAGGTAGTTCGGGGACATCGCTGCGATGTGGACGGCGACGTCGTGGGCTGCGGTGGCAGCTGCTTCGCCTTCGCCGTCAACAGCGAACAGGACGCCGACCTGGGCCGGGAGATCCTTGGAGGTCTTGTGCAGGTAAGCGTCGACCGTGGCGGCTTCGAGGCGGGCGATGCGGCGGACAACAACCTTCTCGCCCAGAACGGCGCCCTCTTCGACAACAACCTCGGACAGCGGCTTGCCGTCGACCTCGGTGGCCAGCAGGGCCTCGAGATCGGCAGCGCCGGACTCGACGGCGACAGCCAGGACCTTGTCGGCGAGCTGGATGAACTTGTCAGCCTTCGCAACGAAGTCGGTCTCGCAGTTGACTTCAATCATCACGCCAACGCCGCCGGCGACCTTGGCAGCAACCAGGCCTTCCGCGGTGGAGCGGCCCTCGCGCTTGGTAGCGCCCTTGAGGCCCTTGATGCGGATGATTTCGATGGCCTTCTCGGCGTCACCGTTGGCCTCGTCGAGAGCCTTCTTGACATCCATCATGCCGGCGCCCGTGCGCTCGCGCAGAGCCTTGATATCAGCAGCAGTGTAGTTCGCCATGTGAACCCCTCTGTCTAGAAATTTTATGTGGTGTACGGACTGACAGGACGGCAGCTCACCGGCGTGAGCGGCCATCCTGTCAGTTCCCTTTACGCGGAGAGCGTGCGGGGAGATCCGGATTTATTTGTCAGCTGAGAAAAGCAGCCGGTCTGACTACTTGGCTTCGCCGGCGGCGTCGTCAGCAGCCGGAGCGGCCTCGGCAGCGGCGGGCGCCTCTTCAGCAGCTTCTGCAGCCGGAGCGGCTTCAGCGGCCGGAGCGGCAGCAGCCTCTTCGGTCTTGCTGCCTTCGAGGAGCTCGCGCTCCCACTCGGCCAGCGGCTCTTCCGGAGCTTCGGTGGTGCCGGTGGCGCGCTGGTTGCGGGCGATGAGGCCCTCAGCAACGGCGTCAGCAACAACGCGGGTCAGCAGGTTGACGGAGCGGATGGCGTCGTCGTTACCCGGGATCGGGAAGTCGACTTCGTCCGGATCGCAGTTGGTGTCCAGGATGGCAACAACCGGGATGTTCAGCTTCTTGGCTTCGTCGACAGCAAGGTGTTCCTTCTTGGTGTCAACGATCCACAGCGCGGAAGGCGCCTTGGTCAGGTTGCGGATACCACCGAGGTTGGTTTCCAGCTTGGTGAGTTCGCGGCGAAGGAGCAGCAGTTCCTTCTTGGTGTAAGCGGAGCCGGCGACGTCGTCGAAGTCGATCTCTTCGAGTTCCTTCATGCGCTGGATGCGCTTGGAGACCGTCTGGAAGTTGGTCAGCATACCGCCGAGCCAACGCTGGTTGACGTACGGCTGGCCAACGCGGGTGGCCTGCTCGGCGATGGATTCCTGCGCCTGCTTCTTGGTGCCGACGAAGAGAACGGTGCCGCCGTGTGCAACGGTGGCCTTCACGAACTCGTAGGCGCGGTCGATGTAGGACAGCGACTGCTGCAGGTCAATGATGTAGATGCCGTTGCGCTCCGTGAAGATGAAGCGCTTCATCTTCGGGTTCCAACGGCGGGTCTGGTGTCCAAAGTGGACGCCGCTGTCAAGCAGCTGGCGCATAGTTACGACGGGCATGCCGGCGCTCCTTCCGGCAGGTCATTCATGAGACAGCCCATGGGTTGTCTTACCCTGCCAATAGTTGACGGTTGATAGCACCACCCAGGCGGGCAGCGCTCCTGGCATCCACTGCGCTTCTCCACCGGACCTTAGGCCCGGACCGAAAGAAGCACAGTCCTCCGCACCCTGAAGAGTTCAAGCTTCGAATAAGGAGGGCTGGATACGCGTAGTCAGCCGCTGCTCCCCCGCACCCCTGAATGAGGCGTGCCGGCTTAGACAAATACCTTGCTAGCACAAAGACAGTGATCAAGCGTGAGGGCACAGCAAACTGCTCCACCAAGTGTACTACAGGGGCGGTGCCGGATTGGACAGTTTCCGGGGGCTGGCGACAGGGCGGCGGGGTCGTTTTGGCGCCCGTGCAGGAGACCGTGCGGGGCCTTGTCCGGGGCCGGCCCGCGGCGCTGTCCACATACACGGGGCCGTCCACATACGCCGGAGGCACGCTTTCGCCGGTCCGGTGGCGCCGTCAGGCTGGATCCATGAAAACTTTGGCGTCTGTTCCCGCCCTGGTTGCCGCACTGCTTCTGGCACTGTCCCCCGTGACGGCGTCCGCGGGCCCAGCACTGGTTCCCGGTTCCAGCAGCGGCCCCGTGAACGGCCCCGGCGCGGTGACCGCCGGATGGAGCTGGCCATTGAGTCCCCGGCCCGCTGTCCTGCGCGCCTTTGACCCGCCGGCCAGACCGTGGCTGAGCGGTCACCGCGGCGTGGATCTCCGGGCACCGCACGACGGCGCCCCTGTCACCTCGCCGGCGTCCGGCACCGTGAGCTTTGCCGGCGTTGTCGTGGACCGCCCGGTCATCACCGTCGACCACGGAAGCGGGCTGCGGAGCAGCTTCGAGGCGGTTCGCAGCGATCTCGAGGCCGGCGCCGCCGTCGCTCAGGGAGATGTCCTGGGCTGGATCCAGGCCGGCCACTGCACGCCAGCGCCCTGCGTCCACTGGGGCGTTCGCCGCGGCGAGGAGTACCTCAATCCGCTGGCCTTCGTGACAGACCTGCGGCCCTCCGTCCTGCTTCCTCCCCTCGATCCCGCGCCCGGATAGGGGCGCGGAGGGTGGATATGGACGAAGGGCCGCGGGCAGTGAGCCGGCCGCCGGCGCTGGCGTCTTGGGGCCGCCGTGCGCCGTGGGGCCGTTTCCTAGACGATCGCGGAGATGCCCGTGATCGCCCGGCCGGTGACGAGGGTGTTGATCTCGTGGGTGCCCTCGTAAGAGTAGATGGCTTC
The DNA here is from genome assembly GCF_040547025.1 of Arthrobacter sp. UYEF36. Taxonomy (NCBI): domain Bacteria; kingdom Bacillati; phylum Actinomycetota; class Actinomycetes; order Micrococcales; family Micrococcaceae; genus Arthrobacter; species Arthrobacter sp. UYEF36. The sequence continues at coordinate 158,346 of NZ_JBEPOX010000011.1, forward strand.
GGCATCCGAGAAGACCTTGGCCATCTCATAGTCGGTCACGATCCCGTTGCCGCCGAGAATGCCGCGGCCCAGGGCCACGCTCTCGCGCATGCGGGCCGTGGTGAAGGCCTTGGCCAAAGCCGACTGCTCGTCCTTGGCCTGGCCCAGGTCCTCCAGCTGTGAGAGCCGGACCATCATGCCCATCGAGCTGACGGCGTTGCCGAGGATCTGTACGAGCTGGTGCTGCACCAGCTGGAAGGAGGCGATCGGGCGTCCGAACTGGCTGCGCTCCACGGCGTAGCGGCGGGCGACGTCGAAGGCGGCCAGCTGCTGGCCGACCGCCTGCCAGGCAACGGCCAGCCTGGTGACCTTGAGGACCTTGTTAGTGTCGCGGAAGCTGTTGGCGTTTGCGAGCTTGAAGAACTCGGGAACCACGACGTTATCGAGCGTAATGTCAGCGTTCTGCACGGTGCGCAGCGAGATCTTGTTCTCGATCTTGGTGGCGCTGTAGCCCTCGGTCTTGGTGTCGACCAGGAATCCCTTGACCTGGTTGTCGGCGAGGTCGCGGGCGTAGATGACCACCCAGTCGGAGAACGTGGCGTTGCCGATCCAGCGCTTGGCTCCGTTCAGGATCCAGCTGTTCCCCTCCTTGCGGGCTGTGGTGCGGGTGCCGCCGGCGACGTCGGAGCCGCCGAGAGGTTCGGTGAGGCCGAACGCACCGATTTTCTTGAGCGAGTAGATGTCCGGCAGCCACGCTTCCTGCTGCTCCTGGGAGGCCAGTGCCTCGATGGAGCCGGTGAACAGCCCGTCGTGGACGCCGATGAAAGTCGCAATGGAGGTGTCGGCGCGGGTTGCCTCGGCGTGCAGCATGCCCGCGAAGAGGTTGGAATAGCCCTGCCGCCGGACCGGGCTGACCAGGTCGACCTCGGCAAGCTTCGGAATCAGGTCCATCGGGAATTCGGCGCGGTTCCAGCAGTCGACGGCGATCGGCTTGACCTCGCGGGCCAGGAACTCGCGGACTTCAGCGAGCCGGTCCTGCTCCTTGCCGGTGAGCAGTTGCTCGAACGCAAAGAAGTCGCCATCGGCGTAGGGGAGGTTGTTGATATCGATGTCAGCTTTGGACATGGTGTTCCTTCACGAGGGATCAGCAGCGGCCAGGAGGCCGCGGGCGGTGCGCCGGCAGAATGTTACTCACGAGTAACTTACCGCAATGCGGAAGGGCGCCGCAAGTGATGGAGGTCATTCGGAGGAAGAGCGTAAGGCCGCGTTCGCCCGCGGAGTCACGGCGATCGGCTTCGGATCCGAACGAAAGTTCGGCCCGACAAATCAAAGGAGCCGGGCCGACGTCCAACGTCAACCACGGCTCCCGTGGATGCGGTTCCCTGACAGGGTCCCCGCGGAAAGGTAGGGCTACTCGGACTTGAACCGAGGACCTTAGGATTATGAGTCCCGCGCTCTAACCAGCTGAGCTATAGCCCCTTACGCCCGGAAATCTTTCCGGCCCTCGCAGGGCCGGAGCGTTTCCGGGCGAAAATCACTCTAACAATAGTAGTGGCCCGTTTCAGACGACGAGGTCGTCGTAGCTTGCGCCGCGGTACAGATCCTCGAAGGCCTGCAGGGTTCGTTCCAGGCTGTGGTTCTCCACCAGACCCCGGCTCGCCTTGCCCATCGCCGCCAGCTCAGCAGCGGGGAGCGACAGCACGCGGACCATTTTGGCTGCGAGATCGTCGCTGTCGTTGGGCGTGAACAGGTAGCCGTTTTCGCCGTCGTGCACCAGGTGCGGCAGCGCCATGGCGTCAGCCAGCAGCACCGGGGTGGAGGCGGACATCGCTTCCAGGGTCACGAGCGACTGGAGTTCGGCCGTCCCGGGCATGCAGAACAGGTCCGCCGCCAGATAGGCCTCGCGAAGATCGGCGTCGCTGGCCAGGCCGAGGAACGTGACCCGGTCCTGCAGCCCTAGACGGGCAACCTGGGCTTCGAGGGCCGGGCGCACTTCCCCGCCGCCGACAATTTCGAGGTGGACGTCCAGCGCCCGGGGCGTCTTGGCGACAGCGTCAACCAGGACATCGATGTGTTTTTCCTCGGCGAGCCGGCCAACGAACAGCACGGTGGGGCTTGTGTGGCGCTCCAGCTCCTCCCCGGGTTTGAGTTCGTAGGCCGCGGAGTCGATGCCGTTGGACAGCGGCAGGACCTTGCGCAGGAAGGCGTGCTGGTGCATCGCCTTGGCTGCCAGCGGCGTCGGGGTAGTGACGACGTCGGCCTGGCCCATAACCTTGCCCATGTCCTTCCAGGAAATCCGGCCCACGATGTCCTTGAACCACTGCGGGAACGGCAGGAACGGGTTAAGGTTCTCCGGCATGAAGTGGTTGGTCGCCACAATCCGAATACCACGCTTCACCGCCTCGTAGAGCACGTGCTCGCCGATCATATAGTGGCTCTGGATGTGCACCACGTCGGGTTGGATCCGGTCAAAAAGCAGGCTGATTTCCTTCTTGATTTCCCAAGGGAAGGTGATCCTGAAGTATTCGTGCGTGGGAACTGAGTGCGAACGGATCCGGTGGACCGTGCCCTCGTCGCTGAACTCGGTGTAGCTCTTGCCCTTGTCCGGTCGGCAGGCCAGGACGTGAACATCGTGTCCGCGCGCCTTCATGCCCTTGGCCAGGCGGTAGCCGAACATGGCTGCACCGTTGACGTGAGGCGGGTATGTGTCTGCGGCAATCAGGATGGTCAGCGGGTGCTGGTTGTCAGGCATGGTCACGGGGAGAGCTCCTGGTGGTCACGGTGCGGGCAGCTGGGACTTGTGGTGGCCGCCTGGCCGTCGGCGCAGGCGCGCCGGGCCTACTGCTGAGGTCTGTTGACGTTCTGCGGCACCCGCCCCGCGGCCTTCCGCGCGTCCTTCTTGCGCTTGGTGACTTCGGGATGGTGCCTGGACAATGCGATCACTCCCACGATAGCAAGCGAACCGGCCGCCCCCATCGCTATCGCCGTCACGGCGTGGACATCGGGGCGCAGTTCGCCGAGGATCGTGATGCCGATTGCGATGCCGACGATCGGATCAATCACGGTCAGCCCGGCAATCACGAGGTCCGGCGGGCCGCCGGAGTAGGCGTTTTGAACGAACCACGAGCCGAGGACGCCGGCGGCCACGATGGCGACCACCGAATACCACGGCACATTCAGGATGCCCAGACCGTTCGGCTCCAGCAGGTGCTTGCCGATGATGCGGGTCAGGACGGCGACGAAGCCGAACAGGATGCCCGCGCCAAGGATATAGATGAAGGCACTCATCCGGTGCCTGAACACCAGGGCGAGTGTCCCGAACAGACCGACAGCCAGGGCCAGCAGCAGCACGATGGTCAGTTCGTCGGAGGCGCCGACCTGGTGGGTCTCCTGGGTTACGTTGACCGCCAGAATCACAAACAGGGCCGAGCCGGTGACACAGGCGGAGATGGCCACCACCGTGGCGCGGTTGATGCTCAGCCCTTGGTCTTTGGCATTGACGATCGTGGTGATCACGAGGGCGATCGCCCCGATCGGCTGGACCACGGTCAGCGGCGCCATGACCAGGGCGACGGCGTTCATCGCCATGCCAACGGCCAGCAGCAGCAGGCCGAACACCCAGCGCGGGTTGCGGATCAGCCGGAGCATCCCGTGGTTGCTGAGCGCCAGTCCCCCGGTGTCGGCCTTGACCGCACTGCCCTGGCGCTGGGCGCCGAACGCGAGGCAAAACGCGCCCAGCACAGCCAGCAGGACAGCGAACCACACCATCAGTCGGTGCCGCCGTCGACGTCGAGCTTGCCGCTCTTGAGCTTCTTGCCTTTGCGGATGATGGCCCAGAAGTAGTTGTAGCCGGCGATCCAGTGCCCCACAAGCCCCAGTCCGAGGAAGATCCAGGCGGCGGTGAAGTACACCTCGGTGCCCGGGACGGGGAGCTTCGAGAGCACGAGCAGCGGCGTGCCGACCAGCAGGAGCGCAGTCCGGATCTTGCCAATCCGGCTCACGGGGAGGTCGGGGTGGCCATGGAAGTAGTAGAGCGACAGTGCGAGCAGGACGGCGTCCGGGATCAGCAGCGCCGCGAGGTACCACCACGCCACGACGCCGGCGATCACGAGCGTCACGGCAACCGCGATCAGCGACAGCCGGTCCGCGATGGGATCCATGACCCGTCCAAGGTTGGACATCTGGTCGAACCGGCGGGCGACGTAGCCGTCCACCCAGTCCGTGCTGCCCATGATCGCCAGGACGAGGGCGGCGTAGCCGTATTCCTGCACCCCGAGCACGAGCCAGATGAAGAGCGGTACGCCGAGGAACCGCACCACTGTCACCACGTTGGGGATGGTGAAAACCCTGTCGTGGTGGATCTGCGGCTGACCAGGCCGGGAACCCGCACCGATGAATTTCATCCAGTCCCCCTCTCCGTGGCCGGCAACGATCGAGCGTTGCGGTTCAGCGGGCTACCTAGCCCTTGATCAGTTTGCGCAGCAGGAACACGAGCGCGGCGGCCGAGGCGGTGAGAGCGACGAGCGGCTTCCACCGCTGGCCCAGCTGTTCTGCCACGCCTGCGCCGTCAGCACGGGCCGAAGCCGCGGGCCGCTGCGCGCGGCGGCTGGCCGCGGCCCGGAAACTGACGACCTTGTCGCTGAGCTGTTCCTTGCCGTCCTGCAGCTTCACCTGGGCCACGGCCAGGAGCGCCTGGGCCTGGGTCTTGACGTCCAGTTCCTCGTTCAGTTCATCGCGGACTCCGGTGAGGTGGGTGCGGCGCTGGTCCAGCCGGCGTCGCAGTTCCGCTTCGGTGGGCGGCGGACCGAAGTCCGGCTCGGCGGCCTTCTTGGCTTCCTTCTCGGCCTTAGCCTTGGCGGCTGCCTCTGCCTTGGCTGCCTTCGCTGCCTTGTACTGCTCGGATTCCGGATCCAGCACGGCAGGATTGAAGGCGGAGCCTTCCTTGGCGATGCCGAGGTCGTACTTGAGGCCCCGGATGGTATCTTCCGGAACCAGCGGCATGGCCTTCTTGAACTTGCCGACCCCCAGGAGGCCGACGATCAAGGCGATCAGCAGGAACACCCCGCAGACCAGCAGTGCCGCGAGCCAGGCCGGCATGATCGTGGCGAGACCCATGATGGCCGCGACGATGAGGCCGATGACCAGGAAGCCAACGAAGATCAGCGCGACGGCCAGGAAGGCGGCGGCAACGCCAACCTGGATGCCCTTGCGCTTGATCTCGACCTTGGCAAGGGCAATCTCGTCGTTGAGCTGCCGCGGGGCCAGTTTGAAGATCAGCTTCAGGGTCCTGGGCAGCGCGGAAATCCGCAGCCCCCCGCTTGTTCCGCCGCTGTGACGTCCGCTCATCGGTCCCGCCTAACTGGTTACGTCTGTGATTCCGCTTCCGCGGGTTTGCCGGTGTGCGCAGCTTCACGCACACCCCGGTGTCAAAACTACCATTCAGGCTCCCGGCCGCGGCGCGGGAGCGGGCTGTGGCGCGCCTTCGGCTGCACACATGGTCGACCTTCGTGAGCCCTAGGATTGACCTCTGTGACTACACCCACCAATCCCGGCGATTCCCTGAGCCGCCGCCGCAAGCTCCTCTACATTCTGATGCTTGGCGCCCTGACCGCTCTCGGACCCTTCACCGTGGACTTGTACCTTCCGGCGTTCCCGGCGCTGGAAGAAAGCCTGGCCGTCTCGGAGGCGGCCGTTCAGCTGACGCTGACAGGCACCACGATCGGCTTTGCGCTGGGCCAGCTGGTGGTAGGCCCGCTAAGCGACAAGTTCGGCCGGCGGATGCCGCTGATCCTGGCGACGGCGGTGCACATCGTGGCCTCCCTGGGTGCGGCCCTGTCGACCGACATCACGACACTGGGCTTCTTCCGGGTGATGATGGGCATCGGCGCCGCGGGAGGCGGCGTGGTGGCCATGGCGATGGTGCGGGACCTGTTCAGCGGCTACGCCATGGTGCGGATGTTCTCCCGGATGGCACTGGTGAACGGGCTGGCGCCGATCCTTGCTCCCGTGATCGGCTCGCAGCTGCTGCTGTTCATGCCGTGGCCGGGGATCTTCTTCTTCCTGGCCGGCTACGGCATGTGCGTACTCATCGCCGCCGTCTTCGTGGTGCGCGAGACGCTGCCCCGGGAACTCCGGGGAAAAACCGGCATGACCGCCCGCCAGCGGTACGGTGTGCTGTTCGCGGACCGGATCTTTGTCGGGCTGTTGCTGGTGGGAGGAATGAACTTCGCCGGGCTGTTCACGTACCTGTCCGCGTCGCCGTTCCTGTTCCAGGACGTCTACGGTTTCAGCCCGCAGCAGTACGGGCTGCTCTTCGGCGTGAACTCGCTGGGCATTGTGGCGGGGGTGCAGACCAGCTCGAGGCTCATCCGGAACGTCCCGCCGCAGTGGATCCTGGCCTGCTCCACGGCGTGGATGTTCCTGATGGCGTTGTTGATCGTGCTCTTCGATCAGCTGGGCTTCGGGCTGTGGGGTGTGATGGTGCCGCTGTGGTTCTATATCCTCGGCGCCGGCTTCACGTTCCCCTGTGTCCAGGTGCTGGCCCTGGCCAAGCACGGCGCGCAGGCCGGCACCGCTGCCTCCTTGCTCGGTGCCGCCACGTTCCTGATGGCTGGCCTCATCTCGCCGGTGGTGGGCTGGCTCGGCGTCACCTCATCCACCCCGATGGGCGCCGTCCAGGCCGCGTGCATCTTCCTGGCAGCGGCAGCTCTCTGGCTGGTCGTCAGGCCCCGCACGGTCCCGCGCATCCAGTAGCCCCACCCCGAGCACTGGACATGTCCCCTGGCGGACCGGGGCGTGCTGAGCATCCCCGCGGAGGACAAGCCCAGTCTTCGCGGCCAGGAGTGGGCACATGGGCACTATGTCCATGCGCCAGCCCCACCACGGGGCATGTCCCCTGGCGGACCGGGGCGTGCTGAGCATGCCCGGGGAGGACATGCCCAGTCTTCGCGGCCAGGAGTGGGCACATGGGCACTATGTCCATGCGCCAGCCCCACCACGGGGCATGTCCCCTGGCGGACCGGGGCGTCCTGAGCATCCCCGGGGAGGACATGCCCAGTCTTCGAAGCCAGGAGTGGGCACATGGGCACTATGTCCACGCGCCAGCCCCACCACGGGGCATGTCCCCTCGGGGGCGGGGCCGCGCAGTTGTGCGCCAGCCCTGTTGCCGCTCCACAGCGGGCGATAAAGTTGTAGATGTGCCCCACCGGCAGGATCCTCCGCGCTTACCGGCCACGTGGCAGCGGTGCGACACCGGAATCCTGCCTCTGTGGTGGGATCGTCTATGCAGTCAGACCAGCCAGCAGTCGGCGGCGCTCTTCGCGGCCGGCCTGTTCGCCGAGGACCGCCGGCGCCCGATCGCCCAGTGGTACAACCCGGCCTTCGATTCGGCGCTCCTGGTCGCGCCCGAGACCTCCCCCGAGTGGCCGGTGCAGCGCTTCGGCATTTTCTACGCCCCGCCCGGCGGCGGCTTCACCCAGGTGCACTCCGCACCGCACGAATGGCACCCCCGCGAACCCCGCACCTCCCCCACCGAACTCGAAGCCTTCCGGGCGGCCGTGGCGGAGGCAGAGCGGTTCCTGCAGGTGGAGATGTATTTCGTCTGAGCACACCACAGGCCGCCGTAGGAGGGCACAAAAAAGGTCCCGCAGCCTGTTATCCACGGGCTGCGGGACCTGTCCGCTCCTCCTGCTGGACTTGAACCAGCAACCCTTCGATTAACAGTCGAATGCTCTGCCAATTGAGCTAAGGAGGAATGAAGCAGGTATGACATTAGCAAAGGTTTTGCCGCTTAGGAAATCGGCGGGCCACCCTCCCCGCCGCAGCCCACAAATACCCCCGCCGGGTATAAAAAAGTCCCCGTCCCGGCGAACCGGGACGGGGACTGCGCGCTCCTCCTGCTGGACTTGAACCAGCAACCCTTCGATTAACAGTCGAATGCTCTGCCAATTGAGCTAAGGAGGAATGAAGCGGATATAAGCCTAGCAAACACCCTGCCGGGAAGTGAAATTGCGCCCTGCGGGACACCACGGCGGGGCAACCAGGCCTCGACGATCCGCGCCGGGAATCAGGCTTCCGAGCGCAGGGACCGCCTCTGCATCTCCAGCTGCATGAGCTCGCGGTTCAGCCGCTGGAATTCCTCCGGGTCGGCCGAGGCGTCCAGCCGCTGCAGCTGTCCCATCTTTTCAGCCTTAACCCTGGTGATCTGCAGCTCGAACAGGCGCGCCAGAATGTCCCGGCAATAGCGCAGGACACCGTCCGCGGTGCTGGCCGGCAGCGGGACCACGGCCAGCTCGGACACGAGCGGCCGCAGCGGCTCGGGCACCTCCTGCAGCAGCTGTTCCACCCAGCGCACCGGGTCACCGGCGAACGCCAGACCAGTGGCCCGGATGGCCTCGTGAATGGCCAGGTACGCCGGCGTCGAGAACCTCGCCTCGGAGAAGCGCTGCCAGGTCTCACCTTCGAGCATCCCGGGCTGCTGGAGGGCAACCTCCAGCGCCTGCCGTTCCATCGCCGCCACGGGGTCGCGCGGATCGGGGCGGTTGAAGGAGGGCAGCACGGCCGACGGCGGCAAAGGCGCCAGCCCCGGAGCGGATCCCCCGCCGGTCACCGTGGTGTACCCGGAGCCAGGGCCGCGGCCCTGGCTGTTGCCCTGCCCCTGGTAGGGGCCGGAGCCGCCCGACGGCGGCTGTGCGGCGCGCTTGGCGGCAGCGCCCACCGCGCGGCTGACTTCCTCGACCGGCATGCCCAGCCAGCCGGACAGTTCACGGGCGTAGGCGGGACGGATGCCGGCGTCGCGGATCTGGGCGACGACCGGGGCGGATTCCCGCAGGGCCGCGATCCGGCCTTCGACCGTGTCCAGGTTGTGCCGTTTCAGGGCGGCACGGATGGCGAATTCAAACAATGGGCGGCGGGTGGTGATCAGGTCCCGGACGGCGGCGTCGCCCTTGGACTGGCGCAGCTCACAGGGATCTGCGCCGTTGGGCTCCACAGCGACGTAGGTCTGTGCCACGAACCGCTGGTCCTCCTCGAAGGCCCGCAGGGCCGCCTTCTGGCCGGCGGCGTCGCCGTCGAAGGTGAAGATGACTTCCCCGCCGCTGCCGTCGTCGGAGAGCAGGCGGCGGGCAATCTTGATGTGCTCGGTGCCGAAGGCCGTGCCGCAGGTGGCGACCGCGGTCGGAATCCCGGCGAGGTGGCAGGCCATCACGTCGGTGTAGCCCTCCACCACGACGAGCTGCCGGTCCTTGGCGATATTTCTCTTGGCGAGGTCGATCCCGTAGAGCACCTGCGACTTCTTGTACAGCGCGGTCTCGGGGGTGTTGAGGTATTTGGGGCCCTGGTCGTCCTCGAAGAGCTTGCGGGCGCCGAAGCCGATGGTGTCGCCGGCGATGTCGCGGATGGGCCAGATCAGCCGGCCGCGGAACCGGTCATAGATGCCCCGGCCGCCTTCAGAGAACATGCCGGTGAGTTTGAGCTCGGGATCCGTGTAGCCCCGGCCGCGGAGGTGCTTGAGCAGCGAATCCCAGCCCTGCGGGGCGTAGCCGACGCCGAACTGGTCGGCTGCGGCGCGGTCAAAGCCGCGTTCGTGCAGGAAGTTGCGGCCCTCGGTGGCTCCGGGGGTCAGCAGCTGGGCGCGGAAGAATTCGTCCGCGACCTTATGGGCATCGAGCAGTCGCTGCCGCCGTCCGACATCCTCGCGGTTCGGTCCGGAACCGCCGTCCTCGTAGCGGAGCTCGAAGCCGATCCGGGCGGCGAGCTTTTCGACGGCCTCGTGGAACGACGTGTGGTCCAGTTTCTGCACGAAGGAGATGACATCGCCGTCCTCACCACAGCCGAAGCAGTGGTACCTGCCCACCTGGGGACGGACGGTGAACGAGGGCGAACGTTCGTCATGGAAGGGGCACAGGCCTTTGAAGGAGCCCAGACCCGCACCCTTGAGCGTCACGTAGCCGTCGACGACTTCCTTGATGTCCGTGCGCTGGCGTACTTCGTCGATATCTTCGCGTTTGATCAGGCCGGCCACAGTGCCATCCTAGTACCGCGCCCCGACAGGAACAGCGCATCGCAGGACACTGCGGGCAACGTCACCAGAGCCGTCACCACAGCGAGGGCAAACTGCCCACGAGCCGCTCGTACATGGCCAGCGCAGAGCCGTCGGTCAACGACGCGACCTGGTCGATCACGACGCGCAGCCGCGCGCCGTCGTCCTGGGCGTCGCGCCAGTCGGCGGCGAACATCGGCTCCAGATGACGGTCCCCGGTGGCGCTCAGGGCCGTCACGAGAGCGTGCAGGACCTCGCGCTGGCGTTCGTAAATGGGCTGCCGGTGTTCGGTGGTCATCACAAAGGTGGTGGCCAGGCCCTTCATCACGGCGATCTCCATCACGGTCTCGTCCGGAACGATCAGCTCGGCGTTGTAGCGGGTCAGGTTCTCCGGGCCATAGACAGCGCGGGTGGACGCCAAGGCACTCTGGCAGAACCGGCCGATCAGCTGGCTGGTCATGTCCTTGAGCGCCGCCATCGACTTGCGGCTGCCATCGGCCTCGCGCACCCAGACACTCGTGGCTTCCAGCCGGGCGAGGGCAGCGTCAATCGCCGCCGGGTCGTTGTGCGGCAGGTACCACTGCTTGGCGTAGCCGACCACCCGGGCACGGTGGTCCGGATTATCCATCCAGCGCAGCTGGAAGTGCCCGGCGACGATCGCGTCCTCGACGTCATGGACCGAGTAGGAGATGTCATCGGCGAGGTCCATGACCTGCGCTTCGAGGCAGGAGCGGAGCCCCGGGGCGTCCTCGCGGATCCAGTCGAAGATGGGCAGGTCGTCCTCGTAGGCGCCGAACTTGCTCGTCCGCTGGCCGTGGAGGACGGGGGCGTTCGCTGCCGACCACGGGTACTTCGCCGCGGCGTCGAGGCTGGCGCGGGTGAGGTTGAGTCCGGCGGGGCGCCCGTCCGCGGCGAGGACCTTGGGCTCCAGCCGGGTCAGCAGGCGCAGCGTCTGGGCGTTGCCTTCGAACCCGCCGATCGCGTGCGCGACCTCGTTCAGCGCCGATTCGCCATTATGGCCAAACGGCGGGTGGCCGAGATCGTGGCTGAGGCAGGCGGTGTCCACGACGTCGGGATCGCAGCCCAGGGCACGGCCCAGTTCGCGGCCCACCTGGGCTACTTCGAGGCTGTGGGTCAGGCGCGTACGGACGAAGTCGTCGGTGTCCGGGGCCACGACCTGGGTTTTCGCCCCGAGCCGGCGCAGAGCCGAGGAGTGCAGCACCCGGGCCCGGTCGCGTTCGAAGTCGGAGCGGTACGTGGACTTGGGCGGCTCCTCCACCCAGCGGGCGGAGTCCCTGGCCACATAACCGTCCAGCACGGGGGCGGTGGTCCTGGTTTCAGCCACCGGACACGTCCAGTTCCGCGTGGCAGATCTCACGCGACTGAGCGGCGTCCATGTTGCGGTCCAGCAGCCAGTCCTTGGGCAAGGCAGGCTTCTTGGGCGAACCGGCACGGCCGCGGGGGCCTTCGGCGTCAACTCCGGGGTACGGCGAATCGAGGTCCAGCTGGTCCAGGGTGTGGCGCAGGACCTCGAGGCTGGTCACCATGGCCAGTTTGGTCCGCAGTTCGCTGCCGACGACGTAGCCCTTGAAGTACCAGGCCATGTGCTTGCGGATCTCCCGGAGCGCCTTGCCTTCATCGTTGCCGAATGTTTCGACCATCAGCTGCGCGTGGCGGTACACGCCTTCCGCCACCTGCCGCAGGGCCGGTTTGTGGCGCTCGTCGCTGCCTTCGAAGGCGGCCATGAGGTCTCCGAACAGCCACGGGCGGCCCTGGCAGCCGCGGCCCACCACCACACCGTCGACGCCGGTCTCGCGGACCATGCGGACGGCGTCCTCCGCGGACCAGATGTCGCCGTTGCCAAGCACCGGGATGTCCGGCAGCGCCTCACGCAGCCGGGCAATCGCGGACCAGTCGGCCTGCCCGGAGTAGAACTGCGCGGCGGTGCGGCCGTGCAGCGCGACGGCGGCGACGCCGGAGTCGCGCGCGATCCGGCCGGCGTCAAGGTAGGTCAGGTGGTCCTCGTCAATGCCCTTGCGCATCTTGATGGTCAGCGGGACGTTGCCCCTGGAGGCTTCTTGGACCGCGGTCTGCACGATCGAGGTGAACAGATCGATCTTCCAGGGCAGGGCCGAGCCGCCGCCGCGCCGGGTCACCTTGGGCACGGGGCAGCCGAAGTTGAGGTCGATGTGGTCCGCGCGGTCCTCCTCGACGAGCATACGGACGGCCTGGCCGACCGTGACGGGGTCCACGCCGTAAAGCTGGACGGACCGGACCTTCTCGTCGTCGTCGTGCGCGATGATGCGCAGGGATTCCGGCGTGCGCTCCACGAGGGCGCGGGACGTGACCATCTCCGCGACGTACAGGCCGCCGCCGTATTCACGGCAGAGCCTGCGGAACGCGGAGTTGGTGATGCCCGCCATGGGAGCCAGGATCACGGGGGTGTCCACCGTGATCGGGCCCAGCTTCAGGGGCGGGAGTTCCAGCTTGGGGGCGGGAGGGGTAGCTACAACAGTCACCTGTTCATTGTCTCAAATCCGGGCAAATCGGCCGGATCCATGCCTGCTATGTGGAAACCCGGGGTCAGTCCCCTGCGGCAGCGCGCCGCCCGCGGCGCCCGGCCGGCGCCGCTTCGAAGGCATCCCCGGGGTCGGCGCCGCCAACCTCGGACCGGGGGCCGGCGTCGTCCGGGGCAGCAGTGGCAGGGAAAACGACTGCAGGGGAAGCGACGGCGGCCGTGCCGCCGGTGCTCCTCATGACCGCGTCCCTGCTGCCGGCGCTCCGGCCCCCGCCAGGCGTACCCAGGGCCCTGATCCCGGTCGCCTTCACAACGAGCACCGCGATCAGCGTGGTGACCGGGATTGCCAGGACCAGCCCGACGGAGCCGACAAGGGTGCGGATCACTTCCTCGGAGAGCTCGGCGCTGGTGAGGGCATCACCGAGCGGCCGCTCGTAGAGCATCACCAGGATCAGCACCGGCAGGGCCGCACCGGCGTAGGCGAACGCGATCGTGTACACGGTCGAGGCGATGTGGTCCCGGCCGATCCGCATGGCGGAGGTGAAGAGCTGGCGGGCGGAGGTTTCCGGGGCCAGTTCCCACAGTTCCCAGACAGCCGAGGACTGTGTGATGGTGACGTCGTTGAGGACGCCCAGGCCGGAGATGATGAGGCCGCAGAGAATGATGCCGGAGATGGAGATGTTGCCCGAGATGTTCGCGAGGGTGGCGGAATCGTGGCTGCCGACGCCGGCGAGGTTGGCGGCGTCGGTGGCCCAGGCTGCCAGCAGGGCCGTAATCGCCAGGCCGAACATGGTGCCCAGCAGCGCCGTCGAGGTCCTGGCGGAGAAACCGTGGGCGAAGTAGAGCACCCCGATCATGATCACCGTCGAGCCCACCAGCGCCAGCAGGAGCGGCGGCTTGCCCTCCACCAGGCCCGGGAGCATAAAGGACACCAGCACACCGTAAGCGCCGACGAGCCCGATCAGAGCGCGCAGCCCGCGCCAGCGGGCCACGGCGATCACGACGACGGCGTAGAGCACCGCGAGGAAGATGATCGGCAGGGTCCGGACAAAGTCGACGAAGACATAGGCGGGCGTGCCCTGGGCTTCGGCGCCCTGGACCTTGGAGAGGTTCAGGTAGCGGATGTTGTCGCCGGCCTTCACGCCGTGGGATTTGGCGACGTCGGGGTTGATGACGACCTTGACGGGGTTGCCGCCCTTGTCCGGGTCCGTGAACGCAAAAGTGCATTCCGAGCCCTGCTGCGGGGCCGCGTCCGTCCCGGTCTGCCCCTGCGGGAGGGCGTCCATGCAGCTGCCGGTGACTACGCGCTGGATCTTGCCGGTGTCGAACGTGACGCCCGGCGCGGCCGCGTAGGGGCTGGCGAGCGTGATCCCCTCTTTGCTGCCCGAGGGCCACAGCAGCGCCATCGCCACGAGGGTCAGCAGCGTCAGCGGGATCAGGATGGCGGCCAGGATGAGGTTGGCTTTCTTCCGAGCCACGAGCGCCTGGGGCGTCGGATCCGCGTGTCCTTGTGCGGTGTGTGAATGTCCGGCGCCCATCAGCAGTTCAACCTCATGCCGAAGACTTTACGGCGTTTCGCGGCCCTGTCCTGACGCATGACGGGCCGTGGCGCCCGACGCGCGGCGCGGCGCGCACCGGGCACCGGGCACCGGACCGGGCGGCGCAGCGCGCACACCGGGCACTGGGCGCCGCGGAAGCCCGCCAGGCTAGGCGGGCACGATGTTCTGGTTCACATGGAAGAGGTTCTGCGGATCGTATGTGGCTTTGATCCCGCGCAAGCGGTTGTAGTTCGGCCCATAGTTTTCCGCGACCCGGGGCAGATCGTCGCCGTCCATGAAGTTGATGTAGCCCGCATTCTCCGAGAAGGGCTGCAGAGCCGCGGCGTAATCCCGCACCCAGGCGATGTTCGCTTCGGTGTCCCCGGGATCCTCCCAATGGCAGGCGATGACCGGGGAGAATTTGGCGTTCCGGTTCGGGAAGGCTGTGTCGTTGACGCCCACCCGGTGCACCGCGCCGTCGATCGGGTAGATGTGCACGGCAGTCTGGACGCTGGGCACCCGGCTTCCGAACTCCAGGTGGGCGTTGATGGCTCCGTCGCTGAGCTCCGGCAGGAAGGCCGCCTTCCAGTAGGCCAGCAGCCCCTTGGGGTACATTCCGTCGAAGGCCGAGTTCAAGGCCGGGTAAGGCATCGGCCCCACCATGGACCCCGCCACCGGCGCCGCGTCGAGGAACGGCTGCCAGCGGGCCGGCCCTTCGGCCGGGTCACCGGTCCACATGCCGACCACCACGCAGACCGGTTTCCCGTGCCACTCTTCCGGAAGGAAGGGCACCGGCGGCCCCTGGTGGAAGGCGAGGAAAGCACCCAGCTCTTCAGGCGCTGCCGCCAGCTCCTCACGGTAGAACTTCGCGACAGTTTCGGCGTGCTCCACCGGATAGATGATGATGCCGGCGTGGACCATGTCCACCGGATGCAGTCGGAACTCCAGCGAGGTCACGACGCCGAAGTTCCCGCCTCCGCCGCGCAGCGCCCAGAAGAGGTCGTCGTTTTCGCTTTCGCTGGCCGTGAGGAACTTCCCGTCCGCGGTGACGACGTCGGCCGAGAGGAGGTTGTCGCAACTGAGCCCGTATTTCCGGTCCAGATAGCCAATGCCTCCGCCGAGGGTCAGCCCTGAGACGCCGGTCGACCCGACGATGCCGCCGGTGGTCGCCAGCCCGAAGGCGTGCGTGGCGTGGTTGAAGTCTGCCCAGGTTGCGCCCGCCTCGGTCCGCGCCGTCTTGTTGGCCGGATCAACCCGGACCCCTCTGGTGTTGGTGAAGTCGATGACCAGCGCGTCGTCAGCGGTGCCAAATCCCGGTCCGCTGTGGCCCCCGCCGCGGACGGCCACAGCCAGGGCATTGTCCCGGGCGAAGTTGACACTGGCGATCACATCCGCCACCTGGGACACTCGCACCACCGCTGCCGGCCGCTTGTCGATCATGCCGTTCTGCACCGCCCGCGCCTCGTCGTAGCCCGCGTCGCCAGAGGTGATGACCTGCCCGCGGACCTGCCCGCGCAGGCTATCGAAGATGCTTCCATTCATTTTCTGTACCGTCGATTTCGTCGTGGTTCCCGACCCGGACGGTGATCTGTGCTCCCAGCCGGCATGGCGCCCGGAGGTTTATGAGCACAGGCTTACTCCTCCGCCTTTGCCCCGTCAAGGGGATCCGGCCAGCGCCGGACAGGCCCCCGGCCGGCGCCCGCCGGCGCCGGGAGCAGCCCCCGTCATACGTCGACTGTCCGCCCCCATCTTTCAGGCCCGCCGCTCCGAATGTTCACTGCGGGCCCTGCGCCCTAAGGTTGGAATTGACGGACAAGATGTGGAGGATACGGCATGGCCATACGCAAGATCGACGACCGCAACCCCGAGCCGGCGGGTCCCGGGGCGGACGCCAAGGCCGTGTTGAGCATTGCCGGAGCCACCGGGGAAACCCGCGGCGTCGCCCTGGTGCTGCACGGCGGGCGGTCCAACAGCTTCGAATCCGTCCGCGGCGGGCACCTGAGCCCCGCCCGGATGCTGCCCTTCGCCCGGGCACTGCGCACTGGCGGCGGACGCGACGGGCTGGCCGTCTGGACCCTCCGGAACCGGTACCGGGGCTGGAACGGGAAGGACATGTCCCCCGTGCAGGACGCCCGCTGGGCGCTCGCCCAGATCAGCCGGGAGCACCCGGGGATCCCCATTTATCTCCTGGGCCACTCGATGGGCGGCCTGACCGCGCTCTGCGTCGCGGACCACCCGCAGGTGGAAGCCGTCGCCGCCCTGGCGCCCTGGCTCGATGCCCAGACGCCGGTGGACCGCGTGGCCGGCCGGCGGATCCTGATTGTCCATGGCACCGAGGACCGCTGGACCAGCCCCGCGAACTCGCTCGCCTATGCCCGCCGGGCCGACGGCGTCGCGAAGTCGGTGGACTACATCGCCCTCAAGGGTGCCGGGCACTTTATGTTCCGCCGGGTGGGCCTATGGAACTCGCTCGCCAACGGCTTCATCCTCGATGCCTTCGCCGGCAGCTCCGGCCGCGACCTCCAGGGCAGCAGCGCCGACGCGTTCCGCAGCCTCCTTCCCGCCTCCGGCGCCAGCCTCCCGGTGGTGCTGTGATGCCGGACTTTCCGCTCAGCGTTTTCCCGTTGGGGGCTTTCCTGGCCAGCCTCCCGTGGGTGGCGGCGGGCCTCGTGGTGCTGCTGGCGGTCACCTTCGCCGTCGCCGTCCGCCAGAGCCGCCACTCCGTCATCGACACCGTCTGGGGGCTCGGCTTCGTCGTCGTGGCCGCCATCTCCTGGCTCCTCTCGGCCGGACAGGGCGACGGCGGCCGCCGCCTGGTGCTGCTGGCGCTCGTGGCGGTCTGGGGCATCCGCCTCGCCCTCCACATTGGCCTCCGGGCCCGCGGTGGTCACGAGGATCCACGGTACGTGGACATGCTCTCCTCCGCCCCCGGGTCCCGCAACGTCTACGCGCTGCGCAAGGTCTACCTGCCGCAGGGCGTGATCCTGTTCTTCGTCTCGCTCACCGTCCAGGTGGGGATGTTCAGCACCGGAAGCCTCGGCTGGCTGGCCTGGCTGGGCGTGTTGCTCTGGGTGGTCGGTTTCGTTTTCGAGACGGTCGGCGACTGGCAGCTGGCGCAGTTCAAGGCCGATCCGTCCAGGCGCGGCACCGTGCTCAACACCGGGCTCTGGCGCTACACCCGCCACCCGAACTACTTCGGCGACGCCGCCGTGTGGACCGGAATTTTCCTCGTCGCCGCTGACTCCTGGCCCGGGGTGCTGACTCTTCTCTGCCCCGCCCTGATGATCTGGCTGCTCGCCGGCAAGTCCGGCAAGCCTCTCACCGAGAAGGCCATGTCCGCCCGCCCCGGCTACAAGGAATACGTGGAATCCACCTCGGGCTTCCTGCCCCTGCCGCCCCGCACGCCGCGTGTCGGTGGTCACCAGCCGGGCGGCCGCTAGGATGCCGTGGCGGCCCCGGCCCAGCGACAGGTTCTACCGCGTCATTGTCCGCACCGGCCTGGCGCTGCGCCGGCTGTTCCGGATCCGGGTCATCGTCACCGGACGCGAGCACCTCCCGGCGCCGGAGCCCCGCAACAATGCTCCGCGCGGCGCGTCCCGCCGCGTCGTCCCCGGCCGGGGGGCCGTCGTCGCCATTACCCACTTCG
Source organism: Arthrobacter sp. UYEF36 (assembly GCF_040547025.1). NCBI lineage: Bacteria > Bacillati > Actinomycetota > Actinomycetes > Micrococcales > Micrococcaceae > Arthrobacter > Arthrobacter sp. UYEF36. The sequence goes on from NZ_JBEPOX010000011.1 coordinate 176,066, forward strand.
GTTACCTCGACTTCGCCTTCGCCGAGCTGCTCCTGTGGTGGCACGCCAGGGCACAAATGCGTTTCCTGGTCACCCAGGCCGCCGCCGACCACTGGTTTGCCGGGCCTGCGGTCAGCGCCGCCGGGCACGTCCCGGTGGGGTACGACTCGGGCTCCCACGCCTATGACGCCGCCGTCGCCCGGCTGAAGGCGGGCGAGTACGTCGCGATCCTGCCGGAGGCCGGCGTCAGCCGCAGTTTCCGGGTGCGTGAATGCAAGACCGGTGCCGTGCGGATGGCCGCCGAGGCCGGAGTGCCCATCATCCCCGTGTCCGTCTGGGGCGCCCACCGGCTGATGACCCGCCGCCACGGATTCTCCCCCGCCCGTGCCTGGCGCGCCCCGGTCCGGATCCACGTCGGCGAGGCCATGACCGTTGGCCCGGACCAGGACGCCCAGCAGTCCACCGAAGCGCTGCGCGGGATCCTCCAGGCCGGAATCGATGCCGGCATCGCGGACTTTCCCCTGACCCCGTCGCCGGGCGCCTGGTGGATGCCGGCGGACCTTGGCGGCGGAGCCCCCACCGACGAGGAACGGCAACGCCTGGACAAGGCCGAAGGTCCGCGGCGCCCAGGCGGCCGGCGCCGGTAGGCCCCGTTACGGGTGAACGCCTCACCACGTTCCTGCCGCCGGGCATGCCGCCGGGCCAGCAGACTCACACCCGCCTCAAACGCAACTGACCCGCAGTGGTTCCCTACTGCGGGTCAGTGGTGTTGAGGGGCTTACGCCGGGTCGGAGACTACCAGGGTCTCGGCGCCCTGGACGCGGGCTTTGCCGCTCTCCAGCAGCGGCTCGACGACGGCACGCAGCGCCTCCATCGAGTCGTCCAGCTCCAGCAGCACGGGGTGCTGGAACGCAATCAGCGCCAGCAGGTCCCGGACGGCGCCCCGGGCCTCGTCCGCGGAGAGTTTGGGCTCGTGGCCCAGGAACACGTCGGTGGGCTGGCCGGCCGGGGCGGTGCCCTCCGCTGCTGCCTTGTCCCCTGTGGGGTCAAGCTCGGCGTAGCTGATGGCGAACGCCTGGAGCTGGCCCTTCCTGCTTGCCGGCACGCCCTGGCCGAAGGCGCTGGCCTTCGGCGCCCGGAGCACAATGGCGCCGTGGGCGCCGCTGAGCTCGTCGAGGAACAGCCGCTGGACCGTGCCAATGCTGAGGTCCCCGGGGCTGTCCCAGCCGTGCACGGCCGTGTAGTAGCGGCCCACGACGTCGCTGAGCTCCACCGAACCGGTGGCCAGGTCCTCGATCTGCTCGGAGGCGGCAGCCTCAGAACCGTCACCGAAGACGGGCAGACGGAGGGCGCCGGGGTCGACAACAACGAGCCGGGAGCGCTGGATCGGGGCCAGTCCCGCCGCCTCGGCGAAGGCCGCCCCGGGGGTGCCCGGTTCCACCTTGGTCCGGAGCCTGGAGACACCCGACGGCGACTGAGCCGCTTCGTGCCGGAGCATGGTCAGCAGCGTGGAGCCGACGCCGGTGCGGCGGTGGTGCCGGTCGACCTCGACGTAGGCCCAGAGCCGTTCCGGGTGCAGCGAGGCCTCGTGGACCACACCGGCCGCGACCGGGATGGCCACGCCGTCGACGACGTCCTCGGCCACGATGCAGCGCCGCCACGGCGCGTTGCCCGAGGCCGCCAGGGTGGCGCGGAACTGCCGGGCCTGCTCGGTTTCCGGCCCGCCCCACATCTCCAGCAGGGCAAGGTCATCCCCGTCGCGCCATTCGCGGTATGCGATTGCCATGATCAGGCGCCGATCAGCCGTGCGGCCAGGTAGCCCTCCACCTTGTCCAGGGAGACGCGTTCCTGGCTCATGGTGTCGCGTTCGCGGATCGTGACGGCCTGGTCGTCCAGGGTCTCGAAGTCCACGGTGATGCAGAACGGGGTGCCGATCTCGTCCTGGCGTCGGTAGCGGCGGCCGATGGCGCCGGCGTCGTCGAACTCGATGTTCCAGTTCTTGCGCAGCTGGGCGGCGAGGTCCTTGGCCTTCGGGGACAGGTCCTCGTTGCGGCTCAGCGGCAGCACGGCGGCCTTGACCGGGGCCAGGCGCGGATCGAGCTTGAGCACGGTGCGGATGTCGACGCCGCCCTTGGCGTTGGGCGCCTCGTCCTCGGTGTACGCGTCGATCATAAAAGCCATAAAGGAGCGGGTGAGGCCGGCGGCGGGTTCGATCACGTACGGGGTGTAGCGCTCGTTGGTGGCCTGGTTGAAGTAGCTCAGGTCCTGGCCGGAGGCCTTGGAGTGCGTGGACAGGTCGAAGTCCGTGCGGTTGGCGATGCCCTCGAGCTCTCCCCACTCGGAGCCGTGGAACCCGAAGCGGTATTCAATGTCCGTGGTGCCCTTGGAGTAGTGGCTGAGCTTTTCCAGCGGGTGCTCGAAGAAGCGCAGGTTGTCCGCCCGGATGCCGAGGCCGGTGTACCAGGACATCCGCTCCTTCATCCAGTACTGGTGCCACTGCTCGTCGGTGCCGGGCTCGACGAAGAATTCCATTTCCATCTGCTCGAACTCACGGGTGCGGAAGATGAAGTTGCCCGGGGTGATCTCGTTGCGGAAGGACTTGCCGATCTGGCCGATCCCGAACGGGGGCTTCTTGCGGGAGGTGGTGAGGACGTTGGAAAAGTTCACGAAGATGCCCTGGGCCGTCTCGGGGCGCAGGTAGTGCAGGCCCTCTTCGCTGGCCACCGGGCCGAGGTAGGTCTTGAGCAGGCCGGAGAATTCCTGGGGTTCGGTCCATTCGCCGCGGGTGCCGCAGTTGGCGCAGGCGATGTCCTTGAGGCCGTTCTCGGCGGGACGGCCCTTCTTCTCCTCGTATTCTTCCTCGAGGTGGTCGGCGCGGTAGCGCTTGTGGCAGGAGAGGCACTCGACCAGCGGGTCGGAGAACACGTCGACGTGGCCGGACGCTTCCCAGACCTGGCGCGGCAGGATGACGGAGGAATCCAGGCCGACGACGTCTTCGCGGCCGCGGACCACGGACTGCCACCACTGGCGCTTGATGTTTTCCTTCAGCTCAGCACCGAGGGGGCCGTAGTCCCAGGCAGAACGCGAGCCACCATAGATTTCACCGGCCTGGAATACGAAACCCCGGCGCTTGGCGAGGGAAATGATCTGGTCGAGGACGGATTTTGCTGCCATGGGAACTCCACTTTCTACAGGGCCGCTGGGTGCGGTCCGCGGTTTCAGCCCCGGGACCCCGGCTGGTTGCCGGACGGGGCACTACAAAACGCAAATTTTAAGCACAAATATGCACACGCACCAAGCCCACATCCCGGGAGGGGTGGTCAATGATGGCGGTGCAGGAAGCTGCGCCTCCTAGCCTACCGGCCTGTTGGCTCCCGGCGCCCCCGCGCCAGGGCCCCCTTGGGCCAGGGCAGGCTGGCGAGCACAATCGCAGCGAGGGTCAGCAGGGTGCCGAGCACGGTGGGCAGCGCCACCACGGTACCGGGCGCCGGGAGCGCCAGGTCCAGTCCCAGCGAGCCCAGCAGCTGGCCCGCGATCATGCCGAGTCCGGTCACCAGTACGCCCAGGCTGCGGACCAGCAGGGCTCCGACGCCGATAAAAACACAGCCCATGGGCCCGCCCAGGTAGTACCACCACTCCCCCGGCAGCGCGTTGCCCGGTCCCGCGACGGCGACCTTGACCAGCCAGGCAGCCCAGAGCACCACCGCGCCGGCGACGAAGTTCATCAAGGTCGCGGCGATGGGCGTGCCGTAGTGCACGGCGGCTGTGCCGTTCATGGCCTGCTGGAAGCTCATCAGGAAGCCGGCAAGAACGGGAAGGAGCACCGGAACGACCAGCTCCCCAGGCCCGGGACCGGCGCCGGAGAAGCGTGGCGATACCGCCCAGGCGACGGCGGCGACGGTCAGGATGCTGCCGATCACCCGGATGCCGGTGATGGACCTCCTGCCGGCCGGCCCGATCCCCATCCGGTCCACCAGGAGCCCGCTGAGGGTCTGCCCGGTCACGGTGGCGACGGTAAACAGGGCTACCCCCAGCAGACCCACCGTGGTGGACTGTGCGAAGACGAAGAACCCGCCGATGCAGCCGGCCAGGACGTAGTAGGGCGGGAACTGACGCTCCTGGACCGCCGGCAGGATCCGCCGCAGCCCGTCCCGGCCGCGTGGCAGCGCCAGCGACACGGCGATCATCAGCACCAGCCCGGTGGTGAAGCTCACCACCGCGGCGGCGATTCCGTCCGCGAGCGCCACCCCCAGCGCGCCGTTGATCCTGCCCTGCATGGGCATGAGCAGCCCCGCAGCCACGGCGAGGGGCAACCCGGCGAAGAACGGAAGCCGGGGCTTGTGCGTCATTGTTGCCACCTTATGTCAGGCATCATTGCTTGTATGAGCAACCCGGAAATTGAAGAGATCCCCATCCGCGACGACATGATCCGGCTCGGCCAGCTCCTGAAGCTGGCCAGCCTGGTCGAGGACGGGGTGGAGGCCGCGGAGCTGATCAAGAGCGGGCTCGTGAAGGTCAACGGTGAGATCGACGAGCGCCGCGGCCGCCAGCTCCACCACGGCGACACCGTGACCGTGAACGGCCGGACCGTGCGGATCGCAACGCCCGCCGGAGCCTGACTCCGGCGCTAAACGCCGGGCGGGCCGCCCGTCGTCGTGCGGCTACTTGGTCAGCACCCCATGGGTGAGGAACTCGGAGACGTGCCCGATTTCCTGCTGGTTGATGCCGTGCCACATGCCGGTGTAGAGCACCTTGGTGAGCTTCACGTGCTTGCGCACCCAGCCCATCGTGAAGTCGATCTTGTCCGGTGTGATCACCGGATCCTGCTGGTCGCGGCCCCAGAACACCGGTACCGTCCCGTCCAGTTCGGCGTCGTGGAAGCTGGGGTCACCGCCGGCGTCGACCGCAAACCCGGACAGCCCGACGACGGCGGCGTAGTCCGCGGGCCGCCGCCGGAGCAACGTGGTAGCCAGCGCCATGCCCATCGAAAAGCCCAGCAGCGTCACGGACGGGTGGTTCGGCCGGACCGTGTCCAGCCAGTCCTCCACGTAGGCGGCGCCATCCTTGACCGCGTCGAGGGAGTAGTCGACCGACGCTGTCAGCGGGAACCAGGTGAACCCTGCGCCGGACACCATCGGAGCGCGCACCGAGGCCACCGCAAAATCCTGCGGCAGCAGCTCCGCCAGGCTCAGGAGATCCTCTTCGTTGGCCCCGTAGCCGTGCAGCAGGACCAGGAGCGGCTTTCCGGCCCGCTCCTCCTCGGGCTTGGACCATAGGACAACGGGGGCGGGGAAGGCAGCGGCTTCAGTCATGGGTCCATTCTTACAGTTACCCGCAGGTAACAACCTACGGTGGCGTAGCGTTGCCGGAAGAGGGCACGATATGAAGGTGAGCGAAACCGAAGCCCTCGAGAACTCTCCAGAGAACCCCGTGACCCACCCCTGGACCCGCTATGTGGCCATGGGCGACTCCTTCACCGAAGGCATTGGCGATCCTGAGCCGGCGAGCCCCGGGGGCCACCGGGGCTGGGCGGACCGGGTGGCCGAGGAGCTGAGCCGCGGGCACGAGGACTTCGCCTACGCCAACCTCGCCGTCCGGGGCCGGCTCCTGCAGCAGGTCGTGGACCAGCAGCTGGCCCACTGCCTGTCCCTCCGGCCCGACCTGGTGACACTGTCCGCCGGCGGGAACGACCTGATCCGCCCCGGCGGGGATCCGGATGCCCTGGCCGAGAAGCTGGACTCGGTGGTGCAGATCCTCACCCTGGCCGGCGCCACGGTGGTCCTTTTCAACGGTCCCGACACCGGTTCGTCCGTGCTGGGCCGGGTGCGCAGCAAAGTGGCCATCTACAACGAGAACCTCCGCACCATCGCAGCCCGCCATGACGCCATCATCGCCGACATGTGGTCCCTGCGGCAGCTGAACGATCCGCAGATGTGGGATGCGGACCGGCTGCATTTCTCACCGCTGGGCCATCACACCATCGCGGCCATGGTCCTTGATTCGCTCAACGTCGAGCACACCCTCGAACCGCTCTCCCCCAAGCCCCTGCCGCAGCGCAGCTGGCGGCAGGCACGGTCCGGTGATCTGGTCTGGGCGCGCGAACACTTCGTGCCCTGGGTGGTCCGCCGGCTCCGGAACCGTTCCTCCGGCGACGGCATCACGGCCAAGCGGCCCCTCCCGGGGCCGGTCTTCGGCCCCGGGGTGCCGCTCGGCTCGGGCGAGGGTCCGCCCGGCGCCGAAGAGCCGGTGCGCTCCTGACCGGGGCCCGGCCGGGCACCCGGGAGCCGGCGGCCTGGCGGCCGGGCACCACGATCCGGGTGTGGGCGTTAAGCTGGAAGAACACTTCCTGAGAGGCCCGGTACCGTGAACAGTATGTTCTTTTGGATCATAGTTTTGTCATTCCTGATCCCGATGGCGATGCGCTATTACAAGAAGTCGATGCGCGGCCGGAACCAGAACCAGGGCATGCCCGGCGGCCCGGACCAGTTCGGGCAGTTCCCCGGCGACGCTCCCGGCCACTACCCGGGACCGCAGAACAAGCAGCCGCGTGACGGGTTCACCCAGCGGGACTACTACGGGGCCTTCGGCCAGCTCGGCGCCCCTCAGCAGCCCGCTCCGCCTGCCAACCAGCCGTACCCGGGCGAGACGTACCCCGGGCAGCCGTACCCGGGCCAGACGTACCCCGGGCAGCCGTACCCGGGCCAGCAGGGCTACCAGCCTCCCGTCCCCTATGAGGACAGCCCGGGGTACCCCGGCAACCAGCAGTCCAACACTCCGCAGTCCAGCACCCCGCAGTCCAGCTCCTGGCAGCCCGGCGGCCAGCAGCCGTCGGGCCCCGCGGTACCCCCGCCGCCGTCGCCGTCGGCCCCGCAGGGCTTCCGGGCGCGCAAGCTCGCGGAGCTGGACCAGCGGTACAGCGAGGGCGAGCTCAGCATGGATGACTACATGGCCCAGCGCGCGGAGATCATGAAGGGCTGACCCCCACCGGAAACAACGCGGGGTCACTTTCCGCCCATAATCCAGTCGTGGATGGGCGGAAGGTGACCCCGCGTTGCTTTTTGGCGGTGTGGCGTCAGTCGACCTGGGGGAAGCCGAGGTCGATCACCGAGGTGGACGGGTCCGGCCAGCGGGTGGTGACCACCTTGCCGCGGGTGTAGAAGCGGATGCTCTCCGGGCCGTACATGTGGGTGTCGCCGAAGAGCGAGTTCTTCCATCCGCCGAAGGAAAAGGTTCCCACCGGAACCGGGATCGGCACATTGACGCCCACCATGCCGGCCTCGACGTCGAACTCGAACTGCCGCGCGGCGCCGCCGTCGCGGGTGAAGATCGCCACACCGTTGCCGAACTCGTTGTCGTTGACGAGCTTGACGGCGTCGGCGTAGCTCTCGACGCGGACCACGGACAGGACCGGGCCGAAGATCTCGTCGTCGTAGACCTTCATGCCGGGCTTGACGTGGTCAACCAGGCTGACGCCGATGAAGAAGCCGTTGGAGTCGAACTTCTGGTCCCGGCCGTCCACCACCACGGTGGCGCCTTCCTGGGCCGCGCCGGCGACATAGGAGGCGACCTTGTCGCGGTGCTCCGCGGTGATGAGCGGGCCCATCTGCGACGCCGGGTCGGTCCCGGGACCGATCTTTAGCGTGCCCATCCGGGTGGTGATGGCCTCGACGAGCTCATCGGCGATGTTGCCGACGGCGACCAGGACGCTGACTGCCATGCAGCGCTCGCCGGCAGAGCCGTACGCGGCGGACACGGCGGCGTCGGCGGCCATGTTCAGGTCCGCGTCCGGCAGGACCACCATGTGGTTCTTGGCACCGCCCAGGGCCTGCACACGCTTGCCGTGATCGGCGGCGCGCTTGTAGATGGACTGGGCGATCGGCGTCGAGCCGACGAAGCTGATGGCCTTGACGTCCGGGTGTTCGAGCAGCACGTCAACGGCTTCCTTGTCGCCGTGCACGACGTTGAGGACACCGGAGGGCAGGCCGGCCTCGGCGAAGACCTGCGCGATGAAGATGGCCGAGGACGGGTCCTTTTCGCTGGGCTTGAGCAGTACGGTGTTGCCGCAGGCCAGGGCGCTGCCGATCATCCACAGCGGCACCATGGCCGGGAAGTTGAACGGTGTGATGCAGGCGACCACACCGACCGGCTGGCGCACCGAGTGGACGTCGACGCCGCCGGCCACCTGTTCGGAGCGCTCACCCTTGAGGGCGTGGGACAGCCCGGTGGCGAACTCGATGTTCTCCAGGCCGCGGGTGATTTCGCCCTCGGCGTCGGAGAGGACCTTGCCGTGCTCGCTGGTCAGGAGTGCGGCCAGTTCGGGCCGGCGCTGCATCATCAGTTCGCGGACCTTGAAGAAGATGTTGGTGCGCTTGGCAAGGCTGGTGGCGCGCCAGCCGGGCAGGGCGGCGCGGGCGGCCTCGATGGCCTCCTCGACGCGGGCGGCGGAGGCCAGGGCGACCTCCTTCTCCTGCTCGCCGGTGGCCGGGTTGAAGACGGGGCCGTAGCGCTCGGCGTCGGAAATCAGGGCGCCGTTGATGAAGTGCGGAATGCGTTCCATGGGGTGGGTCTCTTTCGTGTGGTGCAGGTTCAGGGTATGCAGCGGGCTGCAGGGCAGGGTGACTGCTTGGAGGGTGGCTACTTGGCCGTGTCGAGGGTGCCGTCGACCAGCTTGACGATCGCGGAGCAGTCCATGCCGGCCTTCCCGGAGTCGATAAGGCGCTGGAAGAGCTGCTGGACGTGCTCGCCGATTTCCAGCGGGGTGCCGGTGTCCCGTGCCGCGCTGATGGCAAGTCCGATGTCCTTGTTGGCCAGTTCGGTGGTGAAGGTCGGGGCGAAGTCGTTGTTGGAGGCCGCGGTGGGCACCACTCCGGCTACCGGGTACCAGGTGCGCAGGGCCCAGCTGTCGCCGGAGGACACGGAGGCGATGTCCCAGAAGACCTGCTTGTCCAGTCCGAGCCGGTCCGCCAGCACCGCGCCTTCCGCGGTCGAGGCCAGGTTGATGAAGAGCATGAGGTTGTTGCAGATTTTCGCGGCCTGGCCGGTTGTGGCGCCGCCGGTGGGGATGATGTTCGCCGCCATCGGCTTGATGTATTCCGTGGCCTCGGCCACGGCACCTTCCTCACCGCCGATCATGAACGTCAGCGTGGCGGCCTTCGCCCCGCTCATGCCGCCGGAGACCGGGGCGTCGACGAAGCGGAAGCCGGCGGCAGCGGCGGCGTCGTGCAGGGCCTGGGCGGAGGCGATGTCGATCGTCGAGGAATCCACCAGCAGCGTGCGCGTGTCCGCGTGGGCCAGGACGCCGTCGTCGCCAAGGTAGACGGCGCGGGCGTGCTCACCCTTGGGAAGCATCGTGAAGACGACGTCGGCGCCGTCGACCGCTTCGGCGATGCTTCCGGCGGGCTTGACCCCGCCGGCGACGGCGGCGGCAACGGCCTCGGCATTGAGGTCGAATCCGCGGACGTCGTGGCCTGCCGTGACGAGGTTCACCGACATGGACCCGCCCATGTTCCCCAGTCCGATCCAAGCGATTACTGCCATGGCATAAGCTCCTTTGCTTTGCGTGGTGCGTGTGATCCGGCCTTTTGGCGGATGTTCCGTGTCAAGCATCACACCCTGCTACAGTGCAATCAAGGGAAAAAACTACAGATGCTATGTGCATGGATGCACATAGCTGGATTCAGAGGAGTTCTTGTGGACTTGCGGCGGCTTCCGAGTCCGGACGACCTGCTGATCCTGCTGACCGTGGCACGGCTGGGCAGGTTCAACGCCGTGGCGGAGACCCTCGGCACCACCCACACGACCATCTCCCGCCGGATCCTGGCGCTGGACAAACAGCTGGGCGGGCGCACCCTGGAGCGGAGCCCGCACGGCTGGGAGCTGACGGATCTGGGCCAGGAGGCCGTGGCAGCGGCCGAGGCGATCGAAGGCACCCTCGGGGCGCTCACGAACCGGATCGCGCAGTCCGAGGACGTGCTCTCCGGGCTGGTCCGGATCAGCACCCCGGACGGCTTCGGCGCCGAATTCGTCGCTCCGGCGCTCGTCCGGCTGCAACAGGGCCATCCGCTGCTCAACGTCGAGATCCTCAGCGCCACCCGCAAGGTCAGCCAGAACCGGTCCGGAGTGGACCTTGAGGTGGTGGTGGGCAATCTGGACGTCAGCAATGCGCAGGCCATCTTCCTGTCCAACTACTTCCTCCGGCTCTATGCCAGCCCGCAGTACGCCCGCGAACACGGCCTGCCGGTGACGCTCGACGACGTCCGGCAGCACGGCTTTGTCTCCTATGTGGAATCGGCGCTCCAGGTCGCCGAACTTGGCCACCGCTCCACGCAGCTTCCCGTGCCGCGCTCCAGCTTCCAGGCCACCAGCATCTTTGCGCAGCTGGAGGCTGTCCGGCGGGGCGCCGGGATCGGCCTGCTGCCCAACTTCCTGGCGGTCGGCGACCCGAATTTCCTGCCGGTGCTGCCGGACGATTTCCAGCGGCAGCTTCCGATCTGGGCGGTGGCACGCGCTGAATCGCTGCGGTCGGCCCCCGTGCAGGCCGTCCTCGACGCGGTGCGGACGGAGATCTCCGAGCGCCAGGAAGTCCTGGCAGGCTGAGCCGCCCCAACAGCAACAGCCCGGCCCCCGCGTTGCGGGGACCGGGCTGTTGTTGCTGCGCATAACGTCTTAGCGGTTACTTTCGCCTGTTACTTCGTGCCCGTTATTTTTTGCTGGCAGCCAGGAGTTCCGCGGTGCCCTGGGCATCGGCGGCGTCGATGTCGTGCAGCGAGACGCCGCGGGTTTCCTTGAGGAAGAACACCGCCACAATCGTCACGAGGCAGGCGCCCAGCAGGTAGATGGCCACCGGGGTGGAGGACTTGAACTGGCTCAGCAGCGCCGCGGCGATGATCGGGGCCATGGAACCGGCCACGATCGAAGTGACCTGGTAGCCCAGGGAGACGCCGGAGTAGCGCATCCGGGTGGGGAACATCTCGGCCATGATGGCCGGCTGGCCGGCGTACATCAGGGCGTGGAAGATCAGGCCGATCGTGATGGCGGCGAGGATGATGAGGTCGTTCTTGGTGTCCATCATCGGGAAGGCAAAGAAGCCCCAGGTGCCACCCAGGACAGCGCCGGCCATGTAGACCGGCTTGCGGCCAAAGTGGTCCGACATGCGGCCGACCATGGGAACCACGGCGAAGTGGATTGCGTGCGCCACGAGCAGCAGGAGCAGGATCCGGGAGGTGTCCGTCTGCACAATGACCTTCAGGTACGTGATCGAGAAGGTAACCACCAGGTAGTAGAGGATGTTCTCCGCGAACCGCAGTCCCATCGCGGTGAAGACGCCGCGCGGGTAGCGGCGGAACACTTCGCCGACGCCGTAGCCCTTCTTTTCGACGGTGACTTCCTTCTGGGCTTCCAGGAAGATGGGGGCGTCCGTGACCTTGGTCCGGATGTAGTAGCCGACCAGCACGATCACGGCGGAGAGCCAGAAGGCCACGCGCCAGCCCCAGCTGAGGAAGTCAGCAGAGGACAGCGTGGAGGACAGGGTGAACAGCACGCCCGTGGCGAGGAGGTTGCCCAACGGAACGGCGGACTGCGGCCAGCTGGCCCAGAAGCCGCGGGACTTGCTGGGGCTGTGCTCGGCGACGAGGAGGACTGCGCCACCCCATTCACCGCCGACGGCGAAGCCCTGGGCGAAGCGCAGGAACACCAGGAGGGCCGGTGCCCAGTAGCCGATCTGCTGGAAGGTGGGGAGGCAGCCCATCAGGAAGGTGGAGACACCGACCAGGATGATGCTGAGCTGGAGCAGCTGCTTGCGGCCGAACTTGTCGCCGAAGTGGCCGAAGACAATGCCGCCGATCGGGCGGGCGACGAAGCCCACGGCGTACGTGAGGAAGGCGGCGATGATGCCGTCCAGTTCCGTGCCGGAGTTGGGGAAGAACGTCTTGCCGAAGACGAGGGTGGCGGCCGAGGCGTAGAGGAAGAACTCATACCATTCGACAACGGTGCCGGCCATGGAGGCCGTTACTACCTTCTTCAGTCCGGACGACTTGACGTCTTCCTCTTCCGGGCGCCTGGCGGCGGCGTTTTGCGTACTCATTTCGACTCCTTCGGTGTCTCCGTCGACACCCTATGGACCTCTGGGCTATGGATGCCTGTGATTTGTGACACGCGGCATCATTCTCAACGAGTATGGACGCTCCCGCCCGTGGCCTCAACGGCCATTAGTGCAGAGCGCATCTGCAAAAATGCACAATTGGCCTCATTCCCCGGTGCTTCCGTCCACGGATTCGCGCAGGACATCGGCATGGCCGTTATGCCGCGCGTATGCCTCGATCAGGGTCAAGGTGGAGGCGGAGGTCTTCGCGTTGAGGCCGTCGGATTCCAGGCTAGCCCCGGGCCGCACGGAACCTCCCGCCGGTCCAGCAGAATTCGACCCCCAGTGGTCTAGCCGAAGAAGTGGCGCCGGAGCTGGCTTTTGAGCTGGCCGATCTCGGTCAGGAAACCGTCGTGTCCGATCGGCGCCTCGATGGTGTGCACGGCAACCTCGCCCGGCAGGGCAGCGGCGAGCGCATGGGACTGGGCCGGGAAGTAGAGCCGGTCCGAGTCGACGGCTGCCAGCAGGAACTCGGCCGTGGCAGGAGCCAGCGCGTCGGCGAGGGTGCCGCGGCCGCGGCTGATGTCATGGCTCATGAGCGCCTCGGTGATGGCGATGTAGCTGTTCGCGTCGAAGCGGCGGACCAGTTTGTTGCCCTGGTGGTCGAGGTAGCTCTCCACCTGGTAGCGGCCGCGCCCGGCGAGGGATCCGGCTTCCAGCGGAGCCTCGGAGTCCTGGGCGTTCCGGCCGAAGCGTTCGTCCAGCTCCGCGGCCGAACGGTAGGTGATGTGCGCGATCCGCCGCGCCAGGGCCAGGCCCGCTTCCGGTTCCGGGCCTCCGTAGTAGTCCCCGCCGTTGAAGTTGGGGTCCTGCCGGATGGCGAGCGTCTGCGCCTGGGCAAAAGCGATCTGTTCGGCCGTGCTGCTGGCTCCGACCGAGATCACCCCGCAGCGCCGGACCCGCTCCGGGTAGCTGACGGCCCACTCGAGGGCACGAGCCCCGCCCAGGGAACCGCCCAGCACGGCGTACCAGCTCCGGATGCCCAGGGCATCGGCCAGCCTGGCCTCGGCCTCGGTGGTGTCCCGCAGCGTGACGAGCGGGAACCGCGAGCCCCAGGGCTTTCCGTCGGGCGCTGCCGACGACGGGCCCGTGGAGCCGTAGCAGCCGCCGAGGATGTTGATCGAGACGACGAAGTACTCCTCCGTGTCCACCGGTGCGCCGGGGCCGGCGAGCTGCTCCCACCAACCCGGCTCCTCGCTGGCGCCCCGCGTGACGTGGGTGTCCCCCGTCAGCGCATGCTCGATCAGCACGGCATTGGAGCGGTCCGCGTTGAGGATCCCCCAGGTCTCGTAGCCGAGGGTGACGTCCGGCAGCCGGGCCCCGGATTCGAGCTCAAGGTCGCCGATCCGGAGGTATCGGACCGTCCCGTCCGGGACGCCGCCGTCCGGGGCAGTATCACCCGGGACCGGGGCATGGGGGCGGGAGGTCTTGCTTTCAGGTGCACCCTGGCGGGTGGCGGCAATCGTCATGTGAGGACCTAACTTCGCGCTTGCCCGCCGTCAGCTGACCGGCGGGCCAGGTCTTCACCCGGGGCACCCCGCCGCAAAAGGAGGGTTGCCGGCCAGCAAGCCGGGGCTGTTGCTGGCACTCATGACCTCCACTGAGTCTACGAAATGTGGCGGCCCGGTGGCGAAGATTGTGACGAACTTATGACTCGCCGCGTTCACCCGGCGTTATCCCGGGGCCCCGGGGGGGGGGCCCCCCCGGGGGGGGGGGGGGGGGCGCCGGGGGGGGGGGGGGGGGCCGGGGGGGGGGGGGGCCCCGCCCCCCCCGCGGCGGCGGGGGGGCGCGGGGCCACCCCCCGCGGC
>NZ_JBEPOX010000012.1:0-147324 GCF_040547025.1 Arthrobacter sp. UYEF36
CCAGGCACCCCAAACCGCCCCCGCCAACAACCCCACACCTAACCAACCGACACCCCTGGCGGCGGCCCTGAACACCAGGGCCGCCGCCACACTTCGTCCCGGAACGCGGGGGAGCGGCGGTGGCAGCCAGCCGCTCAGCCGCCCTCCGCGCCCCAGCAACCAGAAGGTGCCATGACCGACGCCACGAAACGTTTTCCCGCAGCCCTGTTCTCCCAAGGATCCGATCCGGACGCCCGGTTCAGTCTGGCCAATGAACGCACTTTCCTGGCCTGGATCCGGACATCCCTGGCCCTGATTGCCAGCGGCGTCGCCTTGGAGGCACTTGGGCTAAATCTCCACGACGGGTTGCGCCTATCGGCCTCCATCGTCCTCATCATTGCCGGGATCGCCGCGCCCTTGCAGGCCTGGTTCGGCTGGATACAGATCGAACGCGCCCTGCGCCACGACAAACCGCTGCCGGCCGCCCGTCTCACATTCCCCATCGGCGCCGCCGTTTCCGTGGCGGGGATCCTGGTCTTCCTAGGGGTGGTCCTCGCCTGATGGCCGGCGGTCCAGAGAACGTACCCGGCCGGAGTTCCCGGCCGTTCGACGCCGGCCTGCAGCCTGAACGGACCGCGCTGGCGTGGCGCAGGACGGCGCTGGCCGTCGCCGTCGCATCCCTGGCAGGGCTTCGCGTCCTGCCCGAGCTTCTGGGCTCATGGGCGCTCGTTCCGGCTGCGCTGGTTGCCGGCGTGTCATTTGTCGCGCTACTTCTCACGCACCGGCGCTACCGCCGGATCCACACGATCCTGACCTCAGCCGCGAGCGACAGGGTGGCGCTGGGCGGGGGAGTCTTGCCGGCCCTGATGGCCGGGGCCACCTTCGCCGGCGGAATCATGGCGCTCGTTGCCGCGTTGCGCCTCAGCGAGCACCTAACCCAATAAACCTTGTCCGCCGGTTCCGGGATGCCACGGGTGCGTGGTTATCACGACCCCGGCGGAGAAACGTTCTAGTTGACCTGGTTGATGATGGTCTCGGCGACCTCGCGCATGCTGAGGCGACGGTCCATCGAGGTCTTCTGGATCCAGCGGAACGCCTCCGGCTCCGTCAGTCCCATCTTGGTGGTCAGAAGGCTCTTGGCCCGCTCCACGAGCTTGCGGGTGGCGAATTGCTCCTGCAGGTCGGTCACTTCACTTTCGAGGGCCTTGATTTCCTCGTGGCGGGAGAGCGCGATTTCCAGGGCGGGGATGAGATCCGCGGGGGTGAACGGCTTGACGACGTACGCCATGGCGCCGGCGTCGCGGGCGCGTTCGACGAGTTCCTTCTGGCTGAACGCGGTCAGCAGGACCACGGGGGCGATCCGGGCCTTGACGATTTTTTCCGCGGCGGAGATGCCGTCCATGACGGGCATCTTGACGTCCATCAGGACCAGGTCCGGCTTCAGCTCCTCGGCGAGCTGCACGGCCTTCTCGCCGTTGTCCGCCTCGCCGACGACGTCGTAGCCCTCGCCGCGCAGGATCTCGATGATGTCGAGCCGGATGAGGGTCTCGTCCTCGGCGACAACCACGCGGCGCGCCGGCTTGGACGTGGGGTTTGACTCCGTCTGTTCTGACACGGGAACTCCTTGGAAAGGTACGGCGGGAACGAGACCATCTTAGGTTGTCACCGCTGCTGTACTTGGACCGGTTTGGTTCGATGCGGCGTCACTGGCGCGATTCTGGAATTCAGCCTATCTGCATGTAGAGTAAATTCGCGCACTGGAAGCGATCGCGTTGCTCACAGCACTGTGGCTGGGCGATTATGACACCGGTGTACTCCGCGCCCGAGTGGCGGAATTGGCAGACGCGCCGCACTCAAAATGCGGTATCGAAAGGTGTGTGGGTTCGAGTCCCACCTCGGGCACGTGTTTTCCCTGTTCAGGGGCTTGTGGGCCTCTGAGTGTGCACATTCTGTTCACTTATGGGCCCCTGCGGGGGCCTTTTTTGTTGGTGGCCGTTGCTGTGGCCGGCTGCCTACTTTGCTATGTGGTCGACGGTTCGGCCTTTGTTACTTCTTCATGGGTGCCTGCGGCGTCTACTACATGACGCTGGACTTGGGAGGCAATGTGCCCTGGGGTGCTGCCCGTTGTCTGGCTCGCATTTCACATCCGTTCATGGCCTGCGTGGTCGAGGACGACATGACGGAAAGGCGGGATTCCGTGGTGCTTATGGATCGTTGGGTGTCGGGTCCGCGTGGCCGGCCAGAGGACCCGCGAACGACCCGATGGTCCGCCTTGATCTACTGAGAACCGTTTCGTCAACCGGTCACGTGGCGTGGATGGTTTGATTAGTCCGTGCTCCGTCTAAAACGCCTTATGATTTTCAGCCTGTTCGCGGTTGCCCTCATCACCGCATTCTCGTTCTGGGCAACCCGGCAGCCCGGCGCAGCCGCCCGCGGAGCCCTTTCTGCACCCCCGCGAGCGGGGGCGCAACTTGAAATGTTGTCCACCGGCATCACGACCGCCGTGAACGTAACCCCGAACCCGGATGCCCAGTGGCTCATCCGGGCTACCGCGCAGACCGGGATCCCTGCCCGCGCGCTCCGGGCTTATGTTGCTGCCGCAGCAACGGCCAACGATTCCGCTCCGATGTGCGGGATCGGCTGGAACACCGTGGCAGCCGTCGGCTCGGTCGAATCCGCGCACGGAACTTACGGCGGGGGAAGCCTGAACACCGCAGGGCAGGCGAGCGGCCTACTTGTGGGCCCGAGCCTCGATGGCGTCGGATTCGCCGCCATCGCCGACACGGACGCGGGTGTCCTGGACGGCGACGCCCGCTGGGACCACGCCGTCGGTCCCATGCAGTTCATTCCCTCCACCTGGCAGCTTGCAGGGCGGGACGGGAACGGGGACGGAACGGCGGACCCGTTCAATATCGACGACGCCGCCCTCAGCGCGGCGACTTATCTGTGCGCCCGCGGCCGTGACCTCTCAACCGCGCAAGGGTGGACCGACGCCATCTACTCCTACAACCAGTCCGATCCCTACATTCGCGAGGTGCGGGCCCAAGCCACCGCATACGCCGCGAAGACGGGCACCGCCGAATGAGTCCCCGGGCCCATGGCGGTGAATGCAAGAAAGGCTCGGTGGATCCACGAGCTGCCTCCAGCGTAGTCAATCGGCGGCCTTGAGCGGCAAGGGGACCATGTCCTGCAGTCCCCGGTGGCCGGTGGCAATCACGTCGCCCGGGGTTCAGCGTGATGCCGCGGTTAGCCAGCCAGGCGTAGCCCCCGCCTTCGGCTCGACCGCAGCCCCTCACTCACAAGCAGACCGCGACTTCAGCTCCCTTCGCCCGGATCCGGCCGAGATGGTTGGATGCCCAGCAGTGGCAATCCAGGGATAACATTTGAGCGGGGCGTTTGTGTAGACAGTGTCTGCACAAACCGGCCCGGTTCTGGCGGGGGAGTGGTGCCGGGCATCAACCGCCAGATGGGTCGTTAGTGCGGTCAACAGGCTACGTCGTAGTCGAACTCAAGACCGGAAAATTCAGACCGGAACACCTAGGGCAGCTGAACTATTACGTCACTGTGGTCAACGACAAGATGAGGCTCCCGAGACAGCGGCCGACAGTGGGCATTCTTGCGGACCCGTGAACCAGCACACTGTGCGGTACGCGTTGAATGGTGCGGTGCAGCCTCTGGCCGTTGCTTCGTATACCTCTATGTGGCCGCGGATGTAGCACCCGGCCTGGTTGGGACTGGATCTTCTAGAGCTGGAAGAGTGGTTCGACCTGCACACGCAGGCGCTCGTGGAGTCTCTCCCAGAGGTCTTCTGGCCGGAATGCGCGGACTGGGGTGCGCAGGACTTCGTGGATATATGTGCCATTACAGTTCTGCGCGACTATCGCTGAGTCGACGTGGGCGGTGAGGTGTCCGGCATCCCTTGCACTATCAAGGATCGATGATGTCAGAGCGATGATCCTGTCGCCCTGGGCAATGCTTTGGGCACCGAGCTGGCTGCCGGCCTTGAAGCCGTAGTGCAGGTAGCTGGTGACGTTCTCCGGATCGGTTGAGTAGAACTGGGCCCGCGCCCGGAAGATGGCGTAGATCCGCTCGACGTAATCCCATGCAGTGGAAGTATGGGCGGCCTTTTCCTTGTCTGCGTCCTCGATGGCCTCAATCGCCATGTCCATGCGTTCGCCGATAACCAGAAGAAGCAGCTCGTGCTTGTTACTGACGTAGCGGAAGAGGGTCGCTTCCCCGACCCCGGCAAGTTCGGCCACTTCCTTGGTGGTAGTTTGCTCGTAGCCTCGCTGGTTGAAGAGTTGCTCAGCTGCGGCGCGGATGTTCCGGTATCGCTCCAGTCGGGCCTTCTCACGTAGCCCGACGTGGGCACCGGAGGCCGTGGTCTCCGAAGTCGTCGTCTTCATCTTTTATTTACGCCCCTATCAGCGGTTGGTACCGGGTGGCCGTTCGCTGCCGCCGGGCTGTAAGTCCTGGTGCCAACAACTTCAATTGAACATCACGATCTGGCGGATGGCGTTTCCATCGGCGAGTTCATCCATCGCCTCATTGATCTGGTCCAGGGTGATCATCGACGAGGCCAGCTTTTCGACCGGCAACCTTCCTTCGCGCCACATCTGAGCGTAGACCGGAATGTCGCGGGCGGGCACTGCGGAGCCCAGGTAGGAACCGATGATGGTGCGGGCTTCGGCTGTAATCCCGAGCGGTTCAATGGATGACAGCGCTCCGGGAGCTGGAAGTCCAACAGTCACCGTGATGCCGCCGGGCGCCGTGGCTTGTACGGCGGTTTCGAAGGCCCGGGGGTGGCCCGCTGCCTCGATGACGAGGTCGGCGCGGATGCTAAGTTCTTCGGCTTCACCGGGAGAGTACGTTTCTGTTGCCCCCAGTTCCTGGGCTGCGATCAGTTTGGCCGGGTTCGCGTCGATGCCGATGATCCGGGCGGGTTTAGCCCACGCTGAGGAGACTGCGACGGCGGTCAGCAGCGCTGCCATGCCAACTCCTCCGAGGCCGACGATCATGATGTCCTGCCCCTCCTGGGGGTTGCCCGCGTTGATGACGGCCCCGCCTCCGGTCAGTACGGCGCAGCCAAGAAGTGCAGCGACCGACGGCGGTACGTCGCTTCCGACCGGAACAACCGAGCGCCGGCTGAGAACGGCATGCGTTGCAAAGCCGGAGACTCCGAGGTGGTGACGGACCGGCTGGTCGGCGCGCGTCAGGCGGGTGGGGCCGCCGGGCAGTGTTCCGGCCCCGTTGGATTCCGTCCCGACGCTGCAAGGCAGTTTGCCCCCGGTGCGGCAGTTGGGGCACTCCTCGCAGCGCGGCAGGAAAACCGTGACCACCCGCTGGCCCGGTTCAAGGTCATCGACACCCGCGCCGACACTGACGACCGTACCGGCGGCCTCGTGGCCGAGCAGCATGGGCAGCGGACGGGGGCGGTCGCCATTGACGACAGAGAGGTCCGAGTGGCAGATGCCCGCAGCCTCCATCCGGATCAGGACTTCCTGCGGCCCCGGCCCGGCGAGGTCAAGCTCCGCAACGGAAAGCGGGCGGGACTGGGCGTACGGACGGGGGGAGCCGATGGTCTCAAGGACCGCGCCGGTAATCTTCATTGTTTCCCTTCCAAGGATTGTGCTTCGGATCACTCTTATGCTTTTATGAGAGTGTAATCCGCACGGAGTGCACTTTCAATATCGCGTCACTACGCGTTTCCTGCACCCGGGCGGGTCCCCGCATCCGCTGTAAGCACCGGCCAGTCAAATTCGAAGGGATTGGAATTGAAGATTCATCCAGATGCACACGAGGGTGCCATTCACGTCAGAGGTCTCTCGGTTTCTTTCCATGACTCGCTTGCACCGGAGGACTCCCGGGACACTGTGGTCCTGGTCCACGGAACGGGCGGAAGCGCCAAGACTCATTTCCGCACCCTCTTTCCCATGCTCGCCGCCCGGTACCGTGTCCTGGCCGTTGACCTGCAGAGCCCCGACGGGGAACTGACCCTCGGTGGGTTGTCGGAGCAGGTCGCCGCCGTCATCGACCAGCGCGCTCCAGCACAGCCGGTCCATGTCGTCGGCTACTCCCTGGGCGCCCTGGTCGCGGCCGACCTCGCCGCTTCCCGCCCCGAAAGCGTGTCCAGCCTGACCCTGGTGGCCGGCTGGGTCAGGGCCGACACCCAGCAAAGGCTTCGCAACCGTATCTGGAAGCGGCTCTTCGAGTCGGACCAGGACCTCCTGCGGGAATTCGTCACCTGGACAGTTTATGGACACCCTTTCCTTGCCGGCCGCGGCGACGCCGACATCCAGGCCCTGGTTGATGCCCGCACCTTCCCGGACGGGATCGCCGAGCAGATGCAGCTCAACGCCGTCGCCGATCTGAGCGGCAGGCTTGCAGCTATCACCGCCCCGTCCCTGGTCATCGCCGGCGCCCACGACCAGATGGTGCCGGCCCGGCAGACCCAGCTCCTCTTCGGAGGACTTCCCAACGCCCGCTACGCGGTCATCGACAGTGGTCACGCCGTCCCGCAGGAGCGCCCGGCCCAGCTGTTCCAGCTGATCAACGAATTCGTAACGGACCCCGCCGCTGCTCCTGCGGGCGGGATCCGGGAAGCACTCTTTGTCTAGCCCATCGGGACCAGCACACAGCAACACACACATTGGAGGAACAGTGGAAAGTACCCCTATGGGACATCCCGCGTCCGGTTCGCCGGTCGATGTCATCATCGTCGGCACCGGCTTCGGAGGCCTCGGCATGGGCGCGAAACTGGCCCGCGAGGGCGAGCGGTCATTCATCATTCTTGAACGGGCGGAGGACGTGGGCGGAACCTGGCGTGACAACCACTATCCCGGCGCCGCCTGCGACGTGCCGTCGCTGCTGTACTCGTTTTCCTTCCGCCCCAACCCTGAATGGTCCCGGATGTTCGCCCCCCAGCAGGAAATCCTGAACTACCTGCGCAGCGTCGCCCGGGAAGAGAACCTCCTTGAACGGATCGTGTTCGGCGCCGAACTGACCGGTGCCCGCTGGGATGAGGCGGAAGCGCTGTGGAAAGTGAGCACCCCCAAGGGTGAGTTTGCTGCCAAAACCCTGGTGACCGCCGTCGGGCATCTGTCCGAACCGAAGATGCCCGACATCGAGGGACTGGGTGACTTCTCCGGCGAAGTGTTCCACTCAGCCCAGTGGAATGACGGGATTGATCTGACGGGCAAACGGGTGGGCATCATCGGCTCGGGAGCCACGGCCGTCCAGGTCCTGCCTGAAGTGGCAAAGATCGCCGGGGAGGTCGTTGTGTTCCAGCGCTCCGCCCCGTACGTGACGCCGCGTCCGGACCGGTCCTACACCGACGAGGAAAAAGGGCTTTTCCGCAAGATGCCCGAGGTGATGCAGGAACTGCGCGAGGAAATGTTCTGGTCCAACGAGGAGCGCTACGCCCAGCGGCGGGGCACCCCGACGCTGGTCAACGCCGCAGCCCAGGTTGCCCTGGACCATCTGCACCGGCAGGTTGAGGATCCGGAACTGCGCCGGAAGCTGACCCCGGACTACACGTTCGGCTGCAAGCGGGTGCTGAAGTCCAGCGATTACTACTCCACGTTTACGCAAGACCACGTCCGCCTGGAAACCGGCGGCGTCACGCGTGTGGAGGGCAACCGTGTCCTCGGCGGTGACGGGGGCAGCCACGAACTGGACGTCATCATCGCCTGCACCGGTTTTGAAGCGACGGATCTGCCCATTGCCTACCGTATCTACGGCCGCGACGGCCAGCCGCTCAGTGAACGCTGGGCCAACGGCATGCAGGCCTACGCCACCACGGCCGTGCACGGGTTCCCGAACCTGTGGATCATCAACGGGCCGAACACCGGGCTGGGCCACAACTCCGCCGTCTATATCGCCGAGGCACAGATCGACTACATCATGGGTGCGGTGAACTTCCGTGACCAGGCCGCTGTGCCGGCACTGGAGGTGAGCAGGGAAGCGGAGGATGCCTTCATGGACCGTGTGGACCAGCTGGCGCAGGGCACTGTATGGCTCGACGGCGGCTGCAGCAGCTGGTACGTTGACCACCGCAACGGGCGGCTGACCACCCTGTGGCCGGAACCGGCCTATACCTTCCGCCAGGTCAACGCACCCTTTGACCCTGAACCCTATCTGGCCGGATCCCCGGACGAAGCCCGGGAAAAAGCCCTGGCCGGAATTCGCTAACTGCCCCACGGGAAGACTGCCTGAGAAGAAGGCCGCCTCCCGTTCAACGAAGAACGGAGAAAGCATGAGTAAGCAGCACCACCGAACAGCCGTGGTTACCGGCGCGGCCGGGGGCATCGGCCGCAGCATCGTGGAGTCATTCCTGGCCAGCGGGGACCGGGTGATCGCCGTGGATGCCTCGGAGTCCGCACTGGTCGGCCTCCGGGCGGACCTGGATCCGCAGGGCGGATCCCTTCAGATAATGCACTGCGACGTCACCGAGCCCGGCGACTGGAAGCGGATCGCCGAGGCGGTGGAGGCCACCCCGGAAACACCTGCTGTGCTGGTCAACAATGCCGGCATCTCCCCGAAACGGGATGGACAAAAGATCCCTGGTGATGAAGTCCCCCTGGACGAGTGGACAAGCGTTCTGTCAGTGAACCTTACGGGCCCGTTCCTGGGTATCCAGGCGCTGGTACCGCACATGAAGAACACCGGCTTCGGCAGGATCGTCAACATGTCCTCCCTGGCAGGACGTGATGGCGGCAGGCTCGGCGGCGTCCACTACGCCGCGACCAAAACGGGCCTGCTGGGCCTGACCCGCTCCTTCGCTCGGGAACTGGCACCACACGGCATCACCGTCAACGCCATCGCACCCGGACGGATCGACGCCGGCATGGCCGCCAGCGTCTCCGATGAAGTCAACCAGAACTATCTCAGCCGCATCCCGGTAGGCCGGCTGGGGCATGCCAATGATGTCGCCCAGGCCGTCCAATACCTGGCCGCGGCCGAAAACGGCTTCGTCACGGGCGTCACGATTGACGTCAACGGAGGGTCGTACATGGGATGAGATTCCAATCCTTGAATCCTTCGAAGACGGGCGGGAGAGGGGCGGGCCGGCTTCCGAGGCCGGACAGGCTGCTGGGCAAGGTGGTACTGGTCACTGGCGGTGCCGGAGGTATCGCCGCGGCCACGGCCCAGCGCCTGGCCGCCGCAGGAGCATTCGTATCCCTCGTTGACCGCGACCAGCCAGCCCTGGACCAGTTCGTCGCCCGGCTGGGTGACGGCCACCTGGCCACTGCAGCGGACGTGACGGACCTCGTGTCCTTACAGGCTGCGGCCCAACGGACAGTGGAGCACTTCGGTCGGCTGGACATCGTCTTTGCCTGCGCCGGGATCGGCAGTGCCTCCACCGTTGCCGCTTCCAGCACCGAGGACCTGCTGCGGATCGTCGACGTCAATCTTGGCGGGGTGATCAGGACCGTCAAGGCTACTCTGGAGGAGGTCACCGCAAACCGGGGCTATTACCTACTCATGAGTTCGGCTGCCGCGTTGAAGAATGTTCCGCGGGCAAACGCGTATGCCGCCTCCAAGGCGGGCGTGGAGGCTTTCGGCGGGGCGCTGCGGCTGGAACTGGCCCATAAGGGCGTTGACGTGGGCGTCGCGCATCCGGCATGGGTGAGCACCGGCATGATTTCCGGGGCGGGAAGCCGGGCCGGGGAGAGCCGCTCCCTTCCGTGGCCCTTCAGCGTGGTGTCCAGCACGGACACCTGCGCCGACCTGCTCGTCGGCGCGATTGCCGCGAGGCAGCGCAAGGTATTCGTCCCGCGCAGCCTGGCCCTGATGGATCCTCTGCGGTGGCTCTCAACGGGGCCGCTGTGGGACGCCTTCATGAAACCCCGGGCGGCGCTGAGCGTCTCCCGGCTCGAGTCCGCATCTCGCAATGAATGATTAAAATCACCCGTGGCAGTTGTGCCCGGGATCACATTCCTGTTTACTGAGAGGGCACTCCTTGCGGAGTGCACTCTCAACTTCAGCCCGAAACCATCAGAGGTTACCTTGAACAAGACTCGCGTGTTCTCCGCTGCCGTCACTGTCGCCGGCCTTGCCCTTACCGTTACTGCCTGCTCCGGTGCTTCCAAAGCATCGACCGAGAGCTACCCGACCAAGTCCATTACGTTCGTCATGCCATACGCTGCGGGAGGTCCATCCGACACGACAGCCCGTGCCTACGGGGCCTGCCTCGGAAAGCTGCTGGGCGGCACCTTCGTAGTGGAGAACCTTGACAGCGGAGCAGGTGCAGTGGCCATGCAAAAGCTGGCTGGCGCCAAGCCCGACGGCTACACCGTAGGCCTTAGCACCAACGGGCCGATGGTCCTGAACCCGATGAGCAACGACCTGGCCTACTCCCAGGACGATTTCCAGGCCCTCGGCACCATGGCAGCGATCCCCACCCTTTTCGCTGTGCCAAAGGACTCCCCCTACAAGAGCTTGCAGGAGCTGTTCGACGCCGCCAAAGCGAACCCGGGAAAGATCTCCATCGGTGTTCCCGGGGCCACCAGTTCGCTGGCCGTTGAACTCAAGCGCCTGCAGAAGGAGAACGGCATTGAGTTTGCCCTGGTTCCCACCTCCGGCAGCGCCGAACTCATCACCAACCTGCTGGGCGGCCACATCGACGCCGGATTCGTCAACGACTACGTCGACGTTGAGGCCCAGGCGAAGGACGGCGCCATCGTCGCGCTCGCTGCTGCCGGTGAAGCGCGCTCTGAGGCCTTCCCCGACGCTCCCACGACCAAGGAGGCCGGCTTCGACGTCCAGACCACCTCGGTCTACGGACTCTTCGCCCCCAAGGGCCTGCCGCAGAACGTGTCCGACAAGCTCGAAGACGGTATCGAAACCTGCAGCAAGGACGCTGAGGTCATCAGCCAGATCGGGGACCGGTTCGTGCCGAACAGCTTCTCCGACGCAGGAGCGACCCAGCAGGTCTTCACTGACATGCGCACCCGCTACGAGCCCCTCCTGGCGAAGTAAAAAACAACGACTCAACCGCCGGCCATGACGGCCGGCACGAAGAAGGGTGAACCCATGGTTTCCTCTCCCGTGGAAGCGGCCGCCGAAATCCGGGAACCGGGAAGGCCCCGCACCGGCGCCCTGCGCTGGCAGCGCAGAATCGCTCCGCTCGTCCTGCTCGCACTGGGCCTCGGGGCGGCGTCCGGGTCATGGCAGCTGAAGCTGGGCACCCTGCACAATCCTGCCCCGGGCCTCTGGCCGTTCGTCATCTCGCTGGCCATCATCCTCAGCGCCGCGGCACTGATCGTGTGGCCGGGACATGAGCCGCTGGAGGCCTGGGGCCGCAGGAGCGTGTCGGTAATGGCCGGCATCGCCAGCCTTGCCGCGTTCGTGGTGCTCTTCGAACTGATCGGCTTCTTCATCCCGGCCGTGTTGATGCTCCTGTTGTGGCTTCGCGTCTTCGGCCGGGAGTCGTGGCGCTGGACAGCAGTTTTCGCTGTGGCCGGCCCGGCAGTGCTTTACGTCATCTTCGACCGGCTCCTCGGCGTACCCTTCCCCGCCGACCTGGCGCTTGACGCCTTCGTCTAGAACGGACTCTGACATGGATATCCTGAGCAACCTCGGTGAAGGCTTCTCGGTCGCCTTAGACCCGGTGAACCTGCTGTTCGTCCTGATCGGGGTGGTGGTGGGGACCGCAATCGGTGTCCTGCCGGGCCTGGGCCCCACCGCGACGATTGCGCTGCTGCTGCCCATCACCTACACGATGGATCCGACCGCTTCGATCATCATGCTGGCCGGCATCTACTACGGGTCGATGTACGGGGGCACCATCACCTCCGTGCTGCTGCGCCTGCCGGGCGAGGCGGCTTCGGTGGTGACCACCTTCGACGGCTACCAGATGACGAAACAGGGCCGTGCCGGTGCGGCCTTGGGCATCGCCGCCATAGGTTCTTTCATCGGCGGCACCGTGGCCGTCATCGGCCTGACGTTCCTGGCCCCCGGGCTGGGCAAGATCGCCTTGTCGATGGGTCCGGCCGGCTTTGTTGCCCTTATGGTCATGGGCCTGTTCCTGGTCACGTCCCTGGGCACCGGATCCGCAATCAAGAGCGTGTGCATGGCCGCCGTCGGCCTGCTGTTATCCACGGTCGGGCAGGATCCGATCAACGGGTCGGCACGTTTCACGTTTGGTCAGGCGCCGCTGCTGAGCGGCCTGGACTTCGTGGCCGTGGCAATGGGCCTGTTCGGAGTCGCTGAACTCTTGCGATCCCTCGAGCAGACCGAAAAAGCCCAGATCATTAAAACCAAGATCAAGAACATCTGGCCTTCGCGGAAGGACATGAAGGACTCCGCCGGTGCCATCGGCCGAGGCTCGGTTCTCGGATTCTTCATCGGCATCCTTCCCGGCGGCGGTGGTGTCATCTCCTCCCTGGCCTCCTACGCGCTGGAGAAGCGCCGGGCCAAGGACCCCAGCCGGTTCGGCAAGGGCGCCATCGAAGGCGTGGCCGGACCGGAAACGGCGAACAACGCCTCCTCTTCCACGGCGTTCATTCCGCTGCTGGTGCTTGGTATTCCCTCCAACGTGGTGCTGGCAATGATCTTCGGCGCCCTGCTGATGCACGGCATCACCCCGGGCCCGCGACTGATGACCGATCACTCCGGACTCTTCTGGGGCGTCATCGCCTCGATGTACATCGGCAACCTGATGCTGCTCATCCTCAACATTCCGCTCGTGGGCATCTTCATCCAGCTGCTGCGCGTGCGCCAGGGCATCCTGGTCGCTTTTTCCCTGCTGATCGTGTTCATCGGCGTCTACTCGATCAACAACACGTCCTTTGACATGTGGATTGTGCTGGCCTTCGGCGTCCTGGGCTGGATCATGTCCAAGACGGGCTTCGACGCCGGCCCGCTGGTGCTGGCGTTCGTCCTGGGCCCGATCCTGGAGAAATCCTTCCGCCAGTCCATGCTGATTTCCGGCGGCAGCCTGGACATCTTCGTCACCGATCCGGCCGCGGCAATCATCTTCAGCCTGATCCTCGCCGGCATCGCCATCAAAGCCATCAGCGGGTTCCGGCGCCGCCTTGCCGGAACCAAGGCTTCCCCGGAATCACCGGTGGCGGAGGAGGAAGATCCGCAGGCCACGTCCGACGGCGGTGAGCCTGCAGCGCTCCTCTCGGCATCACCGGGACCGAGTGAGGGGGCGCCGGCTGCCCAGCATGCCGACAAGCAACAGAGCCCCACCGCCCGCTGATCGCCAAGGGAATGCCTCTTCGCGGGAACGGCAGAGCATCCAAGCCCAGGGCTGTCAGCAGACTCCTTGTGCCGGTGCTCTGCCTGTGCGGCACAACCGTCACCCTCCAGCAGGCCACGGTCGTTCCCCTGCTTCCCGAGTTGCCGCGCCTGCTCGGAATCACCGTCGAGGACGCCTCCTGGATCCTCACGGCCACACTGCTGGCCAGCGCGGTGGCCACCCCGGTACTGAGCCGTTTGGCAGACATGGTGGGCAAGCGCCGGATCATGCTCGCCTGCCTGATCATGATGACCGCCGGCTCAGCATTGGCGGCGCTGGATCTGAGTTTTCCGGCCATGATCGCCGGCCGGGCGCTCCAAGGATCCGCAGCAGCGCTCGTGCCCGTGGGCATCAGCATCCTTCGGGAAGAGCTGCCCGGCACAAGACTTGCCCCGGCCGTCGCGATGATCAGCGCCACCCTGGGTTTCGGGAGCGCGCTGGGCCTTCCACTGGCCGGTGTGCTGTATGAGCTCCTCGGCTGGCAGTCCATCTTCTGGAGCGCCGCCGCAGCCGGCATGGTCCTGATCGCGTTGACGCCATTGGTGATGCCGAGATCTCGCGCGCGCACCCCGGGCAGGTTCGACTACGGGGGCGCCATCCTGCTCTCAATCGCCCTGACCGCGGCGCTACTTGCCTTGACCAAGGGCGGCAGCTGGGGCTGGACCAGTGCACCAACGCTGATAGCGGCCGCAACCGCCGTCGTCGGCTTAGCAGTATGGGTTCCGGTCGAACTGAAAATCAGCCAGCCGATGCTCGATTTGCGAACCTCCGCCCGGAGGCCCGTGCTCCTGACCAACATGGTGGCGGTGCTCGTGGGTTACTCGATGTATTCCAACCTGCTCTCCACCACTCAGCAACTGCAGATGCCCGAGGCGGCCGGGTACGGGTTCGGCCTGAGCGTGATGGCCGCCGGTCTCTGCATGGTTCCCACCGGGCTGGCCATGATGATCATCAGTCCGGTGTCCGCCCTGGGCACCCGCCGCTACGGCGCCAAGACGGCCCTGATCATCGGCGCCCTTGTCTCTGCTGCCGGATACGCCGGCCGCCTCTTCCTGACCGAGGAGCTCTGGATGGTGATGCTGGGGGCCGCTGTCATCGGCACCGGCAATGCCATCGCCTATGCCGCGATGCCGACCCTGATCATGGGATGCGTCCCCATGACCGCTACCGCCGCTGCGAACGGCCTCAATGCCGTGCTGCGCATCATCGGAACGACAGTCGGCAGCGCAGCAGTAGCCGTGCTTCTGGCCTCCACCACCCTGACCCTTGAGGGAACAGAGCACCCGTCCTTCCGGGCCTTTGAACACATCTTCTGGATTGCCACCGCAGCAGCCCTTACTGCTGCGGTACTGGCAAGCTTCCTGCCCCGGCAACGCCCCACATCAACCGAGAACCTCGGCCGAATAGATCGGGGCATCAGGGAAACAGCACCGGCAACCTAATACGGCGGCCGCGGCGTACCAGTCCCACCCTGGGTGGGGAACATGTAGGTCAAACCATCCGGCACCCGGTCGGGTGCCCTCGAAAACAGTGGAGGAATGATGACCATCGAGATGCAGAAAACCACCCGCCCCACCATGCGGGCCATCGCGTACACGGGTGCCGGCGGACGGGAGGTCGTGTCCGTCGTCGAGGAGCCCATCCCCACTCCGGGACCCGGCGAGGTCCTGATCCGGGTAGCCGCGGCCGGTATCAACCGGGCAGACCTAGTGCAGCGGGCCGGCAACTACCCGATGCCCCCGGGTGCTCCCGAGGGGCCGGGGTTGGAGGTTTCCGGGACGATCGAGGAGACCGGGGCCGGCGTCGACGATTGGGAGTTCGGCACATCCGTCTGCGCCCTGTTGATCGGCGGGGGCTATGCCGAATACGTGGTCGTCCCGGCGGGACAGATCGTTACCGTGCCTGACGGCGTCTCCCTCACCGATGCCGCCGGCCTGCCCGAGGTGGCTGCCACATGCTGGTCCAACCTGGTGATGCAGGCCGGGGTGAAGAGCGGGGAGTGGGTTCTCGTCCACGGCGGGACCGGCGGGGTCGGCTCCTTCGCCCTGCAGTTGCTGGCCGCGCTCGGGGCCCGGCCGCTGGCCACGGCCGGCAGTGCGGAGAAGGTCGAGCTGTGCCTCGAGATGGGCGCGGAGGCGGCCTTCAACCATCGCGAGGAGGACTTCGTCGAGCGCGTGAAAGATGTCACCGGCGGGCGAGGGGTAGATGTCATCCTGGACGTCGTCGGTGCGAAGTACCTCGAGAAGAATGTCGAGGCCTTGGCTCGGGGCGGGCGCATGGTTGTCATTGGCCTCCAAAGTGGTGCCGCCGGCACCCTGCCATTAAACCGGCTTATGGGCAAGAACGGCTGGGTCACCGGCACCCTGCTGCGCCCGCGTCCGGTCGAGGAGAAGAGCGAGATCATGCGTCAGGTCCAGGAGATCGTTTGGCCGTTGGTCAGCGCCGGAAAGATTCGCACGACAACGGACAGCACCTTCTCCCTAGACCGTGCCCTCGAAGCCCAGGATCGGTTCGAGGAAGCGGACCGGACCGGCAAGATCTTGCTGGTCACCAATGACCACGAATAGTGGCCACGGCGGTGGCATCCCCAGCGCCGTACGTTGACGAAACTCCGACGGCCCGCTGACGGCCCGGTCCGTTCGCCCCACGTCAGGCGCAGAAGGATGAAAAGCAGCTCGGCGGGGCGTCCGCACCGAGCACGGGCAAGACCGGGGTCCAACTGCGCTTGATCCTCCCCGGCAGGATCTAGTTTTTCAGGGCAAAGACGCGCCGCACCCTGTCGATGCGGGTGCGGCAGTTTGGGGGAGGCCCTGGTGGGGAGAATGGGGGTGTGGACAGTGTCCACACATTCGGCGTCGGAATGGGCCGTACCGGCGCCGGACTGGCCCGGATTCTGTATGTTTGGACGGGAGTCCAGTGTTTGCAGGGGCCGGAACCCGGTTCGAGTCCCACCTCGGGCACGTGTTTTCCCTGTTCAGGGGCTTGTGAGCCTCTGAGTGTGCACAAACTTTTCACTGATGGGCCCCTGCGGGGTCCTATTTTTGTTGGTGGCTGTGGCAGGGTGGCTCCTTCTCTAGATTTCCGGCAGCGGTGGTGCCGCTTACTCGTTCATGGCCGGGAGCTCCGCTAACTGCATGACTGGACGCTGGCTGGGGGAGCGGTGCTGCCTTTGCTGCTTTGCATTTCGTGGTGTCATAACTGTTCATGGCGACGTTGCCAGGTAAGCGCATGACTTGGTGCGTCTCGTTGACGGGTGCCCGGCGTTGGTGGTCGGAACCGGACCGCTCCGTTCCGGCTATTTCTGTTAATCTGCAGGCTCCCATGTCGTTGTCAGAGGCGAGGACGCTGCCGGGGCGTCGGCGCTTAGGGTACGTTTCGGCTGCTACAACTGATCCATGGGATGGCGCGACAAGAGGACATTTAGACTAGTGGGTTCGTCGTCCTTCAGCTTCCGTTGAGGCTTCCTGCCGTTTGGTCCAGCCAAGGATGGTTAGCCCCGTCGTCAAAAAGATGGTCAGTACAGTGCCTGCCATCATGAAGAAGTTGTTGACCCCTCCCCCGCCTTTCTCTTGCAAGCGGAGCAGGACTGTCCAAGGTGCTCTGACCCCCTCCGCATGCTACCGCCGGGAGTCTTCGTGCTCTCAGACGGATGGAAGGCCGGGGCCAGATCGGTCCAACCCAGGACGAGCGGTCTACGGACTGGACGGCCGTGGCGTCCCGTCGATATCGAGGATCATGTGACATAACCCAGTCGTGTTGGCGGTTGGAGCAACAGAGTGCTCATTCCTCGGCAGCATCGCGAGTCTGTCCTTGATCCCGTTCCGGGGCCCTCGCGATGCGCTCCGCCGGGACTAGCGCATGCCTTCACGGCGGATGGCGGTGGCGATCGCCGCTGAGCGGCTTTCGACCCCGAGTTTGGCGTAGATGTGTGCCAGGTGTGTCTTTACTGTGGCTTCGGAGATGAACAGCCGCTGACCGAGTTCGCGGTTGCTGAGTCCTTCAGTCAGGAGGGACAGCAGCTCGGCCTCGCGCGGGGTCAGGATCGCGTCCGGGTTGCGCAGTTGCTGGAAGAGTCGCGAGGCTACTGGGGCGCTCATTACGCTCTTGCCGTGGACTGCGCCGCGGACAGCAGCGAAGATCTCCTCGGGGGAGGCGTCCTTGAGGAGATAGCCCATCGCCCCGGCATCGACGGCACGGACGATGTCGGCATCGGAGTCATAGGTGGTGAACACGAGGATCGCCTGCCCGCTGTTGCGCTGCCGCAACTGCCTGATGGCTTCGATGCCGTCCATGCCGGCACCCATGGCGAGATCCATCATCACCACGGCCGGGCCGTGCTGCTCCACCAGGGCCAGGGCCTCCTCACCCGAGGCCGCCTCGGCCACCACCTCAATGCCTGGCTGGGTGCCCAACAGCGCCTTGAGCCCGCTGCGGACCACCAGGTGGTCATCGGCCAGCAGCACGGTAATGGTCTTCACTGTTTCTCCCTGGTCGGCAGTTCCGCGGCCACAACCGTCCCGTCGCCGGGGCGGCTTTCCACCGAGAATACGCCGCCGAGTTGTTCGACCCGCTGGCGCATGGCGCGCAGTCCGTAGCCTCCAGCGTCCGAAGGCGGTGCCAGCGACAACGGATCAAAGCCCGCGCCGTCGTCGTACACATCCAGTGTGACGGCGCCCGGGAGGAAGCCCAGCGTTACCGTGGCATTGGCCGCGGACGCATGCAGCGCCGTGTTGGCAGCCGCGCTCTGGACCACCCGCAGCAGGGCGTGCCGGGTGTCGGCGGGAACGGGACGGGGCTCGCCTGTGACCAGCAGGTGCACACCCGGCAGGTACTGCGCTGCCGCCTTGAAGACCGCCTCCGGGAGCGGCGCCGTGTCCAGGCCCGGGGAAGCGAGGTCGTGGACCAGGCTGCGGGTTTCGGCCAGGTTCTGACGCAGCATCCCGCTCGCGGAGCGGACGTCTCCACGGGCGTCCGGGTTGGGCCAGGACCGGTAGGCCGCTTCCAGGAGCAGGAGGCTGCTGGCCAGGCCCTGGGTCACGGTGTCATGAATCTCCCGGGAAACCCGGGCGCGTTCTTCGATGCTCCCCGCCCTGCGCTCGGTGGCCGCCAGCTGGTCCTGTGCCAGCGACACCGCCGTATGGAGCCGGCGCTGCTCAGCAGCGTCGTGCTCGATGCGGTCGTGGATCAGTGTGAGCATGAGGCCCACCGCCAAAGGGCCCAGGAGCATCGCGACATCCGTGCCGCCGCTCAGCCGGAACAGCCCGGCTGCAGTGGCCGCCGCCGTCGCGCCGGCGGCGAGATAGGCGACCGGCCCGGTGAAGGCCGTGCGGCACAGGAAGAACAGCGCGAACGAGCACCAGGCAAAACTCGGCGCCGCAATCACCAGTACGGCCCAGAGCACTACCAGGACGAACATCCACACCGCCCACGGCCGGCGCTGCTGGGAGAGCACGGCGATCAGGGCGTAGAGCGCACAGACCGCCGCGGCGAGTGCCAGGACGCCTAAGTTATCCGCAGGGCTGTGCCGCATGACGTAGCGGACCGCCGACGCCGTCATGAGTACGGCGAAACCAAGATGCATGACGGCGTCGATCCGGCCTAGCGCTCCGGTCACGGAGGCATGCCCGCGCTGGGAGGGCTCCGGCGGGGCAGCTGGCAAGGAGGACATGGGATCCGGTTCCGGTCGATGGAGTACTACTCACCATGCTAGAGCCCGCGCCGGGCGCCGACCTCAGCCTTTTGGCTGATGCTGCTGGCCTTACGGGGGAGCAAGCGCCAGACGAAGGCCCGATGCCCACCGGCACAGGAACGGCCAAGATGGATCCGGGGCCCGGTCTACCCGCCCGGAGCAATCCCCGAGACCGCACATCAAGGAGAAGCCATGAAGAAGTCCCAAAAGTTCATCACTGCCGCCGCTGCCACCGGGGCACTGCTCCTGACCGGCGGGCTGACGGCCGCCGCCAACACCGGTCCCGCCCCAGCGGCGGCCACCCTTGCCGTACCGGCGGCGGACATCCAGCCTGTTCCGCAGAACGTGGTCGCCCAGAACCGCATCAGCGTGGGTGCTTCCGCCGCCGCCGTCCAGGCCGCCCTCGCGAAATGCCAGGCAGACAAGCTGCCGTTCGTGACGGTGGCGCTGGTCGACCGCTTCGGTACCGTCCAGGCCCTGCTCCGCGGCGACAACGCCGCCGAGCACACAATCGAGGCGGCCCGGCAAAAGGCCTACACCGCCGCGGCCTTCGGAACGCCGACCAGCGAGTTGTCCAAACGGATCAACGGGAACGGGCCGAGCATCGCTGACCTCCCCGGCACCCTCTTCCTGGCCGGCGGAGTTCCGCTGAAGGTCAACGGGGTGTCCGTGGCCGGAATCGGCGTCGGCGGCGCTCCCGACGGCATGCTCGACGAAGCCTGCGCCGCAGCCGGAGCGGAATCCATCGCCGGTGCCGCGCCGGGCACAGCAAAGTAGGCAGTCACCTTGGCTGGGATCCGGAATCTTGTCCTGGTCGGCGCAGCGGTGCTCGGGCTGATGTCCTGTGGCCCGGGAACCGAGCGGCCCCTCCGGCCCGAGTCCGCGACGGCCGGGATCACTCCGGGGCAGCAGGCGCCGCCCCTGACGCCACCGGCCCCGCTGCTTTCTTCGCCAGCGACGGCCCCGCCGGTCCCGTCCCGGGAGGCTCAGGCGGCACTGGACCAGCGCCTTATCCAGGCCGCAAAGGCCAACGACGTCGGTGAGGTGGCCGAGCTGATCCGGGCCGGCGGCAACGTCAACGCCAAGGACACGATCCAGGATTCAGCGTTCCTCTACGCCGGGGCAGAGGGGCTCAACGAGGTCCTCCGCCTGACGCTCGCCAACGGCGCCGACGTTTCCAGCACCAACCGGTACGGCGGGACAGCGCTGATCCCCGCCAGCGAACACGGACACGTGGAGACCGTGCGGATCCTCCTCGAAGCGAGGGTGCCCGTGAACCACGTCAACAGCCTGGGCTGGACCTCCCTACAGGAGGCCATCCTCCTCAACAACGGAGGCCCCAGGCAACAGGACGTGGTCCGGCAGCTCCTCGCCGCCGGCGCAGACCCCACGATCCCGGACCCTCAAGGACGAACGGCGTTGGAGAACGCTCACCGGCTGGGATTTGCCGAGATAGTCAACATCATCCAGACGGGGCGGAACGAGTGATTGAAGAGAATGCCGCCCGTTCCCGGTCCTCACCAGAGTCGCAGGCAGACGATCCCGCTGGAGCGAAGAAGCGTTGTGACCTGCGCGTAACTGCGGAGGAGTCAATGGCCTTCGCCGCTCGTGCGCCACCGGGGCACATGACGGTCCGAATCGGTTGATTTCGGCTGCACTTTCTGGGAGGTCAACCGCCGCTATCCTGTTTCATTTTCATTGGGTTAAGCCCCAGCTTTCCCTGGTCGTGCCCGGTGGTAGCTGATCGTTCAGTCGGGCCTCGTAGAGGCCCGGGGTGAGACGCGTAACCATGATGCCGACTCGTTGGGCCGCGGCTACGGGCTTCAGGATTTCCAGCGCACTGTCTAGTCCGAAAATGAGATGACCTGCCTGTGGTCGGGGCGCGTGTGGGTATCCGGAGGTGACATGGAGCCTGCGGTGGTCATGAAAATGGGAGTCAGGCCGCCGGGGTTAGGGTGACGATGTAGCCGAGGGCTTCGAGCTGGCGGACGTAGCCGCGTTTCCTGGCGTCCGGGTTTGTGTGGCGGCTGAAGTGGTCGGCGCCGAGGTCATGGAACCGGGCGTCCGGATCCTGCAGGAGGTGCCAGATGATGACGAGGATGGAGCCTCCGACGGCGACGATGGCACGTTTTTTGCCCCGTCGCCGGGCGATCCTTCGGTAGCGTTCGCCCAGGAAGGTATCCGTTTTTCCGGCCACGACGGCGGCCTCGCCGAGGACGCGTGCGAGATAGGGGTTGCCGTGGCCGGTGGAGCCGTTACCTTTGGTCTTTCCGGCGGAGGAGTTGATGCCCGGGGAGTATTTCGCCCAGGAACACAGGTGACCCTCGGTCGGGAACCGGGACATGTCCGCCCCGATTTCGGCCAGAATAATGGCGGCGGCGACGGGGCCGATGCCCGGTATCTCATCCAGGCGTTCCGCCGCCGCCGCGAAAGGGGCCAGCTGCGCCTCGATCTGTTCATCGACCGCGGCGATATCGGCATCGATGCCGTCGATACGGTCCAGCATATGCTGCAGCAGGAACGCGTGGTGGTCATCAAAGTGGCCCGTGAAGGCCTCCTCGAGTTCGGTGATCTTCGTCCGCATCCTCGACCGAGCCAGCTGCGCGAGCACCGCCGGGTTCCGTTCGCCGGCGATGAGCGCTGCCATCATCTCCCGCCCGTACACCCCGAAAATGTCCGAGGCGACAACGGAGAGTTTGATGCAGGCGTCCTCGAGGAGTTTTTCGACCCGGTTCTTCTCCGCCGTCCGTGCTCCGATGAGATCAATCCGGTACCGGGTCAGATCCCGGAGCCGACGGATCGGGGCAGGCAGGACGAAGCTGGGCCGGAGCATCTGGCGTTCGGCGACCTTACAGAGCCAGACCGAATCGAGGACATCGGTCTTGGGACGTCCCGGCAGATGCTTCACGTCGCGGGCGTTGACCAGCCACGGCTCGAGCCCGTGTGCCTCCAGGAGGTAGAACACGGGCTTCCAGTAGTCCGAGGTCGCATCCATCACCACCCGCTCGATACGCAAGTCCACCAGTTGGCCAGCTCGGCCAGTGAACGGGTCATCGTCGAATGCGTTGACACCTCCTGCAACCGTTTCTTCGGGTTCCCCTTCGCCGGGACCCGGACACAACACACGGGTTCGGCCTTGCCGATATCCAGGGCAGCGACCCTGGCAATGATCTGTTCCTCATCTTGGGATTCGGCCAGCATGGCCTTCGTCATCTCCTCACCAAACACATCCGCTGATTGGAAAGCGGCCGCCCGCGGGGATCACCGGGAAAACGGAATCTAGTCCTCGTTCTCGGCAAAGAAACAGTGAAGGGCCCACAGCGTGATCCCCAGCGCCCGGCTAGCGCACGGCCTGAAAGAACCATAGAGACACGGCGTTGACAGGCGACCACGGCACCACTTTCAGCCCGGAACGGGCGTCCGACAAGGACATATTGGCTAGGGCGGCATCTAGTTCTTGTCGTGTCTGAATGGCGCCGACGAGACGGTCGGGCGGTGCTTGAGTGGTCATGAGTCGTACTTTCTTGGCGGCCAGTTCCGCCATTGTGGTCAATCGTTTGCGGTTGCATCATTGGGAGGACGTGGATACGTTACGCGGCTAGGCGCGGGAGAACGACCAGTCCGTCCGCGACGAGCTGGCCGTCATGGAGGACGGTTCGGTCGGTGCCGCGGTCCATGACGGCGCTGGTGATGGTTTCGCCGTCGATCAGGACGATGTCGGCCCGATCTCCGGGGGCGAGGCCGGGTCGGTCGTCGGGATTGGTGAGGCGCGGAAGGGTGCGGTCCATGATGGACGCGCCTCCGATGGTGGCGATCGCCGCGCAGTGTTCGATCAGCCGGTCGTTGCGCAGTCGGTGGGTGAAGGCCAGTTGCCAGGTGCGGTCGAGCATGTCGCAATTGCCGTACGGGCTCCAGTAGTCCCGCTGGCCGTCCTCGCCCAAACCGACACGGATTCCTGCCTCTGTCATCCGGCCCAGATCAAACTGTGTGCCTCCGCTGGCCGGGGCGACCGTTGCCCAGGCAATGTCGAGTTCGGCCATCTGCTCCATAAGCCGGGCTGTCATGTCGGGGTGGACGTTGGCCAAATCGTAAGCGTGGGACAACGATACGCGTCCTTCCATACCCAGCGAGCGGGTGCGTTCGAAGACAAGCTCGGCGCTAAAGATCCCCATGTGGCCGGGTTCGTGCAGGTGTATGTCGACGTCGACCCCGTACTTTTCGGCCAGGCCGAACACGATGTCCAGATGGCGGACGGGGTCACGGTCCAGCTGGCAGGGGTCAATGCCGCCGATAGTCGTGGCACCTCCGCGGAGGGCCTCCTCGAGGAGCGGGATGGTGCCGTCCTCGAGCAGGAGGCCCGCTTGGGGGAAAGCCATGACCTCGACGTCGGCGGCGTGGGCAAAGCGCTCCTTGGCGGCCATGACTGCCTCGAAACGCTCAAGCTTGCAGTCGGCGTCGACCTGGGCGTAGGAACGGACCCGCGTGGTGCCCCGCGCAATCATCCGCTCCAGTGTTCCCGCCACGACATCCGTGTAGGGGATGGGTGTGTCGCGCCAGTTTTCCCGGTCGTTGCACATCATGTTCCATACACCGGGCGAGGCGGTGTGCTCCCGGAACGGCAGCCCGATCCGCGTTGAGTCGAGGTGGACGTGCACGTCCGTGAATGCGGGCAGGGCGATCCGGCCCCGCCCGTTGACCTCCCCGACGGCGGAGTCGGCGGCTTCGACGGCGGTCCCCGCGGGGCGAACGGCTGCAATCCGCCCCTCGCGTACCTCGAGGTCTACGGCGTCCCCGCCCCAGGGGCGGACGTTGGTGATGAGCATGGTGATTCCTTTCGGCCTGGCGGTGAAGGACGTTGGGGAAGGCGCCGATCCCGCGGGATCGGCGCCCAACACCCCCGAAGCATGTACTAGAACTGGAAGGCTATCTGCGCGATGACTGCCGCGGCGAGGAAGCTCGCGGTAAAGGTCATCAGCGCGACGATGACGATCTTCCAGCTCAGTGAACGCAGTGCCTTGACGTCACGGCCGAGTGACATGCCGATCAGCGCGATCATGGGCAGGCCTGCGAAGAGGACGCTGATGTGCTGCGTGGTGGAGGCAATGGCGGGCCCGATGGGTAGGAACGGGGCGGAGGCAACGGTGGCCAGGGCCAGGACCCAGATGCTGGACGGGACCACCGGAACGAGCTTCGCGAGCACGAGTGCGATGGCGGTAAGAGCCAGGAGGATAAGCACGCCGACGGCATCCAGCGGCCGGGCGGAACCGGTTCCGAGAGCGTTCAGCAGGACGCCCGCAACTCCGGTGGCGGTGAATGCGATCAGCCACGTCTTGGGTGTCCGGACAACAACGGGGTCCTCTTCGATGCCGTAGACGTCTACGGCATCGATGCCGGACTCCTCATCAGATTTGGTCCGTGCCAGGCCCGGGCGTGCCGAATCCGCGCCGCCTGCGCGGGCCCTCCCTGCCGCGGGATTGAGAGCGCCGCGGCGGATGCGGTGGCCGAGGTCGTCCCGTCCAAAGATGCGGGACCACATTCTGTAGAGCTTCTGGCACAAGGGCAGCGCGATGAAGACGCCGGCGTAGAAGCCGACGATGTTGGTGACCAGGTTGGAGAGAGCAGCGAGGGCCATGATCTCCCCTGCCATCTCCGGATACAGGATAGACAGGGCGCCCACCCCGCCGAGCATCATGGAGGCGGATCCGAGCCCAAGGCCCAAAGCGAGGGCCCGCGGATCAAAGAAGTCGAGACCACCGAGGAGACCGGCCAAAAGGGAGATGAAGACGGCACCAAAGACGCTGCCCAGCACCCAGACCGCGAACACGCCCCGGTACTCGGGGGACCGGACGCCGAATCGCTGGATGGCGAAGGCGAGGTAGGACTCGCGGTCGATTGACCAAGTTGCGCCGATCGCCGTGCGGCCCAGGCCGAGCGCAACAGCCACCGGAAGGGCCAGGATCACTGTCCCGACGACGTGGCCCACCTCTTGCAGGAGGATCGCCGGGCCGATGTTTGTGAACTTCGCCAGCGACGGGCCGATCTGAGTGCCGAGGCCGGCCAGAAAGAAAACAATGGACACGTCCATCAGGTGCGTGGACACTGCTCGGGCATGCCCTCCGACGGGTTTCCATCGCTGGACTCCGAGGAATCCGCCAATGAGCACGGTCCACAGGATGGGCATCAGGACGATGGCGGCCGGACCGAATTGGAACTTATGGGTCCCGATCATGATGGCGACGGCGCAGATGGCGGTGGAGAGTGCGATCATCGCTACCCACAAAGCGGGGCGGGCACGGAAGGAAAGAGAGGGCGGCGCGTCCACTGAGGCGGATACAGTGCCGCCTGTGGTCTGTGCTTCATTGGGCATGACGCAGGCCTTTCGAGGGGATGAAGGAGTCAGAACGAAGACATCACGCTTTTGCGGAATCGGACTCTTGGTATACCAAATGACTGTATACTCGTAGTCATTGAGAGGCAAGTCACATTTGGGAAAGTCCGCCAAGGAGGAGCATTTTGTACAAGAAAATCTCGGCCCGGTACGTTCTGGGGTCCGACGGAACTCAGCACACGCTCATCGAGGACGGCGAAGTCGTCTTCGACGGAGATTCCATTGTCTTCGTCGGGCGCAACTACGCGGGTCCGGTCGATGAGGAACGCGACTACGGCCAGAGCCTGGTTATGCCCGGCCTGATAGACCTCGACGCCCTCGCCGACATCGACCACCTCATCCTGGACTCCTGGTCCTCGCCCGAAGTCGCGGCCGGTCACCTGTGGTCGGATGACTATTTCGCCAACCGTCGCCGGGATGTGTTCACGCCACCGGAGCGCTCCGTGGTCCGCAAGTTTGCCTTGGCGCAGCTCGCCCTGCACGGGATCACCACCTATATGCCGATCGCCTCGGAGATCCACAGTTCCTGGGCTGAAGGCTACGACGAGCTCGTGGACATGGCAGAGACCAGCCGGCGGATAGGACTGCGCGGCTACCTCGGACCCGCCTACCGATCCGGTGTCCATGTCACCACTGCCACCGGCGACAGAGCGGTGCACTTCGACGAGGCGCTGGGGCTTGCGGGCCTGCGGGACGCGGAGCGCTTCATGGACCATGCCGCCGGCCTCGAAGACCCGCTGATCACCGGGGCATTCCTGCCGTGCCGCATCGAGACGCTATCGGAAGACCTCATGCGCGAGACGGCGCGGATCGCCCGGGAGCGGGACGCGCTCGTGCGGCTCCACTGCCTCCAGTCTCCGCTTGAGGACGAGTTCCTCCAGCGCTCGGCCGGGCGCGGCGTCCTGGAGCTGCTCGACTTCACCGGCCTGTTTGGCACACGTCTGCTCATCCCGCATGCTGTGGTGATCGACGGCGCTGATGCTGTCGCGTCCGCTCCGGGAGGCCCGCTTGAGACGCTGGCGCGCCACGGCGTCAGCATTGTCCACTGCCCGATGACGTCGTTCCGCTACCAGAAGCAGCTGGTTTCATTCGACCGTTTCCGCACGGCAGGCATCAACCTATGCCTGGGCACTGACTCCTTCCCACCGGATCTAGTGCGGGGCATGGATGTCGGCATGCACCTCACCAGGATGATCGAGGGCCGTCCGGACGCCGGGGCCCTGGCTGACTACTTCAATGCCGCCACCCTCGGGGGCGCACGGGCCCTCGGGAGGGCCGACCTGGGCAGGCTTGCCCCCGGCATGCAGGCCGACATCACCGTCGTCTCGCTGGGCCACTTCGGAGACGGTGTGGTCGAAGACCCGCTGCGCACGCTGGTGCTCAACGGAACAGCGCGCCAGGTGACCGATACGTTCGTGGCCGGCCGCCCTGTCGTCGTCGACGGCGCCCTGCCCGGCATCGACCTCGATGCACTACGGGTCGAAGGGCAGCGGCTGTTCGATCGGATGCGGGCCGCCTACTCGGGACGGGACGTGCAGTTCCGGGAGCCCGACGTGCTGTTTCCGCCGACCTATCCGCACGCTGAGGTCGCGGTTGCAGTGGCTGTAAACGACCGCTAGCATCTGCTTTCCACCTGACTCAACCCTTGGCTTTGGTATACCAAAACGATAGAGTGGAAGCGGGTGAGAGCAGTCCAGTGCATTGCCCGGAGCGTAACCGCCCTTCGTGGAACCACCACTTTTTGACCTTGAAGCATCTGACCCGTGCTGCCCCCGGGCAGGACCCTTCCCCTTGGAGAGAACCATGTGCCTGCACGATCACACCCCTGCCGCCCCGCCTCCAGCTGCGGTTCCACGCCGCGGCATCCTGGCCGGGGCGGCCGCACTGGCAGGAATCTCCGTTGCAGGCCTCGCTTCTCAGCTTGGGAGCGCCCCGTCCGCATCGGCGGACAGCAGCGGAGCAAACCCCAGCCACCGTGGCCGGCCCGCTCCGCCTCAACCCATAGTCATCGAGGGCGGCACCATTGTGGATCCCAAGACGGGCAATGCAGTGGAAGATGGGGTCCTCGTGCTGGAAGGAGGGAAAGTCACCGCAGCGGGCAGCCGCAAGGAGACCCGGCGTGCTGTTGCCGCCCTTGGCGGCCGGGCGCGCATCGTGGACGCCTCCGGGCGCTGGGTCCTTCCCGGCCTCATCGACGTGCACGTTCATGCGAACACACTCTCAGACGCCCGGGCCATTCTGCAGGGCGGCGCGACCAGCGTCAGGAGTGGATCCAGCAGCTTCTATCAGGATGTCGCCCTCGCTGCCCTGCCTGCCTGGGCCGCCGGCGCCTCACCCCGCATGAGCCCGGCCGGGCTGTTCATTTCACCGGACCTTGGGGACTCGCTCCTCGCGGACCCGGACCTGGGTCCCCTCGTGTCCCTGACCGGGGGAGTCACGGATCCGGCTGACCTCGCCTATCTCACCCGCGTCAACCTGAAACGCGGCTCGCAAGTGATCAAGACCCGTGCCAACCCCCGAGCCGGCCTGGCGGAACAAGACCCCCGCGAACTGGTCTACAACTACGAACAGCTCGCTGCGGTGGTCAAGGCCTCAGGCAAAGCAGGCGTGCTGTGCCACGCATACAGCGCCGAAGGGATAGACGGTGCCGTCCGGGCCGGGGTGCGCAGTATCGAGCACGGAGTCTTCGTCAGCGAAGAGACCATCTCCCGGATGGCCAGCCGCGGGACCTACTTCACACCCACCATGGATGCCATCACGAGCATGGCGGGATCATCCAACCCAATCCTTGCTGCCCGCGGCACCGAGTACACACCCATCATCAAAGCAGCAGTGAAGGCTGCCCATGAAGCCGGAGTAACGGTGGTCGCAGGAACGGACTCCTTTGGATCCGATGTAACCCCGATCGGCACGGAAGCGAAACTCCTTCAGGAGGCTGGGCTTTCACCACTGGACGCGCTGAGGGCAGCCACAGTAAATGCCGCCGCCCTGCTCGGCTGGAGCGAGAATGCCGGTCGCCTGGTGCGCGGTTCCTTTGCCGACGCCGTCATCGTGGACTCCGACCCCTTGAACAGCGCCTCGGCCCTGGAACAAATCCGGGCAGTGGTGGCGCAGGGAGTCCTCGTAAGAAACGATCTCTGATCGATCGCCACGGCTAACGGCAACCCTGTCCCGGTCCCTCTTCCCCTGCCCGGGCAATTTCCTACACACATTTAGAAAGCCACCATGACACTGATTCTTAAAGCCTCCGAACTCCAGGCCCTGGCCGATATGCCCGGGACCATCGCCGCGGTCGAACGCATATTTGCCGCCCTCAGCCGAGGCACCGCTTTTCAGCCGGCGCCCGACTCCCTCTTTTTGCCATCGTCGGACGCGAGGTTCCTGCCCATGGCGGCGCTGTCCAGCGCCGAGGAACTGGCAACCGTGAAACTACTGGCAGACATCCCTGCAAACCGGGAGTCCAATCTGCCCACCCAGCGGTCCACCATTATGCTTCTCTCCCAACTGACCGGCGAAACTTTAGCCATTCTGGACGGCAAAGTCCCCACCCGGGTGCGCACCGCAGCTGCCAGCGCCGTGGCGTCAAAGCTCCTGGCGAGGCCCGGCAGCACCACCCTGGGACTCGTAGGAGCGGGCGCCTTGGCCGTGGCCCACGTGGAAGCCATGCTGGCCGTCCTACCGATTGAAAACATTGTGGTGTGGTCGCGTTCCGCGGACACCGTCACGGAATTCTGCGGGCAGATATCCCATCAAGGCCTTAATATCACGCGGGCCTCCAGTGTTCAGGAAGTTGTGGAGGTTGCCGACGTGCTGTGCACCCTCACACCGGCGGTTGAGCCGTTGGTGAAGGGCGAGTGGTTCAAGCCGGGACTGCACGTGAACGCCGTCGGATCCCGTCCCCGGGCGGATCATCGGGAGATTGATTCGGCGGGCATGCTGCGGGCGAGGGTATTTGTGGACAGCATGAGCACGGCCAGGGCAAAATCCGGCGGGCTGATTATCCCGGTCGCCGAAGGCGTCATGAGCTTTGAAGATGTCCAAGCCGAACTCGGTGACGTGGCAGCCGGGACAAAAGCAGGGCGCGTGGGCGATGAGGACATAACCTTGTTCAATTCAGTTGGTATCGGGCTGCAGGATCTCGCCATCGGGCGAATCCTGTACGACGCCGCGCTCAACCAAGGGATCGGCACCCACATCGAGCTCAATAACTGAGACGGCGCGGCGGTAAATAATGGGAGGCACCAATGACAGTCCAGGCGGAATCTTCCGCGTCCTCGGCTGACACGACCCGGGCACGGATCCGGGAACTGATCATCTCCGGAGACTTCGCGCCGGGATCACGGCTTCGGGAACGCGACCTGTCCCAAGCCCTGGATGTGTCCCGGGTACCAGTCCGGGAGGCACTCCAGCAACTCGAAGCAGAAGGATTCATCGACACCTCCCCGCGCCGTGGGGCAACGGTCAAACAGATTACCCTGCGCGATGTCAACGAACTCTTTGATGTGCGACTCAGCCTTGAGGTCCTCGCCGCCCGTCTCGCCGCCCAGGCCGCGGCGGGCGGCCAGTCTTCGTCCAGGCTGCAGGAGATGATGAGCCAGGCAGAAGAAGCCACCCTGCGCCACGACCATGCGCAAATTCCGCTGATCAACACGGCACTGCACGCAGAGATCGTGGCGATGGGGGGCAACTCTCTCTTGGAATACTCCATGAAGCCTTTGCTGGGCAGAATGCAGTGGCTCTTCACCCTGACCGGACATCGCGACCCCCAGGTTCAGTGCGCAGAGCACCTGAGCCTGTGCCAGGCGATTTATGATGGCAAGACGGACCTGGCGGCCGCGCTGGCGTTTGCTCATGTGGAACTGGGCCGTGAACCTTCCCTCCTGGGACTGGCCGGACGCCTACCCGAACGCTGACCGAACGAAAAAGGCCCGGCATCCGCTGCGGTTAGGCCGGGCCGAAATGTTCCGCGACCTGTGCACCTTTGGATTGCATGACTACAAGTCCGACTACCGCGCCAATTCCGAGGTCTCGGCTGTCGAAGACCCCGGTCAGTCCTGGAAT
The DNA here is from genome assembly GCF_040547025.1 of Arthrobacter sp. UYEF36. Classification (NCBI taxonomy): domain Bacteria; kingdom Bacillati; phylum Actinomycetota; class Actinomycetes; order Micrococcales; family Micrococcaceae; genus Arthrobacter; species Arthrobacter sp. UYEF36. The sequence continues at coordinate 30,364 of NZ_JBEPOX010000012.1, forward strand.
GCCCTAACCGTGGGTGCGTACACCGAACTGACAGACACCCCGCAACACCCTCAGTATGCCGGCTGGGTTCCGCTCGCGAACGCCGGAGAACTTTCACCGCACAGCCGCACCTCTCATTTGTTTGGCCAACGTAAATGGCCCATCAAGCCCGACATCTGCATGGAAGGCGGGAACGTTTTCAGCGACGGCAATCAGATGTTCGAGCCGAAGCTACCAAGCCTCTCGCTGCGCTCCACCAGCAACGCGAACGACAGCGCCCTTACCTCTGCGAACGCCACGAACGCCGCGACCGCCAAGGCCTCGAGACTTGCGGCCCTGGCTATGGGCCGGAACCCCGACTACTGGCCCGAAACCGTTCGAGGACTCCTCACGCACTCAGCCGAGTGGAGCCCTGCGATGAACGCCGAAGTCGCGTCGAATTCCTCAAAGACTGCCCGGCTCCAGCTTCTCCGGAACTACGGATGGGGCGTTCCCACCGAGGAAGCCGTCCTCAACTCCTCGAACCGAGCGGTCACCTTGGTGACACAGGATCAGTTCGTGCCGTTCGACGGCCAAAGTTTCGCAATGAGGCGCTTCCGGCTCCACAAACTCCCTTGGCCCACCGAAGTACTCCAAGAACTCGGGGCGAACGATGTGCGACTGCGCATAACATTGTCGTATTTCATTGAGCCCACGGCCTCTCGCCGTGGGTGGCGACAGCGTTACGCCTACGCGTCACACTCGCTGCGCTTCGATCTCCAAGGTCCCCTAGAGACACAGCAGGGGTTCATATCACGGATCAACCGAGAGGCGCAGTCCGATGAAGACGGCGCGTCACGGAGCGGTACCACGTCCGATCGATGGTTCCTCGGCGAGAATCAGCGGAAGCTCGGATCGCTCCATCAGGATGAATGGCACGGCACCGGCAGCGAGCTAGCCATGTGTAACTCCGTCGCTGTCTATCCCGTTGGGGGTTGGTGGAAGAACAATAACTGCGCCGACAGACGCGACTTCCCTGTCCGGTATGGGCTACTCCTGTCCTTGACGACCGCAGAACAGGACATCGATCTGTATACGCCGACTGCCACCAGTTACGCATTCCTAGTGCGACTGAAATCTCTGGCAGCTGATCAACTTCGTTGAAACGGTCGAGAACCGATGTGAGCAATAGGAAATTGCGAACCGGATCGGGTTGAAGCTCAAGTACCTCTTCGACCAGGTAGTCGACAATGTACCGGTCATTCCCGGCGAACCCGGCAATAAAACCGGCAACGTCCCTGCGGCCTTGGAGCGTGAGAGCTGCCAGCTGCAGCGCTGCTACCCACCCCTCCGTACGCTGCCACAACGTCTCGACGTCTACGGCGGAAAGATCCAATCCTGCTACGTCATTGAGGTAGGCGGCAGCCTCCTCCGATGTAAAGCGCAGCTCCGCTGCACGGAGCTCGATAAGTTCGCCGCGCACCCGCCAACGGGGCAAAGGCAGCTCGGGGTCAGCGCGCGTGCTGATCATAACGTGGACGTGGGACGGAAGGTGGTCAAGCAGGAAGACCAACCCGTTGGCGACCTCGTGGCTGTCAACGAGGTGGTAGTCATCGAGCACCAACCAGACATCAGCCGGCGCCGTCGCCAGATCGTTCAGCACCATGGTGAGCACGGACTCGGTCGAGACGTCTGAAGGAGCAATGAGCTCCAAGGCAGACGGACCGAGACCAGGCACCGCTGTTTGCAACGCGGACACAACGTAGGTCCAAAAAGACGCAGGGTCGCTGTCGGCGGCGTCGAGCGAAACCCACGCAATACGACGGCGGTCCTCCTCCATTCCGCCGAGCCACTCGGCAAGGAGTGTTGTCTTGCCGAACCCGGCCGGAGCAGACACCAGGGTCAATCGCGCCTCAGTTCCCCGGCTCAGGCGATCCAAGAGCCGCGGGCGCGTCACAACATGGCGACGCACTTTTGGGATGAACAGCTTCGTTGAGATCAGCGGACGTGCCATACGAACCCCGCTCCAAGGCGAACAACAAATCGGGAAGGTGCACCAAACCTGTACCCAATCTCCTGTGCTGGCCGCGGATGGTCGACTAGGTACCCAAGAAGGAGGGGAAGGCCGCCCGAGGATGTGTGGTTCCGCGGACTGTCGTCGAAAACCGTCGCCCAATGGACATCCATCAGGGCCACACCGTAGTCCGCTGCGTACCGGGAGCAAGTCCCGTGGCAAGCACTGCAGCGGTGGCCATCGACAGTAGCCCCGTCTTGGTGCGATTCATCGTTGATCTTCTAACCGTCTGAGACCAATATTTTCTGTTTAGGGGATGCGAAGCGTGGGAGGGGGGTTCCCCCCACCCTCGCCAAGATGCTGGCAGATTTCCCTGGGGACTGCCGGTGAATGAGGCGCGCGGAAAGTCTATCGTCCATCGACCTGAGCGGCGTATCCAGTACGCTCCTACTCAAAAATGCGGCGCTACGCTTCGGGCGGGTAGAAGGGGGCCGTGTGGGAAGGCCAGCTTGTCGTCGTCGGAGCGTTGGACCTGCCAGAGAAGCTTTTCACTGACCCGGTTGTCGTGGCGGCCAGGAATGCGCGCCGAAGCTCTCCGGCGCCCACGTCGCCGGCGTCGGTACGCATATGAACGCCAGCATGGACGAGCCACTCGGCGAGGAGTGGAAACCAGTTCTCGACTTGTTCGGGGCGGCGCCGGACGGTGCGTCCGCTTAGGCGAGCGTCAGTCGGCTCGCCCGTGCCTAACGACGGTTCTGGCGTGCGTGTCCAAGAACCCGCCTCTTCATACGCGTGCCAGAAGTGATCATCCGGGCAAGCAGCCAGTCCGGGCCTACCCCTGCCAGCGCTGCCACCGCTGGCACCTGACGTCCAAGAAGCTCACCGGCAGGGTTCCGCGGTGGAAACGGCGCGGACCGGCAACTGTGACAGTTGGCGGCCCGCGCCCGGGCGGTGCCCTTAGTTTGCCGGAATGACCGTCGCTTCGTAGGTAAGAATCTCCGTGCCATTGCCTTCTTCGTAGTCATCGGGAGCCACATGCATGGTCAGGTGGCCGCCGTCCGCGGTGAGTTTGAAGGGGTTCCGGGTAGCGACATGTCCTGCCGTGGACCATTTCTGAAACGGTACTTCGTGCAGTGTTGTCCCCTTGGCAAGGTCGATCAGGGCCATGCCGCCCAGCTCGTACGTCCCGGCCAGGCCGCCTGCCGCCGGCGTCTGGGGAAGGTTGGTAACCCCGGCGCACAAGGCTTGGGAGCTGGCTACATACTGGCAGTCCTGGTAGTCGAGGAAGTGGTTCGGGTTCTGCCACGTGGAGAGCTGCTTGCCTTTGAGGTTCCACTCCGCGAACCTCCGCGATCCCCAGGTGTTTCCAACCAGGTGACCGGTCTGACGGTCCATAACGACGCCGCCGAAGTGGTCGGGGACCTCAAACTGCTTTTCCGCCTCAAGAGTGGATGCGTCGACGCGGTAGATGAGGGAGCTGCTGTTGGGCCGGTACTGGGCGACGGACACCCAGATGTTCTCTCCGTCGAAGTCCAACCCTCCGGGATGGTACATGTCGCCTTCTCCCAGAATGATGGCCTTTTGCAGCTTCCCGGATTTGTCCATCACGAACAGGTGGCCGACGCCTTTCCCGGCGCTCCGGTCGTACCCGCCCTGCGGGGACGGGTACTTGACGGTGCGTTCAACGATTTCCACGGACGACAGGAAGATGTGGTCCTCGGTGTAGGCGATGCCCTGGGGGTGGTGTGTGGGGAAGTCGAGTTCCAGTTTTCCTGTCAAGTTCCAGCTGGTGTTGCGGTCTACGGCGCTGAAACTGTTCGCCAGGACGGTGTCACCCGTGTCGTTGGCACCGGGTCGCGGTGCAGCTTGGGCGGCGATACCGCTGCCGGCAGTGATGGCGATGATAGCAGCAGCGGCCGCAAGGAAACTTCGATGACGGAAGGTGCTCATGGGGGTGCCTCTCAGGAGTTGGGCGGTACGTGGTGTGTTCTGAAGCCAGGCTGGCGCTTGGCGCTATGCCGGGCCAATTACAGCGAGTACCGCTTCGGCAGCTTCAAAGAATGCTCCGCCATGACCTCCCGGAGCCGGTCCGGATAATCGGTGATGATTCCGTCAACTCCGGTGGCGATCAACGCACGCATGGTCGCCTTGTCATCCACGGTCCAGGGAATGACCTGCATTCCCACACCGTGAGCCCGTTCAACCATGTCGGCAGTGACGTAGGGGGTGTATCCGGCGTCCTCAACCGTCCCGTTTTGGGGTGTTCCATGGACAGGAGAAATGGCGTCGAATCCGAGGTGCGACGCTGCAGACACAAGGTCACCTTCAAAATCATCCGCGTCGATGCCGCCAAGCCAGGGGGAGCTGCCCGCCTGACCGGCCTGAAGGAAGTCCTTGTTGGTCAGGGCTACCGTGCGGATCTGCGGGTCCATCTCCTGGACGAGCCGCAGGGAACCCCAGTCAAAGCTTTGAACAGAGGCGCGGTGCTGCATGTTGGCGGCCTTGATTTCGTTCAGCGCTACGGCCACAAACTGCTCCCGCGGAGCTGTCTGCTCCTGGGCACCCGCCTCGACCTTCGTTTCGATGTTGAACTTCACCTGGCTGGCCCTGTACGAGTCGACAAGAGCAAACACTTCCGCGAGTGTGGGCATGGTCTCCCCGGGCGCGGGCTGCTGCCCGGGGAACTGGGGAAGGGTGCGGCTTCCGCAGTCCAGCGTGCGGACCTGGTCGAAAGTCAGGTCCTTGACGTACTTCCCGACATAGGGGAACTGCAGGTCTCCGGGCGTGACAGGAGCGGTGTCGGCGCATTTCGTTCCGCTGATCTTGCGGTCGTGCGTGACTACTTCGCGTCCGTCCTTGGTGATCTGCAGGTCGAGTTCAAGGGTGGTCACTCCCGTTTCGAGAGCTTTGGCGAAGGCAGGGAGGGTGGACTCAACCGTTAGTCCCAGACCGCCGCGATGGGCCTGCAGGTCGAAGTGGTTGTCGCCGCCGTTCGGGTTGGTATCGGCAGCCTGCGCCGGAAGGGATGCCCCCAGCGCCAGTCCTGTGCACATGGCGGCCGCGGTCAGCAGCTTCGCGTAGTTCATCTGTCATTCTCCAAGTCCGTGTCATGCCCGTTGACGAGCACCACCAAGTCTGGGCGAGCACGGCAAACCCACGGCGCCCAAGCGGTGAAGGACACATGACGGCCCAATGAATGCGGCTCCAGTTCGCCAGGGTCGACTGGCAGGTGGCAGGCCACGGAGTATCGACTCAAATCGCCAAAGTGTTTATGGGAGGGCCCGCCTTGGACGTCTCAGGAACGTTAGCTTGGTGAGAAGCTGATCCGACTCGAGCCAAGTGGGCTTACTTGAAGCAATGAGAATCTGCTGCTACTCCCCGTGGCGTCCAGCTGTCCATCTCGGACGCCAGTTCCATTGCAGACGAGGGCGCCCGCGGTGAGCCTGGATGAATGGATTGTGGATTCCGGGGAGGCCCCGAAAGTTGCAACGGCGCTCCGGGCAACCTGGCCATGATGTAGACGCATTTGCATCTCTTTGGAGAGTGCGCTCCTGGTTTGTGGGTTGGAGGACCGCAATAGTGCCTGATCCACTACGGTCCGCCGGACCACACGAAAAAAGGTACTGATCAGTCGACTTTCTGAAGTGATCACCAAAATCTGCACAGCATGGGCAGCGCGTCTCCAGCGTCGGAATTGCACGTGGCCAATTCGGCAAAACTAGGGAACCGGTCATTCGGCTGTCGGCCGATCGCACCATGAAGGGGATGAAGGGAGCTGGAATGTAATGCTGAGCTTGGAGACTCAGTGCGCCGTGCGGGCGTGCCAGGGAGTCCGTATCGAGTGCGGGCAGGACCCGGTTGCAGCCGAGGTTGAACTTCTCCGGCAGGATCAAGTTTTTCAGGCAAAGAAGCGCCGCACCCTGTCGATGCGGGGTGCGGCTGTTTGGGGGGTCTTTGATGGGGAGAAGCGGGGGTGTGGACAGTGTCCACACTTTGGGTCACGGACTGGGCCGTACCGGTACCGGTACCGGACTGGGCCGGATTCCGTATGTTTCGGCGGGAGGCCCGTGTTTGCAAGGGCTGGAACCCGGCTCGAGTCCCACCTCGGGCACAGTGTTTCCGCAGGTCAGGGGCCTGTTAGTCCTTTTTTCGTGTGGACAGTGTCCACACTCTCACCTCTGATCTGATTTTCCGGGTGTGTGGGGTCCCGGAAGCGGCCTATTCGGTTGTGTGGGGGAGCGGCTCTCTACTGCAGTCCGGGTACCGCCCTCCGGGGTCCCCTATGTTTCATCCTCGTTCGTCCTTCCGTCGGGTTTTCGCGTTCACCACTTCATGGTGGCTGGGGCCGCGTACAACATGACTTGCCTGGCCGTCGGCCTTACCCCCGGACCCGCTCGCCAGACGCATAACCGACCTCGGTGCGCCCCAGGCCATCATCAAACTAGGCGCTTATGGATGCGTCGCCGTCGACGACTGTGAAGCGCTCATCCAGGCTGTCGTCGACATTCGGCCGGTTGACACCGTCGGTGCCGGCCACATCAGGGAATCCTTAGACGGCAACACCGTGCCCCAGCGCCTGCTGACAGCAACCCGGGCCGGCGCGTTCGCCGGCTTGGCCCTTGGCGATTGGGAGGGCATGCCCCGTCGAAGCGAACTGGAACTGCTCGAAGCAACCGAGCCCGTCATCCGTTAGACCACTAGGCGGGGCCAGTCGCGGAAAAGGAGCACTCCGAACCTGGTCGTAAGCGAACGACCAGAGGTCCGAAATGGGTGTTCTGCGAAATTGACGGCAGCTTGTGCATACGAGGCGTCGCGCCGTATTGCTCTGTTGTTCCGGGTCAAGACAGAAGCCGGCCCTGTCTCATGGTGAGACGGGGCCGGCTTCTTCGATCTACGGGCAAGGGCTCCCCGCCGTGCATTACGGACGCGTTGGAGGCCGTGGGGGATCGCCGGTAACTGTTGTTAGTTGCGAGCCGTGGTGACCTGAATCTCAATCGGAATGTCCAAGGGACTTCGGGCGCTCGTGGATGACTGAGTAGCGTTGTGGGGTCTGCCCGGGTGCAGTTTGCGCAGGGGAACGCCGTCGGGCCGGTCGTGGCACGATCTACGAATGGCTACTTATGCTGGAGTCTTGGGGATTCGACCGAAGGGCGATCCTGGTCTCCAGTAAGTGCGGCCACGGCGGTGACTTCGACCTTCATGCCGACGACCGCTAACGCGGATACTTGGAGCGCGCACCGTGAAGGGAATGGTCGCGGGACATGTTGGGTGTAGACCTCGTTGAAGATGTCCCGGTCAGCGATGTCTGTGAGGTAGATGGTGAGGTGGATCAGGTTCGCCAGCGAGGATCCGGACCGTCCGAGTACGTTTTCCAAAGTCGCGAAGATCCTTTCGGATTGCCCGCGAATTCCTCCGGTTTCGATGCTCCCGTCTTCATTGCGCGGGATGACAGTCGTGTGTACCAGTCCGCCGCAGACCACGGATCCTGCGGCCAGAGCGTCCGGGTTCTCAGGTCCGGCAGGGGATACATGGATGAGGCCGGATGCTCGGTGGGGCTGGTTCACGGTCATATTTCCTTGAGGAACTGGATGGTGCGCGGGTTTTTGGGATTTGCGAAGACTTCCTCGGGGGTGCCGCGTTCCACCACGAGGCCGTCTGCCATGAACATGACTTGGTCCGAGACACTTCGTGCGAAGGCGATTTCGTGGGTCACGATCATCATTGACATGCCTTCCTCGGCGAGGCCTTTGATCACGCCGAGTACTTCCCCGACCAATTCGGGGTCCAGGGCGGAGGTGGGCTCGTCGAAAAGCATCAGCTCGGGTTTCATGGCCAGGGCCCTGGCGATGGCGACGCGTTGTTGCTGACCGCCGGAGAGCTGAAGTGGGTAAGTCTTGGCCCGGTCCTGGAGTCCCACTCGGGCCAGGAGCGCCATGGCTTCTTCTCGGGCTTCGGCTTTTGATTTCTTTCGGACCAGGACCGGGGCGAGCATGACATTCTCCAGGGCGTTCAGATGACCGAACAGGTTGAATTGTTGAAACACCATGCCGGTCGTCGTGCGTTGGATTGCCAGTTCGTTGTCGGTGAGTTGGTGCAGCTTGTCGCCCTGTTCCCGATAGCCGATCAGTTCGCCGTTGACGCGGATGGAGCCGGAGTCCGGCCGTTCCAGCAAATTCACGCACCGCAGGAAGGTGGATTTTCCCGAACCGGACGGTCCCAGAAGTGTGAGCACATCCCCTCTGCTGATGTTCGCATCGATGCCGTTGAGAACCAGGTGGTCGCCGAAGGACTTCTTGATTTGGTGTGCTTCCAACACCAGCGGGGGGTTCTGGGTGAGGCTCATGCTTTGATCTCCATGTACTTCGGACGGCCGATGGTAGTGGCCGTCTGCCACAGTTTCTGCAGGAACGGCGTAGCGCGGGAGCGCTGAGTGTATTCAAACCGTCGTTCCAGATAGCTCTGTCCGACTGTGGCAACGGTGGTCATGGCCAGATACCAGAACGCCGCCACGATCAAGAGTTCGATCGTGTAAAAGTTCTGGGCGTAGATCTGCTGGGACGCCGTGAGCAGCTCGCGGGCAGCGATGACACTGACCAGGGAGGTGTTTTTGAGCAGCACGATCAGCTGGTTGCCGGTGGGCGGAATGATGCTGCGGACGGCTTGGGGCAACACGACTCGCCACATGGTTTGTTTCGGATTCAGTCCGAGCGAGCTGGCCGCTTCCTCTTGGCCTTTTGGAATGGAGAGGACGCCGCCTCGGACGATTTCTGCCATGTAGGCGGCCTCGTTAAGCCCGAGAGCCAGAATGGCAGCCACGGTGGGGGTCATCAGCGTGTTCATGGGCACGGAAACGCCAAGACCTTCTGCGGGCCAGCCGAGGGTCAATTTCGGCACTACCAAAGCGATGTTGTACCAAAAGATGATCTGGATTAGCAGCGGGGTGCCGCGGAAGACGGCGATGTAACCCGAGGCGATGGCCTGCAGGACAGGATTGCTGGAGAGCCGCATAGTGGCCACGATGGTGCCAAGCACCACTCCAACCACCAGGGCGACGAGGGCCAGCACGATGGTCAGGCGCATGCCCTCCATAAGGGTCCCGTTGAAGAAATACTCGCCCACGACGTCCCAGGCAATATTCGGGGCGGTTGCGACTCCCCAAATGAGCAGTGCCATGAGAGCGGCGGTGACCAGACCGGTGAACCAGCGGCCTACGTGCTTGGGCGGCACGACCTGAACGCGCTTCATGTTGGCGGGGCCCTGGCCGGGAACTCCGGGGTCCGTTCCCGCCGGTGAGTGAATGCTGACGTTACTCATGTCACTTCGCTCGTTCGGTTGTGTTGACGGTGATCGCCTTGACTCCGTAGTCACCCAGACCATACTGGTCCAGGATTGCCTGGTAGCGACCGGATTTGAGGAGATTCTTTAGGGCTGTCTCCACGGCGTCGCGCAGCTTGGTGTTGTCCTTGGCGATGACCATGCCGATGTTGGCGCGTTCGATCAGGTCGCTCGCCACTATCTGCATCTTGGTCCCGGACTGGGACTTTTGGACCTGGTAGGCCGCCGCGGTATTGTCCAGGACGTGTACATCCGTCTGTCCGGAGCGGAGGGCGAGAAGGCCGGCTGCATCGTCGGGGAACGGCTTGAGGTCCATGGGCCCGGATGCCGGTTTCTTTGTTGCACATTGCGTGGACAGTTCGGGCAGAGCCTTCGCGGCGGCTACACCGCTTTGGAAGCCGACGCGTTTCCCGCACATGTCCCACTGGTCTGTGAAACCACCGGCATTTGATTCCAGCGCCACGGCGGAGGCGCCCGTGGTGTAGTAGTCAACAAAATCGCCGTTGCCGCGGCGTTCCGGGTAGTCCCCAACCTGGGCGGCGACTACGTCGAACCTGTTGGCCTTTAGCGCGGGTAGAAGTCCGTCCCACTTCATGTTCTGGAACTTCACGTCCAGACCTAAAGACTGGCCGATCTCCTCCGACAGGCTAATGTCTAGGCCGGTCAGGGTCGTTCCGTCTTCCTTGAACATACGAGTGGGCGGGGACGGCGCGTAGGTGCCCACGTTCAGGACGCCGGCGTCCTTGATGGCCTGGGGAAGCAGTGCGGCAGCTTCCGCGTCTGTAGCTTTCGTCGTGGCGGCGGGGGCGCCGCCGCAGGCGGCCAGGGCCAACGCAACCGCGAGAGTTGTGCAGGTGGCGGCGACGCGCCGGCCAACCGTGAAGGGGAGCTTCTTCATGTCAGGGTTTCACTTTCTGTTGTGTCGAATCGACGGGTTAGAAGATGATGTGGCGATCAACGGCAAATGCTTTCATGCGTGGGTCCGCACCTTGGCTGAGGAGTAGTTCGGCCGTTTTCATGCCTGTTGCCGGACCCAGCGTGAGTCCCAGCATGTTGTGGCCCGTGGCCACCGCGGTTCGTTGCCGACCGGGCAGCTGACCGATGTATGGCAGGCCGTCGGGTGTCATGGGGCGGGCAGCGGACCACTCGTCTTTGAGGGAATCCCAGTCCATGCCTGAGACGTAAGGCTTGGAGGCTTCGGCGATCGCTTGCACGCGATCTGAAGTTTTTCCGTTGTCTGATCCGGTGAACTCCATCGTTCCGGCAAACCTGACCCAGCCGTCCTCCAATGGGGTGACTCCCACGTGGGCATTCTCCAGGGCCAGCACGTGCCCGGGAGTGTGTTCGGCACGAACCGAGAAGCTATAGCCGACGCCGGGTTTGAGAATGGCCCGCGACCCGGCAGCCTTCATCAGCGGCGCGCTCCAGGGGCCGGCCGCCAGCAGAACAGAAGAGAACGACGAGGTCTGATCGTTGTGGCGGACTTCTACGGCATTGTCCGATTCCTCGACGGCGGTCACCTCGCTGTTCGTGACGAATTCGACGCCGATCCGCTTCAGATGCGATATGAGTTCATCGATGAATACCGAGGGATCGCCCCAGCGCAGATCAGGCTGCACGTAGCCGAACTTCGCAGCGGCACCGAGGGCGGGCTCGTAGTCCCAGAGTTCCTCGCCATACATCAGCCGTCCTGGCTGTGAGTTGAACCCGTTCCCTGCGCGCTCCAAAGCCCCGGCGTGGTCTGCCTCCGCTGCTGTCTGATCGGCGAAAATGCGGAGGTTTCCTGTCTCTTCAATCCGGGTTCCGATCCCGTTTAGCTTCATGCTGTCCAAAAGCGGCATGGTCAGCTCGTTGAGTACGGCCAGCTTTTCCATACCCTTCATGAAGCGGGTCGGCGTGGCTGAAAGCGCGAATCGGGAGAGGAATCCGGCCAGTCCCGGCATGGCAAGTGGCGCCACGTAGAAAGCGCCGTCGCGCCCGATCAGATGGCGTAGGCCGTTACGGACCATGCCCGGTGATGGCAGGGGTTTGGCAAACACGAACTGGCCGCCGTTCCCGCGAGAGGCTCCCGCCCCCACCGTTCGCTCGCGCTCGATAACGGTCACTGAGTGACCCGCCTCGGCGAGGAAATACGCCGTGCAGAGGCCAATTACGCCGGAGCCCACGATCCCGAACTCGGCCCGCTGTTTCATTTTCATAGTAAGTCTGCCGTCCATGTCCGCACTTGAGGATTCCTGTGTCCTACGCCACAATGAATGTATTGATCATTACTCTAAACGAAGCGTTCAGAGTACTGCAATGGTCTGTTCAGATATTTTTCCCAGCTCTCCCTCACGGGGAACGTGCCGGTATGCGCGGGGGAAGAATTGTTCGAGTAGGTTTAAGCGCGACAACACAGGTTAGGAGGGGAAGTATGTCCGACACCGCCACTGAGGCTGCCCAGGCAGAACGCGAGCAACTGGGCGCCCGTATCCTTCAAGCGCGGACCAGCCGTGGCCTGAGCGCCCGGGCCTTGGCAGGTTTGAGCGGCATCAGCGCAGGCACGATCAGCATGGTCGAGCGAGGGCTCGCCACTCCTAGAATCGACACTTTGGTGACGTTGCTGCGGGCAATGAATCTGACCACTAGCCAGCTGTTCAGCGACGCCGCGGCACTTCACCAGCCGCTTCGCTTGGCTGACCGGCCGCAACTGGATTCGCCGGACGGACACAAGGAATTCGTGCTCACCCGACGTCCGCTATCAAACTTCGAGGTCTACATCGGCCGGCTGGATCCTGGCCGGTCCAATTTCCCGGAGCCGCGCAGTCACGGCCGATCCCAGGAGTTTGTTCTAGTCCAGGCTGGCACAGCAACGGTGACGATTGGCGATGAACAGCACGTGCTTTACGCCGGCGATTCCATCGAGTACCTCTCCAGCTCACTTCACAGAGTGACCAATTCAGGCGAGGAACCGCTTGAAGTTCTCTGGGTTATCTCCCCGCCAGCACTGCATCCGAAGGAGAACACGGAATCGGTCGATGGTAGCGGGCACGTCTGAGCGGGCAGGATGCCCACGGGCGCGTTGCAGGAGGCATCGCGTAAATACGACCGGGGAATAATCGCTGGATGTCTTAGAGCGACTTCCATCCGACACCAATGCGTCTCGGATCCCGAAGTCGATTTTCGGTGAGGGATGGGCTTACGGGCACAGAGGGTGACGTCCAGCGCTGCGACCACTCAGTGCTGCGATTCACAGGCTGTCGCCTCCACCAGGGGCATCCGTATCCGCGCTTTCCGAACTCCGGAAGAACCGAGATCAGCTCGAAATGCCCACACCGGTGCCACTCGAAAACTTGCACGAAGCCGACCGCCTCGGGTCCGTGTCGGGGGCCAGCAAACCGAGGTCTGAGGTGGCTCCAGGTTCCTCGGCCTTCGCCGCTGCTCAGATGCATAGCCGCCCGGACCGATAACGCCAGGTTGGTAGCTCCAGATACGCGGTGCCGTTGCGTTGACCGAGGCCGTCGAGATATTTGAGCATGCGCCCCTCCAAGATGCCGAGTCCTTCGGACTCTTCCGCGGCGAGCCGCGTCAGCGTCAGGGCCGCCAGGTCGGGTTGCCGTAAATGAGTCCCATGCGCCAACGCTATGTACCCCGCCGGCGCGGCCAAGAGCCAGTTCTAGCGCCAGTGGAAGGTTTCCAGCGCGCGAAGCAGGGGAGCGCGGCCGCCTTTCAGGTGGTCAACGGGGCGTCCTCCGGCAAGGGCTCTCGAGGGCGTGACCATCCATGCGGTGAAGTAGTTGTGCGGGATCTGCAGCTCCATTGCACGCTGATAGGGTCCAACGACGGTTGGGTGGAGCTGCCCGCCGGGGAGGAACTGGAATCCTGGACAAAAGGTTCCCTCCTCGATGAAGACGCGGACGACCTGCCGCATGACCGGTTCTGGGTCTTCCATCAGTTCGGAGAGCCGCCGGCGTACCAGTTCCAGGGAGGGCAGCGTGAATTCGATCCGGGTCCTTTCCCACGTGTCATCGCTGATGGGTTGGCGGTTCAATTTTCGTTTGCCTCTTCGGCGTCGCTGGTGGTTTCCAGGTGCCAGTGTGTGGAGAGCGGTTCCCGGCGGAGCGTGACGCTTCGAAGGGCCGACTGGGTACCGGGACGGATTATCTTCCCTTGGGGGTCGAATCGGCTGGTCAGCTGCCGATGACGTCGTGAGCGACGTGGGGCACGTGCGGATGTGACGTAGAAATGTTCCGCTCCCTGGCTTCTGGTGAAACCATTGCGGCCCCGAGGGCTCGACCATTCGCACAGCACAGTATGGAGTCATGAAGGTTCATGAGTGTGCGGACTCGGTGTACAAACGTCGACTGAGATCAGGCGCAGACCAAATCGGGGTGCGACGAATACTTGACCGAGTTCCTGGGATTGGAGGGCTCGGGCCTCGTCGCGACCTGGTTAGCCGATTGACACCGTGATTCCGGCCTTCGTGATTGTTATGCCAACTTGGGTTAAGGACTCGACAACGGTGTCTGCTGCCAGTTGGCTTGCCGGAAATGTTCCCGCCACGGCTAGAGTGGTGCAGCCGGCCCTATGCGCGGCTTCGAGGCCTGCGGGGGCGTCCTCCACCACCAGGCACCTGATCGGGTCGACGCCCAGCCGCGCGGCTGCCTGGCGGTAGCCCTCGGGGTCCGGCTTACCCGCCGATATATCGTCCACGGTCACTAGGACCTCCGGGGCGTTAAGACCCGCTGCCGCCATCCTGACCGCGGCCAGTTCCCGTGTGCAGGAGGTGACGATCGCCCATGATCCGGCGGAAAGTCGGCTGAGGAAATCCCGCGCACCCGCCTTGATGACTATGCCGTCGGTTTCGCCGATTTCGATGGCGGCGGCGCGGGCCAGGGCGGCCTCAATGCGTTCCGCGGGGACATGGTCCCGGACGATCGACAGTGCCGGCTTGCCGTGCTCTGTGTGGTTGTAGCTTTCGCCCAGACCTTCCTCCTGTGCCCAGCGGAGCCATGCGCGCTCCGTGGGGCCGGTGGAGTCGATGAGCGTGCCGTCCAGGTCGAAGAGGATGGCATCGAAGGATTGGCCGCTTATCGGGCGGGCGCGGTCAGTACTGGCAGTCATGAAGTCATTTCCTAAGGTGATTCGTGCAAACCGGCGTGGCTAGACGCCGTAGAGGTCCTGGCGGGCGGCGGAGAAGCGGGACCGAACGGTCTCGGCCCAGTCCCGCGACGCGGAGGGCTCGTAGGTGCGTTCGACCCGCCGTGCCCAGGTAGGCGGTTCAGTGGCTCCGCTGAGTGCCCAGGCTGCCTGCCGGGCGGCGCCGAGCGCCACATATTCGGCGGCCAAGGGCACCACGATTTCGGTCTGGAAGATGTCGGCTGCTGCTGCACGCAGGGATTGGGACATGGAACCGCCGCCGATGAGCAGGACCCGCTCGGCAGCCACGCCGCGGGAGCGCAGGGAATCGAGCGCATCGGCCAGGACGCACAGCAGGCCCAGGACGGCGGAGCGTGCCATGTTTTCGCGCGTCAGGCCGGCCCGGGTCATGCCCACCAAGCTGCCGGTGGCGTGGGGGAGGTTGGGGGTCCGTTCTCCGTCGAAATAGGGCACCAGGGTTAGTCCGCCGGCGTCGGTGGGGCCGCTTGATGCCAGCCCATCGAAGGCGGCCAGATCGACGCCCAGCAGCTCCGCCGTCGTGGAAAGGATCCGGGCGCCGTTGATGGTGGCCAGCAGCGGCAGGTTCCGTCCGGTGGCGTCGGCAAAACCGGCGATGGCGCCGGAGGGGTCCGCAATGGTCGCCTCCGTGGAGGCAAACACTGCCCCGCTGGTCCCGATCGAGACGGCCACCTCACCGGGCACTAGACCCAGCCCGAGTGCCGCGCCAGCGTTGTCGCCGCAGCCTGCCGCAACCAACGCCCCGGACGCCGTCGTGCCCGCCGAGGACGCCGGACCGATCACCTCCGGCAGACCGGGGACGCGTCCAAAGGCATGCTCGAGCAGCTCCGGCCGGTAGCGGTTCTCCGGGACGGAGAAGTAGCCGGTTCCGGAGGCATCGCTGCGGTCCGTCACGGGCTCGTTTGCCTGTCCGGTCAGGCGCCAGCTCAGCCAATCGTGCGGCAGCAGGACGCGCTGCACCCGGCGGGCCAGCTCCGGGTGGTTTTCCGTCAACCAGGCCAGCTTGGTGATGGTGAAGGAGGATACGGGCACCACGCCGATGTCCTTGGCCCAGAAGTCGGCGCCGAAATGGTTGCGCAGCGCTTCGGCTTGCGGGGCGCTGCGGACGTCGTTCCACAAGAGTGCGTCATGGACCGGCTGGTTGGCCGCATCCAGAGCGACCATGCCGTGCTGCTGGGCGCTGACCGAGAGTGCGTCCACGTCAGTCAGGCCATCGCCGCCCGCCTGCTGGAACGCGTCCCACCAGCGGTCCGGATGGATGGCGGTGCCGTCCGGATGCGGCGCGGAGGCCTTGTCCAGGACCTCGCCGGTTTCCGCGTCTACGCGGACAATCTTGCAGCTTTGCGTTGACGAGTCGATGCCGGCAACCACTGTTTTTGCTGTCATAGTTACTCTCCGATGAGTCGTTTGGCCAAGGCCGAGTCGGTGATCAGGGAATTTACGAGGCCGGACGCCAGGGCCGCGCGGATGGCGCTTGTCTTGTGCTCACCGCCTGCGACGGCGATGACGTCGGGAATGCGGCGCAGCGCCGCCGTGTCGATGGCGATGCAGCTGTCCTCAATGTCCTCGACCACGCTCCCCTGCGCGTCGATCAGGGTGGCGCACACCTCCGCCCTGACACCCTTCTCCAGCAGTGAGCTGCGCTGGGCGGGAGAGATGGCCGCGTTGTCATACATCTGCGAATCCGGCGGGGACCAGCTACCCACGGCCACAAGGGCGATGGTGACACGGGCAAATTGGGCAAAGGTGGCCTGCATGTCCGGCTGCTGGCGGATCGCGTGGGCCGTCCGGGGGTCCGAGACAACCAAAGGCGCGTAGATGGACCAGGGCCGGCCGCTGGCCACGGAACTGACCCGGCGGATGACCTCCACTCCCGTCTCCTGGATGGGCCCCGCCACCCCGGCCAGCTGCACTACGTCGCAGTGCGGCAAGGTGGTGAGCGCTCCCGCCATCGCGCTGAGGGTGCGGCCGGCCGTCAAACCGATGACGTCGTCGTCAGTGGCGATTTCGCGCAGCAGCTCCGCGGCCACGGCGCCGAGGTGTTCCTGCACCGTTTCGGGGGCCTCGGTGGGCGTCCGCACTGCCAGGGCGTGCTTGAGCCCAAACCGGTCCTTGAGTTTCAGCGACAGTCCCAGGTCCAGCGGCCCCGGCGTGGAGATTTCGAATTTTACGATGCCACCGGCAATGGCGTCGTCCAGCATCCGGCCAACCTTGAACCGGCTCAGCCCCAGATCCTGGGCAATCTGGATGCGGGTGCGGCCCACGATGTAATGCTGGTGCGCCACAAAGGCGAGGCGTACCAGCTCGTCCGGACCGATGTTCAGCTCTGTCACAACAGCCCCTTAGTTGAGTTCCCAGCCCATACTACGCCAAATACGAGCAACTTGCTCACATGAGCATACTACTTGCACATGTGTTGTGTGATGAGTAATACTTCTGGTGACCACACAGCAACGGCTTTTTCCACACAGAAGTGGGACCGTGCAGGTCAGGTAGTTGAGAGGACCCACCGTCGTGACGATCGATTCCCCGGCAAATATGCGCGCCAGCGTCCTGCTGGCCAAAGACAAAATTTCCATTGAGCAGCGCCCCGTCCCGGCGCTGGCGGCGGACGAAGTCCTAGTCAAGGTCTCCTCCGTTGGGGTGTGCGGCTCGGATGTGCACTACTACAAGGAAGGCCGCATAGGTGACTTCGTCGTCGAACAGCCGCTGGTCCTGGGCCATGAAGCCGCGGGCACCATCGTGGCCGTGGGGGCCGGCATCGCCACCGACCGCATTGGTGAGCGCGTGTCGATTGAACCGCAGCACCCCAGCGCCACTTCTGCTGAGACGATGTCCGGCCGATACAACCTGGACCCGCACATGGAGTTCTACGCCACACCTCCCGTGGACGGCGCCTTCGCGGAGTACGTGAAGATCCAGTCGCACTTCGCCTTCGCTGTGCCGGAGGAAGTTAGCGACGACGCCGCCGCCCTGATGGAACCGCTCTCCGTCGGCATCGCCGCGGCCCGGAAGGCCGGCATCACCGCCGGCTCCCGCGTGCTGGTTGCCGGCGCCGGTCCTATCGGCGTGATTGCCGTCCAGGTGGCCAAGGCCTTTGGCGCCACTGAGATATTCGTGTCCGATCTTGACGAGGCGCGCCGGCAGCAGGCCCTGGAATTCGGCGCTACCGGCGTAATCGATCCGCGGGAGACTGACATTGCCGAGCTGAACCTGCGTGTGGATGCCTTCATTGACGCCTCCGGCGCCACCCCGGCGGTGCTGTCCGGTCTGCGCTCCGTACGCCCGGGCGGTGTGGTCGTTCTGGTCGGCATGGGCGCGGACGATATCGCCCTACCGATCCCCGTCATCCAGAACAACGAGCTGGTCATCACCGGCGTGTTCCGCTACGCGAACACTTGGCCTACCGCCATTGAGCTGGTGCGGACCGGACGCGTGGACCTGGACCGCATGGTGACGGGCCGCTACGGGCTGGATCAGGTGGAAGAGGCCCTGAACGCCTCCACGCTCTCCACGAGCCTTAAGACCATCGTGGTCCCGGGGCTCTGAACCATGCCTGACACACGACCCCTCAGTGCGGCCGCCGTTCAGACCTTGGACTGCCGCGGCATCACCAAGGCTTTTGGCGGTGTCCCCGTGCTCAAGGGCATCAGCCTTGCGCTCGAGGCCGGCACGGTCACGGCGCTAGCGGGTGAGAACGGCGCGGGCAAATCGACGTTGATGAAGATTGCCTCTGGCCTGTACAAACCCGACGAGGGTACCGTCACCATCCGCGGCGAACACCTTGCCGCCGGAAACACGCAGCTGGCCCACCACCTGGGTGTGGCGATCGTGCCGCAGGAGCTGGCGTCCATCCCCGAGATGACGGTATGGGAAAACCTCTTCGTGGGCCGGGAGCTGCGCTCCTCACTGGGGCTGCTGAGCCGGCGGGCCATGATCGCCGAGGCCAGGCGCCAATTGCAGGACTTCGGCTTGGACCTCGATCCGGGCGTGCGCATGGGAACGCTGCCTGTGGGTGTCCGGCAGATCATCGAAATCATCAAGGCCACCAGCCGCGGCGCCAAGATCCTGCTGCTGGACGAGCCCACCAGCGCCATCGCCGAACAGGAAGTCGCCCATTTGGCCACTGTGGTGCGGTCCCTGCGCGACCAAGGCGTGGCCTTGCTGTTCACCACCCACAAGATGGAAGAAATCCGGGCCATGGCTGACCGTGTGGTGGTACTGCGCGACGGCAATCTGGTCGAAGACAAGTCGCTGCGCGAGATCACGGACGACCAGATCGTGGAAGCCATGATCGGGCGCGAGCTGGAGGACCTCTTCCCGGCACTGCCGGAGGCCGGTGCCGAGGTGGTGCTGGAGGTCAAGGATCTGGTGGTCGATGGAAGGCCGCCGCTGAGCCTGACCGTCCGGCGCGGCGAGATCCTTGGCCTGGCGGGACTGGTCGGAGCCGGCCGGACCGAGTTGATGGAAGCCATCTTTGGCATGCGCGCAACGGCCGCCGGCGAGATTCTGGTCAACGGCCGCAAGATCCGCCGCAGCAACCCCGCGGCGGCCATCGACGCGCATTTGGCGTTGGTCCCCGAAGACCGCAAGGGTGCCGGTGCGGTGCTGTCCATGAGCGTCCTGGACAATGCGACGTTGCCGCGACTGGGCGCTTTCTCCACCGCGGGTTGGATCAACAACAAATCCCGCTCCACATCCGTGGGGACCGTCATGTCCTCGCTGCGGCTGCGCAGCCGCAGCCTGGACCAGTCCATGGAGACGCTCTCCGGCGGCAACCAGCAGAAGGTCGTTCTCGGCCGCTGGCTGACCGGACCCGTGGACGTCCTGCTCCTCGACGAGCCCACCCGCGGCGTCGACATCGGCGCGCGCAGCGAGATCTACCGCATCATTGTGGACCTGGCGGCCAAGGGAATGGCCGTCATCATGGCCTCCAGCGACATGCCGGAAATCCTTTCACTCTCCCACCGGGCGTTTGTTCTACGCGAGGGCGGCATCGCCGCCAGCCTCAGCCGTGAGGACCTGCAGGCCCCCAATATCCAAGACCGTATTTTCCGCCACGCTTCCGGTCAGGAAGCCAATTCCACGAAAGAACCCCGTCATGGTGCTCAGTAATCAAACGTCCGGCAAGTCCGGTTCCGCCACAGCCCCGGAGCTTGGCAGCGGCGCCCCCGCCGTCTTCAGCGGACCGTGGTTCCAGTCCCTCGCGATCCGCCACGCCATGGTTCTGGTGATGGTCTTGGTCATCGCCTTCTTCCTGTACCGCAGCGCCCGCTTCGGCACCCCGGAAAACCTGGTGACCATCCTCATCGCCGCGGCACCCTTTGCCCTGATTGCGCTTGGCCAGACCCTAGTCATCCTCACCGGCGGCATCGACCTGTCCGTGGGCAGCGTCATCGCCGTCAGCGCGATGGCCTCCGCGTTAACAGCCAAGACGTTCCCGGACCAGCTCTGGTTGGCCCTTGTGGTCGCTGTTCTGGCCGGCTTTGTTGCCGGTGCCATCAACGGTTTGGTGGTGAGCCGGATGAATGTGCCGCCCTTTATCGCTACCCTTGGCATGCTTACCCTGGGGTCGGGTGCCGCGTATGTGATCGGCAATGGAGCCCCCATCAACGGGTTGCCCACGGGGTTTGGCACCTTCGCCAATACCGAGGTCCTGGGCCTGAAGGCGCCTGTCATCTTGATGATCGTGTGCATCATCGGCTTCGGAATCATGATGAAGCGCACCACCTACGGCATGCGTGTCTACGCGGTCGGCGGCAACCGCTTAGCCGCGGAGATCGCCGGCGTGAACTCGACCCGGGTGCTGTTCAGCGTCTACACCATCAGCGGAGTCCTGGCCGGCCTCTCCGGCCTGATGCTCTCCTCGCGCGTGATCTCCGGTGCCCCGAACCTCGGCCAGGGCTACGAACTGGACGCCATCGCTGCCGTTGTCATCGGCGGGGCTAGCCTCATGGGCGGCCGCGGTACCGTCTGGGGCACCGCCCTGGGCCTGCTACTCATCCAGACCCTCAACAATGGCCTGGACCTGCTTATCGTCCCCGCCTACTGGCAGGACGTCATCAAGGGCGTCCTGATCGTGGCCGCCGTGGCCGTGGACGTTTGGGCCACCAAACGCCGGGCCCAATAGACCACCGTTTTCCCTCATTTCAACCTGCTCATTCCCAAGGAGAATCAATGATGACTCGAATCCGTACCCGCATGCTTGCCGGTGTCGCCATGGCTGGCATCGCCGGCATCGCCCTCACCGGCTGCGGCGCGGGCGATCCGTCCGCTCAGGCCAACGCCACCACAGGCACGGACAACATCACCGTGGGCGTCAGTGTCTATGACATGTCGTCCTTTGTCAGTCAGGGCAAGGAAGGCATCGATGCCTACGCCGCCGCCAACAACATCACAGTGTTGTGGAACTCCGCCAACCTGGACGTGAACACCCAGGCAAACCAGGTGGACCAGTTTATCAACCAGAAGGTGGATGCCATCCTGGTCAACCCGGTACAGGCCGGCTCACTCGAACCCCAAGTGGCCGCCGCTAATGCCGCCGGAATCCCCTTCATCGATGTGAACGCATCCCTGAAGAATGACTCTCTGAAAGGCAGCGTCCAGCCCGACGACGTCGCTGCCGGCGCCCAGGAAGCGCAGATGATGGCCGACAAGCTCGGCGGCAAAGGCAACGTAGTCATCCTGCAAGGCCCTCTGGGCGGTTCCGGCGAAATCGACCGCGGCAAGGGCATCGACCAAGTGCTGGCGAAGTACCCCGAAATAACAGTCCTGGCCAAAGACACTGCCAACTGGAAGCGTGACGAGGCCGTCAACAAGATGAAGAACTGGATTTCCGCGTTCGGCGACAGGATCGACGGAGTGATCTCCCAGAACGATGACATGGGCCTGGGCGCCCTGCAGGCCCTGAAAGAGGCCGGAAAGGCTGGTGTTCCGATCGTCGGCATCGACGGCATCGAGGACGGCCTCAAGGCCGTCAAGAGCGGCGAATTCATCGGCACTTCGCTGCAGCATGGCACGGTAGAAATGGCTGCCGGACTGGCCGTTGCCTTCAAGCTGGCCAAGGGCGAGAAGATCGATGCCAAGCCGATCTACATGATGCCCGCCGTCACCAAGGACAACGTGGATGACGCACTTAAAAACGTCGTGACCGGCCGCAGCGAGTTCCTCAAGACGCTGCCTACCCTGGTTGACGAGAACCTGAAAACCGGCAATATCGCCTATGAAGGACTGCCCGGCCAGGAGAAGTAACAGACCCTATCTGACGACGGCAGTGCCTCCATCAGCGCCTAAGCGCGCCGGAGGCACTGCCGTCGCGGTTAAACCTTCTTTCGAGTTGGAGCTTCTTCGATTTCCTTGACCCGCACGGCCCGGGACCTCACCACTTGGCCCGGCAGAAGTCTGTTACCGGAATAGCCGTAGGCGATTCTGGTCTCGTAGAAGCCCGCGGCCGTCTTTTCACTGATCAGATCACTGTGCGCGGCCCACATATAGAACTGGTTTATTGTCTTCCCGCTCCGGTGGCGCGGTTCACGATATTCCGCGTTGTCGTCTGGGGCGGGCAACGCGGTGAATGCGAGTTCCCGGCTGGCGCCCAGCGGAAGAAGCGAGGGCAAGGGTTCCCGGACCACCAGCGTCGCACGGGTCAGGTCGCGGTCAAAGCTCCCTAGTGATGAAACAGAACCGCAGAAAGACCCGCAGTGCATAACCGAACTTCTTCACCGACGCCGGCGCTCGCCCCACTCCCTCATCCAGCAACGCACGGATGACGTCGGCGCCGCTCAATTCGGCAAAGCCCTCGGGCGGACAATACGTCTCCAGGAATCGACGGACCCGCACCACATACGCTGACGTGGTGGGCGCCCCGATACGACGCTCCGTGGGAAGGTAGCGCTCGAACCGGACCAGCACCGCCGGATCCTCCGGCCGTCTCGGTTGACACGCAGCCTCGGCGGTGATCACCCCTGACTCGGCCAGCCAGCCCAGCAGCGGGCGCAGCGCCTTGCGGGTGAACAACGCAGAACGAGTCGCTTTGCGTTCCGCGAGGCATGCATCTACCTGCAACACCGTCAGATCGACAGGGGTGCGTGCCTTCCGCCTCGAGCCAGCGACTCAGATGTGCCAGCAGATGGAACTGATTCACAATCCCTGCCGACCTGAATCCCAGCCGCAATAGTTCGGTCAAATCTCTCGGCATGTTTTGCAGCGGACCGTGGATCTGGACTCGGTCCGCTCGCGTTGTCGCTGTCATTGTGTGCTCCTCGTCTGCTCAATCGTTTAGAAGACAAGCCGATCACCGCAGCGTGATTATGCCGACCTTTTAGTCCCGGCCCCCGCCTGGAACCTGGGATCGCAGACCAACATCGGCATAATCACAACGTCGGCTAATCACGAAAAAACTTGCCCGGCGCCGGTCGCGACCAGCTACGGGATGGCCCTGGCCGGGTGGCGTGCCTGTCGGCGGCGTTCCTTGACCTGCCGGTTCTCCTCCAGGACGCGGGAGAACGTGGAGATTGAGCATAAATAGATGCCTTCATCGAGGAGTCGGGCATAGATCTGCGCCGGTGGCAGGTCGATGAAATCCTTTGAGTTCACGGTCGCCAGGATGTGAGCGCGCTCTGCCGCTGAGAGCTTATTTGCCGGTGCCGGGGCAGGCGGCGGGTCTGCCGCCGGGGTTCGGACTTTGCGGGTCGCTGTGGCCCTGGGGACCCCGGCAATCACGGCTGCTTCCCTGGTTGGGGTGTCCGCGTGGGTGAGGGCGGTGTGGGCAGCCATCAGGGTTTCTTGTACCAGGGCTGCTGCTCCGCGCTTTCGGAGATATCCTCCAAAAGCAGTCGTGCTTTTCCCATGATCGACAACTTAGCTTCAGTCCGTGCCAGCTTGCGTTCGCTCACCTCCAGCTGCCGGCCTATACGCCCGATTTCCGCCTGTTCAGCAGTGGGCTTGTTGATCTTTTCCCCAGGCTTCTTGCCCTCCACAATGCCGGCGTCGCGGAGCTTGCGCCACTCGGTGATTTGGGATGAATACAAGCCGTCGCGGCGCAGGTATGCCCCGCCGCCGGTGCCGTCGTCGCAGGCCCGTCGATACGCATCCTAGTACGCCAATTTTTGTGCCGGTGTGAACGACCTTCGAGGGGACGGCCCACCGGCGCGGGGGCCAGAAATGCTCATGGATCCATCTTCACGCACCGGGGAAATCGTGGAGATAGACATTGGTGACGTTCCTGATTCTCGCCCACAGAAGATTAAGCGAGGTTGCTATGAGCCGCTGGCCTCATCCAATCCTGACGCGTAGGGCGGACGGTGTTGGACAGTGCTTTGCGTTCGGTGTCCCGGCCGGCGGCCACGAGGTCGTCGGCCGTGTGGGTGTGGTCCACCTGACGCCGGCAATTGAGGAACGGAGGCCTCGAGGGTTCATACAGTAAATGTAACAACCAAGGCTTGCGAGATATGGCGCGGTGGACGAGCGCTCGGGCACCAGTGACACCGTGAAGCCGGCCGATGACTTTCCAAAACGCTTGTACTCACCTTTGCTTACCGTCTCCCACGGCAAACACCCGCGGCCGCATAAAATGACCGATTTACGCTGCTCATCGTCAGTTCAATCCTTCAAGGATGTCCGCACCCACCCGTTCCCGGCCCTGTTTGGATGAGCCGGCTAAGCCGTTTCCCCACGTACCTGTTCTTGTCTTCAACCCGACCGTAAATGTGCATTTCAAAGCGTCACCCGTTGCCGTGAAAACAATCCCTGATGCTGTCCGGCCTAGAGCAGCTGGAAGCGGCTAGGCATCGATCACCAGATCGGTCCGCGCGGTGGAGCAGCAGGGCAGGAACTTGCCTGCATCGATTTCCCGTGCCCGGATCCCGCCCTGGTGGTTCATCTCGACCTCCCCGGACAGCTTGACGACCTTGCAGGAGCCGCACATGCCCTCCTTGCAGTTCGCGCCGATCCTGACGCCTGCACGCTGGGCCACCCCGAGGATGTGTTCGGCGGGGTCGATGCGCACGTTGATGCCGGTGCGCATGAAGGACAGGGTGAGGCGTCCCGTTCCGACCGTGTCGAAGCTCGAGGCGTCGGGGGACCCGGCCTCCCGCCCCATGTCCGGACTGCCGTCGGGGGCTTCGGAACAGGGCGCGTCCGGGTCGACGGTTTCCAGCGGCAGCCCCGTGGCCATCAGGGTTCCCTCGGCGTCGTAGCCGGGTTCGTAGAGCCCGAACGCGGTGGGCTGGCTTTCGTAGTAGTCCTCGGCGGAATCGGCGATTTCCTCGGCGATTTCCTCCGCAATGTCCACTGCAAGCGCGAGCTCCGTCTGGTATTCAAGGATCGTCTGGCGGTCTCCCGAGAAGAATTCCATGTGGATGGAGGTGTCGTCGACGCCGACCTTCTCGAGGAGTTCGGTGGCGGTGTTCAGGTAACCCTCGGGGCCGCAGGCATAGACCTGGCGGCCGTTAGCATCGGGGGCCACCTCGTCGAGCATGGCCGCCGTCAGCCTTCCGGTGAGCCCTTCCCACCCCTCGGGTTTGCTGCGGTCGCCCAAGGAGTAGAAGACCTTGACGCGCGAGTCCACGGAGGCGATGTAGGCCAACTCCTGGTGGAAGGCAAAGCCTCCGGCCGCCGCTCCGTGGTACAGCACCACGACGTCGGCCTGTCCGGGCAGGGAGTGGATGGTCCGCAACATCGACATGATGGGGGTGATGCCTGCGCCGGCGGCCAGCAAGAGGTACCGCGCCCGCCGGTCGGCGTCGGGCAGGTGGAATGCCCCGACCGGTCCGAGCATCTCGAGGACGGTGCCGGGTTTGACGTTCTCATGCACCCACGGCGAGACCAGTCCCGTGGGGTCGCATTTGACTGTGATGTCGAAGGTCCACGGCTTGGTGGGGGAACTGGACAGCGAGTAGCTGCGGTCCACCGCGTCCTGGTCCTCGCCGTTCACCGGAAAGGCGACGTTCACGTACTGGCCCGGACGGAACGCCAGGGGCGCACCGTCGGAGCGGCGGAACACGAAGGTCATCATGCCGCCCACCTCGGGAACGGTCTCGACACATTCGGCCATGAACTCCTGCGGATGCCAGGGACCCAACGCGCGGGCGGCACCGGCGGGCCCCTCGGTGCTGCCCATCACCCTGTTCCACGGCATCTCAAGACCGCGAATGCGCTGTGGTTCCTGAATTGCCGTGACGGTGCGGAGTTCAATCATGCCAAGTGCTCCTGCACGCGCTGCACATACCAGTTGATGAACGCCTCGACCTGGTATTCGCTCTTCATGTACGGCCCGGGCTCGTAGGCGGGGCTGCTGGCGCCCTTCTGGCACAGCTCCACGAACGCCTTGTCCTGCAGATTGGTCTGCTTCCAAGTGTGGGTGAGTTTCTCCAGGTCGTAGTCGACGCCTTCCTCGGCGTCGTCAGCCACCAGCCAGGTGGTGCGCACGAGTGTCTGGTGTTCGTTCACGGGGAAGACGGCGAACGTGATGACATGGTCCCCGAGGAAATGGAACCAGCTGTTGGGCTGCAGGTGCATCGAGCAGCGGCCGAGGCGGAAGTCCCGCAAGTCGCCGAGCAGCTTCTTAGAGAGCCTGCGCCCATCGGGCGAGAACGATTCGCCGTCACCGTCCAGCGAGTCTCGTGAGATGCGGATTCCCGCTACGCGGGTGTCGAGCTCCTCGACGACCTCATAGGGAAGGCCATAGCGGCGGCAACGGTCCTCAAGCGAGGACTGTGCCTCCTTGTTGCGGTCCCACACCTCCTCGAGATGGGGCGGGATCAGGCCCTCCGTCAGGCCCCAGGTGGGAAAGAGGGAACAGGCGAGTTCCGGGTGGCCGTCGCAGTGGTAGCACTCACGGTTGTTCTCCATGACGAGCTTCCAGTTGCCCTCCTCGATGATGTTCTGCTGGTAGGCGATTTTCGTCTTCGACAGATCGTGGGGCGCGAGGTAAGGCTCGAAGATCTTTCCGGTTTCGTCGAAATCCGTCGGCGGTTCGTCCGCAATGCAGACGAAGATGAGTCCGGCGAACACGCGGCTGTGGGCGCGCTTGAGGCCGAAGCAGCCCTTGTCGAACTTCGTTTCCCCCGGTGCCGAGGCATGGATCAAATCGCCGTTGGGGGAGTAAGTCCAGGAGTGATAGCCGCATACCAGGTTCCCCGTTGTCCCCGCGGGTTCGGTCAGGACGCGGGCGCCGCGGTGGCGGCACACGTTGTGCAGGACGTTCACGCCGCCGTCGTCGTTGCGCAGCACGATCAGGGAGTAGGGCCCGTAGTCGACGGTGACGTAGTCGCCCGGCTCCGGGAGCTCGGCGATGCTGGCGGCAAAGATCCAGTGCTGGCCAAAAATGGCCTGCATGTCGATGTTAAAAATCGTCGGGTCGGTGTAGAAGGGGGCATCGAGGGAATATCCCACGCGCCGGAAATCGAACAACTCAGTGATCTCCGCCAGATGCTCGGCAGGCACCGATGAAGCGAGTTTTCCGCGTGAATTGAGGGGCACGTTCACTGGAGCAGACATGTGTTTCCTCCCGGGAGGGCTGGGTAAGTGTGCGATTCGTGGGGACCACGGGTTGGTGGGTGCAACCGGCGTTGTCGAGAACCTTCTAATCATGAGATTAGGGACGATCGATCTGCAACAAAAGCGCAACATTTAGGAGATAACAGTGCACAATGGGTGCATGATCGATCCACGGCTCATAACACTTCGGGTGTTTGCCCGGTGCGGCACCGTTGGCGCAACCGCGGAGCTCATGGGTTATTCTCCCTCCGCCGTCTCCGCGCAATTGCGGGAGCTCCAGCGCGTGCTTGGAATGCAGCTGCTGACGAAGGACGGCCGGGGTGTGCGGCTGACCGCCACGGGCCGCTTTCTCGTGGCGGGCTCGGACACCGTCATCGCGGAATGGGAGAGCCTGCGCGCCGCGGCCATGGAGGCCGGCGACCAGGTGCAGTCCCGTTTTGGCCTCGGCGGATTTTCCACGGCAGCCGCCCAGTTGCTCGCGCCGCTGGCCGCCACCCTGCGCTCAACACGCCCCCTGCTGGAGGTGCAGGTACTCGAGGCCAACCCGGCTCGCTGCTTCGACTTGTTGGTTGCCGAGCGAATCGACCTTGCGGTCATCGTCGCCATGCAGTCCGACACCTATGTTGAGGACGATCCGCGCTTCGAGCAGACCGTTCTGCTCGACGATCCCCTGGACGTGATCATTCCCTCCGACCATCCGTTGGCATCGCGGGAAACGGTGACGCTCGAAGAGTTGGCGTCGGAACCCTGGATCACCGAGGCCGCCGGTTCCACCTACCATTCCCTCTTCACCGCGGCGTTCACGGCAGTCGGGGTGACACCGCGGATTGCCCATGAGGCCGTTGAATGGGAAACCCAGATCGCCTTCGTTGGCGCGGGGCTGGGCGTGGGCCTGCTGCCGCGACTGGCGCCCCTGCGTAATGCCGAAAACGTGGTTCGACTGCGCATTACGGGCAAGGGGAAGCCCTCGCGCCGCATTGTCGCTGCGGTGCGCAGGGGCAGCATCGCATCGCCCCTGATTCAGGAGTCGCTCGGCATCCTGCAGGTCAGCGCCAATCGGATCCTCACCGCCCGACCCGATGACGAGCTCTGAAATCGGATGGCCGCGATTCGTTGCCGACAGGCCACCACGGAGAAAGTCACGGCTAAGCGATCGCCGAGGTCCTTCGGCTGCACGGCTTCACCGCAGCAGAAGAGCCGGACGCGGGGGAAGACCATCACTGCAACCAGCACAGCCCTGGCCGTGGCTTATGTTCTGTTCGTGGTCGTCCTGACGATTCTTGGGGTCGACATTCGTGAGCTCGTCGGTCCGGTCACGCTGTTGCCGGGCTCAGGGTTGATCCTGGCGGGCCTGCTGGCTGGATTCCTGACTGATTACTTTCAGCCGACGGACTCCCTAGGGCTTCGGTGATCCCCTCCGCCGCTGGGTGACACAGGAAAAACCACGCCCACCTTTACCGGCCCGGAGACCATCATCCCGTCCTCGACCTGAGGAACAGCGCAAAACGCTCCGGCGGCCACATTCACCAATTGGGTCAAGTGGCAGTAAGAGAGTCACCTTCGAACAGCTGGGGGCTTGCAGCGTCGCCCTGGAGTCGACGCTGAAGCTCGTCGACAAGCAGCGGGACGGTATTTTCGGCACCGCCGAAAAGATGGTCCAGTGCCTCAAAAGCCGCAACACCCTGCTCTGGGTCGCACCCGCGACCGGGACAACCGTCACCACAGACTCTGGCCGGCAGTTTAATCCCAAAGCCTTCGCCTCCTCCCGGGAAACGATCTACATCCTCGCCAAGGAAGGCGCCGGCTCCGCCGCCCCCTGACTACCGCCCTGACCGTGGCGATTGCGGAGGTACGGGACGCCGCTGCAGTCAGCGGGGACCGAGGTCACTGTCAATATACGAGCCGGGACGGTTTCCGTTGTTGTGCTGGCAATTGCAGCCCCCATCCAGCTGCAGCCGAACGGTCACTGGACTTGAGGACTCCGACTGGATATTCACGAAATTCTTCCCTTCGCTGCTGACCCGGAGAGTTTGTTCTTGGTCGTGGTGCTGGGACATGTAGATAACCTTTGAATGCGTTGGAGGTGGGTGTGCCTTGGCGGCACGGACCGGAACAAGCCGCGTGCCGCCGAAGGTAGGTTCCTACTTAAGGTGTGCAGCTATTTACTGCCCGGGTCCGGATGCCGGGCCTCGACGGTCGGGCAGCTCCCCGTGGGAGTCCCCACCCAGACAGTCGGAGTCCGGACGCTTTTCGTCGCATTCGTGTTTGGTCACGAGGTCGAACTGGACCCCGCCGTGTTCGTCCACGCCGGCGCGGATGGCGCGTTCAACCACGGATTCCGCCAGGCGGTTTCGTAAGGCGACGGGGTCGCGGCGCAAATCCCGGACCAGGGCGAAGCAAAGCAGGAACATCACGACTACGAAAGGCAGTGCGGAGACAATTGTGATGTTCTTCAGCCCGTTCAATGCAGCACTGGGGTCATCCCCGCCGGCCAGCAGCATGACAGCCGCGATGGCTCCGGTCAGGACTCCCCAGAAGATCAGCACTCCCTTTGAGGGCTCCAGTCGTCCATTGGAGCTCAGTGAACCCATGACGATGGAGGCCGAGTCTGCGCTCGTGACGAAGAAAATGCCGATCAGGACCATGGCGAGCAGCGCGATTCCGATGCCGACTGCCGGTGGCACTTCTAGGTTCCGGATCAGGTCGAACAGCGCGCCTTGGAAGGAGATGCTTGGTGCGCCGTCAACGGTCTGGACCAAGCCGTCAGTAGCATCGGCCGTGGCATCGGCGCGCTGCTGGATGTTGAACGCAGTGCCGCCGAAAATCGAGAACCAGATGACGCTGACGACGCTGGGCACCAACAGGACGCCCGTGACGAATTGGCGAATGGTACGGCCGCGGCTAATGCGCGCAATGAAGATACCGACGAACGGCGCCCACGACACCCACCATGCCCAGTAGAAGATTGTCCAACCGGACATCCATTCACGAAGTGCTTCGTCCCCCACGGCCTCGGTCCGGGATGCCATGGAAGGCAGGTCCCGCACGTAGTCTCCGATTGCGGCGGGAATGAGGTTCAGGATGAACAGCGTTGGGCCGACAATGAAGACAATTCCGGCCAGGGTCAGGGCAAGTACCATGTTGATGTTGGAGAGCCACTGGATACCGCGGGCGATGCCTGAGGCCGCGGAGGCTACAAAACAGATCGTCAGCGCCGTGATGATCAAGACCAGCACGGGAGAGCCGAGTTCGCCCACCCAACCGTTGAACTGCAGGCCGCTGGCGATCTGCAGGGCTCCCAGACCCAGTGAAGCAGCGGTGCCGAAGAGGGTGGCGAAGATGGCGAGCATGTTGATGACCTTGCCCGCGGGCCCTTCCGCACGTTTTCCGAAGAGGGAAATGAACGCGGAGGAAATGAGCTGGCGCCGGCCCAACCGGAAGGTGCTGTATGCCATGGCGATGCCAACAACTGCGAACATGGCCCAGGGATGGACGCTCCAGTGGAAAATGGAGGTTGCCATAGCTGTCTGGACAGCCTCCGGCGTGACTCCCGATACGGTGCCGGGCGGCGGTGCGACGTAATGGTAAAGCGGTTCGGCCACGCCGTAGAAGACAAGTCCGATGCCCATGCCCGCACTAAACATCATGGCGATCCAGGAGACGGTCCTGAACTCGGGTTTTTCGCCGTCCCTTCCGAGCGGGATATTGCCAAAGCGCCCCAGAGCCAGCCACAGGACGAAAACTACGAAGAGAGACGCCAGGCTTACGAAAATCCAGCCAGTGTTTTCGACGACCCATCCCAGAGCAGCGGTAGAAGTCGCCCCGAGGGATGCTGCATTGGTAAAGCCCCAGGCTACAAAGGCCAGTGCCAAGACTGCCGTCACTCCGAAAATGACCTTGTCCAGCCCTTCCACCGAGCGGTCGGGACGCCTCGAGGCTGAAAGATCTGTTTCACTCTCCCGAAGTTCGAGCAGGATCTGCCCGTCGTTTTCAGGTAGGTCCAGCTGCTCTGCATCGGCGTGGTTGCCGGGAGCGGAAGAGTCATTGGTGTCGCCCCGGAGAGAGGCTCCAGTGTTTATTGCCATGAACGATTCCTTTGATGGATGTATCGGCGGTTAGACGTGGCCGCCCGCGTCAGGCCGGGTGGCAGGTTAGGGGCTTCCGTCGATTCGGTAATCACGATGTCGCCGTCGATCACTGTTACTTCGTGGGAGCGGACCGGTAGCTTGGCCGGCGGCGCGTCAACACTTCCTTCACGGAGGTTGAATCTGGTGCGTGCAGCGGGCATTCCACCCAGCAGTCCTCCACCCAGCCATCGGCAAGGGAGGCGTCCTGGTGGGTGCACGTCTGGGCGATGTCAGACATGGATACCCTCCAAATCAAATGCTGATATGTTTAAAACACCAGTAAAGATATATCAGGTTCATCGTATTGCAGGACTGGGTGTGTGTCCAGAGATTTCTTAGCGCCCGTGTATCAGGCTGAGCGCCTCAGCCCGGGCCGCCGGCAGACGGAGCTCCCCGCGGACGGCTGAAGTGATGGTCTTGGCCCCGGGCTTGCGGACGCCGCGCATCGACATGCAGAGGTGCTCGCACTCAACAACCACAATGGCCCCCAGAGGCCGCAGCGAACTGACCAGCGCATCAACGACCTGGGTTGTCAGCCGTTCCTGGACCTGGGGCCTGCGTGCAAAGACATCGACGAGCCGGGCCAGCTTGCTCAGTCCCGTGACGAGACCCTCAGCCGAGGGGATGTAGCCAACGTGGGCTACGCCGTGGAACGGCACCAGGTGGTGCTCGCAGGTGGAGTAAAAGGGGATGTCCTTGACGATGACCATTTCTCCGTGCCTAAGGTCGAAGGTCTTATCCAGCACGGCCAGGGGATCCTCATGAAGCCCGCCAAATATCTCCGCAGCCGCCCGGGCCACCCGCGCGGGCGTATCCACGAGCCCTGGCCTGTCCGGGTCCTCTCCGATCGCAAGCAGATAGTCACGGACGGCCTGCTCAACCCGCGGCCCGTCCACACCCTTGGACGCTGTTGCCGTCGTCATGTCGGCGCTCACGCTTCGGCCCGTTCCAGCCGCACGATGACAGACTTGGATGTCGGTGTACCGCTGGTATCAGCTACCGAATCGAGCGGCACGAGCACGTTGGTCTCCGGGTAGTACGCTGCCGCACAGCCCTTCGGTGTTGAGTACGAAACAATCCGGAAGTTGTCCGCCCGCCGCTCTGTCCCGCGGAACTCGGAAATCAAATGAACCATTTCTCCGTCCCTGAAGCCCAGCTCAGCGATGTCAGCCTCGTTGACAAGAACCACCCGACGCCCACCGTGGATACCGCGGTATCGGTCATCCTTGCCATAGATGGTGGTGTTGTACTGGTCATGTGAACGCAGGGTCTGAAGGACCAGCCGCCCCTCGGGTACTTTGATGAATTCCAGCTCATTGCCGGTGAAGTGGGCCTTGCCCGACGCGGTGTCGAACTGTCTGGCGTCCCGCGGAGGGTGGGGGAGGACAAAGCCGCCAGGGTGCCGGATCCGCTCCTCGAAATCTTCGAAGCCGTCGACGACCGCCTCGATGTGTTTCCGGACCAGGGAGTAGTCGTCTCTCATCGAGAGCCAGGCAGCTTTAGGCGTGTTGGGCAGTGGGAGGTTGTCACTGCCGGTGAAGAGCTTATGGGCGAGGTTGCACACTATGGCCACCTCTGAGTGGAGGTGCTCGCTGGCCGGCTTAATGCGTCCGCGGGACGCATGGACGGCGCTCATCGAGTCTTCCACCGTCACCCTCTGGTCCCCGGTGCGCTGCGCGTCCTTTT
The DNA here is from genome assembly GCF_040547025.1 of Arthrobacter sp. UYEF36. Taxonomy (NCBI): domain Bacteria; kingdom Bacillati; phylum Actinomycetota; class Actinomycetes; order Micrococcales; family Micrococcaceae; genus Arthrobacter; species Arthrobacter sp. UYEF36. Next base: position 63,139 of record NZ_JBEPOX010000012.1, read on the forward strand.
CGGTCCGGCCCAGCGTCGGGAGAAGCAGCGCGCGTCGGCCCGTGGTCACGTGGGAATGGTTCAGCTTCGTGGAGATCTGTACCGTCAGGTCTGTGTTGGCCAATGCCCGCTCCGTGACCTCGGAATCCGGGGCCGCCCGGACGAAGTTTCCACCCATTCCAATGAAGACTCGGACTTTGCCGTCCCGCATGGCACGAATCGCCGCAACGGTGTCGTAGCCGTGCTTGCGAGGGGAAACGAACTTGAACTCCTGGTCCAGCCTGTCGTGGAACGCCGCTGGCATCTTTTCGAAGATGCCCATGGTGCGGTCGCCCTGGACGTTCGAGTGGCCGCGTACGGGGCATACTCCAGCTCCGGGCTTACCGATGTTGCCTTGGAGAAGCAGCACGTTGACGACGTCCCGGAGCGTGGGAACTGAGTGTTTGTGCTGGGTTAGGCCCATGGCCCAGCAGACGATGGTGGCATTGGAGGCCAGCAGGCGTTCGCCCGTGGACTTGATCTGCTCCAGGCTCAGGCCCGTGGCTTCGACTATTTCACTCCACTGGAGCTTTTCGAGGTGCCGCAGGTACTCGTTGATGCCCACGGTGTGGTTATTGATGAATTCGTGGTCCAGGACAGCAGCCAGTCCCGGTGTCTTCCTCCCCTGCGCCTCCGCCTCGAGGAGGTATTTGCCAAGCCCCTGGAAGAGGGCCTGGTCCCCGCAGGCCCGGATCTGCAGGAAGTCGTCGGTCAGTTGCGTGCCCACGAGCGTTCCGGAGATCGTCTGTGGATTCTCGAACCGGAGGAGCCCGGCCTCGGGAAGTGGGTTGACGGAGATGATGACGGCCCCGTTCTTCTTCGCTTTTTCCAGGGCGCTGAGCATGCGCGGGTGGTTAGTACCTGGATTCTGCCCGGCAACGAAGATCAGCGAGGCCGTCTCCAGGTCGGCGAGGCTGACCGATCCCTTGCCGATGCCGATGGTTTCAACGAGGGCTGAACCCGTGGACTCGTGGCACATGTTGGAGCAATCGGGGAGATTATTCGTGCCCAGTCCGCGCACGAGGAGCTGGTAGAGGAAAGCGGCTTCATTCGAAGTCCGCCCGGAAGTGTAAAAAACTGCCTGGCCGGGATGGTCCATCTCTTTCATCTCCTGGGCGATCAGCTCATAGGCTGCGTCCCATTCGATGGGTGTGTAGTGCGTTGCGCCCGCGGCCAAAAACATCGGGTGCGTCAGCCGGCCCTGCTGACCCAGCCAGTAGTCGTCCCGCGTTTTCAGGTCCTCGATGGAGTGTCTGGCGAAGAAGTCTGGGGTGACGCGGCGGCGGGTGCCCTCCTCGGCCACTGCCTTCGCGCCGTTTTCGCAGAACTCGGCGGCGTTGCGCTTTTCGTGCTCGGGCCACGCGCAGCCCATGCAGTCGAACCCGTCGACCTGGTTGACTGCCAGCAGCGTTTGGACACTGCGCAGCGGACCCATCTGCTCGAGGGAGATCCTCAGCGAGTTCACGACCGCGGGGATTCCGACGGCCTTGGTCTTGGGTTTGGTGACGGTCAGCCTTGACTCGTCGATGTTATGTAACGGGGCTTTTGAAGCCATGTGATCTTCCCTTCAGATCCGGGCAGGAAACAGCGGGCCGGGTTTGCTTGGTGGCTTTGTGGTGGTCTCATGCAGCATCGGCAGGCTGTCCAGGAGGCCGGGCAAGCGGCCTAGGTCGTTGAAGGTGTAGACGTGAAAACCGGCAAAGAGGGGATCACCCGCCAGCTCTTGGTGAACTTCGCGAATCAGTCGGCCACTGTCGTAGTTCATAAAGTCCCCTCGCTGCCAGAGGGCGCCTGCCATGCCTGAACTGCGGGCCAGCTTGAGCGAACGGCCAACACCGAGGCGTGCTCCCATGGACACCAGCTTCTTGACTGAGACCGGACCGGGCACCCCAACCCACACAGGGAGCTCGACGCCGTTCTTGCGGATCGTCCGAAGGTAGTTGCTGATCGCCTCGGCAGAAAAGCACATCTGGGTGACCAGCGATGACGCCGTCGGCGCCTTGATCTCGAGGCTGCTCACGAGTTTGTCCTGGGCCAGGTGGGGGTGGCCTTCGGGGTAGCCGGCAATGCCTACTGAAAAGTCAGCCGAATACGCTTTGACAGCCTCCAAGAGCTGTCCGCTCCAGGAGTAGGGACCCGCGGGGGTGCGGCGGTCACCGGCAACGAGAAACAGCTCGGAGACTCCCGCCCCCTGCAACTCCAGCAGCAGGGAATGCAGTTGGGCCTCGCTAGTGATGCTGCGGGCGGCCAAATGGGGAACCGCGTGGTACCCCAGGCGCGCCAGACGGGTGGATGTTTCTACGGTGCGTTCAGGACCGTGGTGCGGAAGGCACGTCACACTTACGGAGCCCGGAGGATCAAATACCAGGGGGAGCGCCGTGAGTAGATCGGCTGAAGGAACAACTTCCAGCCGCACCCTTGCAACAGCTTCATTGCCCATTGCTCTCCATTCGTGGCGTACGGGTTGCAAAGCCCATGCAGTCCGGGGCTTATCATTTCGAAGGCACTGTAGCCCTTGACATTCTTATTCTTACGTATTGATATATCAGTTGTTGGAATACTATGTACTGAGAGCCCGGGCGTCAAGGCTCGGACGCACGTAGGGAGGAGTCTTGAAAATGGCAAACGCTGGCGGATTACCAGTGGAGGCGGGGGGTTCCTCGGTGCCGCAGAGGCAAGACGACGAATCCTTTGCCGACTTCGCCTATAGGATCTTGTGCGATGAATTGATCGTTCTGGACATCAAGCCGGGTGAGCCCCTCAACGATGAAGTAATCTCCAGGCGTCTCGGTGTGGGCCGGACGCCAATCCGCGAAGCTATGAAGCGGCTTGAGAGCGACCATTTGGTGGTGGCCTATCCGCGGCGCGGAACGTTCGCCGCGGGCGTGGACATTAAGGATCTGGCGGAAATCTCCGAGATTCGCCACCTTCTGGAGCCTGCGGCAGCCGCGCGGGCTGCGCGGATGGCGTCGCCGCAGCTTCGGCAGGAGCTGAGGGAATTTGCACGGGAAGTAGAGCGACTGCTTCCTGGGATGCAGTCGCAGCAGGACCTCATGCGCCTGGACATGCGGGTACACCGGACGATCTATCGCGCCACAGGAAGCCGGCACCTCCAGGATGTCTTGATTCGTTACGACAATCTGGCAACACGGATTTGGAGCCTGGTGCTGGAAAAGCTCCCGCCGGTGTCCGAGCATATTGCCCAGCATATTGAGCTTCTCGAATGCATCGCGGCTGGGGACTCCGAAGCTGCTGCGCGGTTGACCGCCCAGCACGTCACCGATTTCGAGAAGCTCATAAGGGCTGTGCTATAGACGGCAACCGGCCGCGGAGGCAGCGGCGCTTCAGGGGGCGAAGTGTCCAGGACTCGAGCGCGGAGACAAAGTCCCGCCCTTCAGGGGTATCCGCGCCTTCGACGGCAACGGCAACGACAACGGGTTCCAGGGCTGGCAAGTGCGTCTACCGTGGATTACCCGGCAGCTTCCAGAGCTAGATCACGCGACTGTTTCCGCGCGGCCTCGGTTGTGTGCAGGAGAAGCAGTGATGTGGTGACGGAGCCCACGCCGCCGGGGACAGGGGTCAGCGCCGCGGCGACGCCGCGCACGCTGGCTGCGTCGACATCCCCCACCAGTGAACCGTCGGGAAGGACGTTGGTGCCGACGTCGATCACGGTGGCCGCTGAAGAAACGTGGTCGCCGATCAGCAGGCCGGTGCGCCCGGCTGCGACGACCACGACGTCAGCGGTCTTGGTGTATTTCTCCAGCGGACCTGACCTGGAGTGGCAGATAGTAACCGCGGCGTCGCGTTCCAGCAGCAGCAGGGACAGCGGCTTTCCCACGACGGCGGAACGGCCAATGACGACGACGTTCCGGCCAGCCAGTGGGATGTCAAAGTGGTCAAGGATCTCGATTACGGCGCGGGCAGTGGCAGGTGCGAACGCGGGCTGGCCGACAGCCAGTCGTCCCAGGCTTAACGGGTTCGCGCCATCTATGTCCTTCTCCGGGGCAATGTGCCCGACCAGCTCATCCGTCTGGACGCCGGGAGGCAGCGGCGTCTGGAGGATGATGCCGTTCACGGAAAGATCGGCGCTGAGGTCCTTCAGGACGGCGGCCAAGGCCCGTCCGCTGGCACCCTGGCCAAGGTCCACGACCCGGCAATTGATGCCGGCCTTCTCTGCGGCCCGTTCGATGGACCGGACATACCAATGCGTGGAGCCGTCGTCGGTGGCCACAACGACCGCGAGCGTGGGCCGTGGCCCGTCCGTTGCAAGGTCCTGCGCCTCATCATGGGCTTTCTGCTGGATGGTCTTTGCCAGTGTTTTGCCGGAGAGGAGTACGGTGCTCAACCGAGGATCCTTCCGCGCACGCGCCCCACGAGGGAGTCTGCTGCCAAGATGACCTTTTCCTCAATGCCGTCGGTCTGGCCAGCCAGCCGTGAACGGGCCGCGGCGTCTTTGATGGCCACCACGTTAATGTCGATGTTGACCCGGGCGGTGGTGGCGGCTGCGCGGGCTGCGTCTGCGGCAGCAGCGATGTCGCTGATCACATTGGCGTTCGCGACCTCGAAAAGTTCCGTGGCAAGATCCACGACGGCGCCGGCTAGCTTGATGAGTTGTGCGGGGGTTTGCGCGGCCAGGATGAGGGCACCCTGGATGGATTCCGTTCGTGCGGCCTTGAGGTCGTCCGTCCCGGTCGGAAGTTTGTACGAGTCGATGACGCCCTGGAACGCATGTTGGTCAGCGTCAGCCAGTCCCAGCGCCTCGACCACCAGTCCGTCCGCAGCGCTGATGATCCTGTGAACGAGGTCGGCGTGCTGGTCGTATTTCGGGCCGGTGGTGTACCTGCCAACCATGGCGACGAGTGCCGCCCCCTGGGCGGCGTGGATGGCTGCGACGGCGCCGCCGCCGGGGGTGGGCTCGCGTGAGGCAAGGCTGGCGAGGTAGCCATTGATTGTTTCTGAACTGATCATGTGTCTTCCTGAGTATGAGAGCCATGGAAGGCTGCGGCCCGGACTCTGGTTCGAGGGGATGGGTCCGGGCCGCGGCCTTGAATGGTCCGGCGGGGTGTTAGCCGCGGAGCCTGGTCATCGTGGGGTCGTACAGCGGATCTGCGGTGACCGTGGCCTGGATGCGCCGGCCGAAGTACTCGATCTCAACGGAGTCGCCCACGGAGACTGCGGCTGGGAGGTACGCGTAGGCGATCGGTTTGGCGACGGTGTAGCCGTAGGCGGCGCTGGTGACGTAGCCGACCGCCTGGTCCTTGTAAAAGACCGGTTCCTTGCCCAGGACGATGCTCCGGCCGTCGTCGACCGTCAGGCAGCGCAGGTGCCGTGCGGAGTTTTCCTCGGTACGGCCTTCCAGCGCTTTCTTTCCGACGAAGGATTCCTTGGCCATCTTCACGGCGAATCCCAGCCCGGCTTCCAGTGGATCGTGCTCGGTGGTCATGTCTGTGCCCCAGGAGCGGTAACCCTTTTCAAGACGCAGCGCGCCGAACGCTGCACGGCCTGCCGCGATGACACCGTGAGGTTGGCCGGCCTTCCACAGCGCATCCCAGAGGCGCTGCCCATTGTCTGCGCTTGTGTAGAGTTCCCAGCCCAGCTCGCCGACGTAGGACAGGCGCATGGCCGTGACGGTGACGCCGCCGATGACTACCTCCTTGGCGCGGAAGTAACGGAGACCGTCGTTGCTGAAATCGTCGCTGCTGACAGTGCTGATCAGGTCCCGGGCGAGGGGACCCCAGAGGCCAATGCAGCACGTGCCGCCCGTCGTGTCGCGCACCTGTACCCAGTCGCTGGCGCTCCCGCTTTCAGTCTGATGGCGGGCTGCCCTCTCAAAGTAGGCGGTGTCGATGTTTCCGTTGGCTCCGAGTTGGAAGGTGTCTTCGCTCAGCCGGGCAACGGTGATGTCGCTTCGGATGCCGCCGGCGTGGTCCAGCAGGAGGGTGTAGGTGACTGCGCCGGGCTTCTTTGCCATGTCCGCGGTGGTGAGTTCCTGCAGCAGCTTCAGTGCTCCCGGGCCGGAGACCTCGAGGCGCTTGAGCGGAGTCATGTCGTACATGGCCACTGCCGTGCGGGTCTTCCAGGCTTCAGCGGCGGCAATCGGCGAGCTGAACATCCCCGACCAGGCGTCGCGGGCTGGTGGCAGCCAGCTGTCCGGCATTTCCTTCAGCAGCTCCGCGTTAGCTTCGAACCAGTACGGGCGCTCCCATCCGCCGCCTTCCAGGAAGAACCCGCCCAACTGCTTGTGGCGGGCGTGGAACGGACTCACGCGGAGGTTGCGGGGGGAGAGCTTGGACTGGAGTGGGTGGAGGACGTCGTAGATTTCCACGAAATTCTGCTGTGACGTTTCGCTGACGTATTCCGGGGTCAGCTGGACCTCTTCGAAGCGATGAATATCGCAATCACCCAGATCGATCTCCGACCTGCCGGTGGTCAGCAGTTCGGCAACGGCGCGGGCGATACCGGCAGAGTGGGTCACCCACACGGCTTCGGCGACGAAGAAGCCGTCCAACTCCTTGGACTCGCCCACCAGGGATCCGCCGTCGGGGGTGAAGGAGAAGATGCCGTTGAAGCCATCCTCGATGTCGCTTTCCCGCAGCGCGGGCAGCATCCGTTTGGTGGCTTCCCATGCCGGCAGGAAGTCCTCCAAAGTGAAATCCAGCCGGGAGGGCATGTTGTGCTCGCTGATCGCGGCGGGCTCAAAGGTGCCGAGTTCGTCAAGGTCCACGGGCATGGGGCGGTGGGCATAGGAACCGATGCCGTAGCGTTCGCCGTGCTCGCGGTAGTAAAGGTCCTGGTCCTGGTGCCGCAGAATGGGCAAGGAGGCCCCGTTGGGCAGGTCGTTCTTGCCCTTCAACGCCGGCACCGGAGTGGTCTTGACGTACTGGTGGGCCAGGGGCAGAAGAGGGACGGACATGCCGATCATTTCGCCGATCTTGGCCCCCCAGAAGCCTGCGCAGGAAACCACGATGTCCGCGGGGATAACACCGTCGGACGTCTGGATGCCCGTGACGCGCCGGCCGGACTGTTCAATACCGGTGACCGTGGTGTTGCCCCGGTACTTGACGCCCGCGGCTTCCGTACGTTTGATCAGCAGCTGAACGGCGCGGGCGGCGTTGGCCAGGCCGTCGCTGGGGACATGGAGTCCACCCAGGACGTCCTCCTCGTTCAGGAGCGGGTAGAGCTCCATGCACTCTTCACGCGAAAGCATCTTGCCGTTAATTCCATACGATGCCGCGTATCCGAGCTTCCGCTTCAGGTCAGCGAGACGGGTCTCGGTGGTGGCGACCTCAAGGCCGCCGACCTGGTTGAAGCAGTTGACGCCGTCCTCGGTCAAGGACAACAGCTTCTCCACCGTGTACTTGGCGAAGAGCGCCATGGACTTTGAGGGGTTCGTCTGGAAGACAAGGCCCGGGGCGTGGGACGTGGAGCCCCCGGGCATGTTCAGCGGCCCTTGGTCCAGGACGGTGATGTTGTTCCAACCCCGGGTGACCAGTTCATCGGCCAGGTTCGTGCCGACGATTCCAGCTCCGATAATGACAATGCTTGGCGTCGATGCCATGTGGTTTCTCCTGCTGATATTCGTGTGTTGTCTCTGCGGGTTTGGTGGCTTCTACTTACCGGAACACGACGGTGCTGGTCCGATCCAGCAGCACACGGTGTTGGCAGTGCCAGCGCACGGCGCGGGACAGTGCCAGTGCCTCCGCGTCCTGGCCAACCGTTGAAAGGGCGGTCGGTCCGTAGCTGTGGTCGACCCTGATGACTTCCTGTTCGATGATTGGCCCCTCATCCAGTTCCGCGGTGACGTAGTGGGCCGTGGCGCCCACCAGCTTGACGCCACGATCGTAGGCCTGGTGGTAAGGGCGCGCACCCTTGAATCCCGGGAGGAAGGAATGGTGGATGTTGATAGCCCGGCCTGCCAAAGAGCGGCAAAGGTCGTCGGACAGTACCTGCATGTACCGGGCGAGTACGACGAGGTCGATGTTATGCTCGTCCACCAGTTCCAGCAGGCGCCGCTCGGCATCTGCCTTGGTCTCGGGGGTCACCGGGAGGTAGATGAAGGGGACGCCGGCGGCCTCGGCCATGGCCCGGTGGGTTTCATGGTTGGAAACCACAAGGGCGATGTCGCCGCCGAGGCTTCCGCCCCGCCAACGAAACAGCAAGTCGTTCAGGCAGTGGCCGAACTTGGACACCATTACGAGGAGGCGCTGCTTCGTCTCGTCATGAAAGCTGAATTTCATGTCGAAGCGGTCAGCGATCGAACGGAATTCTTCCTCGAGCCCGTCCGGGGTGTGGGCAGAGGTGCCCGAGAATGCCGTGCGCAGATGCAGAGTCTCGCGGAGGCCGTCATCGAACTGCTGGTGTTCTTCGATGTTGAAGCCACGCTCAAAGAGGAACGTGGTGACCGCTTGGACGATGCCTGCGCGTTCGACGCACGACAATGTGAGAACGAACTTCTTCGTCGGCTCTTCCCCAAGAACCTCCGGCTGGGGCAGCGTGCTGGTAGATGAGTCTGTCGCCATTAGCGTCATGTCTCCGCCTTTAGATATATTCTTAGAATTGTTACTGATATATTAGATTTGGTCACCAGCGTATACTGGTCAGTGGGAGAGGTCAATAGCCTTCTCACTGGAATTGAAAGGGGTCCACGGATGGCTGTCGAAGCTTGGGTGAGTGCTGGTGATGATGCCGCAAGGAGGTCGTTGGCTGATGTGGCCTACGAACGCATTCGGGACCGGCTGCTGATGCTGGACATCAAACCCGGCGATCTACTTAATGATGACCAGCTCGCCAAGGACCTTGGCGTCGGGCGGACACCGGTGCGCGAAGCCTTGAAGCGGCTGGAGCTCGATCGCCTTGTTGTGTCCTACCCGCGGAGGGGAACTTTTGCGACGCGCGTGGAGGTTACTGACCTTGCGTTCATTTCCGAAATCCGCACGCAGCTTGAACCCCTTGCCGCGTCCCGGGCTGCGCGCGTGGCCACGGCGTCTGCCAGGGAGCAACTGCGCGAGGTCATGCGCGCCGTTGAGGCATTCGACGCGAGCGCAGCGTCCGTCGTTGAAACACTGCGGCTGGACGCCAGCGTGCACCGAGGCATCTATGCGGCCGCCGCCAATCCCCACCTCGAAGATGTCCTGATCCGCTACGACAACCTCGCAACACGAATCTGGTGCATGGTCCTGGATCGCCTGCCCGACCTGTCCCGGCACGTCCACGAGCATGTGGACCTGCTCCGTGCCGTTATCGACGGAGATGAGGCAGGGGCCGCTGAACTCGCACGGATCCACGTCAGTGGCTTCGAGCACGCGGTACGCGAAGCTCTTTTCGCCGCCTGAGGCGGGCGCCGCCGGCCACGAAACTAAAGCGCAGCCCTGAATGGGCTGCGCTTTAGCCCGTTCCGGGCCGCTTTGGTCCGCTGTGTGGCCCCCAGCCCCGCTGGCCAAACCGGTCGAAGAATCTGTTGACACCTACCGGCTCGGATAGCATACTTGAGTCACTGAACTAATATATCAACAGGATATTAGAGAGACTAGGAGACATGATGGTCGATGTTCTGACCCGCTCGCTCGCAGAGACCGATCCCCAGATCCACGCCGCTGTGCACCAGGAATTGCTGCGCCAGCAGGGCACACTGGAGATGATCGCCTCCGAAAACTTTGCGCCGACTGCCGTCATGGAAGCCCAGGGATCTGTGCTGACCAACAAGTATGCCGAGGGCTACCCCGGCAAGCGCTACTATGGCGGCTGCGAGCACGTCGACGTGGTCGAGCAGCTGGCCATCGACCGCCTCAAGTCACTCTTCGGCGCTGAATTCGCTAATGTCCAGCCCCACTCCGGCGCCCAGGCCAATGCAGCGGCGATGTTCGCTCTCATCCAGCCCGGCGACACCATCCTGGGGCTGAACCTCGCCCACGGTGGCCACTTGACACACGGGATGCGAATCAATTTCTCCGGCAAGCTCTACAAAGTGGTCCCTTACGGAGTCGCCGAAGACACCATGCTGATTGACATGGCTGAAGTCGAGCGCCTGGCGGTTGAGAACAAGCCCAAGCTGATCGTCGCCGGCTGGTCCGCTTACTCCCGGCAGCTGGACTTCGCCGAGTTCCGCCGTATCGCGGACTTGGTAGGTGCCTACCTGATGGTGGACATGGCGCATTTCGCAGGCCTGGTGGCCGCGGGGCTTCACCCCAACCCCGTGCCTCACGCCCACATCGTCACGAGCACCACCCACAAGACCCTTGGCGGCCCGCGCGGTGGTGTGATCCTGACCAACGACGCCAACATCGCCAAGAAGGTCAACTCCGCGGTGTTCCCCGGACAGCAGGGTGGCCCGCTCGAGCACGTCATTGCCGCGAAGGCTGTTGCGTTCAAGCTCGCTGCTGAGCCGTCGTTCCGCGACCGCCAGGAACGCACCCTGGAAGGCGCCCGCATCATCGCAGAACGCATGCTGTCCGCCGACGTTGCAGAGTCCGGCGTGACCGTAGTCAGCGGTGGCACTGACGTGCACCTGGTCCTGGTGGATCTGCGCAATTCGGAACTGGACGGCCAGCAGGGCGAAGACCGCCTGCACCGGATCGGCATCACGGTCAACCGCAACGCCGTTCCCTTCGACCCCCGCCCTCCCATGGTCTCCTCCGGGCTGCGGATCGGCACCCCCGCCCTGGCCACGCGCGGCTTCGGGAAGGCAGAATTCACCGAGGTCGCGGACATCATCGCCGCAGCACTCAAGCGCGAGTTCAGCGACGAGACCGTGGCGGAACTCCGGCAGCGGGTTGAAATCCTGGCCGGAAAGTTCCCCCTCTACCCCAACCTCTCCTCTGACGTGACCGAGGTGGCATGATGGCCGATCTGCTTCCGGAGCACCCGGAATTCCTCTGGCGCAACCCGGACCCCAAGAAGAGCTACGACGCCGTGATTGTGGGCGGCGGCGGGCACGGCCTCGCCACCGCCTACTACCTGGCCAAGAACCACGGGATGACCAACATCGCCGTCCTGGAAAAGGGCTGGCTCGCCGGCGGCAACATGGCCCGGAACACCACCATCATCCGCTCCAACTACCTCTGGGACGAAAGCGCGGCGATCTACGAGCACGCCCTCAAGCTCTGGGAGATCCTGCCGGAGGAGCTTGAGTACGACTTCCTGTTCAGCCAGCGCGGCGTCATGAACCTCGCCCACACCCTGGGCGACGTCCGCGAAAGCATCCGCCGGGTCGGTGCCAACAAGCTCAACGGCGTCGACGCCGAATGGCTGGACCCGCAGCAGGTCAAGGAACTCTGCCCCATTCTGAACATCAACGACAACATCCGCTACCCGGTCATGGGTGCCACCTACCAGCCGCGCGCCGGCATCGCCAAGCACGACCACGTCGCCTGGGCGTTCGCCCGCAAATGCGATGAACTCGGCGTGGACATCATCCAGAACTGCGAAGTCACCGGCTTCCTCAAGGACGGCAACCGCGTGGTGGGCGTCAAGACCAGCCGCGGCAACATCCACACCGAAAAGGTCGGCCTCTGCGCCGCCGGACACAGCTCGGTCCTCGCGGAAATGGCCGGCTTCCGGCTGCCGATCCAGTCCCACCCCCTCCAGGCCCTGGTGTCCGAACTCCACGAGCCCGTCCACCCGACCGTGGTCATGTCCAACCACGTGCACGTCTACGTCTCCCAGGCGCACAAGGGAGAACTGGTCATGGGCGCCGGCGTCGACTCCTACAACGGCTACGGCCAGCGCGGATCCTTCCACGTCATCGAGCACCAGATGGCAGCCGCCGTCGAACTCTTCCCCATCTTCGCCCGCGCCCACGTGCTCCGGACCTGGGGCGGGATCGTGGACACCACCCTGGACGCCTCGCCCATCGTGGGCACCTCCCCGGTGGAGAACATGTTCGTGAACTGCGGCTGGGGCACCGGCGGTTTCAAGGGCACCCCGGCCGCGGGACTGACGTTCGCGCACACCATCGCCACGGGAACGCCGCACGAACTGAACAAGCCGTTTGCGCTGGAGCGCTTCGAAACCGGCGCCCTGATCGACGAACACGGCGCCGCCGCCGTGGCCCACTAGAAAGAGGTACGGACATGCTCCTGATCCCCTGCCCCAACTGCGGCTCCCGCGACGAAACCGAATTCCACTACGGCGGCCAGGCCCACGTGCCCTACCCCGAAAACCCGGCGGAACTCACCGACCGTGTATGGGCCGAGTACCTGTTCTACCGGGACAACACCAAGGGCGCCTTCGCCGAACGCTGGCTGCACAGCACCGGCTGCCGGCAGTGGTTCAACATGCTCCGCGACACGGTCACCTACGAGATCCAGGCTGTCTACCCCGTGGGCGCCGCCCGTCCGGACAAAGCCGCCCCGGCACCTGAGTCCGGCACCGCCAGTACCGCCCCGGACAGCACCACCACCGGGACCGCGGCTCCGGACATCACCGGCACAAGCACAGCCCCCGCCAGCGCCACCGCCCCGGAAGGAGCAACCAAGTGACTTCCCAGAACGCCCGCCTCGACGCCGGCGGACGCATCGACCGCACCATCGCCTGGCGTTTCACCGTAGACGGCGAGGAACTCACGGGCCACCCCGGCGACACCCTCGCCTCGGCCTTGCTCGCCAACGGCCGCATCGCCGCCGGCAACTCGCTTTACGAGGACCGCGCCCGCGGCATCATGTCCGCCGGCGTGGAGGAATCCAACGCGCTGGTTCGTATTGAACCCCGGTTCCCGGGCCACGTGGCCGAGTCCATGCTCCCGGCCACTACCGTCACCCTGGTGGACGGCCTGAGAGCAGAGCTGCTCAACGGACTGGGCAAGCTGGACCCGGACGAGGACCGCGCCGAGTACGACAAGAAGTACGTCCACACCGACGTCCTGGTCATCGGCGGCGGCCCGGCGGGCCTGGCCGCCGCCCGCGAGGCCGTACGCGCCGGCGCCCGGGTCATCCTGATGGACGACCAGCCCGAGTTGGGAGGTTCGCTCCTGTCGGGGTCCACGGCTCCTGGCCTGGTCGAGACCATTGAAGGCAAGCCGGCCCTGGAATGGGTGGCGGACGTTGAAGCCGAATTGATTTCCGCTGCCGAGTGCACCGTCCTGAACCGCACCACCGCCTTCGGTGCCTACGACGCCAACTACGTCATCGCCGTCCAGAACCGCACCGACCACCTGTCCAGCCCCGCAGCATCCGGCGTGTCCCGCCAGCGGATCTGGCACGTGCGCGCCAACCAGGTGGTGGTTGCTCCCGGTGCCCACGAACGCCCGTTGGTGTTCGAGAACAACGACCGCCCCGGCATCATGCTCGCCTCGGCCGTCCGCACTTATCTCAACCGCTACGCCGTCGCGGCCGGGCAGCGCGCTCTCATCAGCACCACCAATGACAGCGCCTACGCCCTGGCTGCGGACCTGCAGGCCGCCGGCGTCAAGGTCGCCGCAGTCGTCGACGCCCGTGCCAAGTTGACGGACGTTGCTGCGGCCGCCGTCGAAGCAGGCACCCGGGTGCTGATCGGCAGCGCCGTTGCCAACACCACCGGCGCGGACTCCGGTGACGGCCGGCTCAACGCCGTCACGGTCCGCAGCATCAACGACGACGGCGAACTCACCTCCGGCATCGAAGAGGTCGCCTGCGATCTGCTGGCCGTTTCCGGTGGCTGGAGCCCGCTGGTCCACCTCCACTCCCAGCGGCAGGGCAAGCTGCGCTGGGACGACGAGCTCGCCGCTTTCGTGCCGAGCACCGTGGTCCCGAACCAGCAGACCATCGGTTCCGGCCGCGGCAGCTTCGAACTCGAGGACTGCCTGGCCGAGGGCACCTCCGCCGGAGCGTCGGCCGCCGTCGCCGCAGGCTTCAGCCCTGAAAATGCTGGCGCAGTCGTCGATCCGCTGGTCTTTTCGGAGCCGAAGGCCTCCGCCCCGACCCGGCAGCTGTGGCTGGTCCCGGGCCAGGAAGGCACGCCGGATGGCTGGCACCACCACTTCGTGGACTTCCAGCGCGACCAGTCCGTGGCCGACGTGCTGCGCTCCACCGGAGCCGGGTTGCGGTCCGTGGAACACATCAAGCGTTACACCTCGATCAGCACCGCCAACGACCAGGGCAAAACCTCTGGCGTTAACGCGATCGGCGTCATCGCCGCCGCGCTCCGCCAGGCCGGGGAAGCCTCGCGCGGGATCGGCGACATCGGCACCACCACCTACCGTGCACCTTTCACCCCGGTGGCGTTCGCAGCACTCGCCGGACGCCAGCGCGGAGAACTCTTCGACCCCGCCCGCGTCACCTCCATCCACCCGTGGCACGTCGCCCAGGGCGCCCTCTTCGAGGACGTCGGGCAGTGGAAGCGCCCATGGTACTATCCGCAGGCGGGGGAGGACATGGACGCCGCAGTGCTGCGAGAATGCGCCGCGGTCCGGGAATCGGTGGGCTTTATGGACGCCACCACCCTCGGCAAGATCGAAATCCGAGGCAAGGACGCCGGCGAGTTCCTGAACCGGATCTACACCAACGCGTTCAAGAAGCTCGCCCCGGGTTCCGCCCGCTACGGCGTGATGTGCATGGCAGACGGGATGATCTTCGACGACGGCGTCACGCTCCGTCTCGACGAGGACCGGTACTTCATGACCACCACCACCGGCGGCGCCGCCAAGGTCCTGGACTGGCTGGAGGAATGGCTGCAGACCGAATGGCCGGACCTGGACGTGCACTGCACGTCCGTCACGGAGCAGTGGTCCACCATCGCCGTCGTCGGACCGAAATCCCGCGCCGTCGTGGCGAAGCTGGCCCCGGAACTGGCCGCCGACGGCGGCCTCGACGCCGAGGCGTTCCCGTTCATGACGTTCAAGGAAACAACCCTCGCCTCCGGCGTGCGGGCCCGGATCTGCCGGATCTCTTTCTCCGGTGAACTGGCCTACGAGATCAACGTTCCGTCCTGGTACGGGCTGAACATCTGGGAAGCTGTGGCCGCCGCAGGGGCCGACTTCAACATCACCCCCTACGGCACCGAAACCATGCACGTGCTCCGCGCTGAAAAGGGTTACCCGATCGTCGGGCAGGACACCGACGGCACCGTCACCCCGCAGGACGCGGGCATGGAATGGGTGGTTTCCAAGGCCAAAGACTTCATCGGCAAGCGCTCCTACGCCCGCAAGGACGCCTGCCGCACCGACCGGAAGCACCTGGTCAGCGTCCTTCCCGTGGACAAGACGCTCCGGTTGCCCGAAGGCACCCAGCTGGTGGAAAAGGGGATTGCCACAAACCCCGCCGACGGCCCGGTCCCCATGCAGGGCTTCGTGACCTCGAGCTACCACAGCGCCGCCCTTGGACGTTCCTTTGGGCTGGCACTGATCAAGAATGGCCGCAACCGCATCGGTGAGACCCTCGTGGCCGCCGCCGGCGACCAGCTCGTTGATGTTGTCGTCGCAGAAACCGTACTTTATGACCCCGAAGGGACCCGCAAAGATGGCTAAGACAGCAGCACTGACAGGCGTCAATGGACTCCGGGACATCCGCCGCAGCCCCGCCTCCCACCTGGCCGAGGCCCTGAATGCCGGCTCCGTCCCGGGCAAGGTCGTCCTCAACGAAGGCCCGTTCCAGACCATGGTCGGAGTCCGCGTGGACCCCCGCTCCGAGGAAGGCTCGCAAATCGCCCGCGTAGCCGGCAACCTGCCGGCGCGCTGCGGCGAAGTGACCGGCACGGACAGCATCAGCGTCCTCTGGCTCGGACCTTCCGAGTTCCTGGTGGTGGCACCGGAAGCTGCCCATGATTCCTTGGGTGGCACCCTCATCGGATCCCTCGTGGAAGCACTGGGCGACGCCCCGGGCCAGGTGGTGGACCTCTCCGCGAACCGCACCACGTTCGAGCTCTCAGGCCCGCAGGCCCGGGCAGTTCTGGAAAAGGGCTGCGCCCTTGACCTGCACCCCCGCAGCTTCACCGCGGGAACAGCCCTGAACACCGAGGTGGGCAACATCCCGGTGGTCCTTGAGAAGACCGGGGAGGAAAGCTTCCGGCTCTTCCCACGCGCCTCCTTCGCAGACTTCCTGGGCCGGTGGCTCCTCGATGCAATGCGCGAGTACGACTCGCCGGAGGTCCCCTGATGGCGCTTAGCGTCCTGGATCTCTTTTCCGTTGGCATCGGGCCCTCGTCGTCACACACGGTCGGCCCGATGCGGGCGGCAAAGCTGTTCGCCGACGGACTCAAGGGCGACGGCCACCTGAGCGCCACCAAACGCGTCCAAGCTGAGTTGTTCGGTTCGCTGGGTGCCACCGGGCGCGGCCATGGCTCGGACAAGGCAGTGGTCCTGGGCTTCAAAGGGCTGGACCCGGAAACCGTGGACACCGCCACGGCTGATGACCAGGTGGCCGCCGCAGCCCTCGACGCCGAACTGTGGGTGTGCGGGGACCACCGGGTGGATTTCAACTGGGACGAGGACGTGGTGCTGCACCGGCGCAAGTCCCTCCCGGCCCACCCCAACGGAATGACCTTCCGGGCCCTCGACCACGGCGGGGCCGTCCTGAGCGAACGGAGCTTCTACTCCATCGGCGGCGGCTTTGTGGTGGACGGCGACGTCGACGCCGGCGACCGCGTGGTGGCCGACGCCACAGTCCTCCCCTTCCCGTTCACCACCGCCGACGAACTCCTGGAGATCTGCAAGCGCGAGGGCATGTCCATCTCCGACGTCATGCTCGCCAACGAACTCACGTGGCGCAGCGAAGCGGAACTCCGCGAAAAGCTGCTGGCACTGTGGGCGGTCATGCGCGAATGCGTGGACAACGGCTGCGCCGCGGAAGGGATCCTTCCCGGTGGACTGAACGTCAGGCGGCGCGCGCCGTCGCTCTTCCAGACCCTGACCGCGGACACAGGCGTCACCGATCCGCTGCGGGCCATGGAATGGGTGAACCTCTTTGCCCTTGCCGTCAACGAGGAAAACGCCGCGGGCGGCCGCATCGTCACCGCACCCACCAACGGCGCGGCGGGAATCGTCCCTGCCGTCCTGCACTACTACGTGAAGTTTGTTCCCGGCGCCAACGACGACGGCGTGGTCCGATTCCTCCTTGCGGCGGCCGCCGTCGGAATCCTCTTCAAGATCAACGCCTCCATCTCCGGAGCCGAAGTGGGCTGCCAAGGCGAGGTGGGCTCGGCCTGCTCCATGGCGGCCGCCGGCCTCTGCGAGGTCCTGGCCGGCACGCCCGAACAAGTGGAAAACGCCGCGGAAGTGGGGATCGAACACAACCTCGGCCTGACTTGCGATCCCGTGGGCGGCCTGGTGCAGATCCCCTGCATCGAACGGAACGCCATCGCCAGCGTGAAGGCCATCAATGCCGCGAGGCTGTCCCTGCACGGGGACGGCAGCCACAAAGTCTCCCTCGACAAAGCCATCAAAACCATGCGCGAGACAGGAGCGGACATGAAAACCAAGTACAAGGAAACCTCCCGCGGGGGTCTCGCTGTCAACGTGATCGAGTGCTGAGCCCTGAAGCACCGGTAGCCCCCAAGTGTGAACAAGCACCCAGGCATTCATCCCATTAGTAGATGCCTGGCTTCGCAGGCATCCCGCCCCTTTGGAGCAAAAAGTGTCCCTTAGACCACCCTCATACGAACATTTCACTGTCGCCGGCAGCAACTGCGTCAAGCGCGGCATGGCGGAGATGCTCAAGGGCGGCGTCATCATGGACGTCGTCAACGTCGAGCAGGCCCGCATCGCTGAGGATGCCGGGGCCGTGGCTGTCATGGCGCTGGAACGCGTTCCCGCCGACATCCGCGCCCAGGGCGGCGTGTCCCGCATGTCCGATCCGGACATGATCGAGGCGATCATCGCCGCCGTGTCCATCCCGGTCATGGCCAAGGTCCGGATCGGCCACTTCGTCGAGGCCCAGGTCATTCAGACCCTCGGTGTGGATTACATCGACGAGTCCGAGGTCCTGACCCCGGCCGACTACGCCAACCACATCGACAAGTGGAACTTCACGATTCCCTTCGTCTGCGGCGCTACGAACCTCGGTGAGGCCCTGCGCCGCATCAACGAGGGCGCGGCGATGATCCGCTCCAAGGGTGAAGCCGGCACCGGCGACGTCTCCAACGCCACCACCCACATGCGCCAGATCCGCTCCGAGATCAAGAGGCTCGCCGGCATGGCCGAGGACGAGCTCTACGTCGCCGCCAAGGAACTGCAGGCCCCGTACGAACTGGTCAAGGAAGTTGCCACCACCGGCAAGCTCCCCGTCGTCCTGTTCACCGCCGGCGGCATCGCCACCCCGGCCGACGCCGCGATGATGATGCAGCTCGGCGCCGCCGGTGTGTTCGTCGGCTCCGGCATCTTCAAGTCCGGCAACCCGGCCCAGCGTGCCGCCGCCGTCGTGAAGGCCACCACCTTCTTCGACGACCCGGAAGAGATCGCCAAGGCCTCCCGCGGCCTGGGCGAGGCCATGGTCGGCATCAACGTGGACGAGATCCCGCAGCCGCACCGCCTCGCCGAACGCGGCTGGTAAAGCACGTCATGTTGGGTATGAGCCCAAGCAAGACCTCGGCCGGACGGGGGCCGCGTAGCGACTGGGCCCGGCTGACGGGTCACACGGTAGAGGTGTGGCTCTTGGGGGAGCACATCATGACCGGCGTCGTGGAACAAGCCGCGGACGACGACTCCGTCCTTTGGATCGCGGCCGCCGGAGCCAGCACGCGAAAGCTCTTCGACAAGCCGACGGGATACCGGATCCTCGCCTAGCCGCTCAGGGTAGGTCCCTTCCTCCGGTCGACAGACGATGTCGCTTCCGGAGCTGCCGCCAATCCCTGGGTAACCGGGCAGGAGGCTCCAAGATGGCCATCGCATGGAGTGGTACTTCCACCCGGAAGCAGTCTCCCGGGCATGGCAAAATGCAATCACTCGGCTGCTTTTGGCGCCAGTCGTGCGCGTTGGAGCAGGGCGTCCTGTCCGCGGGATGCACCGTCACGATTTTGGCCATATTCTGGCCAAGTGATTACAAACACCATGAAGTCGGGCCAACAGGTTGACAGGCAGGCGCGCATTCTCGAAGCGGCACTGGAGCTGCTGTCGCGCCACGGCATCTCAGGTGTCAATATGCGCGCGGTGGCCCGGGAAGCCGGCGTCGCACTCGGGCTGGTGAACTACTATTTCGAAGACAAGATGAGCCTCATCCGTGCGGTCTTGCACCAGATTGACGAACGCGATGTCAAGCTGGTCGCCCCCGATCCGGCATCGCCCCCCGACGGGCAGCTCCAGAAGGCTCTTCGCCGCGTTGCAGACCCGGAATTCCTCACCACCGAACATCTGTCCCTGCGCCTCCACCTCTGGGCTCTTGCGCAGGCCCATGACGACTTTGCGCTGATTAATGCGGCGGCCTTCGAGCGGTACCTCAGTGGACTCGCGGCGCTGATAGGCAATGCGAAACCTGAACTTTCCAGTGATGAATGCAGGGTGCGGGCGGCGGACATCGTTGTCGTGCAAAACGGGATGTGGCTGACAGCGCTCCTGGGCGTGGACGAGGCCTCCATCCAAAGGAGCATCGCCCGTACTGAGGAGATCGCCTTCGCCGCCTAGCGGGGGATTGCCCAGGAATTCCGTGATGGCGCCACCGCCTTCTCCAACGACGCTGGAACTCTTCACGCCCGGTCTCCGCACGGCCGCCAGTCCCTGGCCCGTACCGGGCCGCCATAGCCCATGCGCGTAACAAACAACTTTCCTGAACGCTTGTCCAGTACTGCTATTGAACACTTGTTCAAGTTGCATTACTGTTCAGCGGTATGACCTACACCACACCAGCGACGTCTTGCGGTTTCTCCGGAGCGCCACGGTGTACCGCCAGTTCCCGGAAGCAGGATCACCGGCCCTGGGCGGAAGATCTGCGCCGGGCAGAAGGAGAGTTTGCAGCATGACAAAAACCAACTACGACTACGTCATCGTCGGTGGCGGAAGCGCGGGGTCCGTGCTTGCCAACCGTCTGAGCGATGGGGGCCAGAGCAGTGTCCTGGTCCTCGAAGCGGGGCGGAGCGACTACCCCTGGGACCTCTTCATCCAGATGCCCGCCGCGCTGACCTTTCCCAGCGGCAATCCTTTGTATGACTGGCGATACCAGTCGGACCCCGAGCCTCACATGGGCGGTCGTCGGGTAGCGCACGCACGCGGCAAGGTGCTGGGCGGCTCCAGCTCAATCAACGGCATGATCTTCCAGCGCGGAAACCCTCTCGACTACGAACGCTGGGGCGCGGACGCCGGGATGGAAACATGGGACTACGCGCATTGCCTGCCGTACTTCAACAGGATGGAAAACGCGTCCGCCGCGGACCCGGACGATGAACTGCGCGGGCACTCAGGCCCCCTCGTGCTGGAACGCGGCCCGGCCACGAACCCCCTGTTCCAGGCTTTCTTCGCCGCCGCCCAGGAAGCCGGGTACCCGCTGACGGATGACGTCAACGGTTACCGTCAGGAAGGCTTCGCGGCATTTGACCGCAACGTCCACAAAGGCCAGCGGCTCTCGGCGTCCCGCGCCTACCTCCGGCCTAATTTCGGCCGGGACAACTTGACCGTCCTGACCCGGGCCTTGGTCACCAAGGTCAACTTCACGGGCAACGTGGCTACCGGCGTCACTTACCGCCGCAACGGCAGGACCCACCAGGTGAACGCAGGCGAAGTGATCCTCGCAGGCGGCGCCATCAACACCCCACAGCTGCTCCAGCTCTCCGGGGTTGGAGACGCGACCCACCTGAACTCCCTGGGCATCAACTCCGTTGTCAACCTGCCCGGCGTCGGCGAAAACCTCCAGGACCACCTCGAGGTCTACATCCAGCACGCCTGCACCCAGCCGGTCTCCATGCAGCCGAACCTTGACCTGTGGCGCTACCCGCTGATCGGGCTTCAGTGGCTGCTGGGCCGGACGGGACCGGCAGCCACCAACCACTTCGAGGGCGGCGGCTTCGTCCGCTCCAACGAGGATGTTGCGTACCCGAACCTGATGTTCCATTTCCTCCCGGTCGCAGTCCGCTACGACGGCCAGAAGGCCGATGCCAAGCACGGCTACCAGGTGCACATCGGCCCCATGTACTCTGACTCCCGCGGCACCCTCAAGATCAAGTCCACCGATCCCACCGTGCACCCGTCCATGGTGTTCAACTATCTCTCCACGGACCAGGACCGCCGCGAATGGGTTGAGGCCGTTCGTGTTGCCCGTGACATCCTGGGCCAGTCCGCCATGGTCCCCTTCAGCGGGGGCGAGCTGTCTCCGGGTCGGGCCGTGCAGACGGACGCGGAGATCCTCGACTGGGTTGCCCGCGACGCCGAAACAGCACTCCACCCGTCCTGCACTGCGAAGATGGGCCCCGATTCCGATCCCATGGCTGTAGTGAACCCGCTGGACATGACCGTGCACGGCACCAGGGGCCTCCGCGTGGTGGACGCCTCCGCAATGCCCTATGTCACCAACGGCAACATCTACGCGCCTGTCATGATGCTCGCTGAAAAGGCCGCCGACCTGATCGCCGGCAATGCACCTTTGGCGCCGCAGCACACGGAGTTCTACCGGCACGGCGTCAGCCCGCTGGAGCGTAACGGCAACGCCGCCCCTGCGGCCAGGGGCTAGGAATGATGGATGCACACACCAGAAGGAGAGACAATGACTGCCACAGCTGAGCAAGTCCATCAGGCCGGGAAATCACGGGATCCCATCAAGGGCCTTTACATCGGCGGAGCCTGGCAGCAGGCGTCCGACGGCGGCACCACATCCGTGCGCTGCCCGGCAGACGGTCACGAAGTGGCAGTGGTCGTGTCGTCCACCGTCGAGGATGCCGAGCGGGCGATCGCCAGTGCACGGGCAACGTTCGATGGCGGCCCGTGGCGCAGGCTCACGGATATCGAGCGGGGTAGCGTGCTGCTTCGCGTGGCCGACCTGCTTGAGCGGGACAAGTCCGCCTATGCCCGGGCGGAGGCGCTCGACACCGGCAAACGCCTCGTCGAGGCCGAGTACGACATAGACGACATTGCTGCCTGCTTCCGCTACTACGGAAAGATCGCAGGCCTCGACGCCGGCCGGGTGATCGACACGGGCCGGCCCAACGCCATCAGCCGTGTGGTCTACGAGCCGCTCGGTGTCTGTGCCCTCATCGCACCGTGGAACTACCCGCTCCTCCAGGCTGCATGGAAGGTGGCGCCAGCACTCGTCGCCGGAAACTCGTTCGTGCTGAAGCCCAGCGAGCTCACACCGTCCACTTCGATCCTGCTCATGGAAACCCTCGAGGAGGCAGGCGTCCCTGCCGGCGTCGCCAATCTCGTCACCGGACCCGGCTCGACGGTGGGCGGCCCACTCAGCTCCGACCCGCGCGTCGACCTCGTCTCCCTGACCGGAAGCCTGGCCACAGGCCAGACGATCATGGCCGCGGCCGCGGAGACAGTGAAGAACGTCGCCTTCGAACTCGGCGGGAAGAACCCGAACGTCGTCTTCGCGGACGCGGACTGGGACGCCGCCGTCGACAACGCCCTGACTGCCGTTTTCCTGCACTCCGGGCAGGTCTGCTCGGCAGGGGCGCGGCTCGTCGTCGAGGAGTCGATTGCAGACCGCTTTGTGGCCGAGATCGTGGAACGGGCGAAAAAGATCCGGATGGGCGGGCCGTTCGATCCCGACGCCGAGACCGGGCCGCTCATTTCCGCCAAGCACCGGGACCAGGTCCACGCCTACGTACAGGCCGGCATTGCGGAGGGCGCCGAGCTACTGTGTGGCGGCTACATCCCTGACGAGGGACCGCTCGCCGACGGTTACTTCTACCCGCCCACCGTACTCGGCAACTGCCGCTCCGGCATGAGCGTACTGCGCGAGGAGTCATTCGGCCCGGTGCTGACCATCGAGAGGTTCCGGACCGAGGATCAGGCCATCGCAATCGCAAACGATACAGAGTACGGCCTGGCCGGCGCGGTATGGACATCGGACGCCTCTAAAGCGCAGCGCGTCGCCGGCGCCCTCCGGCACGGAACCGTGTGGATCAACGACTACCACCCGTACGTCCCCCAGGCTGAGTGGGGAGGCTTCGGGAAGTCCGGGATCGGCCGTGAACTCGGCCGGGCGGGCCTCAACGAGTACCGCGAGGCAAAGCACATCTGGCAGAACATCCAGCCCGCACCCAGCGGCTGGTTCGGCCAGGCTCCGGCTCCGAAGGAAACGGGGGAGGGCACAGCCAACTAGGCAACAGCATTGGGAAACAGCCGGGCGCCACGACGGCGCGGCGCCCGGTCGCTTGGTTTCATCTGCGTCCAAAGCGGCCGCAAATCACCACCATCGTGCTTTTTTGACTTAGGAGTTCAATTGAAAGAACCCAGCAAGAGTACTGATTCAAGCGGCATGGACCAGTTCGGCTATGCCCAGACCCTGGACCGAAGCATCGGCAAGTTCGCCAGCTTCGCGGCCGGAGTCAGCTACATCTCCATCCTTACCGGCGTTTTTCAACTCTTCTATTTCGGTTTCGCGATGGCCGGCCCGGCCTACGCCTGGTCCTGGCCGCTTGTCTTCGCCGGGCAGCTGATGGTGGCCTTATGCTTCGCAGAACTGGCAGGGCGTTACCCTGTGGCCGGTTCGGTCTACAACTGGGCCAAGAGGCTCTCCTCCGGCACCTTCGCCTGGCTGGCCGGGTGGCTATTGTTAATTTCCTCAATTGTGGCCCTGGGCGCCGTGGCACTGGCCCTCCAGCTCACCCTGCCCCAGATCTGGTCCGGGTTTCAGATCATCGGTGACGGCACCGGCGCCTACGACTTCGCCCTCAACGGGGTACTGCTAGCGAGCATCATGATCGGCATCTCCACCCTCATCAACGCCTTCGGCGTGAAACTCATGACCAAGATCAACAGCGTAGGCGTCCTCGTTGAACTTGTTGCCGCGGTGTTGCTTATCCTCGCACTTGCATGGCACATGGTCCGCGGACCCGGTATCCTCTTCGAAACCACCGGGTTTGGGGCGGACCACCCCTTGGGCTTCTTCGGAGTGTTCATCATCGGCGCCATGGCATCGGGCTACGTGATGTACGGCTTTGATACTGCCAGCTCCCTCGGCGAGGAGACGAAGGACCCGAAGCGCACGGCACCCAGGGCCATCCTGCGGGCGATCACCGCATCCTTTGTGCTGGGCGGACTGATCCTGCTCACCGGACTCCTCGCGGCCCCGGACCTAAATGATCCCAAGCTAGGCTCTGCTGACGGCGGCCTGCAATACATAGTGCTCTCCGTGCTGGGCGGCCCCTTCGGCAAAGCCTTCCTGCTGTGCATCGTGGTGGCCATCATGGTCTGTACGCTGGCCGTCCACGCCGCCGCCATCCGCATGATGTTTGCAATGGCCCGGGACAACAACCTTCCGTTCAGCCGCCACCTGGGCAAGGTACACCCCGTCCGGAAGACCCCAACGGTCGCCGCCATCGTGATCGGAATCATCGCGATCGTCCCGCTGATCGTGAACGTCTCCCAGCCCGCCATCTTCACCATCCTCTCCAGCATCAGCATTGTCCTGATCTACCTTTCCTACCTGCTGGTGACCGTGCCCATGCTTCGGAACCGCCTGGCCAAAAAGTGGCCGTTGCCTGATGACGGCACCGAGCCCGGCTTCAGCCTGGGCAAATGGGGACTGCCGGTGAACATCCTCGCGGTCCTGTGGGGCGGCGCCATGACACTGAACCTCATCTGGCCACGCCCGGAAATTTACAACTCCGTGGCGCCTTTCGAGTGGTACCTGCAGTGGGGCGGGGTTCTCTTCGTCGCTGCCGTCACCCTCACCGGCGTCCTGATGTACCGACTGAAGCTTCGGCACCAGACGGGTGTCCTCGCCGGGCATGCAGCCGCAACCGCAGCACCTCCGTCGCTGGGCTCCGCGGAGACGAAATCGGAAGTGCCCATTAGCGTGATGTAACGGCCCGGCTCCCGGACGTGAGGCGGGCACCGCGTGATTCTTGAAACGACCTACCAAAGTACGTTTCGAAAAGAGCTCACGCGGTGCCCGCACCCCATGTTGTCGATCCTGCCCGTTTTCTGTCAGAACAACTCGAGCAGGCATCTCGGGATCTGGTGCGATCCATGCTGACCACCTTCATGAACGCGCTGATGACCGGCCGCCGAGGAGGACGCCAATGCCGTGCACGTCGTCACGTCCTAGAACGGCCATCGCTCCACCGTCCCGGTCGTGGCCGGATGGAAAGACCTGTGCTTCACGCTCCGGTACACCGGCTACGGAGCGTTATCGGCGCCCAAGGGCCCGATGACGGAGGATCAGAAGGCCGAGCGGAAACCCTGATCGAAAATAACACGCTGATGCAGTCGGCTACCTTGCTCTGCACTATCGTGGGCAGCTAATTCGTTTTCCCTGCCGATGACCGATGCAGCATCAGCGTTACCCCGCTCAGTAGTGACACCACGGCGGTGAGAGCGAGCAATGGCCCCAGCCCCAGGGCAGGGATCACCGCGCCGGCGAGGGCCGGCGCTGCGACTGAACTGATGGCTCCCACAACCAAGCAGCCCGTGAACGCGTCACCTGCGCGGTCGGGCATCAGCTCGGCGGTCCAGACCGCGAGTACCGCCGATCCTGTCATGTACCCCGCACCGAAAATACACGCTGAGACCGCCGTCGCGGTCAGGGAGTCGCTGGCCAAGCCGAGGAGCGCCAGCGCCGCACCGACGGTCACGAGGCACAGGGCGGCGACCCGAGAGGTGCCCAGCCGCTGCGCGGCGGCCCCGGTCGCTACGCCCACCATGCCGCTGAGGCCGATAGCGGCGTAGAGCGCCGGGACGGCTGCCGCGGGGAGCGCTCCGCGGTCCAGGATGTCCGCGGCGTAGGTGAAGTAGATGACGACGACCGCGAAGTAAACCACCGAGTAGGCGGCAGGGACTCGTAGCGCTCTCGTCAGTGAGGAGGTACCGCGCGGTCCGTCCGGGCGCGGGTCTGGCCTGGCCCGCGGTACCAGGCGGAGGTTCACGGCCGCGGCGGCCACCGCGGCAAGGGCGGTACCGGCCCAGACCAGGCGCCATGAACCGAGCGCAGCCAGGACGGCCAGGCCACCCAGCAGTACCAGTCCGCCGCTGGTACCGGTCGTGATGATGGCCAACGTTCTTGGTTGCTGCCGCAAGGGCACCGAACGGGTCACGATGTCGGAGTAGGGCGCCCAAACCCAGCCGCCTGCGCTGCCGGCTAATATGACACCGAGGGCGAGCAGCCAGGGCGACTGGGCGACCGTTACGATCACCGCTCCCAGAGCGCCGCAGGCGCCGCCTACGGTCGTCGGTGTACGCGACCCGTGGCGGGCGGCGAGAGGTCCCGTGAGCAGCAGGCCGGCGAGATAGCCTGCGAATGTAGCGCTGGCGACCAGGCCGAGCACCAGCTCGGAAAGCCCCAAGTCCTGCCGGATGTCGGGCAGCGTCAGGCCATAGGCGTATCGGGCCATGCCGAAGGCGACCCCGACCACCGCCGCACCGGCCAAACCGACGCGGCCACCCGCGGAGAGCTTCATGAATACCCCTCGTCCTGCGCCGTGCGCTGTCGTCCTGACGCGCTCGGCCTTCAAAGTCATCAGGCAGCAGTTCGGTGTGGACTTAGCGGTCCTCGCGAGCCAGCACCGAGCCTTACCTTACCGATGGCTCGTCGACGCAGTCGTCAGGTGCGTACCCTCGGCATGTCGAGGGGTGTTCTGCTGCCCGCTTTGGGCGCGGACGGGTGATGAACCCAGTGCCGGAGAGTCCAAGCCGTCGGACGAGACTGGCGCACCGCAGCCCGTTGGATCCGGTTCGGACGTCCAGCGTCACCGGCACATGTAAGAAATCAGCGCGGGCCTGGACTTCGTTATGAGCCACGACGCCGGGCTGCCGAAGCGCCTTGAGGATGCCAAAGTTCTCGCTCGAATACGACGACATCATCGCCTTGCCAGGTGAACGGCTCCGGCCGCCGAATCTTCGCTGCTTTGCAGTCGATTTCCCCGCTGGCATTGATGATTCGGTCAGGAAGAGCTGCGGTCCAGCATGCCGACGCAGAGTGTCCTGGTTTGCTCGAGGGCTTCGCCCGGTGTCACCGCCGGCCGAAAAGTGAGCGATTTCGCCGTCACTATGGCTCAGTTTTCGACCGTCGCCGGCACGCATCGTTCAAGAAGTCTCTCCCTCATGGCTCCCTTGTTCCACCAACGCTTCGCATCGTTGGGGTGCCCCTAGAGCCATCGCTGGCGCGAGTGACTCCAGCTTCCCGCCGTCCTGCCGGCCGTCGGACAGAGTGCGTGCCGCGCCGGTGATGAGGATCCCGGCGGCCGTATACATGAGTGGCAAACCCGGGTAACCGGGCATCTGGATTCTTTTGCCCTACTACCCAAGCCCCGTGAACCCGCCATGCAAGGTGAAAATCCCGCTTGTCAGAGAAAAATTCATAGGCAGGGGATCAGGACTACATGTGGAAGGTCCTCGAACTGCTCGCGTTGCCTTGGTCCGGGCACCGCGACTTCAACCCCGACTGGGCAGTTTGAGGGTTCTCGCCGTTGCGTTCATTACCCCGGGCCGTGTTGGCCCCGGGCTTCGCGAATCTTGTGGACAAGTTCTGTGACGGGCTCATGATCTCAGCGGCGTCATACATGTCGGCCACGCGTTGGCGCCTTGATGCGGCGGTTTGAGCGCGCCAGAAGATCGCAGCATCCTGTCCGCCCTGCAACGCGATGAACTCCTCCGTCCTGGTCGCCAGCGCGGTGGCGGGAGCTACGCCCTCGACGTAGACCTCAAGTCCCAGGTTTAGTGCGCTGCCGCCTAGGAATTCGGCGTACTCACGCACGGATTGCACGACGGCGAAGCTCGCAGGATTGCCGGCATCGGCGGATAGCCTGGTTTAGTATCGAGCCGAGCCGTCTCCGTCGACGATTCCGGCCGGCACCCTAACGGTGACGACCCGCCACAATTCAAGGGTCCGGTTGGCGAAGAGGGCCCGACCCTGCCGCCCGCTGGAGACGACTTGGACCCGTTCACCCCGGAAGGGTACGCACCGTGCAAGGTGCCATCTTCGTCCCCCGCTTGAGGGGCACCCTCCCGGCGCCTCACGGACCCGGCAGTGCGGGCATTGCCGCCAGTTCTCTGGTGCCGGCCGAAGGACGGTGAAGCCAGGGGCCGCCGTGCGGTTGTGCGTCGTTTATTACGGCGCGGTTTGGTGTCCGGTACGGATATGCCGTTATGTGTCGTGTACTGACCATCCCGAGCGGCCGAGAGACCTGGATCGATGACGCCGCAGCAACCCTGGCCGCCGGGACCTTCCGCGGGTTCCGGTGACAACAAGGGGCAAAGCCGTGGGACGCGGTCTGACCTCGTAGGCCAGACCGGAAGGCTTGCTCCGTAGGGTGCTACCGCCAGGACCGATGGAGTGATTTGATGAACGCAGTGTCTGTCCCCACGCCCGCCGCCGCCCTGGCTGTGAAGGTGCCCCGCCCCTGGATGAAACCGGTGCGTGCCGCTGGTTCCTGGCAGGGCTCAATGACCACCGAAGTCCAGGTGCGGAAGTTTAGCTTCCGCACAGACGAGCCCATTGCGGTGGGCGGCACCAACCAGGCTCCCACTCCGATGGAGGTCGTCGCCGGAGCGGTCAACGGCTGCATCACGGTCGTCATTGAGACGGTCGCCAAGGAACTGGGCATAAGACTCGAGCAAGTAGAAACAGAATCTATTGCCTTCATGGATTCTCGAGGTTTTCACGGCACGGCCGAAGTGTCGCCTCATTTCCATGAGTACACTCTTCGCATCCTGGTAGTGACGCCGGAACCAAAGGCGTCGCTCGCCGGGTTCCGAACACAGGTGGAAAAACGCTGCCCCGCGCTGAACCTGCTCCGTGATGCCGGCGTTCCCGTGGACCTGCTCTGGGAATTCTCCGTGGAGCCGTTTCCAGCCGTGGAGGCCAGCGAATGACCGCCCCCGGACTCTGGACGATCGGTCTGGCAGTCGGATACACCCTGCTCCTTGCCATCGGTGGGCGTTATGTTCAGCGCCGGGCGGCCGCGGGGGAGGGCAACGGAGGCTTTTTCGTCGGCGGCCGCACGTTCAGTCCGTGGACCGTGGCTTTCTGCATCACCGGACTGTTTTCCGGCTCCTCCTATATCGCCATCATGGAGCTCAGCTACAGGACGGGAATTTCGGCGGTCTGGTATGGCGTGGCCGAAACGGTCCAGGTCTTGCTGATAGCGCTGCTGCTGGTGAAACCATTGCGCGAGAAGCTGGTCGTGACCGTAACGGGGATTATCGGCGACCGTTTTGGGCGCGCGGCGCAGGCCGTCGCTGGCATCATTACGGCATTCACCTTTCCCATGTGGTCTGTCGCCACAGCCATCGCCTTCGCGTCGGCCCTCCACGCCTTCACCGACCTGTCAATCTACGCTTCTATCATCGTCACGGCGGTGCTTCTGCTGGTTTTCCTCTGGTCTGGCGGGATGAGGGCCGTTGCCTTCACCCAGACCATGAACTGTTTCGTTTTCGTCGCCATGTTGATTGTTGGGGTGGCAGCGTTCCTGATCAACCCGGGCTTTGCAGGGCTCCGCCACCTCGCCCTTGAACGGCCGGGAATGCTTGATCTTTACGGCGCCGGTCCCACCCTCATCGCTGCCTGGTTCGGGACCTTCATCGTGAACGTGATCTTGGCCCAAGCCGCTTTTCAAATGACGATGTCGTGCCGGACGCCGGAGGAGGGACGCAAGGGTCTATTCATGGCCGCGAGCTTTGGTATCCCGCTGATCGTCGTCGGCGTTCTGCTGGGCACCGCAGCAGCCGTCGTCGTACCTAATCAGAACCTGCCCCTGGTGGCGGTTCCCGTCTACATCGCGCAGGTTCTTCCCGCACCGCTGGCCGGCGTCTTCTTCTTAGGAATCTGGGCCTGCGCTCTCGGCTGGGCCGGACCTTGCCAGTTCTCCGGCGCCACCAGCCTGGGCCGCGATGTGGGAAGCGCGTTGCGCCCGCGCGCCAGCGAGCAGGACTTGATCCGTTACACCCGCTGGTCTCTGGTCCTGCTGACTGTCCTGATGATCGTTTTCGCTTTCCTACGCACAGAACAGTCCGCCTGGTGGAACGTTCTGGCCTGGACTCTTCGCAACGGTGCGACTTTGGCGCCGGTTCTTGCAGCGTTCTTCTGGCCGCTGGCTACTCGCCGCGCGGCGCTTGCGGCCATGATTGTCGGTTTCGCGGCAGGGTTGATTTGGTACCAGCTGGGTGGATGGTCTCCAAGCAAGTTCCACCTCGGGATCCATCCGGTCTGGGTCGGGATGTCGCTGAACGTGGTGGTCCTGATCGGGGTCACCCTGGGCAGCGTTCGCTGGCGGGTCACGGGAAATGGCGTGCGGAGGCGGCGCGGATTTGTTGCCGCTGCGCTCTGCCTGGCCGCCATCGGGATGGCCGGTCTCAACGCGCCGTTACTCGGATCCTCCGGGTTTTTGGGGCTGGCGGCCTTCGTTATCGTCGTTCTGGGAGCGATTGCCACGTTCTTGCTAACCC
The DNA here is from genome assembly GCF_040547025.1 of Arthrobacter sp. UYEF36. NCBI lineage: Bacteria > Bacillati > Actinomycetota > Actinomycetes > Micrococcales > Micrococcaceae > Arthrobacter > Arthrobacter sp. UYEF36. The sequence continues at coordinate 93,590 of NZ_JBEPOX010000012.1, forward strand.
AGGCATCTGAGAGGCAGCAGGACAACGACATTCCAGCGAACACCGAACGTCAGGTCACCGTTTAACCGGCCCCCCAGGGCGCCGGCGGGGCCGTGCATGCGGAACCCCGGATCGCTCGCCGCTCGGCAGCGGTTGGGCCGATGGGCGGTTCGGTGAACACGTCCAGGGCCGCGGGCATTTTCTTAGGGCCCGCAAACCAACGCGTGCGGGGCCTTTTGCTCGTCGTGACGATCCCCAGGGCCAGGGCCAGGGCCAGTGGCCAGCGGGGTCGAGTCCTACAGTGGTGCCATTCGGTACGGAAGGCTAGGCCCTCCTGCTGGAGCAGAACCGGGGGTAACGTCGCGTGGCGACAGCTCACCACAGTCGCAATCGATGACCGAGCAGCAAAAGTTACCCCGTTTCTGAATCATCCATCTGCCACCGTGTTTCTCGTTCACAGGGGACGCCGATCACAAAGCCGAACGCACATGACGATGCGAGTTGTGTTCGCTGGGGGCGGCGGGCTGCGCCGCGCCGTTGGTGGTGCGTGTGAATATGGCAGTTTGGTTCAGGACCGGTGTGACGGCTTGAACCAGGACCACCCACGACCCGCCGGTTGCTTGTGATGGTTTGGTCCAGGACCACCCCCAGTGTTGTTTTCATCGGGACTGCCCCGGGTTTGCTTGACTCCTGACTTGTGAGGACTCGTTCCTTGCAGCAAGGATGTTCACATGCCCAAGCCTTTCCCCGCTGAGTTCCGCCGTGACGTGGTAGCCGTGGCACGCAAGCACGAAGCCCCGATCTCGCAGATCGCCAAAGACTTCGGGATCTCCGAAGCAACCCTGCACAACTGGCTCAAGAAAGCCGACATAGAAGACGGCGCCCGTCCCGGCGTGACGGAGAAGGAAGCCGCGGAGCTGAGGGATGCCAGAAAGCGGATCCGGCTGCTCGAGCAGGAGAACGAAATCCTGCGCCGGGCAGCGGCCTTCTTCGCCCGGGAGCTGCCCCCAAAATGAAGTTCCCGCTGGTCCTTGACCTTGCCGCGGACGGGATTCCGGTCGCGGTGGCCTGCCGGGTGCTGGGTTTCTCTAAACAGGCGTTCTACGCCTGGAAAACCGCGCCGGTCACGGAGCGTGACTGGTCGGATGCGCACCTGATCAACGCCGCGGTGGACGTCCACCGGGACGACCCTGCGTTCGGGTACCGGTTCATCGCCGACGAGCTCGAAGACCAGGGTTTCAGCGCCGGCGAGAACCGGGTCGCCCGGCTGTGCAGCAGCCAGCGGATCTGGTCCGTGTTCGCCAAGAAACGCGGCCTGACCCGCAAAGCCGGCCCGCCGGTGCATGATGACCACGTCCGGCGGGACTTCACCGCGACGGCCCCTGATGAGCTGTGGCTCACTGACATCACCGAGCATCGGACCGATGAGGGCAAGCTCTACCTGTGCGCCATCAAGGACGTCTACTCCAACCGGATCGTGGGCTACTCCATCGATTCCCGGATGAAAGCTTCCATGGCCGTCTCGGCCCTTCACAACGCGGTAGCACTCAGGGAGCCGGTAGGAACCGTGGTCCACAGCGATCGCGGTTCCCAATTCCGCTCCAACGCCTTCGTCAGGACGCTGAAGGGCAACGGGCTGAAAGGATCGATGGGACGGGTCGGCGCGTGTGCCGACAACGCCGCGATGGAATCGTTTTTCTCGCTCCTGCAGAAGAACGTTCTGGACCGCCAGCGATGGTCCACGAGGGCGGATCTGCGCTTGGCCATCGTGACCTGGATCGAGAAAACGTACCACCGGAAACGCCGTCAACGGCGCCTCGGGCGGCTAACGCCGGTCGAGTTTGAGATACTCAATAGCGGCCTCAAAGCCGCCTGACAACACTAACCCCCGAGAGTCAATGAAATCCGGGGCAGTCCCATCTGATGAAAGCGAACATTTGGAGGGTCGGATGAGCGTGCGCATGGAGCTGTTTGTCAAGATCCGCAGAGACGCCCGCGTTGAGGGATTGTCGATTCGTGGGCTGGCAAAGCGGTATCAAATCGGCAGAGACACCGTCCGGCAGACATTGTCGAATTCTGGCCCGCCGGCCCGGAAGAGGCCTGCGCGATCTTGGCCCCGGCTGAATCCGTTCAAGCCGGCGATTGATGCCATGCTGCCCGGTTCCACGGTTCCACGGTTCTGGCTCGGGCCCGGGCCCGGGAGTCTGGGGCGTTTACTAGCGCACATGAGGCGTTCTACCGCCTCGCCCACACCATCGCCCAGCAAACTGCGGGCTAGCCGGCGGCTCTGGTTCAACACGCGGCAACGTTAAACTGCCATCAGCTTTCTCGCGGGTGTGGTCGCCGCCGTGTCAGTGTTGGGCCTCGGGAAGGTTCGGCTGACAACGGACCTACCTAGTTGCCGTAGCCCCACTGGCCGGATTCCGTCCGTTGCTGCAGGAGCTCGATAAACAGGCTCAAGTCACTGCTGCTCTGCCCATAGTCGGCGAGGGTCGTTGCAAGCCGGGGGCGGCAAACGATGTAGACGTCGGTGCCTTCGCTTGTCTCGGAGAATCTAATTTCGATGACCTCGCCCCAAGTCCAGATGTTGCCTCGGACGTAGACATCTACTCCTCCGGGGGCTTCCTCAGCTCGAGAAAATCTCTTCTGTCTTTGCACGATTGCATGAATCTCTTGGCGCAGAGCCTCCGATCCAATGCCCACTCTTAGGGATTTGGTCGCCCTAACGCCTTGAATACGGATTCCCTCGGCTGCAGCGGCTGTCCTAGAGCGCTGGTTGCGGACCACAGCTATCGGGCTCAGCACAATGAGGACTAATAGGCACACCCCAAGGAATCCTAGGAGTGGTAATCCCCATTCGGGAACGAACGACTCTTGCCCCAAAAAGGCCTCCTTCGCGAGACCCTCATGCTACGCCCAGCGACGGATGTCGGGGACGTCACTATTTCGGTCGGCGTGAGTTTCCGGGGCTGTCTTTTTACTGGTCCTGGAGCAGGCCGTCGTAGCGGTCCTGAATCAAGTTGACATACTCACTGAGTCCGGTCCCATGAGGCTGTCAGGATGACGCCTGGCCGAAAAGGACGACCTACATACGAAGAAAGGGCGCCGCTCCAGCAGGAGCGGCGCCCGCGCCGACATTTACAGCCCGCATCCTTGGCCTGAACGCTGCCGCTTGCCGGCCCTATTTGAGTTACAGGAGCAAGCCCTCAAGGACCGAGGAGGGACTCGGGTTCGCAAACACGGTCCTGTCCAGCTCCGCGACGGAGGCCCTGCCGACGAAGCCCATGGCCCCTTTTAGTTCCTCATGGTAAATGCCGAATGCCCGATCAACTGCGTGCTCTCCGCCGGCGGCAAGGGCGTAGGCGAACGGGCGGCCTGCAAGCACAGCTTTGGCTCCCAGTGCCACTGCCTTCACGATGTCATGGCCGCGGCGGACTCCGCCGTCAAGATAGATTTCGGCCCTGCCGCCGACAGCTTCCACGATGGAAGGCAGGACGTCTATAGTGGCTGGCTGGGAGTCGAACTGTCGGCCGCCGTGGTTGGAGATAAAGATGCCGTCCGCCCCTTCGTCCGCAGCCCGCGCGGCATCCTCGGGATCCATGATTCCTTTGATTACGAGGTTTCCTTGCCACTCGGAGCGGAGCTTGGCAAAGTCGTCCCAGGTCGCTCCGGGGTTCTTGTGGGAGGCCATCCAGCTGTTCATTTCATCCATCCGGAGCGGACGGCCGTTCACCTGGTAGTTGCCATAAGTCATCTTCCGGCCCGTGAGCCAGCGATACAGCCACCCGGGGCGGGTTGCCGCGTTGAAGTAGTCTGCAACCGGGGGGCGTGGCGGCATGGACAACCCGTGGCGGAGATCGCGTTCCCTCTTGCTTGAAGACCCGACGTCGCCAGCGACCACCAGCGTATCCACGCCAACTGCCCGTGCCCGATTGATGTAGCTGGCAGTCTCCGCGGGATCTTTCCAGAAAGCCACCTGTGCCCACAGATTCTCTGGCGCTACTTGGGCAACTTCTTCAAGCGAGCAACCGGCCCAGGCGCTGTGAATGAAGATCGATCCTGCTCTTACGGCAGCGCGGGCCACGGCCGGATCAGAACCCGGGTGGAAAATCGTCAGCATTCCCATCGGTGCCACCATGAGCGGCATAGCCAGCGGACGTCCAAGCACTGTGGTGGATGTGTTCATGCCCGTGAGGTCCACCAAGGAACGCTGGCGAAGCATCAGCGCATCAAAGCGCTCCTCGTTGGCCCGCATGGTGGTTTCGTCGAGCGCGCCACCTTCCAGGTAGTCAGAAATCATCCTTGGAAGTCGCTTCCGGGAAGCCCTGCGGTAGTCGTCGATGCTGACAATCCATTTTTCTCTCAAGATTCCTGCTCCAATGTAAAGGTCTAAAGTACTTTCGCCAGGAACTGCCTGGTCCGTTCGTGCTGAGGATCCCGTAGGACGGTGCTCGGATCGCCCTGCTCCACAATGCAGCCATCGTCCATGAAGATCAGGTGGTCGCTGACTTCCCGGGCAAAACCAATTTCGTGGGTGACCACGATCATCGTCATCCCGGCGTCGGCCAGCCCACGCATGACGTCGAGCACCTCGCCCACCAGTTCTGGATCCAGGGCAGACGTCGGCTCATCAAAGAGCATCAACCGTGGCTCCATTGCCAGCGCCCGAGCGATCGCCACGCGTTGCTGTTGTCCGCCGGACAGGGAACCCGGGTAGGCGTTTGCCTTGGCTGACAGTCCCACCCGCTCCAGGAGGGCCCTGGCCCGCTCCTGGACGATTTTGCGGTTCTCCCTTCTCACCCTGATAGGGGCCTCGCAGACGTTTTCGAGCACTGTCATGTGGGGAAAGAGGTTGAACCCTTGGAAAACCATGCCGATGTTCTCGCGGGACCTGGCGGCCTCGGCATTGCTCTGCGCGTGCACCCGACCATTCTTGATTTTCACACCCACCGGCTGTCCCTCAACGAGGATGTACCCGCCGTCGAGCGTTTCCAGTTGGTTGATGCACCGCAGAAACGTGGACTTGCCGGAGCCGGACGGTCCGATGATGCAAGTAACGTCTCCTTTACTGATGGTTAGATCGATCCCTTTAAGGACGTGGAGGTCACCGAACTGCTTGGCAACACCTCTGGCCTCGACCACTAGGTCGTTCACGATTGGACCTCCTGCGCGGTGGTGCGGGTTCGCAAGGCTTTAGCTTTGCGTCGGGAAATACGCCCCGGTGTTGCCGTTCCTCTGTTGAAATGCCGTTCAATGTAGAACTGCCCCAGGCTCAGAATGCTGGTGACCAGCAGGTACCAAAGGCTTGCAGCAATGAGGAGCGGGATCGTTTTGAAGTTTGCGCTGTAGACCAACTGTGCGGAGTACAACAGTTCCGGAAAGGCCAGCACGCTGACCAAGGACGTCGTCTTGAGCATCGAAATCGTCTGGTTGCCTGTGGGCGGAATGATGATCTTCATTGCCTGGGGCATGACAATCCGCCGGAGTATGGTGAATCGCTTCATGCCGAGCGCTTTGGCGGCCTCCGTTTGCCCGCGATGGACGCTCAAGAGGCCTGCACGAACGATCTCGGACATGTAGGCCCCCTCGTTAAGGCCGAGACCCAAGATCGCGGCGAGGAAGGGGGTGATGATCACGTTAGCGTCAGCCGAGAAGAACTCGGGTCCAAACGGTATTCCGATAGCGAACCGTGGATAGATGGCGGCGATGAAACCCCAGAAAAGGAGTTGGACGAATACCGGCACACCGCGGAAGATCCAAACCAGGAAAGCCGCAACCCCTGCGATGATGAAGTTCGGGGCGAGCCTGGCAAGGGCCAGCAACACCCCGACGATAATGCCGACAGCCATGGAGATGACTGTCAACTGAAGAGTGCGCAGCAGTCCGGTAAAAAGCCGCTCGGAAGTGAACCAGCCGAAAACGACTCCCCATTCAAAGCGGGGATTGGTGACTAGTGAGTAGCCGACAAGGAAGATGGCAAACAGGACGATAGCTGCGGTCAACCACAACAGTCCGTGGTGCTGATGCGGACGTCCCAAAAGAAGCTTGCGGTCTATGCCATCGTCGGCAAGCGCTTGGTCGCCTGAGGCGGTGACTGTGTCGCTCATGCCGGGCCTACTGTGCCTTGTTGAAGGCGAAGTCTGAGATAGCACCGGTTCCCACACCCCACTTGTCGAGAATCTCCTTGTACTTGCCGCTCTTGGCGAGAGACTCCATACCGAGTTGCACTGCCTTTTCCAGGCCAGCTCCCTTCTTGAACCCGATGCTGACGGGCGAGAGGTCTTTTTCGCCGAGCAGCTCAATCTGGCCGCCCTGCTTAATTGCATACCCGAGAGTGGGGCCGTCAATGTACACGGCATCGATGCGGCCGGCAGTCAGTGCCAGGTTGGGCGCCTGCATATCGGGGTAGGTCATGGCTTGTATGGCTTCCTTGCCCGTGGATGTGCATGCTTCGGACAGCGCCGGAAGCCTCTTGAGATCCTGGAATGATCCCTTCAGCGCGCCCACGCGCTTGCCGCACAGAGTGTCGACGGTCAGCTGCTGGGGGTTCCCCGGAGCAACACCGATCCCGCTTCCGGACTGGTAATAATCGACGAAATCGAGCACCTTCATCCGTTCGGCAGAGGGCGACATCTGGGAAATGGCCATGTCGAACTTACCGGCGGCAATGCCAGGGATGATTCCGTCGAAGGGTCCACTGACAACGGTGGTCTTGAGCCCGAGCGCCTGGCCCAATGCGGTCGCGACTTCTGGGTCCACGCCGGTGGTGGTGGTCCCGTCTGCGGCCATGAAGTGCATCGGGGGCGAACTCTGGCTCATGGTTACCGTGAGGGTTCCCTTGTCGCGGATGGACTGAGGAAGTGCTGCTGCAGCGGCGGCGTCCGTTTCAACCGGCGCGATGGAGGCCGAAGTCTTTGCCGCCTGTGGAGCAGTGTCGCTAACCGTCGAAGGGTTGGAGCATCCAGTGAGTAGGGCGCCTGCCAGGGAGACTGCGGCGAGGGACAAGAACGTAGTTCGGAGCTGATTCATCTGCACACCTTTTGAGAGTCGAGTTCATGCCGGGCCGGGAAGGACACCATGAGGCCTAGCAGCCGAGCTTTCCGTAGCGAAAGCGTCACCTGTGTTCTAGATCACCCTGCGCTTGGTATCATGTACCGTACATCATGCATGATCGTGGAACAACGGGTCACGGCATCCGAGCGTTCAAGCAATGAGACAGGCTGCTAACGCTCTCTAAACTGAAACCATAACGATCACTTCGTAGAGGATCTCCACATGAACGCCCACTCACCCGAGGAAGATTCGGGGCTATTCCCTGCGCGGCCCATGCTGGTGGATCAGGTGTTCGAAGCTATCCTGTCCTTGCTGCTGGACGACAAAATATCTACCGGGTCGCCGCTGAGCATCGACGGCCTGGCCAAGCGCTTCAAGGTGTCCTCCACCCCAGTCCGGGAAGCCCTGGCGCGGCTCGAGGCAACTGGGATGGTCCGGCGCGAGGCACTGCGGGGTTACAAGGTGGCCCCGGAACCGACGGCAGCTGACGTAGCCGCGCTCCTGCTGTCACGGCAAGTTATTGAGCCTGCAATCACGCGGATCGCCTGCACGAATGTGACTGATGGATTGGTAGCCGAACTCGAACAGTTCAACCAGGACCTTGACGCGTCACGTCGCGGCGGAGACACCTTCGCCGGCTACCGCACCTACTGGAAAGCGGATGAGAGCTTTCACCGTCGCATCGCGGAAGCCACAGACAACGAGTTCCTACTGAGGGCCTACAGCTCAATCGAAGGCCATATTCAGCGGTTCAGGCTCATGGTGCATAACGACATGAGCGGGGAACATACAGTGCGGGAACACCAAGCGATCATCGACGCCTTCCGCGAACGTGACGCCGAAGCCGCTATGGCCGCGATGGACGAGCACGTCGAAGGCATCAGATCGCGCTCGTCCAGCCTTACAAAATTTCTGGACAAGAGTTAGGCACGCAACTCCACGGACGGGCCCGGAAGCAGCTGGCTGCCGATACCTGTGTCAGCGGTTCAACCGTCGAACGCCCTCAGCTGTCCAAAGCCCTGGGCTGGCTGGAGGCCGGCGACGTACTCACGGTGTGGAAGCTTGACCGTTTGGGGCGCAACGCCGAGCACGTCCTTGATCTTGTTGAGGACATCCCGGGACGGGGGCTGGTTTCCAGTCCTTGACCGAGGGTCTGGACATGACTGGGCCTACCCAGTCTCCGTCGCGAACTCTTCAGTGAGCTGAAGGACCTGTACGCCACCAGGAGCAAGCTAAACCATGGGTCGCGAGAGCCCGACGAAGGTACATCGGGGGCGCTGAGAGATCGTGCGGTCAGAATCGCTATCAAGGCGATGAAGCATATCTACGACCGCTCTGAACTTACCTATCCCGACTCGTCCTCGCAGCGATCAAGAATCCTGCTCCTCGGGGCTTAAGCGCCCGACGTGGCGAATTACTACTGGTATTTTGGGGGACCGCCTTAACAGCCAGCTACAAAGTTGCCTCAGGTAACTAGCCCTACACAAGTTCCGCTATCAGGTGTCTGCCACCAGCCAGTCGAGCCCTCTTGGCCGGGTAAAAGGCGGACGTTGCGGGCGGCGCGCTGCTCCGTTGGTGGTGCGCACTCACTTCGTGGAGGGCCGGCCTGTCGGTTGGTCATATAGTTTGCGGTTCGTTTCTCCATGAGATGTTCGGAAAGGAGGAACCCGCCGCCATGATGTTCGTTGATTTCCAGCATGAGGTCCGCCCCGTTGTGCGGCGCTTGTTTGCAGCTGGTCCGGTTCCGGAGGCCTGCTTTTCATATCGGAGCGAAATCGTGCCCAAGACACAGCTGCCTCGCCCGGACGGCCGTTTAAGCTGCGTGGTTGGGGGCGGCGAAGCGGGCAAGAAAGTGGGTGTGCACAATGTACACACCCTGGGCTTCGGATCGGGTCGTACTGGTGCCGGACTGGGCGGGATTGGCGAGGTTTTCGGGGGAATGGCGGAAATTCGGGGGCTGGAACCCGGTTCGAGTCCCACCTCGGGCACAGTGTTTTCGCAGGTCAGGGGCTTTTTGGGTGCTTTTCGTGTGGACAGTGTCCACACTCTCGCCTCTGATCTGATGTTCCAGGTGTGTGGGGTCCCGGAACGGCCTATTCGGTTGTGTAGGGGAGCGGCTGCCTACGGCGGACCGGGTACCGCCCTGTGGGGTATCTTCTGGGTGTTCATCCTCGTTCGTCCTTCCGTTGGGTTTTCGCGTTCACTACTTCATGGTGGCTAGGGCCGCTAAGAACATGATTTGCTGATTGGTTTTTGGATTGACCTTGGGTTGCGGCTGGTCCCGATGTTCCGCTCTGATACTTGTTCATGCAGGAATGCGGGGGAACGGCATGACATGGCCACTGATTCGGAGCTGATCATGAGCTCGCTGAGCCTGGCCGGGTGGTAGTCCGGGCTTCGATGACGGCGTCGGATTGACCATATTTTTCTCCGCGATGGGGCCGGCGGGTCAGCTCTCGGGGGAACTTCTTCGGCTGCGGTCCGGGGCGTCGTTGGCGGGGACCGTTTTGCGCTGGGTTACGCGCCACAGCCGGCGGGGCAGATCGCCTTCTTCGAAGGAGACGATCTCGGGCGCAGAGAATCCCTGGCCGAGGCAGTTCACGAGGTCCTGGTCGAAGAAGTGGACGATGAATCCCCCGTGCTCGCGCATGTTGTCACCCCGGTCCAGGCCGGTGCCTGCGTGGGGATCTCCGGTGTGGCGGACGGTGTAGATGTGCCAGCCGCCGGGGCGAAGTACGCGGCGGACCTCGGCGGCGAGGGTGGTGAGCTGGCCGGTGGTCAGGGCCATATTGAAGAGCATGTGGCTGAAAACGGCGTCCACGGATTCGTCCGGCAGAGGTAGTGGGCTGCGCACGTCGTGAGCGGCGGTGGTCAGCTTTACGGCCACCCCGGGTGAGGCGGCCGCGTCGGAGAGTTCGGCCAGGCCTTCGGGCGCGTAGTCCAGCGCAGTCACGTTCATCCCTGCACGCAAAAACGCCATGGTATCCCGACCCTGGCCCGCACCGAGTTCGAGAACGTCCCTGACGCGTTCGCGTTCGAAAAGTTCCAGTGCGTGAAGTGCCGGCCCGCTGGGGGCCGGTCCGTACATGGCGGGGTTGGACTGGAAGGTGGTGCGCCAGTGTCGGCGCTGGTCGTCCATTACAAGGGGGTCGACTTCGGTCATCGGGGAGCTCCTGGTTCAGTATCGGTCCGTGCGGTTTTCAACATGGGCAGCTGGTCTGCCAGGGTGCGCGGGTCGCTGCCGGCCGATGCGCGCCCATCCGGGGTCAGAAGCGCCGGAAGGGTCGTGAAACCGAGTTCCGCCAGCCGTTTGGCGGCTTCAGGGTCGCGGGTCACATCGTGCATCCGCACGGGGTGACCCAGGCCGGCGAGCCAGCGGCGGACGGCACTGCATTTGCCGCATCCTGTGCGGCAAAACACCTCCACGGCCCCGGTCATTCAGTACTCCCGACGGACGCCGACAAACGACGAAGGGCTTCTATCGCCGGCGCGACCGCGTCCGTGGCAAGACAGTAAAAGATGAAGGTGCCCCGTCGCTCCCCGCGGACCAGCCCGCGGTCACGAAGGACGCGCAAGTGGTGGGAGACTGCCGGTTGCCGCAGACCGGTGGCTTCCACAATCGTGCCTACTGGCACGCACACTGACTCCAGCGTGGCAAGTATCTGCAGCCTGACAGGGTCCGCCAGGGCCTGGGTCAGAGCCGCCAGCTTCCGGGCTTCGTCGATGCCAGGGAATGGTGCCAGGCTGGGCGGGTCGTGGGTTGTGCCCGCTTCTGGAGCGGCGGTGTAGGTGCTCATACATTTATCAATACATCTAGATGAATGGATATTCCAGGTGCTGGTGAAGGCGGCTGATTCACCACGAGCGACACAGAGCGATCACAGAAAGCGGCCAAATAGCGCCAAAGTCCACAGCCACGATTCTCGAATGAAACCTGTTCTTGAACCCTTCGTTTGCGGGAACGTTGTGCTGCGCCCCGTTCGTGAGATTCTCCCAGTTGCGCCAAGGCAGCTGACAAGCGGCACGCTACACAATTGCCTGAATACACGCATGAATGTACTTTGGAATTATGGAAACCCTCACGCACGCCCCGGTGCTGGCACGGTTCGGCTACGCGGCCTCCGACCCGACGAGGGCCCGAATCCTTCTGGCTCTCGCTGACGCTCCGGCTTATCCCTCCGATCTCGCTGACACACTCGAAGTGTCACGACAGAGCATTTCCAATCACCTGACGTGCCTTCGCGGCTGCGGACTCGTGATGGCCGTCCCGGATGGTCGGCGGAGCCGCTACGAACTCGCCGACGCACGCCTGGGCAATGCAATCAGGGACCTTATCGGCGTCGTCCTCGCCGTGGACCCTGCCTGCTGCGCACCCGACGGGACGTGCGTGGCATGACCACTCGCCAGCTCACACCCACATCAGAACGCCGGGCTGTTCTGAGCCGTCGGATCCGGCTGTTTGCCGCCGCAACGATCTCCTACAACGTCGTTGAAGCTGCGGCGGCGCTGTGGGCCGGCGGTGTCGCGGACTCGTCGGCGCTGATCGGCTTCGGACTGGATTCCGTGATCGAGGTGGCCTCCGCTGTCGCGCTGTCCTGGCAGTTTTCCGCCAAGGATCCTGAGCGGCGCGAGCACCTGACGCTGCGGATCATCGCGATGTCCTTCTTCGCCCTTGCCGCGTTTGTCACCGTCGATGCAGTCAGGGCCTTCACCGGCGGGGGAGGGGCCCAGCACTCCACGCCGGGGATTGTGATTGCTGCTCTGAGCCTTGCGATCATGCCGGTTTTGTCCTGGGCCCAGCGCCGTGCCGGCCGGGAACTGGGATCCCACACGGCCGTTGCAGATTCGAAGCAGACGCTGCTGTGCACATACCTCTCGGCCGTCCTGTTGGTCGGACTGGTGCTCAACAGCACGCTGGGCTGGTGGTGGGCCGACGCCGGCGCCGCGTTAGTCATCGCCGCGATCGCCGTCCGCGAGGGCACTAACGCCTGGCGCGGAGACGCGTGCTGCACCGTCCCGCATGCCGCTGTAGATGTCGGCGCCAATGATGACTGCGCAGATACGGACCGACGGACCAGCCCGGCCCCCGCTATCGCGGATGGCTGCTGTGAAGATTGCGGCCATGGACCCGGACAACAGTCTGTTCCCGTCTCCCTGACCCGCAGGGAAGGCTGACCCATGGATTATGAACTGCGGACCATCCCTGGCTGCCCCAACAGCGGCCCGGCACTGGAGTTGTTCCGGCAGGCGCTGGCTGCCGAAGGAGCACGAGTCCGGATCCTCCGGGTCGTGGAGATCACGTCCGACAGCGAAGCCGAGGCTCACGATTTTCACGGTTCTCCGTCATTTATCGCCGATGGCCATGACCTGTTCGCCTCGAAGGCCGCCCCGGCTGTGACCTGCCGGGTCTACCCGTCATCAACCGGTCTGGTCGGAATCCCGTCGCTGGAAGATCTGCGGACAGCTCTTCGGGGCCCATTCCTCCGCGCCCGAGTCAAGCCACTAAGCCAGTGAAATTTCCTGCACAGGTGATCGTCAATATCGTGAAGTAGTTGTGCGGGATCTGCAATTCCATAGCAGGCTCAAAGCGGCTGTTTGAGGGTCCAGATTCAGATTTTCGAGTGGCATGGGGCGGTCCCGAATGCTTCCAGGGTGCGTCGATGAGACGTCGCACCGGACTTCGATGGCACCCACCATGCCGAGGTCCTCATGATCCAGGATGTGGCAGTGGTAAACGGAGCGTCCCCGAAAGTCTTTAAAAGCCACCCTGACTTTCACACGCCCGTTCGCGGGCACGTTCACTACGTCCTGCCAGATGGCGGCGTTCGTCCCTGGGCCGCTTTCCTCGATGATTTGCATCGGCCAGACGCGAAGGTGAAAGGGGCGGTCCATGGGGCTGGTGTTGGTCAGCGTCCATTCCTCCACATCCCCGGCCGCTACCGTTGTGTCTGTTCGTGCCTCGTCGAACTCCCTGCCGTTGATGGTGAAACGCATCATGCCCCCGCCCATGCCAGCGGCCAGGACGATCTGCCGGCGGGCCGCGACGGCGGCTGACCGCAGGTCTCCCAGCCCCCGCTGGGCGGGCACGGCCGTCAGGGCTGCGACCGGTTCGCCGGCTACGCGGAGGGTGGCCAGTGCGGCGCCGCCCGGCTGGTCTGCAGGATTGCGTGCTCCGGATCCCGGTCCCATCATTCCCGGCATGCTTCCCCGGTTCTGGTAGAACGCACGCAGCACGGAGTCGCCGGTCGTTGTGGTCACAAGGAGGTCTGCCCGGTTTCCGGGCGTCAGCAGAAGTTCATCCACACTCTCCGGTGTCGGGAAGCGGCCGGAGTCCATGCCGAGGAGCTGCAGCTGCTGCCCGTCGAGCCGCAGCCGGAGGTAGCGGGACACGCACGTGTTGATGAGGCGCCATCGTTCGCGTTGTCCTGGGCGGGCGCTGAATTGCGGGTTGCTTTGACCGTTGACCAGGATCAGTTCACCCTCCCGGCCCATCATTCGTTCCATCTCAGAGACTTCCGGGATGTTCCCCCCCGCCGTCGAGGGTGATTTCCGAAATGACCAGTACCCGGTCCGCACGTGACTCGATGGGTTCAGGGTCCTCGACGATGATTGCTCCGAAGAGCCCGGCGAATATCTGGTCGGCGACCATACCGTGGTGGTGGGGGTGGTACCAGTACACGCCCGGGGGATGATCGTCGGGAAGTCTGTATTCGTAGTCGAAGGTGCCGCCGGGGTCCACCGAGACGAAGACGTTGTCCCCGTCGCCCTCCGGGGAAACGTGGAGGCCGTGCACGTGCAGGTTGGTGGTTTGGGCCAGGTTGTTGACGAGCCCGATCTTCAGGACGTCGCCGGGGCGTACGCGGAGTGTCGGGCCGGGGATGCCGTCGTTGTAGCCGAGGGCTGCGGTCTGCCTGCCGGCCAGCAGTATCTGTCCGGGTGCGGCTTCGAGCCGTACCTGCAGCTGGCCGTTTGTGCTCCGTTCCTCCGGAGGCTGGGTCAGTTCGCTTCCCGTGACGGGAGCGGGCCGCGACGTCAGGGTCCAGATCAGCCCGGCCCCGCCGGCCGCTGTCCCCGCTGCGCCGAGCCCGCCCAGCAGCAGCGCCTGTCGGCGGCTGATGGGCTGCACTACGGGCCCTCACCGAGCACTTTGAGCTGTTCGCGGTACTGGTCCGCGGTGAGTTCTCCTCTCGCGAAGCGCTCGTCGAGGATCTGGCGGGCCCTGCTCCCTCCGGCCGGCGGCGGGCCGCCTTGCCCCGGGGGGCGCGGCGGCCCGTATCCATTACGGACGCCGCCGCCAAAGACCCGGACCGCCAGCACCACCAGAAGCGCGATCCCGACGAGCAGCAGAGGAATCCAGAGCCACATCCACCACATGCCTTGTCCGTAACCCCACATCTTGACTGGCGCCTTTCGTTTCAGAGTTGCTCCGAGTCTTAGCGCGGAGTCGACTGCCGGATAGAGTCCGAGGTCCCGGTCCACCCGGGCCGGTTTTCTACGCATCCGCACCGGTCTGCTGAAGGCCGGCTGATACTCAGGCCAATGCGGCCAGGAGGGAAGCGCAGGCCGCTTCACACCGGCGGCAGGCCTCGGCGCAGATCCTGCAGTGCTCGTGCATACCGGCGTGCCTGACCGGAGTGGTCTCCCGCCGCGGGCCGGTCACCCTGCCGGCCAGGGGCAGCTCAGGGCAATGCAGAGCGCGATGGCGGTGGAAACGATGGAGCCAACGGATCACGCTTCGCGCCGGTCAGGACGCAGCCGGAGGAGCGCACTGCCTCGGTCAGTGCCTCCTGGTCGGCCAGGAGCGCACTGCCTCGGTCAGTGCCTCCTGGTCGGCGGTGCCGGTGACACTGAGGCGCGACGTGCCGCCCGTCTCGCAGCGGCTCCGGGCTGCATCTGATCTGTTCGTTCGTGGATCCAGCCAGCCACCTGCCGAGTGGGAGCCCGACGGATGGAGGGCTGCAGCCTCCCTGGACCCGGCAGCCAATGAAGAGACGCAGTTCCCGCCCGGGCAGGTGTTGCAGAGGCTCGAAGCTTTCCTCGGGCCGCCAGTCGCGGAGTGGTCTTTTCGCGTGCTGAACTGTCGTTTATACCTCACGTTGTCTCCACCGGCGAAGCCGGGCGGAACCTTACCGCGGCGCGCCCGGCGGCCTTAGGCTGGGCTCATGAGAGTCGAACCAGCCGTGATAGAACGAACGTCCAGGATCCGTTCTCAGGATCCGGCCAGTGTCCCCCGGAAGGTTGGGGGAGAACCGGATCTGGTGGTGGTGGACACGACATGGGGAGAGCTGCAGCCGCTGCAGTGCGCGCCAGGGGTGGTCACTCTCGGCGAGCTCGAACTCTTGGAGTTGCTCGGCGGCGGCGCGGTCCTGGTCGACAGCCGCGTACCTGGTTCCAGGGCCGGGATCACGATTCCAGGCGCCGTCAACCTCCCCCATGACCGGATCCTGGAATTCAGGGATCAACTCGACCCTTCTAGGCTGAGCGTGTTCTTCTGTAACGGCCCGCAGTGCCCGCAGTCCCCGGCGGCTGTCCGGGCGCTGATGGAAACCGGGTATCCGGCCTCCGCGCTGGCGTATTATCGAGGCGGATTGCACGACTGGGTCACCCTGGCCATGCCCACGGAACGGGTCACGTGACCGCCGGTGCCTGTCACGGCGCCGGGGTTAGCGGTGACCGCGCACGGGGCGCTACCGGGGTCGACGGACCGACATGGACCAGGACATGACGGATCAGAAACCGCCGCCGCTCCCTGTGTCTCCATCCCAGCCGGCGCCGTTACTGGAATCGCCTCCGCGTCCGCCGCCCAGTATCGAATCGATCAGAATCCCGCCCAGAACGGCACCGCCGAGACCCCCTCCGCACCCGCGGCCACCGAACATGCCGCCGCCGTAACCGCGGTTGTCCATGCCGCCGAAATCCTGCACATCCGACCGGGCGAGCTCTGCCGCGCGGGACGCCAGAGCGCCGGCCTGCTGCGCGTAGTTCAGCGCCGTTTCAGGATCCGTCTGCTGGATGGAGAGCGCGGTGTCCAGATTGCGTTGCGCCTCAGCCAAGCGCTTCCTGGCTTCGGGCCCGACGCCGCCGCGGCGGGCGGCAATGTAGTCCGAGGCAGCCGAGGCCCGGGCCTGTGCATTCATGATGGCCTGCTGGAGGGCCTGCCCGGCGCGCCGGGCCTGGACCTCTTGGTTCCGGATCCCGGAGAGGGCCTGATCCAGGCCTTGGAGCGCCGCTTCCACGCGCTGTAGCGCGGCGATCGGGTCGATCCTTCCGTGGTGCAGCTGCTGTTGCACCTGGCTCAGGACCGCCTCGAGGACTGCGACGGGACCGGCGAGGTCGGTGTGCTGGCCGGCCGCCATGGTGGCCTTGGCCCGGGCGAGGTCCTGGGCGGCGTCCTCCACCGCGCGGTCGAGATTGGTCCGGGCGGCGTCAAGGTCGCGCGAGAGCTTTCCGATGGCGTCAACCAGCACGTTGGTCTGGTGCAGGCTTTCTTCGGCAGCGCGGACAGCGACGGCCGTGGCGCCCGGGTCAGGCTCCGTGAGCTTCTGCTGTGCCGTCTGCGCGGCGGTGTCTAGAAATTTCAACCGTTCCCGGGCCTGGGCGATGTTGTCCGAGACCGGGCCGACCGCCGCATCGGAGTACCGTTCGCGAAGCCCGGTCATGGCCTGCTCCGCGTCCGCTACCTTGGCCGCTGCCTCTACGCTTCCGGCCCGGAGCAGTTCGAGTGCCCGTGGTGCGTTCTTTTCGAGTTCACGCAGGGAATCGAAGGAGGCTTTCTGTTCGGCCAGGGCCTGGTTGGCCGACTCGCAGCGACTGATGATCTCGGTGTACCAGCCCCGCTGCTGCTCCTCGGAGGCCGGGACCGCGTCGTCGAGCTGCTGTTGGAGCCTGAAGGACTCGCTCAGATTCGCCTTGGCGTCGGTGAGGGCCTTCGCGAAGGGCACAACGGAGACGTCCCCGAACTGGGCCTGCGCAAATCCTGCTTCCTGCTCGCTGGAGCGCACGGCGTCATCGGCCGCTATCAGCAGCGACACGGCCCGTTGCTTCAGCTCCGGAAGGCTCAACGCCGCTGGCTGATCGCCCGGGCCGCCGTCGCGTGGATCTATCCCCGGTTTTTCCGTCTGTGTCCCCGGGCCGGTAATCAGCGCCAAGCGGTCGCGGTATTCCTGCGTGCCCAGCTCGCCGCCGGCGTATCGCTGATCGAGGATCCGACGTGCGTTGCTCCTGCCCGCGGCGGCGTTACGGTTCTGCCCCGGTGCTGATCCTGTTCCTCTTCGGCGGGTGCCACCGGACAATGCCCGTGCCGCGAGAGCCGCCACTAGAACGGCGACAGTGACCGGGATCAACCAGAAAAACCAGGACACGTCTATGCCGAACCCTTGCCCACCCATCATGGGTGCCTCCTTCAACCGACCCTACTCCGCAGCCGTCTGGTTTCAGCCTACGCCAACATACCCCTGGGGGTGTATCCCGAACTCTGGCCTCGGGCGGCGCCCTGATCGGATCCGAGTGGATATATGACCGCTGCGCCCAAGGGCAGTTCTCGGACAATTCCTCAAATGCGGCCGCGCGGGCCTCTGAGGTCAGTCAACGCGGGGCTCTGTGCCGTTGTCCCGCCGGATGGTACGTTTCGTAAGAGCCGATACGGCAGGGATTCCCGGCAGGGCCGTGAAAGGACGTACGGACCATGATGGGTGGCGGGTTCGGCATGGGCTGGTGGTGGATCATAGGTCTGCTGGTGGCCATTGGCCTCATCTGGGTCATGATCCGCGGCGTCCGCGCCGCCGGCGGGAATAGCGGGCAGAACAACGGTCGCGATCCTCGGGACACGGACATTGGGGCCGCCGAGACCCCCGAGAGTGCCAGCGGGATCCTCGCAGAGCGATACTCGCGCGGTGAAATGAGCGCACAGGAGTATCAGGAACGTCTCCGCATCCTCCGCGAGGGCCCGTAGCGACGCGGGACACCCCCTTCGGCGGGTACTCCGGCCGGCTTCCCGTCCTGCGCGGCATCCTTCCCCGGCCGGAGGGAAGCATCGCCAACCCGTCAACAAGGCCCTCGGCTGAGCCAGACATCCCGTGAATAATCCCACCGGCACCGCACGGCGGCCGGCAGGAGTCTTCGGAACGGTCACTCACCGGGCCCGTCCATATCCAGCGTAACCCGTCCCTGCTTGACCAGAGAGGCGCCGTAGGGGCGCTGGGGCAGCCGAGGTTCTCGTACCGGATATTGGCGGGTCCAACAAGCCGCCGAGGGTCTCGAAGGCTTTACGGAGCTCAGCAAAGCTTTCGGCGGACGTGTCATCTCCGAGGATGGTTCGGGTTTGTTGTTGAGCGGCCAGGCGGTCCGCGATGGACGAGCTCGCCGACCTTGGCGGCGGAGAAGGTCCTCGCCTTCTGATGCGTACCGGCCGGTTAGGTGACGGTGAGCTGTGTATACATCCCTGCCCCGTAGTGGCCCGGCAGATTGCAGAACAGCTCATATCGCCCGGGCGGCAGGTCAAGTGTGATCCATCCGGCCGCGGACGGGAGGATGCCGCTACCTTCGCCTTCGGCGCAGGTAGCGGCGGCCTCGGCCAGGCTGCCGGTCTCGTCGATTTTCCCGTCCCGGCCGACCGGACGGGTCCCTGCGATCTGGGGTTCCGCCAGCGGGACGATCATCATTTCGTGAGGGATATTGCCGGCGTTGGTGACCAGGAAGGACACCTCACCGCGCGTCACGGTGGCCCGGTCGGCGGTCAGTTGCATGCTGCCCCGCATCATGTCCGCGCCGCCCATCATGGAGCCTCCCATGTCAGTCGCCGCGACATTGATGACGGTGCCGGCGAGGCTCGGCGCCGTGCACCGGGAGGATCCAGGGACCCAATAGCCGCCCGGCGCCGCCCCGCCGTTCATAAATACTATGGCCGTCATGGACAGGGCCGTCAGGAAAAGGGCCGCGATGGCACCGAGCAGGATCTGCCCTTTGTGCGACAGGGTTTTCACGGCTTCCTTCTCAGAACGGCGCGGCGTTCGTTGAACTCGGTTGCGTCGATTTCCCCGCGGGCGAAGCGTTCGTTGAGGATCCGCTCAGGGTCATCGTGAGGGGGCCCATAGGATCGCCAGGCGCCGGGCTGTCCACCGCGGATCAGGAGAATCACCACCGTCACAACGCCTCCCCAGAACAGCAGCATCATCAGCGCCATGGCCACCCAGCCGCCAATGCCCCCGTCGCCGTACCATCCGTACATCATGCCCGGACCTCCTTTTTCGGTATTTGTGACTGCTGCTTGCTTACACCTTTGCCTGTTGAGCGTCCAGCGAACAGGGTCCTTGGTCAGGGAGAGGTCTGCGGTCCACTTGCTAGGCGGCCGCGCCTGCCCCGACCGGCAGGCCGCCGAGGCGCCATTCGAGCATTCCCTCGTGCAGCCGCCGGGCCCGGCGGCCGGCTGCGTGCAGCAGGTCCACGGCTTCGTAGGCCAGGACGCAGTAGGCGCCGCGGCAGTAGGCCAGGACGCAGTAGGCGCCGCGGCAGTAGGCCAGGACGCAGTAGGCGCCGCGGCAGTAGGCCACGATCTCCCGGTCCGCAGGCGTCCCTGGATCTGGACAAGGTGAACGACAATCTCTTCTGTTACTCCTGTTGGGCAGGCTGAACCAGGCGTGTCCTTCTCTGTGGCCCTCGCAGTCGAATCCATCCGCGCTGAGCAGGTCCATTGCGGTCGACCATTGGCGTAGGTTCACGCCGACCAGTACGTCGACAACGTCCTTGGCAGGAAGATCCGGAATGGACGTCGAACTTATGTGCTCGACCTCCGCATCCGGCAACAGGGAAGCCAGCCTTCCGCGCACGACCTCGAGTCTTGCTGCCCATCCCTGTGGGTCAGCAGGGACAAGTTCGATGCTGTCGGATTCCATAATCGCTTCAGCGTCTACTGCACTGATTTCGGGTTGGGAGCCGTCCGGACAGGAGGTATTCAATCGGAGTGGTGCTGGGCGGAGGTCTCCTGTGAGGGTGCGTCGTTGCGACGCTGGCGGCGCACCACGAGCCACTGGGCGATGGTGATCACTGCGACCACGACAACGGTGATCACTATGGTGAGCGGATCCGATTGGGCCTTCACGAGCAGGAACGGCAGCAGCACGGCGGTGTCGAGCACAATGGCCGTCCATGGGGTTCTCGCTGTATTTGCAGTGGGGGCGGGACACGTTGCCCTCCATCAGATCCGTCTAAGAGGCGAACGAGGCCGCGGGCTAGCCATTGCTGCCCTGGTCGTTGGGTATGGCATAGCCACGCTGGCATTGATCAACACTCTGGGGTTCATACCGACCGCGGTCCAGCAGATCTCCATGTAGTACTGAGGCTGACGAGTAGTACTGAGGCTGACGAGCCTGTCCTCCAGCCTTGACCCTATTTCCTCGGGACTACGGCGAGGACCGTCCCGTAGGGCGTTCCCCTTGTGGGCACGGCCGCCGTGCAGACGACTTTGAACAATCCGTGCAGCTGATTTCGAAAAACGACACGTTGGACCAGGATCTTCGGTGCAATGAGTTTTGCCCGCGGGGGAACTGCCGCACCCTCGACGCCGGGATCCCCGCCACGTCCGGGTGCGCAGCGTTGACCGGCTCACGCGACAGCACCAGCTACGGAGTAGCCGTCACCGGCGACATGGCCTATGGGCTGGCCCAGCGTGGATGCTGCGTCATCTCAGGCATGGCCTACGGCGTCGACGCGCACGCGCCGTGCCGCGCTGGCGGGAAGCCGAGGCAACGGGCCGGCGACCATCGCGGTGCTAGCCGGAGGACTTGACCGGGATTACCCGTAAAGGAACGCGGACCTCGCGGCCGGGATCCGCGCCAACGGACTGACGCTCTCGAACGGACCTAGCCGATAGTTGCCGGTAGAAGGAATGATCCACTGGGATTCAGTTGAATCGTTCCCTCTACCGGTCCGTCGTCATGCCCTGGTGCGCCGCTCGAGTTGGTCAGCAGTATGGCGGGTTAAAGGAGTCTCCTTTGGACTTTCAATGGCCATTGACCGCAGCGCTAAAGCACTCACCAAATCTGCCTGATTCTTGCAACTTGATTTGACTCGGCAATTAGAGGTGACGTCCAGGGATCAGGGGGCAACGTGTAACAACATCGAGCCTTCACCGTTCCTCGAGACCTTCGGTTTTTCTTTACGGTATGGAGACGAATGAGCTGGCCATGTCGGTGAACTCGACTTCTCGAAAGTCCCGGATTTCGAAGTACGGGAGGCCAACCATATATAACCGTCTCCCGCTGTACCACGTGTGCTGAAAGAGAATATTTCCCCCCCAAGCTTTGCCTGAGGAAGCAGTATCGTTGAATCTGTAAGGGGACCACTTGAAGTTGGGCCAAGTCACTGAAAAGAACTTGGAGCCACCTCCAAAGTTCGCGTCTCGATAGAGTAGAGCTGAACCTATACCCCCAATCCGATGGTACTCATCCACGCGTTTACGGTGTGATTCTTCCTCTAGCCCTTCGAGATCAAGCCCCAATAGTTCATCGGTTTTGCTGCGGGAGTGTTGAAGCAGAAAGTATTCCACTGTCGTGTCGGGGTTGGAAATTACTTCCTCCCGAGCAATCTCCATTCTCTTTTCCGCCGCCTTCAGGCGTTCTCCCAAAGTTGGATCCGCCTTTGATACAACCTCCAGGCTTTCCCTGACCGAAAGTTCTCGTATAATTTGTGGTTTTGAATCTCCTACTTGAAATGCAACGACGTTCTCTGAAGCATCATCTTCCACGATGACATCTCCTTCTCGGTTTCCTGCGATCTCATTTTTTTGATGGGTCGCATCCATAACTCCAGAGTGGATGGACCGAATTGAGCCAGTTGGCGTTGTGGCGTAGTCACCTCCTCGAGGGATCAGGACGACGAGTCCTACTGTCGAGGTATTGGGTGCCCGCATAGGGAACCGATTCAGAACATGGTGCGCCAGTCAAAACCAGACCTACGTCGATTACTTTTGTGCACACGAGTGGACGCCTGCTCTACTGCTTACGGGAAGGAGTCTGGCTCCGGAGGGCCGCGCGGCCAGCCGCCATCGGAAGGCAACCAAGTATCGCAACTTTCGACAAAAGCCGGAGTTATGCCACCTTGTCGACTCGGAAACTAAGCGCAATGGGGACATCAGGATGTCCGCTGCATCGGAAACGGTCGCGCGGATAGGGCGATGGTCGGACTAAAAAGGGTTTTGTACCTGTGAAAAAATTCATTCAGTTCCCCCCGTGGGCATCTCTGTGGAGAGTACCGAATTCTACTGAACACTGTCAATGCTGCGATGAGAGATATGTGAAGTGTCTCGAATTGTGAGTTAGATATTTGGTAAATCTCTGAAAGCAGCGCTCCGAGACGCGACCACGACCACGACCGCCGATGCGGTTCCCGATTCGGTCGCACTCTTACTGCATGGCTTCGGCTCTAACGAGCACGACTTGGGCTCACTGGGCTCCGCACTTGGGTTGGACCCGCCGCCCGGAGCAGTTGGCTAGCCATGAGCCCTCCCTGCGAGAACCCAATGGGCAGAATCCGGGTGCCGGGGGCGCGGTCTGAACGGGTGCCGGCCCCCGTAGTGCTGGGCGGATTCGTGCTGGGCGCACCGCAGCCGGGCGACGAGACACTGCGCGGCAGCCGACCAGCCCTGTTCTGGGGCCGAGGCTCAATCGACAGGGTCATCGCCCCCGCGGCGATTACCCGCAGCAGCGAGTACCTCCCGCAGCACACCTCATTGATTGAGCGGGTGTATCCAGGACTGGCACACGGGTTCAACACACCCAAGCTCGACGACGTACGCGACTTCCTCGCCATTGAGGTCGGTTCTCAAGCGGCAGCACGCGCATGAGCGCCACCGTCCCCTTTGAGATCGGCATTTTCACCTTTGGCGAACTCACCCGCAACGCTGAGGGGAAGCCGATGGATGCAGGTGCGCGCATCCGCGACATTCTCGAATGGGCGAGGGTGGCCTACGAGGCGGGACTGGACGTCTTTGGCGTCGGCGAGCATTACCGGGGGGACTTCGCGGTGTCCTCGCACCGGTCCTGCTGGCCGCAGCGGCCGCGCAGACCAAGAGAATCCGCCTGACCAGCACAGTCACCGTCCTCTCAAGTGCCGATCCGGTCCGGGTCTTCGAGGAGTTCGCAACGCTGGATCTCATCAGCGTCGGACGCGCCGAAATCACCGCCGGACGCGGCGCCTACCTGGAGTCGTTCCCGCTCTTTGGCCAGCCGCTGGAGCGGTACGACGAGTACTTCGAGGACCGGCTCGAGCTGCTGCTGCGGAGCCGCGACGAGACCCCGTCACCTGGAACGGAACTACCCGCCCCGCGTTGATGGATGCGGGAATCTGGCCGCGCCCGGCCCAGGCCGACCTGCCGATCTGGGCTGCGGTCGGCGGCACGCCTGCCTCGGCGGTGCGTGCCGGAAGGCTTGGGTTGCCTGTGCACCTGGCGATCCTCGGGCGCCCGAGGGGTTCGGACCCCTGGTCGAACTATATCGACGCTCGGCGGCACAGGCAGGCCAGACGCCGGGGCGGATCGGCGTGACCTCGCATTTTTACGTGGAGGAGACCTCGCAGGGGAGCGAAGGACACGTTCTTCCTGCACTATTCCTCTTACATCCAGCAGAACATGCCGCGCGCCGGGCGGCTCGATCGCGCAAGGCTTCGAGGCCTGGGCGGCCCCGTGCGGTGCGCTTTTCGCTGGCAGCCCGGCCGAAATCGTCGACAAGATCCTTTGGGAGCACGAGATCCTAGGCCATACCCGCTTCCTCGCCCAGGTCGGCCTAGCCGGTTTGTCGCCGTCGAAAACCCTGGAATCCATCGCGATGCTGGCGACCGAGGTGCTGCCTGCTGTCCGGGCGGCGGTGAAGCAATAGGGACACGCCCGCGGAGAAGTTCTTGCCGACGACATCGGTGACGACTTTCGGCTGTCCTGACGCCCACCGTCGGCATGTATGTCCCTACTTAGTGAAGCGGGGCATCCTCGGCGGTAGCTCACGGTTTGCGCCGGCCCTGCCCGACGTGGCGGCCTCGCCGCTGTGATGTTTACGCTGGCCAGGCCTTGTTGCATCCCTCAGAGTCGATCGCGGACCCCGCTGCGGAGTCGTTACGTCGGGCAGACTGGTACCGGCAGGGCACTAGGGGACGAAGACGAAAATCGCTGGCCTCCCGTTCATCTCGGGTGATCGCGTATTCGACGTCAACGTGCTCCTCGCTCGGCACGGACGCCGGCAAATTCGAACTATCAGAGGCTGATCAGCCCTTGGCGATCGGCAGCACCAGCATGTAGCCGGCCGGCATATCGCTGCTCCAGCGTCGCGGCTCGCGGACGATGAACTGCGTCGCCAGTTGTCCGGGGGTGAGCAGGGCGTTGGGCGCGGGGGACGTTCCCCACTGGTCGTCGCCGTACGGGTAGAGCGGATCCTGGACACGGATGCCGGTGACCGGGAACTCCGGGAACTGGTCGGGATCGCCGAGTGACTCGAAGCCGCTCATCACCCATACGTGGCGGCCGCGCCACATGACCAGCCCGACCGGCCGATCCGTGTCGGCAATGGCTCGGGCCGCGGTCTGCAGCGCTTCCTCATAGTCGGCGACGCTCACGACGGCGTACGGGCCCATCCCGACCTCGGTTAGCACCTCCGCCCAACCCAAGGGGTTGGCACCGTTGAACGAGTTGAAGGACCGTGCCCGGGCCATCTCCCACAGCTCCCCCTGCTGGACGCGATCGGTCCACGTGCCGGCCCCGGTGTCGTCGATGAGGTTGTGCATTATCTGGATGCTCGCCGCCACACACCAGTCAAAGGTGTACTGCGGCACGAAGTCGCCCTCCTGGTAGAGGTTGAGGGCGAACGCCTGGGGCGCCGGGGGCGGCGTGAGAACCGGCGTCGGGGTGGGGGACGGGGGCCGGTGAGGAGCGGGGACGCCATCGCGTGCGGCCGGCGGGGCCGAGTAGGAGGTCTGGATCGGTGGAACGGCGGCCTCATCGAGTCTGACCGTAGGTGTACAGGCCGAGAGGAGGGTCGCCAGGATGACGAACCAGACCAGAAGACGGAGCGGGGCACCGATCATGATCGATCCAGTTTATCGCGACACGGCGGGAATTTTCGGTCCAGACCGGCGTTAGGTCTGAATATGAAAGCAATCGTGTACCGTGCCACGGGTGATCCGTCTGTTCTCGAACTCGTCGACCGCGAGATCCGCGACCCGGGGCGCGGGGAGGTGCGCGTGCGGATCATGGTCTCTGCGGTGAACCCCACCGACTGGAAATCGCGCCGCGGTGCCAGACCGGGCGAGCCCTTGCCCTTCGCGGAGGTCGTGCCGAACCAAGACGGCGCCGGAATGGTGGACGCCGTCGGACCCGGCGTCGAGCATCTCCACGTCGGTGACAGGGTCTGGGTGGCCTTGGCCGCCTACCAGCGCGCCGACGGCGGGACAGCCCAAGAGTTCGCCGTCCTGCCGGCCGAGCGGGTCTTTCTGCTGCCGGAGAATGCCGGGTTCGACCTCGGCGCAAGCCTGGGCGTTCCCGCGATCACCGCCCACAGGGCCCTGACCATCGCCGAGGACGGCCCGCGGCGGCTGCGCCCGGGAGCCTTGGACGGCAAGGTGGTTCTCGTTGCTGGAGGGGCCGGCGCCGTGGGCCATGCGGCGATCCAGCTCGCCAAGTGGGCCGGCGCCGTTGTGATCACGACCGTGAGTGGACCGGCGAAGGCTGCGCTGGCCACGGCCGCCGGCGCTGATCACGTCATCAATTACCGGGAAAGCCACGCGGCCGCGGAGATCCGCCGGATCGCTCCCGAGGGCGTCGACCAGATCGTGGAGGTGGCGCCTGCGCAGAACGCGGAACTCGACCTGGCAGTAATCCGCAACCGCGGCTCCATCGCGGTCTACGCCAACAACGGCGGCGATCAGGTGACCCTGGACGTGCGCAGGCACTTCAGCCTCAACGTCCGCTACCAGTTCGTGTTGCTCTATACCGTTGGCACGGCGGCGGTGCACGCCGCCGCCGAGGACATCAATGCGGCCATCGCCGACGGCGCCATTCCGGTCGGAGAGGCCGCAGGCCTGCCGCTGCATCGCTTTGACCTGGCTAACGCGGCTGCGGCCCACGCGGCAGTGGAAGCGAGCATCATCGGCAAGGTGCTGATCGATGTGTCAGCGAGCTAGCCGATAACGCCTCGGGTGCCTCGCGGGGGCAATCGCGCCGAACAGCCGCGGCGCTGAGCCGGCCGAGCAGTCCGGTCTGCGGACCGGTAGGTGACACTCCTACGATCGACGTGACCGACGGTCGGGTGTGGTCCTGGGGAGCACCACTGGAAGGGAAATTCACAGTGACTGAGCTGAAGCTAACACTCATCATCCTCGTCATCATTGTCGCCGCGGCAGTCGTCGGCGCCTTATTGGGTCAGCTCTTCGCGCGGTCAGGCCCACTATATTTGGTTCCGGTTGGACTCGGTGTCGGCATATCCATTCGCTTGATCGCACGGCATCTGGCGAGCAGACGGGCAAACTAGGCCGCGTTGCAATCTTCGCGTCTGCGGTGCACCTTGCTTTCACTCGGCGCCCAAATAGCTGCCATTGTGGAACCCGCTCTTGCTCCCAAGGCAGCAACGAATCGGGGACTACGGAAACGGCCCTGCCGGCTTCGGCAGAGACCTGCTGAGACTTTGGTGGGAACGTTCGTGTTCAACGAGGTCCATAGCCGAGATCACGTACTCGGGCGATTGTGCAAGCGTTCGGGATGCTTAGGGTCTTTGCCGCGTTCCCGCCAGTACTCATCCCGTTGCCACAACGAAAATCGGATCGCCCAGATGACGAAAATGATGGTGCCAACTGCAAGAACAGAGGTTTTTGCCCGAACCCCCGGCTCGGAGTCGATTGGGAAGAGGCTTGCACCGTACCGATGGCCGAGGTCGGTGCCATCGCCATCATTCCCTGATTGGAGCCTGACTCAGGCGAGTAAGCGGGGAGGCGGTTCTGAGGGTCTTCGCCCGGTCACGTGGCTCTCGACATTGCAGGCCATGAAGGGGATGAACGGAGGTGGAACCGATATGAAGAGCCTAGCGATCAAGAGCCCTGCGCGGCATGCCCAAGAGTCCCCAACAAGCGAGGGCCTGACCAGGCCGCCTGTGAAGTTGTGGGGGAGCAGGTGCAGGGTTTGGCTGTTGGGCCGCCATCAACGTGACACAGCCGGCGAAGCCCGTAGCCGTGATTCCCTTAGAACAGGGGCCAGGGCACCGCCGACATCTCACCGCTCGGAGCCGGAAACCGCCCTGCCAAGCTCAACCGGGCGCAGCGCGCGGCGAGCGATGCGATTTCTTCGGCGCTGAGCAAATCCGCCAGGTTTCGGCCCAGCCCACCGTGCAGTCCTTCGCTGACACGATCGATGCCGTCGCGTTCCTCAGCGGTCAGAGCGTCTCCGAGCCATCCCCACAGCACCGTGCGCAGCTTGTGGTCACGGTGAAAGGTGAGACCATGGTCCACGCCGTGCCGGTGGCCGTCCGTCATGGCAAGAATGTGGTCGCCTTTGCGGTCGGCGTTATTGACGACCAGGTCGAACACCGCCATGCGTCTGAGCGCCGGCGAGTCTTCGTGAACGAGGGCGACCATCCGTCCGTTCTCATCTCGTCCCTCAAGAACGTGTTTCCAGCCCGTCTCCGGCACGTCGTCCGTCGCGACCAGGTTCACGGCGCTTTGGGTGGGGTCTTGCTCCTGCCAGAGCTGCACCATTCCTTCGCCCATCGGACCATCGCGCAGCCAGGTGAGCGGTACGACGTCCCAGCCGAAGACCTGCGAGACCAGGTAGGCGGCCACCTCCCGGTGAGCCAGGGTGCCGTGGGGAAAATCCCACAGCGGACTTTCGCCTGCTATCGGCTTGTAGACGACCGCGACGTCGCCGATGCTGCCCAGAAATGTAGCGTTTGAAGCCGTCGTGATGCGGCCGGTGAGCGTCAGCTCGGTGGTCACTAGGTCCGGCGCTGGCATCAGACCTCGGGAAGGGCGCAGATGTGCCCGTCGGCGTCCATGGGGTAACCGCAGAGCGGGCACGTCGGACGCCCGGCGCCCACGATCTCACGGGTGCGCTTGGCGAACGCGCGGGCGGTGCCGACCGGCATTCGCACCAGCAGCATTTCGGGCTCGTTAGCGCCGTCCTCATCAAGGGATTCGTCGTTGTCATCAGCATCGACATCGGTGATGGGGTAGGCCTCTATTACGACCTGGGCCGTGGTTGGGTCCCACCCTAAGTTCATGGCGCCGGTGCGAAACTGCTCCTGAACGGCCTCGAGCTGGTCATTGTCGACAAGTTCAATGGGAGTACTCGTGGGAACGCTGAAGGGGTTGCCCTCGACGGTGATGAGCTGGTCGAGAATTTCGTCGATCTTCTCCGCGAGCAGAGCCGACTGCTGCTTCTCCAGGGCAATACTCACGATCTGCGTCCCTGCGCGTACCTGCAGGTAGAACGTGCGCGCCCCCGGAAGGCCAATGGTGCCAACGACGACCCGATCAGGCCAGGCAAACTCATGAACACGTGTAGGCATGTCAGTATTTTAGGCACATAAGGTTCATGGCGCCTTTTGCCCTGCACCGCCGCCCACCGGCGCATCGCCAGAGTGGATGCCGTTAGACAGCCACGACAGATCACCCGCGTCGGTGTTGGTCGCGTAGACGCTCGGCCGACTAGCGCCGTAGCGCACGATCGATATGGAGGCGGGGCCCACGTTAATACGCTGGAACAGGTCAAGGTGCATGCCGAGCGCGTCGGCGAGGATTGACTTGATGATGTCACCGTGACTCACCGCCACCCACACCGCCGCTGGCCCGTACTCGGCTTCGAAGGCTGCATCGTGGCGTCGAATCGCTGCCACAGACCGAGCCTGCATCGCGGCCATGGATTCACCGCCGGGAAAGACGACGGCGGACGGTTGCGACTGCACAACCGGCCACAAATCCTCGGTCGCGAGATCACTGAGCGTGCGGCCCTGCCACTGGCCGTAATCGCACTCGGTGAGATCGAGATCGACCGGCGCGTACGGCGTGCCAGCCTGGCGATCGAGGATGAGCTGGGCGGTCTGCTGACAACGCTCAAGAGGGCTCGACACCACCCCGACTACGGGCACGGCCGCGAGCCGGTCTCCGGTCAGAGCCGCCTGGTCGCGCCCGATCTGGTCCAGGCTGACGCCGACGGCCCGACCGGCCAGCAGTCCAGTGGCATTGGCTGTGGTGCGGCCGTGCCGCACGAGAATAACTGTCGCCATCCACCCAGCCTAACCACCCGCTCGACGGCGGTGTGAACCGCACCGGGTCGCGCGTCGAACAGGCAGACAAAGCACTGGCGGAACCTTTCCAGCACGCCGGCGCGCTCAAAGCCGCCAAGGCGGGCTCGGCACGCATTGACCAGCTCATGGCCGACGCAGCAAAACCGGAAGAACCGGCACAGCCAGAACTCCCGGCCGATAGATCCATCCTCGAAGTCTCCCAGGCGGCAGGGCTCCCTGCCCTCTCCTCCTGCAGCGAGGGGACCTGCGGCACCTCCGAAACGCCGGTTATCTCGGGCACCCCCGACCACCGTGACTCCATCCTGACGGACGACGAGAAGGTCAGCTGCGACAGCATGTTCATCTGCGTCTCCCGCTCCAAGGGTGGATGTGCGCTGAAGCTCGGGCTCTGAGCAGTGGGAATGAATAAGATCCAACACGGTGCCCCGGCACTTCCCTGGGGCATCAAGCGGAGCTTCATTAGCTATCTGTCCCGCCTGCCGGACGGCAGCGCGTCTTCCGAGGCGGGGGGCATCCATCGTCAGCGGGAGCTACTTCCAGTTTGAGCCCGACGGCGGCGGGCCGGCTGGGGGTGGCGGGGCGCATGCCGAGGTTCGCAAGTTCCGTGGCCAGGTCCGGCTCAGCGGCCGTCACGGCATGATGAGCCTGTTTGTGGCGGACCCGTGGCTCGAATTCACTGGCACCGGCCGCCGTCGAGCTCTTCAACGGCCGATACGAGGCCGGGGAGGAAATGGATCCCGTGTTCCTGGGCTCCACGGTGCCGGGGGAGTGAGGTTAGAGCGTGTCCGGGCCCGTCCTCATGGGTGCGCCCTTCGCGCGGGGACCCAGGAGCACGTCCGCGAAGGTCGCGGCAACCTCGGTCAGCTCACGCTGCGCACTCCACACCGCAACGGCGTGCAGCGGCGGGAGTGGCGGGTCCAGCTCGCGGGTGACCACGGTGGTCTTGGCGATCTGCTCGATCTCCGGGGGCATAATGCTGATGCCCATGTCGGCCGCTATGAGGGGCAGCGTGGTCTGCAGGCTCGTGACGGTCTTCAGCCTTGGCATGGAGAGGCCGTTCGCCAGCCAGTAGTCCAACAGCAGTTCGGTAATGCCCGGGACGCGGACGTTCGGCGACGGTAAAAGCCACGTCTCATCCATCAGGTCGACGTCGTCCTGGTACATGGTGCGCAGCCTGCGGTCCCTATGCAGCTCAACGAGCTCGGGAAATTCCCGATGGCGCTGCTCGTGGGCGGTGCCCTCGTCTCGACCTGCACACCCACCTCCGCCACGACATGGCCCCCGCCCTCGGGATGCCGACGCCTCCGACGGACGGGAACCGGATGCGCGCCGTGCTCGACTGGATGACTGCGGTGCTTAGCAACCAGACTGCGAAGTCCCCGGAATCCGGAACTGACGCCGGACTGACCCTCACGCTCACGGGCCCCGGCGGCGGAACTTGGTGGATCGACGCCAACGCCTCGCCGCAGCGGGCTCCCACGCCCCGGCAGCCCGCATTACCGCCCCGGCCATCTCATTCCCCAACTGGGGAACGCAGCGCTCCTCCTGGCGCGACGCCGACGTGGAGATCACAGGCGACATCGAGCTCGCCTCGCGCTACCTCGATACCGTCAACGTCATCTAAAGGTCGACCCCGGCCGGCCGACGTTCACCTGACAGCACAATCGCCCCCTGCAGCATCACCGCCGGAGCCCAAGGCATCAAGGAATTCCGTCAGGACCTTCGTGCCGGCATGAGACCAGAGCGGCTGGCGCCTGCGGCGGAAAGGGACTGATGTGACTTCCTCCCACAAGGAAGCATCCAACTACCTACTCCTGCGGAAGGACGGAATTCTTGGGTTAAAGGCCGGGCGTAAAGGCCGGGGCTTCCATGAAACGCAAGGTAAAAGTAAAGTCGCGGCATAGCCAGTGAATCGGACTTCTACCTTCATCCGAGAGCGAGCCCACATGGACCGGCCAGAAAAGCGCGGTGTCCAGCGCTGCAACATGAACCTAACAACCGTTGTGCGGGGCGTGGCGCCATGAGCAGCCCGTCCTCTTCCCGCTCCGCCGCACCAGTGAAGCGCGAGACATTTTCCACGCGCAGGCTGTTCATCCTTTCGGCCATCGGTTCAGCTGTGGGGCTGGGCAACATCTGGCGCTTTCCGTACATCGCCTATGACAACGGCGGCGGCGCCTTCCTGATCCCGTACCTCGTGGCGTTGCTGACGGCGGGAATCCCACTGCTGTTCCTGGACTATGCCGTGGGGCACAAATTCCGCGGCTCCGCCCCGCTTGCCTACCGTCGGCTACACCGGGCGGCCGAGCCGCTGGGGTGGTGGCAGGTGCTGGTCTGCTTCGTCATCGCAGCCTACTACGCGGTGATTGTCGCGTGGTCCCTGATGTACACCATCTTTTCCTTCACCGAGGCGTGGGGGGACGACGCCGAGGGCTACTTCTTCGGGACTTTCCTCAACGTCTCCGAGGCGCCGGGTGTCGGCTTTAATTACGTGCCGTCCGTCTTCTTCCCGCTGCTGCTGATCTGGATCGTTGTTATCGTCATCATGGTGGCCGGAATACGCAAGGGAATCTCACGCGCCAACTCAATCCTGCTCCCGTTGCTGATGGTGATGTTCGTACTGCTGGTGATCCAATCGCTGTTCCTGCCAGGTGCAGCAGAAGGGCTCAACGCCTTCTTCACCCCGGACTGGGCCGCTTTGGCAGATCCGTCAGTGTGGGCTGCGGCCTACGGGCATATCTTCTTTTCGCTCTCGGTCGGCTACGGCATCATGGTCACCTACTCCTCCTACCTGAAGCGCAGGACCGACCTGACTGGTTCGGGCATGGTGGTCGCCTTTTCCAATTCGGGATTCGAGATCCTGGCCGGCATCGGCGTGTTCGCCGCACTGGGGTTCATGGCCCAGGCCGCCGGAACCGGTGTCAACGATGTTGTCACCCAGGGCATCGGGCTGGCGTTCGTAGCGTTCCCCACCATTGTTTCCCAGGCGCCGTTCGGGGCGCTCATGGGGGTCCTGTTCTTTGGATCCCTGGTTTTCGCGGGGGTTACATCGCTGATTTCGGTCCTGGAGGTCATCGTGGCGGCGGTGCAGGACAAGCTGGCTTGGGGGCGGGTCAAGGCTTCAGTAGTGGTCAGCGGGCTGGTCGCGGCCGTGTCGCTGGCACTCTTCCCGACGGCAACGGGCCTATACCTCCTGGACACCTCCGATGCTTTCGTCAACAGCTTCGGCATCACGCTCGGGGCGCTGGTGACCGTGGTGGTGCTGGCATGGATCCTGCGTAAGCTTCCACTGCTGTCAGCCCACCTCAACCGCACTTCGACGATTAAGATGCGCCGGGCGTGGATGGTGCTGGTGGCCGGTTTGGTGCCCCTTGCGCTGATCTACCTGGTGGCCAACGAATTCATCAGCAAGATCTCCACCACATATGAGGGCTATCCCGGGTGGTTTGTGGGCCTGTTCGGCTGGGGCATGGCCGGCGGGCTCGTGGTTCTGGCGCTGGTATTGACATTCATCCCCTGGAGTCGCAAATCCAAGGCCCACCATGACCCGGAGTATCAATCCGTGGTGGACGAGGAAGAAGAGGAGACAGCACAATGACACCCATCGCAATTACCATGATGATCATTGCCGTCCTCACAGTGTGGGGCGGCCTGGCGCTTGCGTTGCTCAACCTCAAGCGTCACCCCGAGGATGAGGGCGCGCTGCCCGAGGAGCACGCACCGGAGCTTTGACCGGCGGATCATGTGCCACGGATTAGGTTCGATTAAGGAATCCTTGGCCTTCGCGGCACCGTCGATGATCTCGCACCCCAGATTGTGGTGCTTACCGGCAACGCCCCGTTCGGAGAGGGGTCCAGGAGTGTCCTGGTCCGGGCCAGGCCAGTTTGCCTAGGACCCTGGGAGGCGAGAGATGTCCGGGGCACCATTGATAATCCATAGGAGTATCACTGCGGCGATCATTACCAGGACGAGACCGACGCCCAGGATGATTAAGGGTGCGTTTCCACGGTTCCAGAAGCGTGGTTCGCGTTTTGGTGACATGGGTGGCACCTCACTTTTCGGGGCTTGAACCGGCGGATCGACTGGTCACCCCGCCGTCGTGTTTGCGGCTTCCTCAGTTCTAACAACAGTGGGCTCGCCGACTGTGTCCTCCTTATGGATCGCCTGTGGAATTGCTGTGCGGAACGGTTAGAGATCCCCGGGCGTGCACGGAGCGGGGAGTTGTCGTATTCGGCGACACACCGCGCTCACGGTGCCTGGCTCTGTCCAGGTCGTCCCGTCGAAGTCCGCAGGAGAGCGGTCAACCTGAATGTGGACATGGCAGCCTCGCCGAACGGCGTCAGGGCGTTCCACGACGGCGACGGTTCCTTTCGGGCACGCCGGCCCGGTTGCGGCGTGGCTGGCAAGGACCTTTGATTCCTGCTACCACAGGGCGTGCGACACCATCACGAACATCAACCCGGAACTGCTCAAGGAAATGTCAGGCGCCCTCGCCTACGCCCACCGTGTCCTTCGCCATGGCCCGGCAGGGCTAACCAGCAAGCTGACCGCTGAACTAGCAGAACGCCTATCGGCCTCAGCGTCCATAGCGGTTCGTGCACGCGACTGACAATTCTGACCGGTGGGGGAGCCTCCCACCAGGGGTATCCCGGTTCCCAGGAACTGGGACCCCTCCCAGACGGGGAGGGCGGACCGGAATTGGACTGGGAGTAGGCTGGGAAGCTAGACGAAAGGAACACTTCATGAAGAAAATCCTCATGGTACTGACCAGCGTTTCCGAGATCGGCGATACCGGAGAGAAGACCGGCTACAACGTGGCCGAAGCTGCACATCCCTGGAAGGTCTTCAAGGATTCCGGGCATTTTGTCGACTTTGCGTCCATCCAGGGCGGCCAGCCCCCGCGCGACGAGGTGGACTCAGAAGATCCCATCCAGGTCGCCTTCACCGAGGACGAGACCACGCGCGCCGGTCTTTACAACACCGCCCGCGTCGACGTCGTTGATCCCGACCAGTACGACGCCGTCTACCTCGTGGGCGGCCACGGCACCATGTGGGACTTCCCGGACAGCGAAGGCTTGCAGAATCTGGTGGCCAGCGTCTACAACGCCGGCGGCTTGGTGGGCGCGGTCTGTCACGGGCCTGCCGGCCTGCTGAACGTGGAATTGGAGAACGGGCTGCGCCTCGTCGAGGGCCGGAAGGTGGCCGCCTTCACCAACGACGAGGAGGTTGCCGCAGGGAAGGACAAGGTCATCCCGTTCTTTTTGGCAGACCGACTTGAGGAACAGGGCGCCACCCACGTCTCCGCTGATGTCTTTGAGGAGAAGGTCGTGGTTGACGACCGGCTGGTGACCGGCCAGAACCCGGCCTCAGCCGCCGGTGTGGCCAAGGAGATGGAGAAGCTCTTCGCAGAGGTCATCCACCAGGAAAAAGCCGAGGAACAGCACGAGGCGAATGCTCTGCGCGCCGAGAAGGATGCTGAGAAAGACGCCAAGAAGGCTGCCGCAGAAGCGGAGCACTAACACCAACAGTGCACTGAAACTGGCGGCCGCCCCCGAACCACCTACGGCGCCACCAGACGCAAAGTCCGGGGCAGGTCTTGCCGGCGCAAAAGCTATGTGCTCACCACCCGGCCGTGCCCGGGCCGCCCTTGAACGGACCAACGATCTGCCTGGTGATCCAACCGCCGTAGAAGTTACCTTCCTGGAAAGTCACCTGCTCGCCGTTGACTTCGCAGGAGTCCATCTGACCCGGGTAGAGGGCCACCCGGGTGCTGAGCGCCTCGAACCCCCGGGTGGGTTCCGGGTAGGTCCACCCGGCACGTGGAGCGACGACTCCGGCGGCAGCGACGTCGAAGTAGTGTGCTTCTCCCTTGTACTCGCAGAAGCTGGTGCCCTCGACCGGGACGAGTACACCGGCAGGGAACGCGTCCAATGGCAGGTAGTAGACAGGCGGATGACTCGTCTCCAGGACGCGCACTGCATCGGTGGTGTCGGCAATCACCTGCCCGCCAAGCCGCACGATGACGCGTTCGGATCGCGGTTCGACCCTTGGCGGCCGCGGGTAGTCCCACACCGATTCTTGACCGGTCTTGGGTTTGATGGGGTGGGGACGCCGGAAGAAGCCGGACAGACCGTGAGCAGGAGTCATGTTCCCATGTTGCCATCTTTTGCTACGGGGACGCCCAGCGGCGTAAGGCCGAATTTGCGAGATTCAGCCTGCAGGCCGGAAAGCCCTAGCACCAACACCGGTCCTGCCTCTAGACGGATCCATGAAGTCGGCGATTAGTGTGGCAGCGGGTGGAACTGCCAGTACTGTCACGCCTCAGGGCGCCCCGGCCACTCCTTGCCCGCCCAGGGGTCGTAGTCGGCGATGAGCTCCTCCTGTGGCGGACGCTCCTTTTCGGGGACGTGCTGCAGGTTCACCCGCACCCGGTACCAGAGCGAACTGGATCCCCGCATACCGTCGACGAGTACGTCGGCGGGATGCAGGGCCGGGACGAGGCCCGCATGCCGGGTCTTCCATTCGTCGAGCGCCGCGAGCGCCTCGTGCCTGGTCTTCGTTCGTGCCACCTCGATAAGCGGCATCACCGACTGCCGCCGGCCCGAGCCGTCGCCGCCGCGCGGCGGCTTTTCGGCGGGGCCGAGCTCGGCAGCCAAGGTGATGAGTCTGTCCAGTGACCCGACCGCGTCCTCGATGCCGGCGTGGGGGTCGCCCATCACGGTGAAGCGCTCGAGCACCGTGGGCACCGTGAATTGTGCCGGCCGGATGGAGCTGACCTCGTCCCATGTGAGCGGAGTCGAGACCCGGGCGTCGGGCAGGGGCCGGATTGAGTACGCCGACGCCACGGTGCGGTCCTTGGCGTTCTGGTTGAAGTCGACGAACACACTCTCGCCGCGCTCTTCCTTCCACCACCGCGCGGTGGCGAGGCCCGGAGCGCGGTTCCCGACCTCGCGGGCGAGGGTCTCGGCGGCGAGCCGCACGTCGCGGTACGACCACTGGGGTGCGATGCGCACCAGGATGTGGAGTCCCCGCGACCCGCTCGTCTTCGGCCACCCGACCAGTCCCACATCGTCGAGCACCTCCCGCGCCACAAAGGCGACGTCGACGATCTGCGACCAGTCGACCCCCGGCATCGGGTCGAGGTCGACCCGGAGCTCGTCGGGGTGCTCAAGGTCCTCGGCGCGCACGGGGTGCGGGTTGAGGTCCAGGCATCCAAGATTCACGACCCACGCCAGTCCCGCAGCATCCCGGATGACGGCCTCCTCGGCTGATGTCCCCGACGCGTAGTGCAGCGTCGCCGTTTCGATGAAGTCGGGGTGGTTTTCAGGCACGCGCTTCTGAAAGAACGGCTCAGCGCCGATCCCCTTCGGGAAGCGCTTGAGCACCATGGGCCGTCCGCCGGCGCCCCGCAGCGCACCATCCGCGACGGCGAGGTAGTAGCCAACCAGATCGAGCTTGGTCAGACCGGGCTCAGGGAACACCACCTTGTCCGGACTCGAGATGCGAACCTCGGTGCCGGCAATGTCGAGGATCTCGGCCGGGGTCTTCGACGGGTTCATTCCGCCACGCTAGCAACGATTGGATGTCCCAGCCAGACCAGCTGTGCGGGCGCTTGCGTTACGGTCAGGCTGCGTTCCAGCTGGCCGGGAGCGCCTTCACCCCGTAGACGATTGTGCTGTCCATCCGCTCGAGGCGCGATCCCGGGGCGAGGGTCAGTCCGGGCAGCCGGGTCAGGGTCGCCTCCAGCGCGATTCTTGCTTCCAGTCTTGCCAGCGGGGCACCGAGGCAGAAGTGAATGCCGTGGCCAAACGCCAGGTGCCGGACCTGACTGCGGTCGATGTCGAATTGGGCAGGACGCTCGAACTGCCTCTCGTCGCGGTTCGCGGAGCCGATCCAGGCCACCACCGGGGCACCTGCCGGAATCTCAACGCCGCCCAGGGTGGTGTCGGCAGCCGCCACCCGGTACATGGACTGGACGGGGGACCGAAAGCGGAGCACTTCTTCGATGGCCTGGGGGAGCAGCGATGGCTCCTTCACGATCCGGTCGATGGTGCCGGGCACTTCGGTGAAGCAAAGAACGGCGTTGCCTATCAGATTGGTGGTTGTTTCGTTGCCGGCGACGAGCAGCAACGCGCAGAAGCCCAGCAGTTCGGCCACGTTCAGCTTCTGCCCGTCAATCTCGGCGGCGAGCAGGTTGCTGATCAAATCATTGCCGGGCTGGCTTCGTCGCTGTTCGATCAGGTCCAGGAAGTACCCGGTCATCTCCGCATTGGTGGCCTGGTGGTTCTCGTTCGCCGCACCTGTCCGGGTTTGGCTCACGATGACATCGGACCATTTCTTGAAGCGGTCGCGGTCAGTGGCGGGTATGCCCATGAGTTCCGAGATCACGATGACCGGCAGCGGGTACGCCAACTCCTGGATCAGGTCCGCTGTTCCGCGGGAGGCGATGCCCTCCAGAAGCTCGTCGGTGAGCTGCGAGATACGGGGAGCAAGCGCGTCTACTGCTTTCGGCGTAAATGCCTGGGTCACCAGGGAGCGCAATTGCCGGTGCCGCGGGGGGTCAGTGGTGATCAGGCTCGACGCGAACAGCTGACCGGTCTCGGATGGATCGTCGCCGCCCATCCGCGAGGAAAACCTGGTGTGTTCGGACAGTACCCGCTGCACGTCGTCGTACCGGAAGACATGCCAGCTTCCCGATTGCTCGTCGTGAAAGACGGGTGCGGCTTCCCGCATTCTCTCGTACTGGGCAAATGGATCCAACGGATGCTCCGTGGCCGGGGCGAAGTCCATGGCTGGCCTCTCTTCTCAGCCCGGCGATCAGTCGGTCTGGCCGAACCGCCGGGGCGTCGGGTCGATAGACCGTGGGACCCTGATTTTAGCCGGAGCCCGCTCCGTATGTCAGTAGTCAAGTGGCGGGGACGCCACTCCACCATCAGTCCCTCACGCTAAAGCGGACGACGGCGGGAAGTGTTCCGCCGTCGTCCCGGTTTCACCAACACCCAACCAAACGCGTAGAGCCGATGCTGTACTACTGCCAGGAGCTCTGAACGGCCCCCGGGCACGAGCCGGGTTCTCAGGGAGGGTCGTCCGTGTCAGGATCAGGTATGCGCCACCGCCTGATGTTGCTGGACACTGCGTCGCTGTACTTTCGCGCTTTCTACGGCGTTCCCGATTCGATCCGCCGCGCCGACGGCGCGCCGGTGAACGCCGTTCGCGGGCTGCTGGACATGATCGCCCGGCTCACGACCGACTACGAGGCGACGCATCTCGTTGCATGCTGGGACGACGATTGGCGTCCGCAATGGCGGGTGGACCTCATCCCGACGTACAAGTCGCATCGGGTCGCGGAGGAGCTCTCGGGTGCCCCCGACGTCGAGGTTGTGCCGGACGCGCTCGAAGCGCAGATCCCGATGATCCGCCGGGTGCTTGACCTGGCCGGCATTGCGGTCGTGGGGGCCGCCGGACACGAGGCCGACGACGTCGTCGGCACCTACGCCAGCCACGCTCAGCTTCCCGTCGACGTGGTGACCGGGGACCGCGACTTGTTCCAGGTCGTTGACGACGCCCGCCAGGTGCGGGTGATTTACACCGCGCGCGGCATGAAAAACCTTGAAACCCTCACCGACGCGGTCGTCGTCGACAAGTACCGCGTGTTGCCCGGGCAGTATGCCGACTACGCGACGCTCCGAGGCGACACCTCCGACGGACTGCCGGGCGTCGCCGGCATCGGCGAGAAGACCGCTGCGTCGCTGCTTGGCGAGTACGGCACGCTCGACGGGCTGCTCGCTGCGGCCGCCGACGCGGGCAGCGGGCTGTCCGCGTCCGTGCGGTCGAAGCTGGCGGCGGCCGCAGACTACCTCGCGGTCGCGCCCGCCGTCGTTAACGTTGTGCGCGGCCTCGAGCTGCCGACGCTTGAGCAGGCAGGCGCGCAGCTGCACCCCGTCGTCGGGGATTCGCGCGCTGAGCTTGAGGCTCTCGCGACCGAGTGGAACCTCGGCGGCTCGGCCAGGCGGCTCCTCGAGGCGCTCGACAGGCATCGCTGAGGGGGAGCTGTCCTACTTATGCCTATCAGCCCGGGCCGGGCGCCCGTTCGAGATAGGCAGCGGCCAGTTCCGAACGTGAAGATGTGGAGTTTCCGGTAGATCCGGGTGAGGTGGTACTGCACGGTCTTGACGGATACGTAGAGTTCGGCCGCTGCGTTTTGTTGGTCAGACCCGTTGCGACCAGCGAGGCAACGGCCTGTTCCTGGTCCGTCAGCGCGTCGAAACCGGTTGCGGTCTCAGCCGTCGCTGGCGCGGGCCCCGCCTGTCGCCGGCTCTCCTCCGCGCTGACTCCGCTGGCACAGAGTTCACGCTCACACCGATCGGTGTAGGCGGCCGCGCCCAGGACAGAAAACAGATCGCGGGCTTGAATCAACATCCCGGCCGCCTCGCGCCGTTTTCCAGCGCGGCGGAACGACCGGCCGTACACGAACATTATTCGGGCCCGTGCATAAGGCATCGGGAGTTCCTCCAGCTGGGCGAGGGCGTCAAGGAACGTGAGGCGGGCAGCGTCGAAATCTCCGGATGCCGCGTGGATTCTGCCCCGCACGGAGGCCAGCCGCGCCGTTGTTGATCGGTGCTGGCGTTGCCCGGCCAGCAGCTCGTGTGGGCGCAGGAACGCGTCTGGTTCTTCGATTCGTCCCACCATGACCAAAGCGTTGGCGTAGTGGTCCTGCCAGGGCCAGAATCCCGGTTCGTCAATGCCGTTGCTGCGTTCCCGCCTGACGACTGGCAGCAGCGCGCGGATGACGCCTTCATAGTCTGCCCTCACCTCCGCCACTTACGCCTGGGCGAGGCAATAGGGCAGGAGCACAAGTGCTGGGCGTTACCGGGCTCTTCGGCCGGCTCTTGGCTGTGGTCCCCGGGCCAATACTCGCCGGCGACCAGGTAGGCACCAATGGCATCCGAGTAGGAATAGTTCCCCAGCGCGGTCAGGAGCAATGCGGCTCCTGGCACTGAGGATTCCCGACGGCGGTACATAGCCGGTGTTGCCTGCGGAGTTCTTTATCTGGTCTTCGGGACATTCAGCACCGCCGTCGTGCCCTTGTTTGCGCTCATCCCTGCGCCGATGCTGACCGCCCTGGCGGGGGTGGCGCTGCTCGGCGCGTTCCAATGAGCCGTCCGGGATGTGGTCCTGGGCGCTGAGGGGCGACCGGCCCAACTGGAAGCCGCGCTGGTCACGCTGGCAGTGACCGCGTCCGGCGTTGCCCCGTGGGGCGTCGAGTCTCCGTTTTGGGGGTGCCTGGCGGGCGTCGGTGTCTATGTGCTGGCCCGGCGCAGGCGCAAGGCCTGAACGTACGGCGTCTGGTGGTGATTCCGGTTACGACCACGAGGCAGAGGCCAGGAGCGCGAAGAGCGGTTCGAAGTCGTACATGCTGGTGCTGTTGCTCATGACCACGATGCCGATACCGCGGCCGGGGTAGAGGCGCATGACGTTCCAGAAGCCCGCGCCGGCGCCGAAATGCTCCACCCACGGCTCCGATCCCTTCGGCGGCCGGCGAAACCAGCCGGTTCCGTGGTCGAACGGCTTACCGGCCTGGTCAACGGTGCGCATGCTCCGGGCTGATCCGGGGGAGAGGACCCGGGCCCCGTCGATCTCGCCGTCGCGAAGGTGCATACGAAGGAATCTGCCGGCATCCCGGACGTCGCCCACCAGGCCGCCGTAAGCGGGGCCGTCCACGTAAAAGGGGTTCAGTGAGAGGTACGGCCCGTTACGCTCGCCGGCGATCCCGCGGGGCAGCAGGCCGCGCAGCAGGGGGTCCGCGATCCGCGGTGCCCTGACGTAACCGGTCGACTTGACCGCGCCCTCCTGGTAGCGGAACCCGGTGTGTCCCATGCCCACAGGTCCCAGGACTGACCGGCGGACATACGCCTCGAACGGCATGCCGGACGCAGCGGCGATGACCTGTCCGGCGGCAAGGTAGCCGACATTGGAGTACCTGGCGCTCTGCCCGGCCGGGTACCTGTAGGCGCGGCGCCTGCCCATCAGGCGGCGGAGCAGGACCCCGGGGTCCGGCGGATCCGCGCCGGCCGGGTGCACCCAGCGAATGGGCATCGGGTTGCCGAAGCCGGCGGTGTGGTTGAGCAATTGGCCCACGTTCGGCGTCGTCGTCCCGGGCACCCGCAGGTAATCGACGTACTCATCGACCGGGGCCTTCAGATCGAGGCGGCCGTCGTCAACGAGCCGGCACGCAGCCGTCGCGGTCACGATCTTGGACATGGAAAACCACAGATACGACGTCGAGGCTGTCGCCGGCGTCTTTGCTGAGCGGTTCGCGAGTCCGTACCCAGCGTCGAGGAGCACACGATCGCGATTCACCACGGTCATGGAGAGGCCCGGGACGCCGCCCCGGCGCATCATTGTGGTGACGGCCTCCGTGACGCCACAGGGTGGGCTGCCCGTCGCGATGCTTTCGCCCGGCGGTTCCTGGTTGGTGCCGTCTCTGACCATGGCTCATCCTTTTCGCCCCGGCCAGCGAACGTGCCGGTCACTGGTTGACATGCTACGAGCTGCACCGCCCGGGGCCAATGGCCGATGGTTCCAGGCTGCGAACAACTCGAAGCCACCATCGGCGACCGGGTGGGCAGCCCCGCGGAACTGGCTGCCGCCGTTCGTGAAGATGGACGTGGGCCCGCCCGCGGCGGAACCACCATCGAGGTCAAGAACACGGACGCGGAGGACGGCGCGGACGCCGTCGTCGACATCGCCACGCCGACCGGAGCCTCATTGATGGCACTGAGGCGATGGACGGCTGCCCGCTTCGGCAACCATCAACCGCTGGTGGAACGGGTGCGTGACGCCGCCGCGCACACCGATGAACAGGTCTGGCAGCTGCCGCTGAACGAGTCAGATGGTGTAGCGAAGAATTCCGGCCGCCTGCACGTTCTCCGGCATATCAGACCGTCGCACCGCGAGGACGCGCGCGCCCGACCCGAGTGCCCGCCGGGCAATTTCCTCGATCGCGTCCTGGCCCGTATCCGAATCCAGGCTGAGCACGCCATCGTCTCCCACGGAACCCTTGACCTCCGCATCCATGTCCACGACGAGCGTAGCCACCGCACCGAAGGCAGCCGCCCGTGCCAGATCGCTGAGGTCCGTCGAGGCACGGCCGTTGGTGCGGCGCTCCTCAAATGTCGTTTGCAGCGCAACAAGATCGGCCGCGTAGATCCGG
The DNA here is from genome assembly GCF_040547025.1 of Arthrobacter sp. UYEF36. NCBI lineage: Bacteria > Bacillati > Actinomycetota > Actinomycetes > Micrococcales > Micrococcaceae > Arthrobacter > Arthrobacter sp. UYEF36. The sequence goes on from NZ_JBEPOX010000012.1 coordinate 136,100, forward strand.
TCGAGCACTCCGCGCGCCGCGTCCGCCAACTGGGCCGAGGTCAGATCGTCGGGGTTCCCCTCGATGACCTCTGAAGCGAGGTGTGCGTATCCTGCGAGATTGCGGTAGATGCTCCTGAGCGGCTCCGTCGCAGCGATAACCAGCGGTAAGGACTGGCCGTTCAACAGCGGACGAAGCGCGTGGTCGACGGCCCGGGCGTACTGGGTCAGCCGCACCTTGCGTCCCTCGTCGCCCTGCAGCCGCCCGGAGGGGGCACGGCCGCCGATCGAGTCGAGCCCCACCGCACTCGCGGCATCACTGGGCATGCCCGGCACCGTGATTTCTTCGGCAGGCCGGTCGGCCGAGACTTCCACCAGGCGGGCCCCGTTCTGGGAGATCGCGAGCACGAGCGCCGCGTTCGGGAAGGTCAAGGCCCGCAGGAGCGGGGTGATTGCGAAGCGATCTGTCACGCTCACATGCTCTTCGAGCTCGTTGGGCAAACGGAACTCAAGAACTGATGATGGTGTCGCGAAGATGGCCAGGCTCCGCCCCATGTCAAACCAGAATTCCGGGGCCTCCAGCAGCTCGTTGAGAAATGTTTCTATCGCGGCGACCGGTTCTTTGCCTCCCGCCTCGCGGAGCTGATCAATGGCAGTACCGAACAAAACACGCGCCCTGGTCTGGTTCTTCTCCGAATCTGCCGGGACGCTGCTCGTCGATAAATACACCGTGACGCTGTGTGGGTCGCGTGCGGCCGCCAGACGTTCCACGTCGTATCGGGTCGGCATATCAATATGCATGGGGTGCTCCTTTTTGCTATCTCTCCGGTGGGTGCACGATGAGGGGCATATTCTTGCAACTGCTCGATGCTGACTGTGCCGCCGAGGGGCAGCAGTACCTGCTCAGCCCAGCTTCAGACCCCAGGATGCCGCTGTCAACAGACGCCGGAAGTTGCACCGCACTGGCCTGCAGCATGCGTTAGTGGCGACTAACGTATTAATCGTGCCTGATCTTCTGGAAGTTGCCACCGAACCCAACAGAGGAAACGCTCGTCGATGAATCGGCGGCGGGGCATGGACCGGCCCGTAGCATTCACGGGCCGCGAAGTAGCCGGTATCTGATGCGCGGCAGACGCCTGACGGAAGGGAAATAGACATGGTTGATGTCGCAACGGAGATTGTTATCCGCCGGCCGCGCGGGGTCGTGGCCGCTTATGCCTCGGACCCCGGGAACGCCCCCAGCTGGTACACCAACATCAAGTCAGTCCGCTGGGAATCCACGCCGCCCCTTGCAGTCGGATCCCGGCTGGCCTTCCGTGCCCACTTCCTGGGCCGAAACCTGGACTACGTGTACGAATTCACCGAGCTGGACCCGGGCACGAAGCTGGTGATGCGGACGGCGCAGGGCCCGTTCCTCATGCAAACCACGTACACCTGGGCAGACACCGAAGGCTCCGCAACGCGAATGACACTGCGCAACACCGGCCAACCGGCGGGATTCTCCGCCGTCGTGAACCTCCTGATGGCTCCCATGATGCGCCGCGCGATGCGCAGAGATCTCGCCCTGCTGAAACAGATCCTTGAGGCGGCCTGACCGCCGTGCGTTCCATCGAGGCGCACCCCTTGCAGAGACAGGAGGGTCTTGACGCGGAGATCGAAAGCGGAGGACGCTCGTTTCAGGCCCTCCGGCAGTCCCGGGCCAGCAGAGGCCCGGCGCCGCAGGTCCACACCCTTGATCACCGACCTGAGGAGAGCCCCCATGAGCCCCCAATTCAACGAGCTGCTGACCCGCCAGGTCGGTAATGAGTTTGCGGCCTCCCAGCAGTACATCGCCATCGCTGCCTGGTTCGACGGACAGGACCTGCCCCAGTTGGCCAAGCACTTCTACCGCCAGTCGCTGGAGGAGCGGAACCACGCCATGATGATGGTCCGCTACATCCTGGACCGTGGCATCAAGATCACCATCCCCGGCATCGACCCGGTCCGGAACGACTTCGCGTCGGCGGAGGAACCACTGGTCCTTGCCCTCGCCCAGGAGGTAGAGGTCACGGACCGCATCAAGGAACTGTTCGCCGCGGCCCGGGCGGAAAACGACCCACTGGGTGAACAGTTCATGCTCTGGTTCCTCAAGGAGCAGGTCGAGGAGGTGGCGTCGATGTCCACACTTCTCAATGTCGCACGCCGGGCTGACAACCTCTTCGACGTTGAGACGTTCCTCGCCCGCGAAAGGGTGGGCGACGCCGGCCACCAGGGCGGAGGGCACGGGGGACAGCATGGTCACGGAGGCGGCCGTGGCGGACCCGCCGATAACGCGGGGACGCCGGAAGTCGCCGGCGGCTCACTCTAAGGCCCATCAGAGCATGGCGCTGACCTATGCCTTCACGGCCACGCTGTGGCACTATCCGGGAGAAGCAGGGTGGCACTTCCTCTCCCTTCCTGAGCAGCTCGCAGCGGAGATCAGGGAGGACACAGCGGCATTTCGCCGGGGCTTTGGCTCCGTCAAAATCACGGCAACGGCCTCCGGCCACAACTGGTCCACGTCCCTCTTTCCTGACAGCAAGAGCGGGACATATCTGCTTCCGGTCAAAAAGGCCATCAGGACAGCGGCCGGTCTCGCTGCAGGGGACCAGGTCACGGTTCACCTTGAGGTGCCCGAGGCCGGCTGAGCAGGCCTTTGCGCACCGACTCGGAGACCGGCTCTGGTGCGCGCCGACGAAGGAGACGAGAATGGGCGCGTGTTCCTCCCTCGCCCTGGCGGGGACGGTCCTGCGATGAACGCCGCCGCCCGAAAGATCCAGCGCGTCTACCTCACGTTGACGCTGGGCAATACCCTGGCGGCCTCGTTTATCTGGGGGATCAACACCCTGTTCCTGTTGGACGCCGGACTCAGCAACCTCGAGGCTTTTGCCGCGAACGCGTTTTTTATGGCCGGCATGGTCCTGTTCGAGGTGCCCACCGGGGTGGTTGCCGACGGTTGGGGGCGCCGCGTTTCTTTCCTGCTCGGCACCGTGACCCTGGCCGTAGCGACCTACCTCTACTACCTGCTCTGGCAGCTGTCCGCTCCGTTCTGGCTGTGGGCGGTGGTGTCGGTTTTGCTCGGTCTGGGCTTCACGTTCTTCTCTGGCGCGGTCGAGGCGTGGCTCGTGGATGCGTTAACCTTTTCGGGCTATGACGGCGGGCTGGAGGCGGTGCTGGGGCGGGGGCAAATGGTGACGGGCGTAGGGATGCTCGTGGGCTCGGTGGCCGGCGGTGTGATTGCGCAGGCCACCAATCTGGGCGTGCCGTTCCTGCTGCGCGTGGGTGTGCTGGTGGTGATGTTTGTTGTGGCCTTTGTCCTCATGCGGGATGTCGGCTTCACCCCGGAACGTTCGACGCATCCACTGCAGGCAACCCGTGCCGTCCTCTCCGCCTCGATCGAGAACGGATTGAAAAATCCGCCGGTGCGTTACGTGATGCTGGCGGCACCGTTCAGTGCCGGCGTCGGCTTCTACGTGTTCTATGCCCTCCAGCCCTACCTGCTTGAGCTCTTCGGTGACCCGCGCGCGTACGCCGTGGCGGGCCTGGCGGCGGCACTGGTGGCGGGAGCAGACGTGCTCGGCGGGTGGCTGGCCCCCCGCGTCCGGCTCCTCGTCCGCAACCGCACGACGGTGCTGATTCTGTGCAGCATGCTGAGTGCCTTGATTCTGGTCGTTCTCGGGTTCACCCGGGTGTTCTGGGTGGCCCTTGTGCTGCTGGCGCTCTGGGCCGTGGTGTCCTCGGCGGGCACCCCGGTGCGGCAGGCCTACCTGAACGACATGATCGCCTCGAAGCAGCGGGCCACGGTGCTGAGCTTCGACTCACTCATCGGGTCCAGCGGCGGAGTGGTGGTCCAGCCGGTGCTTGGCCGGGCAGCCGATGTTTATGGCTACCCTGCCTCGCTGGCGATCGGCGGCGTAATCGAGTTGGTCGCCGTGCCCTTCCTCCTGGCGAGCCGCCGGCAGCGCCACCAGTCCGACCAGGCCAACGCCCCGACCAGGACCACGGACGCCGGATCCTAGCCGCCGACGTCGCTGCCGTCACCCGCCAGCGGCCACGAAATTTCCTCCGCGCCGGCGGCGATTCCCGACGGTCTTGACTCCCGTGATCCCAAGCCTACGATAGTGCGCATCAGCACCTTCGAGGAGCAGATATGTGTTGTCCATCGCTGATGCTGAGCAAGTTGATGACCCGGGAAGCGAGGCCCGCGGTTGGCACGACGGGCCGGGTATGCCGAGTTGCCGGCGGACGTCATTGTGGATGGCAGCTGGGGTGACTTCCAGGAACTGATCAACACTGATCAAGAGGGAGAAACAATCATGCTCAAGGATCTCGAAATCTCCGCAGTCCTCCCAGCGAAGGACATCGTCCGGGCGCGTAAGTACTACCGCGACGTGCTGGGACTGGAGCCCGCCGACATTATGGACGAGGAGAATCTGCTGTACCGCTGCGGCAAAGGAACGGCTTTCCTGCTCTACAAGACCGACAATGCAGGAACAGCGAAAAACACCCAGCTGGGCTGGGGAACAGACAACATCGAGGCCGAGGTGCAGGATCTGCGCGGCCGCGGTGTCGTGTTCGAGGAGTACGACTTTCCCGGTCTGAAGACTGAGAACGGGATCGCGTCGACTCCGGTGGGCAAGGCCGCGTGGTTCCTGGACAGCGAGGGCAACATTCTGAATCTCTTCCAGCGCTAGCAGCACCGGCCACGAAGGCGCCGCCCCTGCATCATTGGGGGACTTTGCAGGGACGGCGCACTCCTCACGCTACCTTGTCGGGTCCGGACTCAGGCTGCGACCCGACGGCCTCCTCCGGAAGGCGTCCGGTGATGAACAGGGCAGCGATCGCCAGCAACGCCGTCAGGGCCAGCGCGGCCCGCAGGGCATCCAGGCGGGAGCCGGAGTTGACCGACATGATGGCGTCGGCCGTCGGCTGGTCGACTCCGGCATCCTCCAGCGCGCTTCGGAGCTGCGTATCGGAAATGAACGGCACGCCGCTGGCCAGCTGGACCGAGGCTTGCTCCTGCACGGAGCTCGGGACAGCGGGGTTGTCCTGGATGCCGGCCATGAACGCAGCGCTCAGGGTGGCGATGAGTACCGACCCGATCAGCGCGGTCCCCAGCGAGGCCCCGAGGTTGGTAGCCGTGTTCTGCAGCCCGCCGACCTCCGCGCTCTGCGAGTCCGGGACAGCGGAGACGGTGATGGCGCCCAGCTGCGAGGACAATGCCCCCAGCCCGAAGCCCATCAAGAGCATCGGGATGGCCACGATGCCTGCATTCGCACCAGGGTCCATTCCTGCCACGAGAATGAGGATGCCGGCGATCATCAGCATCAGCCCCAGCCGGACGACACGGCGCGGGTTGGCACGTGGCCAGACCTTGGGGATTCCGGCGGCGGCCAGAATCAGCGCTACGGACAGCGGGAAAATCCGGATCCCGGTCTCGAGCGCGCTCAACTCCAGCACCACCGACAGGAACAGGGGGATGGTGAAAAACACGCCGGCCTGTACAAGGAACTGAGCGAAGAATACGCTGAGGCCGCCGGTGAGACGCTGGTTCCGGAACAGCCCCGGATCGACCAGGGGATCGCCGCCTATAGCGGCAAGGTGCGATGTCCGCCGCAGGAACACATAAACGACAAGAAGCCCGCCAATCAGCAGCCACACCACGGGGGAGAGACCCAGAACCGTCGGCGCGCCGGTCTTGGACTGCACCCAGCCCCACTCGCCCGAACGCAGCACAGCGTACACAATCATGCCCAGTCCCGCTATCGACAACGCGGACCCCACGAAATCGAGCCGGACCTTGGCCGGTGGTACGTCCTCAACCTTGCGCAGGGCCACCAGGATCGCCAGGACGATGACGACCTCGCCGACGAAGACATACCGCCAGGATGCAAACGTGGTCACCGCGCCGCCGATGAGCGGGCCCGCAGCGACCGCCATGGCGCCCGCCGCAGCCACCAGCCCGTAGGCTCCGGCGCGGCGTTCGGGCGGGAAGTTGGCCGCAACCAGCGAGACGATCGCGGGCATAATCAGTGCCGCTCCGACACCCTCCAGGAGGGACCAGCCCAGCAGCAGCACCCCCAGGTTGGGAGCAAGCGCCGTCGTGAGTGAGCCCGCGGCATAGATGATCAGGCCGAGGGCAAACGCGCGGCGGCGGCCCATAATGGTCCCCACTTTGCCGCCGGTAATCATCAGCGACGCCATAACGAGGGTGTACAGGGTGATCGCCGTCTGGATCCCGGTGATCGTCGTCCCCAGGTCCGCAGCCACCGTGGCCATCGACACGTTCATCACCGAGCTGTCGAGGGTCATCAGGAACTGGCTGGATGCCAGCACCGCCAGCACCAGGCCGGAGCCAGTCCGGACCGTTGTCGAAGCCCGGGGACTCACGGGTCCGACTTCCTGGACGTGCCGCTTGCCATTGCGCACATGAGCGCCATGCTCCGCGCCCCCGAATGGCCTGTCAAGCCCCCGGTGTTCCGCCCGCGGAGCACGTGTGGACCCCTCCCGGGCGGGCCGCAGGGCCACGCCGGAAATTTCACCTGCCGGACGCCTTACCCGCTGCGGCCTTCCGGGCCTACAGTTGGGCATGTACACGCCGTCGACAGGAGTGCCCCCAGTGATTACCCTGCAGATCGAACACCAGGTCCGGGACATCGGCATGTGGAGGAGGGCCTTCGACAGTGACCCCCTCAACCGCGCCGCGTCGGGGGTGCGGTCCTACCGGATCTCGCGTCCCCTTGACCAGGAGGACTACGTGATGCTGGAGATGGATTTCGATACGCAGGCAGCAGCCGTGGATTTCCTGGGCCGGCTGCAGAACGACACGTGGAAAACCGGGGTGACGGCGCCGGCGCTGGTCGGTGAGCCGTCGACCAGGATCATCGAGACGGTCGCCATCGAGAAGGTGCCGCAGGATATTCTGGGGGTATGACCGCCGCAGCCCACTCAACCGTCGCCTTTGACGGCCGCTTTGCCCGGGAGCTCACGGAAATGGCCATCCCCTGGCAGGCGGAGACCGCTCCCGACCCGAGGCTCCTCGTGCTCAACGAGCCCCTGGCCGCCGAGCTGGGCCTTGACGCCGCCTACCTCCGGGATCCGGACGGGGTACGTCTGCTGATCGGCAATCTGGTCCCCAGCGGTGCCACTCCCGTGGCGCAGGCCTACACCGGCCATCAGTTCGGCTGGTTGGCCCCCCGCCTCGGCGACGGCCGGGCGCTCCTGCTCGGTGAGATCACCGATGCGTCCGGCCACCTGCATGATGTCCACCTCAAGGGCTCCGGGCGCACACCGTTCGCCCGCGGCGGCGACGGCCTGGCGGCGGTCGGGCCGATGCTGCGGGAGTTCATCGTGAGCGAAGCGATGCACGCCTTGGGCATCCCCACCACCCGGTCCCTCGCCGTGGTGGCGACGGGGCGCCAGGTGCTCCGCGAAACCCTGCTGCCGGGCGCAGTGCTCACCCGGATCGCTTCCAGTCATCTGCGCGTGGGCAGCTTCCAGTACGCCCGGGCGACGGGCGAGACCAACCTCCTGCGCCGCCTCGCCGATCATGCGATCGCCCGCCACTACCCCGGCGCCGCGGAGGCCGAGCAGCCCTATCTGGCCCTGTTCCAGGCGGTGGTAGCCGCCCAGGCGTCACTGGTGGCGCAGTGGATGCTGGTGGGTTTTGTGCATGGCGTTATGAACACCGACAACATGACCATCTCCGGCGAGACCATCGACTACGGGCCCTGCGCTTTCCTGGACATCTTCGACCCGGCCGCGGTCTACAGCTCGATCGACGAGACCGGACGCTACTCGTACCGCAACCAGCCGGTCATGGCGGAATGGAACCTCACTCGGCTCGCGGAGTCCCTGCTGCCCCTCTTCGACAACGAGCAGGAGCGGGCGGTCGACCTGGCCCAGGAGTCCCTCGCCGCGTTCCGCCGGCAGTACAGCGCGGCCTGGTCGGCCGGCATGGCGGCGAAACTCGGTCTGCCCGACGGGCTCGACGACGACGTGGCCTCGCCTCTCGTGGACGAGGTGCTCAGCCTTCTCCAGCAGGGCCGGGTTGACCACACATTGTTCTTCCGGAGCCTCAGCGCGTTCGCCCGGGGCGACACCGGACCTGCGCGCTCCCTGTTGCCTGATCCGTCCGCCTTCGAGGCGTGGGCCGAGCGCTGGAGCGCCCTCGGCCCCGACGCAGACGCGATGGACCGGGTCAACCCCGCTTATATCCCGCGCAACCACCTGGTCGAGGAGGCCCTCGCCGCGGCCACGGGCGGCGATCTGGAACCGCTCGGGCGGCTCCTGGACGCGGTGACCCAGCCGTACGACGAGCGCCCCGGCCTGGAGCGGTACGCTGCCGGCGCGCCCGGGGACTTCGGCGCCTACCGGACCTTCTGCGGAACCTGAGTCGCGGGCCGGCGGCAAGCTGCGGGCAGCCCGCGCCAGCCGGCGCCTCACGCGAGGGAGAGGAAGAGTTTTTCCAGGTCCTTCGTGCTCATGCTTGAGTCCTTCCGGACCGCGCACTGCTCCAGGCCGCTGGCAATTATGGCGAATCCCGCCCGGTCCAGCGCTTTCGAGACGGCGGCCAACTGCGTGACGGTGTCCTTGCAGTCGCGTCCCTCCTCCAGCATCCGGATGACGGCCCCCAGCTGTCCCTGAGCGCGCTTGAGCCGGTTGATGACGGGGGCGAGTTCAGCTGAATCAAGGTCCATGGGTGTCTCCAAAGTTAGGGATGGCTATGCTCAAGGATATACCCCCATGGGTATTTTTGACTACCCCCAGGGGTATCTGCAATACTCGGTGGGGTATTCAGTTGTTGTTAGCCCGTCTCGAAAGGACACCCATGACGCCCTCTCCCACTTCCTCCGCCGCACCGGCAGTCACCTCGCTGGCTCCGGAAACACTGCGCAGCTGGTTCCAGGAACACCAGGACCTGATCGTGATCGATGTCCGCTCGGCCGCCGAGTTTGAAAACATGCACATCCGCGGCTCCTACAACGTCCCGCTGCCGTTGCTCTCCGAGCACACCGACGAATTGGCCGCCCGCCTGGGCAGCCGCGTCGTGCTTGTCTGCCAGTCGGGAGCGCGGGCCGAGCAGGCCCGGCAGCGCCTGGGTGGCGCGGGTATCGGCACCGCCTATGTCCTGGCAGGCGGCGCCCCCGGCTTCGCTGAGGCAGGCGGCGACGTGGTCCGCGGCAAGGCGCGCTGGGACCTCGAGCGCCAGGTCCGGCTTGCTGCCGGTTCCCTCGTGGTTCTGGGCCTTGCCGGCGGCAAGTTCGTCTCGCCGAAGATCCGGCTCCTCGCCGGAGCCATCGGTGCCGGACTGACCTTCTCGGCCGCCACCAACACCTGCGCCATGGGCCAGGCAATCTCTGCCATGCCTTGGAACAAGGCCGCCGAGGAGCCGACCCGTGAGTCCGCCATCCTGCAGTTTCCCGTCGCTGGTTCCCTGACCCCGGAGTCCAAGGCCTCATGACCACTACGCTGATCCTCGTTCTTGCCCTGTCGGTGCTCATCGGGCTGTCGCTCGGTGTGCTCGGCGGCGGCGGATCCATCCTGACTGTGCCGATCCTGGTCTACGTGGCCGGATTCGAAGCCAAGGAAGCGATTGCCGCCTCCCTGTTCGTGGTCGGAGTAACCTCGGCCATCAGCGTCTTCAGCCACGCCCGCGCCGGACGCGTCATGTGGCGCACCGGCCTGCTGTTCGGCGCCGCGGGCATGGTCGGCGCCTTCGTGGGCGGCCTCCTGGGCGGGCACATCCCCGGCCAGATCTTGCTTATCGCGTTTGCCCTGATGATGGTGGCCACCTCCATCGCCATGATCCGCGGACGCAAGAAGAAGGCTGACGCGGGCCACGAGGCGCCCAAGCACACCGAACTGCCGCTGTTCCGCGTACTGCTCGACGGCCTTGTCGTCGGCCTGGTCACCGGCCTGGTCGGTGCGGGCGGCGGATTCCTGGTGGTCCCGGCACTGGCGCTGCTCGGCGGCCTGCCGATGGCAATCGCCGTCGGAACCTCGCTCGTCGTGATCGCCATGAAGTCCTTCGCCGGGCTGGCCGGTTACCTGACCACCGTGGAGCTGGACTGGGGGATCACGCTGTCCGTTACGGCGGCCGCCATCGTCGGCACCCTGATCGGGTCCAAGTTGGCCGGCCGCATTCCGGAAGCGGCCCTGCGCAAGGGCTTCGGCTGGTTCGTGCTGGTGATGGGCGCATTCGTCCTTATCCAGCAGGCCCCCGTGGATCTGCGCGGACCGATCGCCCTGGGCGTTGCCGGAGCTGCGCTTGTCGCGGCTGCAGTCTGCTGGTTCTTCGTCAGCGCTTGCCCGCTGCGCAGGTCCAGCCGCACCACCAGCCAGGACACCCAGCCCACGCCGGTCTGACCAGTCCGGCCCAGCATCAGACACTCCCGAACCGAAAGGCATCACCATGGCAGGAATCAACATCACCGAAGCAGACCAGCGCCGGAACCAGGCGCAGGTCCTGGACGTCCGCGAGGACTTCGAAGTCGCCGAGGGAATGATCCCCGGCGCAATCCACATCCCCATGGGCGAGCTGCAGGCCCGCCTGCCCGAGCTTGACGCCACGGTTCCCGTGATCGTTATCTGCCGCAGTGGCAACCGCAGCGCACGTGTGGCGGACGCCCTCAACGCCGCCGGCTTCACCGCAGACACCATGGACGGCGGCATGATCGCGTGGACCCGCGCGGGCCTGCCGACCACCTGACCCGCCCCTAACAGCAGCAGCGCCCACCCCACAACCCGGAGGAACGGAAGCTAATCATGGCAACCATCGACATCACCGAAAAAACCCTCGCCGAAACGCTGGAAACCAACGACATTGTCCTGGTCGACTTCTGGGCCGGGTGGTGCGGCCCCTGCCGCATGTTCGCCCCCACCTACGAAGCGGCCTCGGCAAAGCACCCGGACGTCGTCTTCGCCAAGGTGGACACCGAAGCCGAACAGGCCCTGGCGGCCGCGGCGGGAATCACCTCGATCCCCACGCTCATGGCCTTCCGCGACAAGACCCTGGTCTTCTCGCAGCCCGGCGCGCTCAATGCCACCGGCCTCGAGCAGGTCATTGAGGGCGTCAAGAACCTGGACATTGCAAGCCTGCGCGCCCAGGCAGCACAGCCGCAAGGCTGACCGGACCCACTTGCAAGATACCCCCGGGGGTATTATTGTTGTTAGTAGTCGACGGGGGAGACCCCACCTCTTTACGAAGGAGAGAATATGCTTCTGGAA